>JBIOGJ010000019.1:0-65321 GCA_044447965.1 Thermoanaerobaculales bacterium | reverse complement strand
GACGAAGGGTAAAGACCCGGTAAGCGGCGTTTCCGGCGTCGACGCCACCGACACGTCCCGATCCGCGGAGAAAGCTTGCGCCGAGGGCGCCTGTGGACCTGAAGCGTGTCGGCCCGCAGTTGGCGACCAGTACGGCGGCGCCGTCCAGTTCACGAGCGGCGGATCATTCTGAGCGAGCGCAACCCCGCCCAGGCTTACAAGCACTACGACGCAGATGATGACTCCACGCTTGGTCATTGCGACGCTCCTTCGAAGATGGTTGTGCCAGGCAGACGAGCAGCTTGTCGCCGGGATCGGCCCCCGGCGTGGCAAGACGTCAGCGCCCCGTCCTGGCTTCGAGTTTCTAAATTCGCGCAGAAAATACCGATCCCTCGCCAGTGGTACTGGCAGCAAAGCGGCGTAATGGTCTTCCCCCCCTCCGCGAGCAGGTGCACCACCCGGAAGCGGTGTAGCGGACCAATGCTCAGCGGATGACTTTCTTAGGTTAGGTTCATTAACTGGCACTGTCAAGATGAGTCACAACAAGGAGTGCGATGCTACATACACGAATGCGACTCTGACTCAGAATAACGAAATCTGATCTTTCACATCGGTCGATGATCGACCAGCGAGGAGCGTCAAGGACACTTTGAGACACAAGGCCGGTGGTCTGGGTGCGCCTCACAGAGGCGGTGCGTCGCGCGTCGGTGCGGAATGCGCTATTCTCGGTACCTGTTGGCGAAAACGATGTTGGGTCTGACTCGCTCGCGTATCGCGGTCCGCGCCGCCCTGATGCTTGGAGCGGTCCTGACGGTCACCGGTTCGGTTGGCCTGCATGCCGAGCCGGCAGGCGACGCCTTCGGACCAGCGCAAGCCGGCGCGAACGTCCAATCCGGCCCGGGTGCCATTCACGCCGCTCCCCACACGTGTCTCGTGTGTCTGCTGCACCTCTCCACCTCGCTCGCGCCAGCGAGCGGTCTGGCATCTGTCTCGATGCCGTCGCTCGGCGCACTCGTTCCCGCCGCCTCGCGACTGGTCGGCACGGCCGCTCGCAACCCGCACGCGAGCCGTGCCCCGCCCGCGTCGTTCTAGAGGACTCCTCGGTCGCTTCGTCCGGCGTCACCGGGCGTATTCTGCGGTTGCAAAATCAAGGAGGAATCGTGAACACGCGCTGGGTCTGCTGCATCGTTACTGCATCGCTTCTCGCCCTCGCGTCGGCGTTCGGGCAGTCGTCACCGCCGGACCAACCAACGCCGGCACCGCCGGCGACCTCGCCGGCATCGGGGTCGTCCCAGACCTCGAATTACTTCAATCCCTCGGTCTCCGTGATCGGCAACTTCCTCGCCGTCGGTGGCACCAACAACGTCGAGAACCTGCCGAGCGCCAACTTGCGCGAGTCCGAGCTGGGGCTGCAGGCGATCGTAGATCCATACGCGCGCGCCGACTTCTTCATCTCCATCGGCGAGAAGGACGACATCAGCGTGGAGGAAGGCTATCTGACCTTCACCTCGCTGCCGTGGGACCTTCTTGTCAAGGTGGGGCGCATGCGGGTCGCGTTCGGCAAGATCAACACGCTGCACCTCCACGTGCTGCCGTGGCCGGACGAGCCGCTCACCGTCGTCAACCTGCTCGGCGGCGAGGAAGGCTGGATCGGCACGGGCATCTCCGCCGCCAAGCTCATCCCGCTACCCGGCGATGTGTTTTCGGAGATGACGGTGCAGGTCTTCCGGGGTGACTCAGAGGGCCTTTTCGTGGTCTCGAAGCGCTCTGACCTCGCCTACAACGGCCACTATCGCGTCTTCGCCGACCTCTCGGACTCGACCAACCTCGATCTCGGCGCCTCGTACGGGCTGGGACCCAACGGCACATTTAGCGACGCGAAGACGAAGCTTGCAGGGGTGGACGCGACCTTCCGTTGGAAGCCGTTGCAGCAAGGGACGTATCGCACGTTCATCCTGCGCGGTGAGCTGTTCCGCAGTCAGCGCGAGCAACTGGACGGGACGCAGACGGCCACCGGCTGGTTCGTCTCCGGCGAGTACCAGTTCGCCAAGCGTTGGTGGGTGGGAGTGCGCGGCGAGGCGGCGGAGCACGCCGACAACGCCGCGATCAAGGACACCGGAACAGCAGCCACCCTCACCTTCTGGCCGAGCGAGTTCTCCCAGCTCCGCGGCGAGTTCCGCCAGCGGCGCTACGGCGGGCCCAACATCGTGTCGGCCGGAACGTATACCGCCAATGAGCTGCTCCTCCAGTTGCAGTTCGCGATCGGCGCCCACGGCGCCCATCCGTTTTGAGGTGCAAGATGAGAAGACTCCCTGCGTCGTTTGGCCTCCTCCTTGCCGCCGGAATCGCGGTGCGCGCGCACGGCGCGCTGCGCGTCGTCACCTCGCTGCAGGACTTCGCCTCGATCGCCCAGGCGATCGGTGCGAGCCGCGTCGAGACGTTCGCGCTTGCCAAGGGCTACCAGGATCCACATTTCGTCGACGCCAAGCCGTCGTTCATCGTCAAGCTTTCCCGCGCCGACCTGCTGATCGCCGCGGGCCTCGAGCTCGAGATCGGCTACCTGCCACCTCTCATCGACCAGAGCCGCAACGACAAGATCCACCCCGGCAACCCGGCCTACCTCGACGCCTCGATCGGCTGCGACATTCTGCAACGGCCGACGCAAGTGGTCACCCGCGCGATGGGCGACGTGCACCCGTACGGCAACCCGCACTACTGGACCGACCCGGAGAACGGCCGCGTCATCGCGCGCGCGATCGCCGCCAAGCTCGCCGAGCTCGATCCCTCCGGCAAGCTGGAGTATGAGAAGAACCTCGCCGCCTTCGAGGCAAGGCTCGACGCGAAAGAGAAGGAGTGGGACGCGAGAATGGCGCCGTACGCCGGGACCAAGGTAGTCACGTTCCACGATTCCTGGCCCAACTTCGCCAAGCGCTTCAAGCTGGCGATCGCCGGCCACGTGGAGCCGAAGCCCGGCATCCCGCCTTCGCCGTCGCACACGCTCGAGATCATCAATTTGATCACCGCCGAAAAGATCCCCGTGATCCTCGTCGAGCCCTACTTCGACATCAAGACCCCGAACTACATCGCTGACAAGACCGGTGCGAAGGTGGTGTTGTTCTACCCGTCAGTGGGGGGCATTCCGGCGATCAACGACTACTTCGCGCTGTTCGATTACGACGTCAATGCGTTCGTCTCGGCCATGACCGGAAAGGGCGCGAGATGACCGCGTTCCAGATCCTCCTCCCCGCCTTCGTCGCGAGCTTGATCCTCACCGGCATCCACGCGTATCTCGGCGTGCACGTCGTCGAGCGCGGGGTGATCTTTGTGGACCTCTCGCTGGCGCAGATCGCCGCTCTCGGCCTCACGGTCGCGTACCTCGCCGGGTACGACATCCACACCTCGGCGCCGGCGTACTTGTTCTCGCTCGGGTTCACCTTTATCGGAGCGGCGATCTTCGCCTTCACCCGCACGCATCGCAAGACCCGCATCCCCCAGGAGGCGATCATCGGCATCGTCTACGCGGTCTCGGCCGCGGTGGCGATCCTTCTCATGTCGAAGGCGACGCAGGAAACCGAGCACCTCAAGGAGATGCTGGTCGGCAACATCCTCTCCGTCTCCTGGTACGAGATCGGCAAGACCGCGGTGCTCTACTCGCTTGTCGGCGCGTTCCACTGGGTGTTCCGCAAGCGCTTCCTGCTCATCTCGCTCGACGAGCCGGAGGCGGAGCGGCAGGGCCTGAACATCCGCCTTTGGGACCTGCTGTTTTACATGTCGTTCGGGTTCGTGGTCACGTCCTCGGTGGCGATCGCCGGCGTGTTGCTGGTGTTCTGCTTCCTGATCGTGCCCTCGGTGGCGGCGATGCTGTTCACCGAACGGCTCGGCGTACGGCTCGCTATCGGATGGACCATGGGCGCGCTGGTGTCTGCGGGAGGCGTCACGCTCTCGTTCCTGCTCGACCTGCCGACCGGCGCCGCGATCGTGGCGACCTTTGGTGCGGCGCTGCTCCTGGTCGCCGCCTACCGCGCGCTGTTCTATCGCTCCGCGGCCGCCTCCCCGGGCTGAGAGAGGCGCTCACCAGCCGGCAGCTCGCACCGGCGGGGCGTCTTGAATCTGGCGCCTCCTCGTGGCCTGTCATCTCGGAGGCATGTCGCTGTCCGGCGCCCCCTGGGAGCCGTGACGCCGCCTCCCGGGGGCTCTCATCAATGGACGTGAGAAAGGCGATTCCTATCCACTCGGAGCATCACGGCGTAGAGTTTGAGGATCGGCGGCGGGCGGCCCGCCAGACCTCCCGGCCGCTCCGGCACCGAGGGGGGAACCCATGAGGAAAGCTTTCGCCGTGGCGGTTCTCGTCGTTGCTGTTCTGGCAGGACAGTCGCTGCCCGCCCTCGCCAAGGCGATCACCATCACGATCCTGCACACCAACGACATGCACGCGCACGTCGAGCCGTTCACACAACGGGGCCGCGACATGGGCGGCTACGCGCGGCAGGCGACGTTGATTGCCCGCTATCGCGCCACCGACCCGAACCCGCTGCTGCTGTGCGCCGGTGACACCTTCCAGGGGACGCTCTACTTCAACGTCTACGAAGGGCTCGCCGACCTCGCGTACATGAACTACATCGGGTTTGAGGCGATGAGCGCCGGCAATCATGAGTTCGACCGCGGTCCCGCGGTGCTCGCCCGCTTCGCCAGCCTCGCCCGCTTCCCGTTGCTCGCCGCCAACGTGGACGCGAGCGGAGACAAGGATCTCGCGCCGTGGATCAGGCCCTACGCGATCCTGGCGGTCGGCGGCGAGCGGGTCGGCGTGGTGGGTGCCGTGCCGCCCGACCTGCTGTCGATCAGCTCGCCCGGCCCTACGATCCGCGTCAAGGACCTCATCGGCAGCGTCCAGTCCGCCGTGGACGAGCTGACCCGGGCGGGTGTGGACAAAGTCATCTTCCTGTCGCACATCGGCTACCAGCTCGATGTCGAGCTGGCAGGCAAGCTCGTGGGGGTCGACGTCATCGTCGGCGGTCACAGCCACACCCTGCTCGGCACGATCCCGGGTCTGCCGCAGCCGGCCGGCCCCTACCCTACGGTGGTGAAGGACGGCGCCGGCAACACGGTGCTGGTCGTCCAAGCGTGGGAGTGGGGCAAGGTGCTCGGCCGCATCAAGGTGCGCTTCGACGATGCCGGCCACGTGGCCGGCTGGGACGATGCCCTCCCGATCCCGATCGACGCGTCGGTCCCCGAGGACCCGACGGTGAAGTCAATGGTGGCAGCGTTCGAGCGACCGATCGCCCCTGTTCGCGACCAGGTCATCGGGCACAGCGTCAAGGGCGTCGCGACCACACGGACCACCCCGCGCCATGTCGAGAACCCGATGGCCAACGTGGTGGCCGACGCGCTGCTCGCAGCCACCGCGAAGGCCGGCTCGGTGGCTGCCTTCATCAACCCTGGCGGGATCCGCGCCGCGTTCGATCCAGGCCCGATCACGTATGGGCAGGCGGTGACAGTACAGCCGTTCAACAACACGCTCGTGCAGATTGACCTCACCGGCGCCGAGCTGAAGGCGGCTCTGGAAGAAGGGATGGGGAAACTGCCGGAGAACGGGTCCGGGCTGCTCCTTCCGTCGCGTGGGACGTCGTACGTCGTCGACGTCGGCAAGCCCGCCGGGGACCGCGTGGTCGGTCTCAAAGTGGCGGGGAAGCCGGTCGAGAGCAGCGCGATCTACCGAGTGACGGTGCCCAACTTCCTCGCGGACGGCGGTGATGCACATCGGCTGCTCAAGAACGCCGCTCGTTACCGCTACGACACCGGCATCGTCGACATCGAGGCGTTCGTGGATTTCCTCAAGACCCACGATCCGATCGACGGCCGCCTCGAGGGCCGCGTCGAGATCACCGGGGCGCCGCCGACGGCCAAATAGTCGGCCTGCTCCCGGGGAGGCTCATCGGCTTAGCCCGGAAACCTCAGTAGGCGAGGGCAGAAGGGCGCGCTCACACCCCATCCTGACCGCCATTTCCGGCGTGAGACGGGTTCTGCGCCAAATCGGCACGATTCGCTAAGTGTTGATACCGCTCGCGCTATGGACCATGCGCGCCGTGCAAAGCCACTTGCACGTGCTGCCAAGCCACTTGCACGCGCTGCCAAGCTGCTTGCACGCGGTGCAAAGCCACTTGCACGCGCTGTCGAGCTGCTTGCACGCGCCGCAAAGCCACTTGCGCGCGGTGCCAAGCCACTTGCACGCGCTGCCGAGCCACTTGCACGCGCTGCAAAGCTGCTTGCACGCGTTGCCAAGCCACTTGCACGCGGTGCCAAGCTACTTGCACGTCGAACAAAGCCACTTGCACGCGCTGCAAAGCCACTCGCACGTCGCGCAACGCCCACCATCAGTGCTGCAATGCCCGCCATCAGTCCTGCAAAGCCCCTTTTCGGTCGCGCGAGCTCGTCGCGCGTCTTGCAATGCCCGTCAAGACTCGCGACGCGATCACCAACCGCGCCATGGCGAGTCATAATCATGGCAAGCGATCGGAGGACCGGCATGGCCGTGCCTGATGGGCTGTTGAAACTTGTTGAGAGGTTCGATCGTGGCAGGGACACCTACACGTCCAACGCCTACAACGAGGCCCAGGCTCGCGCCGAGTTCATCGATCCGTTCTTCGAAGTGCTCGGCTGGGACATTCAGAACAGGCAGGGCCACGCCGAGGCGTACAAGGACGTAGTTCACGAAGCAGCGATCAGAGTCGGCGGGACCACGAAAGCGCCGGACTACTCCTTTCGCGTTGGAGGCACGCCGAAGTTCTTCGTCGAGGCAAAGAAGCCGGCGGTCAACGTCAAGGATGATCCCGAGCCGGCGTTCCAACTTCGGCGGTACGCGTGGACGGCCAAGCTGCCGCTCTCGATCCTCACCGAGTTTGACGAGTTCGCCGTTTTCGACTGCCGGGTCAAGCCCGACAAGACGGACAAGGCTTCCACCGCCCGGTTGAAGTACCTCACCTTCGACCAATACGTGGATCGTTGGGACGAGATTGCGGACGTGTTCTCCAAGGGCGCGGTACTCAAGGGCTCCTTCGACCGCTTCGCTGGCGGGGCCAAGGGCAAGCGCGGCACCGCCGAGGTCGATGCGGAATTCCTGAAAGAGATCGAACACTGGCGGGAGGAGCTGGCGCGCAACATCGCCTTGCGCAACTCGAAACTCTCCGTGCGCGAGCTGAACGAGGCGGTGCAACGTACCCTCGATCGGATCATCTTCCTGCGCATCTGCGAGGACCGCGGCATCGAGACCGACCGGCAGTTCCAACTCCAGTTCATGCTCAACGGTGCGAACACGTATCGCCGGCTGTTCGAGCTGTTCCAGCGCGCCGACGAGCGCTACAACTCGGGCCTTTTCCACTTCCAGCGCGAGACGGGTTTCACCGAGGCGCCCGACACGCTCACGCCGAACCTGACCGTCGATGACAAGGTACTCAAGGACATCATAGGCAGCCTCTACTACCCGGATTCGCCGTACGAATTCTCCGTGCTCCCTGCAGACATCCTCGGCCAGGTCTACGAGCAGTTCCTCGGCAAGGTCATCCGCCTCACCGAGGGCCACCATGCCAAGGTCGAGGACAAGCCCGAGGTCAAGAAGGCGGGTGGCGTCTACTACACGCCCACCTACATCGTGGACTACATCGTCGAGCACACCGTGGGCGAGCTACTCAAGGACAAGACGCCGAAGCAGGCGGCGGACCTCAAGGTCCTCGACCCCGCCTGCGGCTCAGGGTCGTTCCTGCTCGGCGCGTATCAGCGGCTCCTCGACTGGCATCGCGACTGGTACGTGGACGGCGGCCCGGACAAGCACACGAAGGCGCGCAAGGGCGGCCAGCCCGAGCTGTACGAGGTGGCCGGCGGTGCGTGGCGCCTGACAACCGCCGAGCGCAAGCGCATCCTCTTGAACTCGATCTTCGGCGTGGACATCGACCCGCAAGCGGTCGAGGTCACCAAGCTCTCGCTCCTGCTCAAGGTACTTGAGGGCGAGAACGAACAGAGCGTCAACGCCCAGCTTAAGCTCTTCCACCAGCGCGCCCTCCCCGACCTTGCCAGCAACATCAAATGCGGCAACTCACTGATCGGCACGGACTACAACGAGGGACGCCAGGGTGAGCTGTTCGACGACGAGGAAGCGCTCCGCGTCAACGCCTTCGACTGGGACAAGGGATTCCCGGAGATCTTCAACCGCGCCAACCGAGGCTTCGACGCAGTGATTGGGAACCCGCCGTATGTCTTCACCCGGGAACTCATGACAAAAGCGGAGCGAGAATATTACCGACGTGTCTTTCCGACTTCGTTCGAGAAGCAAAACACATTCCTGCTCTTCATGGAGCTTCTAACGAGGCTTGTGCGACCGACGGGGCGAGCTTCCATGATCGTGCCGAACTCCTGGCTCACGATAGAGAGCGCAAAGCGTGTGCGGGAGCTGATGGTCCCGCACCTCACCCATGTCGCTGACCTCAACTACTTGGCGTTCGCAAGGGTATCCCTTGAGCCGAGTATCTTCGTTGTGGGTGGCACGGCCCTGGATGCGGGCGAACCAACCGCTCTGCGGGCAGCCTCAGCGGATGGGTTGGTCTCGGCCCAAGCGATCACCGTGGACCGCAGGTCTTGGCTTGCTGCGCCGTACCGCTTGGTTTTCGGATCGGCCCGTGGGGCCGCGCGGTGGATTGACAGAGTTGCTAGGGGTTCAATACCACTCTCCGACCGCTTTGACGTATGGTCTGGCCTTCAAGCGTACGAAAAGGGGCGCGGCACCCCTCCGCAGACAGCGCGAGACGTAGCTGACCATGTCTTTGACCGCGACAGGCAGGCCGACCGACACACGTTCCCCTACCTCGAAGGGAAGGATGTCTGCCGCTACCGGACAGGATGGTCGGGTTCGTGGCTGCTTTGGGGTCCTTGGCTAGCGCAGCCAAGGCCCCTTGAGATCTTCTCGCGGCCCCGGATACTGCTCCGCGAGATCACTTCCCGGCCACCTCACTGTTTGGAGGCCACGCTGGTCGAGAGCACGATGCTCAACAACAAGAGCATCCTAAACGTGGTCGAACCCAACAACGACGCCGGCTCGCTGCGGTTGCTCCTTGCCATCCTTAACTCGCGAATGATGTCCGCCTACTACAGGGCAGCCGCTGTGAAGGCTGCGCGACGGGTTTTCCCAAAGGTTGTCATCAGAAATCTCCGGGAGTTCCCCTTCCCAGCGAGAATCTCCGAAAGACGGGCGCGCCTGCTCCGAGGCCTCGTCGATCGCATGCTCGCACTGCATACGAGTATCGCGGCGGGGCGCACCGACCATGAGAAGACCGTGCTGCAAAGGCAGGTCGACGCCACCGACCGCGAGATCGACGCGCTCGTATACGAGCTGTACGGCCTCACCGACGAGGAGATCAAGATCGTGGAGGATGCGACACATGACTGAGGGGAACGAGCCCGAGGATGCTGACCGGAAGGAGTACCTCGAAGAGAGGCGGCTACTAATTGACGCCGAGGGCGAATCAGCAGCGAGCTTCGACAAGGCGATGATTACATTGTCCGCCGGCGCGCTTGGCCTTTCGGTTACCTTCATACGCCAGGTTGTTCCGCAGCCGCGTCAAACCTGCCTGCTGCTCGGTGCCTGGATCGCTTACGTTGGAGCGCTGCTCACTGTGCTTGTGTCGTTCTTGTTGACCCAGGCAGCGATGCGGCGCCAGCAAAAGATCATCGACACCCGCGAAACGCGCAGGGCCACGGGCGCCGGAGACTCCCGGCTTGACGACGAGCGCAATTTCGCATCGGCATGGGCCGTCAGCCTAAGCATTGCCTCCATCGTGCTGTTCGCCGTAGGGACTATCCTTCTCGTAGGGTTTTGTTTTGTAAACCTTGGACGGTAGGTGAGACTATGGAAGACAAGGTGATCCGAAAGATCGAAACGCCTGGGTCAGACCTGAACAAACTGGGAAAGGGCCGCGCCGCGCCGAAGGCGCCTGTCCCGCGCCCGGCACCGCCCCAACCAACGCCTAAGAAGAAGTGATCTCGGCCCACCTGCGCGCGTAAGGAAAACGGCCGCTCCCGCGACGATTCGGCAAATCGCGAACGGCGCGAAGCCGCGGTGGCGCACCCAGCTCATGAACCACGCGACGACTCCGTACGCCACGATGAACGACATGAGGAAGCCAATGCCCAGCACGACCCAGCCGTGCGGCGTCATTTGGACCGCGCCGAGCGGGCTCGTTTGTGCATCACGCGGGGTCTTGTGCAAGTCGTACCCGGTGGCGGCCACCACCGCCCGGCCGGGATGGTAGGATTTCGAAGAAACGAGGAGGAAGAACATGGCCTCACGGTCCCGGAGTCTCACTGTCCCGGTGGCTGTTGCGCTGTTTGGCATGATCGCCTTTTCTGGCACAGCCCGTTGCGCGGATACCAACCCGTCCGTTGGCAAGTGGAAGCTGAACATCGCCAAGTCGAAGTTCGAGCCAGGGCCGGTGCTCAAGAGCGAAATGCGCACGTACGAGGACTGGGGAGGCGGCCTGGTCCATGCCGTGTTCGAGGGAGTTGATGCGCAGGACAAGCCAACCTTTAGGGAATATGTCGGCCGATTCGACGAAAAAGACTACCCCTACGTCCGCAGGGGGTCGCCTACCGCTTCAACGATAGGGTTCAAGTCTATCGACGCGCGCACATTCTGGTTCGTGGTGAAGGAGGACGGAAAGGTCTCCTACACTGGGACGCACACGAGGTCCGCAGATGGAGCCGTCTTGACGGTCACGGCCAAGGGGGTCAGCGCACAGGGCCAACCGATCGGTTACACGTTGGTCTACGACAAACAATAGGGAGCTATCGGTCACACACCTCTTGGCGGCCCAGCGCGCGCTGCCGCGGGCGCGCCGGGTGCGCCCCGGAGCTTGTTTGGTCAGGCGGTCGTTATGCCATGCGCATCGTTTCCTTCGATATTGCAGCCGCCCCGGCCGGTTTGGGGAACCAGCTAGCGCGTGCGCTACAACCTGGGCGCGTTCGGCTACGTCGCGCTGATGCGCGCCCGCGTCACGGTGGTGGACGTCAACCGCTTCCACGACCTGCCCGCGCCCTCGATCAGGCGTGGCATGAGCCCACAGGCCTGCGACCTTTCGCCTAGGGCTGCATGCGGCGGTGGGTTTCGCGAGCGGCTTGGCGGGTAATGCCGTGGCCGGCGACGATAGCCCGCTTGAAGGCTGCCGCGCTCACCGAGCCAACCAGAGGAGAACGGCCGCGCCCGCGACGATGCGGTAGATCGCGAACGGCGCGAAGCCGCGTCGGCGCACCCAGCTCATGAACCACGCCACGACTCCGTACGCCACGATGAACGAGACGAGAAAGCCGATCGCCAGCACGACCCAGCCGTGCGGCGTCATTTGGACCGCGCCGAGGGGGCTCGTCTGTGCGTCACGCAGGGTCTTGAGCAAGTCGTATCCGGTGGCTGCGACCATCGTCGGCATCGAGAGGAAGAACGAGAACTCGAGCGCCGAGGCGCGCGTCATGCCGGCGAGCTGTCCCGCCGCGATGGTCGACATCGAGCGCGAGGTGCCGGGAAACACGGCGGAGAAGTTCTGGCACGCTCCGATCCACACCGCCTGCCAGACACCCATCCCCTCGACCTGCTCGGTGTGGGTGCGCAGCTTTCCGTGCTCGTAAAGCGCGTCCACCACCCACATCACGACGCCGCCCGCGATCAGGGCAACGCCCATCACGAAGAGGCTTTCGAGGTGTTTGCCGATGACCTTGATGAGCAGTAGCGACGGCACCGCGGTACACACGAACGCGAGCGCCGTCAGCGTGAGAGGGTGCGTCACCCAGCCCCGATCGTCACGTTCGCCGCGCGGGAAGGATGCCACGAAGCGCTTGATGCGGTCGTGAAAATAAATTGGCAGGCAGAGGATCGCGCCCAACTGGATGACGATCGAGAACATCTTCCAGTAGCCGTCGGAGAGGTTGATCCCCGCGAGCGCCTCGAAGATGCGCAGGTGCGCGGTCGAGCTGACCGGGAGGAACTCCGTGAGTCCCTCGATGATGCCCAGCAGCACGCTCAGCAGGTAGTCGCTCAAGGGCGTCCCTTCGCTAGATCCCCGAGGCGTGGATGGCGGCGTAGATGATCAAGGCGCCGAGCAGCGTCAGGAGGCTCGTGACCAGCTTGGGGTGGCGATGCTGGCTCTCCGGCAGCAGGTCGCTCGCGCCGATGAAGAGGAAGAACCCGCAGAACAGCGCCAACACCAAGCCAAGCTCCGCCTCGTGGAGAGAAAAGAAGAAGGTCGAGATCACGCCGAGCGGCGGCGCGACCGCGTCCACGAGCAGCCAGCGGAACGCCTGGCGGCGCTCGCCGGTGTTCTTGAGGACCATCCCCACGGTGTTGATGCCGTCGGAGAAATCGTGCGCGAGCACCGCCATCGCGACCACCGCGCCCACGGCGGGTGAGGCCTGAAACGCGAGTCCCATCCCCATCCCGTCGAGGAAGCTATGAAGCGCCAGGCTGCCGGCACCAAGCCACGCCGGTTTGGTGTCGGCTGCCGCATCGTCCTCGAGCGCATGGGGATGCAGCAGCAGGACGCGGTTGAGCAGCATGTAGAGCAGGAAGCCCACGGCGATCACCGTGGCGACGGTCGAGCCCCCGTAGCTTTTCGCTCCCAGCTCCCATGCCTCGGGCAAGAGGTCGAAGAACGCCACCCCGATCACCGCGCCGGCGGAAAAGCCGAGGATGAGGTGCAACTTGTCCTGCCACTTGAGGGCGAGCAGCCCGCCGAGTAGCGTCGAGAAGACCGCGGCGATGCCTAGGAGGAGCGCCATGACGGCTCCAATCGCGTCACGGGCGGGAAGGGAGCGGTGAAGGTCCCCCCCGTCGCCGTACGGGGCGCACTCGGGCGGAAACCGATGGCGCCGCCTCGGCGTCGGAAGCGCTCGATGCGTTTGTCTCTGCGGGCGTCTCGCCGGCCGTAGATGATCTCAAGCATCACCATCTCAGTTTGCCAGATCCGCGCGCCTGGCGCACCTTTGGGAATTATTGACACTGATCTCGATTTCGAAATAATGGATGACCGTGCTGACGCGTCTCCGGGGATGCAAGCGAGCCTCTGGACTCGTACTGGCCGTCCTGACCCTGCTCGGGGCGGCGGGTACGACGCTGCACAGCCACCCCGGCGACAGCGCCACCGAGCAACCCGGCCTTCTCGCGCAGGTGCCCATCTCGGTCATCGCCAATCCGGACGCGCCGTCGGCGGTGTTCCACCTCCATTCCGGTTCGATAGCGCAGGGCGAATCCTGCGCCGCATGTCTGCTGTCAAACGCGAAAGGCGAGGCCGCAGTGGCCACCGCGCCGGTTCCGGCCGCGCCTTGTGTCCCGATCTCGGCGGCCGTGCAGCCGATGCCACTGGCGCCTGCCCTCATCAGCGCAGGTTCGCGTTCGCCCCCCACTGTGGCCTGACCACTCCCTGCTTTTCCCAACTCTCTTCACCCGCTCTGCCGCACGCGGCAGGGTGCGCTAGCTGCACTGGGAGACCAGGCCATGTCGAACTCGACTCGTTTGTTCGGAAGGAGCTTTCTCGCTGTTGTTCTCTTCTCGCTTTGGATTGGTGTATGGCCGGCACGCGCCGAGACCGCTGGCGCTGTGGTGGGGCACGTGGTCGATCAGGACGGGCGCCCGATGGCCGCCGTCACGACGCTGCTCAAGAACGACATCGCGGGCTTCAAGGCCGCGGCCGTCACCGCGAGCGACGGGAGCTTCAAGTTCTTCAACGTACCGTTCAACCCCTATGAGTTGCACGTCGAGGCCCAGGGGTTCAAGACTGTGCACCAGCAGCTCGAGGTGCGCTCGATCGTGGCAGTGAACGTGACGATCCGGCTCGACCTGGCGCCGGTCACGGCTGCGGTGAAGGTCGAGGCCGAGCCCACCGCCGTGCAGCTCGAGACCGACACCTCGACGAGCCACATCGACATCGACAAGTCGTACATCGCGAGGGCGCCGGCCACCATCTCGGGGCGGGCCATGGAGCAGATCATCACCGCGACGCCCGGCTTCGCCAAGGACGAAAACGGACGGTTCCACTTCCAGGGAGCGCACAGTCAGAGTGAGTATGTGATCGACGGCCAGATCATCTCGGATCAAACGGGAATCACTTTCTCGAACTCGATTGATCCGGGAATCGCGCAGGCGATCGAGGTGATCTACGGCAACGTCCCGGCAGAGTTCGGCGAGAAGATCGGCGCCGTCATCAACCTCACGACCAAGAGCGGGCTCGGGAGCGGCGGGGTCAAAGGCG
Organism: Thermoanaerobaculales bacterium; assembly: GCA_044447965.1. Classification (GTDB taxonomy): domain Bacteria; phylum Acidobacteriota; class Thermoanaerobaculia; order Thermoanaerobaculales; family Thermoanaerobaculaceae; genus DATIYW01. Next base: position 51,066 of record JBIOGJ010000019.1, on the reverse strand, counting down.
AGGCGTTCGTGGGCGCATCCCGCTTTGCCACCGAGGAAGGTGGTGCTTCAGTCGGCTACGGGACCGATTCGTTTGGCCTGTTCGGGTCGGTCAACGCCTCCAAGTCGGACCGCTTCGTCGATCCGGTGAACTTCGACAACCTGCACAACCACGGCGACACCGCACGGGCGTTCCTGCGGTTGGACTGGGTGCCGGACGCCTCCGACGAGGTGCACTTCACGGTCCTCACCGGCCGCACCAACCGCGACGTGCCCGACACCTACACGCAGCAGGCCGCCGGCCAGGACCAGCGGGTCGAGACCCGTGATTCCAACTACAACCTCGGCTGGCAGGGTGTAGTGTCCGGGACGAGCGTCGTGGACGTGGTCGGCTTCGCTCGCCTGTCCACCTTCCAGCTCAACTCCTCGCCGTTCGACACGCCGGTGCGGGCGACCTCGCAGCGGTCGCTCGACAACTATGGCTTGACTCCGTCGCTGACCTGGGCGATCGGCGCCCACGAGATCAAGATCGGCGGGGAATATAAGCGCTTTCCGATCACGGAGAACTTCACCTTCGGGATCACCGACCCGACCCTCAACGATCCGTCCTCGCCGGACTACAACCCCAACCTCGCGCCCTACGATCTGACACGGGGAGGAAGCATCTTCGCGTTTCATCAGAGCCGGACCGGTACCTACGCCGCCGGCTATGTGCAGGACAACATTCGGCTCGGCAGCTTCACCGCCAACCTCGGGGTCCGATACGACTACAACAACCTCCCGCTGACCGAGTCGCAGCTCGAGCCGAGGGTCGGCGCGATCTACTACTTCCAGCAAACCAAAACGGCATTGCGGGTCTCGTACAACCGCGTCTTGTACACGCCGGAGTACGAGAACATTCTGGTCAGCTCGTCGCCCGAGGCCGCTGCGCTTGCGCCACCGCCGATTCAGCAATCGCGTGCCCTGGGGGGCGGTTCACTGCTCGTCCATTCAGAGAGGCAGGACGCCTTCACGGTCGGTGCGCAGCAAGCGCTCGGCTCGAAGATCCGTCTCGATGTGGACTTCTGGCAGCGGAAGTCGACCTACGCCGGCGATCAGGATCAGTTCTTCAACACCGGCATCGTCTTCCCGCTCGCGTTCACCAGCGGCCGTCTCCACGGCTGGGATCTGCGCCTCGATCTCGCTCCGACCGCCGGGCTCCGCGGTTTCCTTTCGCTTGGTCACACCCGTGCAATTTACGTCGCGCCACCGGTGGGCGGACTGTTCCTCGACGCGAGCATCGTCGACTCGCTCGTTGGCGGGCCGTTCCTCATCGACCACGACCAGAACCTGCAACTGCAGAGCGGCGTGACCTACGACTTCGGCTCAAGTGGCGTCTGGCTCGGCGCCAACGTGCGCTACGATTCCGGTCTCGTCTCCGGGGCGGCGCCATCCGACCTTGTTGGTGACCCCGACAACTCCTGGGCCATTCCTTACATCCGGGTCACCGACAACACCGCGCTCAACCCAGACCGGATCAAGTCACGCACGGTTTGGGATTTTTCTGTCGGGAGCGATCTCGCGCGTTACCATGTTCCGTTCTCGGTTCAGCTCGACGTGCTCAACGCGTTCAACTGGAAAGGCGTGTACAACATCCTGTCGATCATGGGAGGCACGCACGTGATCCCGCCGCGGACGGTCGCCGCGCGGGTGCGTTTCCAGTTCTGATGCGTCACCGATCTTGGCTAGGAGCCGTTCTCGGGCAGGCTGCTCCGAGAATGAGCCCGTGGGAGCACCAGATTCTCAGGGGGAGCACCTTCCAGGTGCGACCGAGCAAGGCTCCAGAGCCGACCGGTCGCGGCAAGATGCCGCTCCCACTCAGCTCATTTCTCATTGCTCGTGGTGCCGGGAGCCGGCATGGGAACTCCTAGTGCAGGGTGAGGCTGCGACCGGTCACGAGCGGCTCGCAGGGGATGCCGTAGAGGCGATAGCGCTCGGCTGCCGTAATCGGGCGGGCGGCGCTGTCCTGATCGCTGGAGGCGGAAGCCAGCGTGACCAGAAGCAAGACCTGCTGGCGCGTTGGCACGGTCAAGCTCAACGGCTTGTAGCCGGGGGCGGATACGGCGAGCGTGTACTCTCGTTGCCGGCGCGACACGCTCTCGTGGAGGGCGAAACAGCCGTGGTCCTCAGCGGTGGTGCGGGACGGCTCGGCCGCGCCGGTGAGGGGGCGCAAGGTGAAGGAAGCGGCGGGGACGGGCATGTCCCGCTCGTCCTTGACGACGCCGTGCACCGCGACGCTGGCGCACGCGCCCACGAGGAGCACGGGGGCCAGCGTGATCAGCGCTCCCGCAAACCGCCCCACCCGTTGCGAACCAAACCCGTTCTCGCGCACCGCTACGAGTATACCGAGGCGGCGCAAACCAAAGTCGGAGGGGTTCTCCGACGGGCTACGGTTCGCCGAGCTTGGCCGCGGCGCCAGCGATGAAATCTCTGAGCTGGCGGACGCTGTCGAATGGGAGCGTTATGCTGGACTTCGTCGCATCGCCGGCGCCGACGAACCCGCGCTGCGGCGCTGTGCCTTGGACAAATCCCACCACGAGCCCTCCGCGCGTCGTGTACGAGACCTCGGTCTGATCGAGCGCCTTGAGCTTCCACGCGTCGGCCTGGTCGAGCACGGCAGCGAGCGCGGCCACCAGCGGGCTGCACTCCTCGAAGTCGACGAACGCCTCAGCCGGAGGTGGCGGTGGCTCTCCGCGGCCCGCGACGTGGACGCGCACGCCCTTGACGACCCGGCCGCGTTCCTGGGGGAACTGCACCGTCACGGCCGTCACATCAACGGCGGGCGCGCCTGGCCTGCCGATTTGGCCGATTTCAATGAAGGTCTTGACCGTGACGGTCTCGCGGGCGCCCAATGCCGCCTCGATCGCGGTGGGAGGTGGCGGCGGGGCACAGGGGCATGGCGCGGGCTGTGCCGCGGCGATGCTGCCCAGGAGCGAGGTACCAATCAAACCTGCGAGAAGGTGTCGCATTTGTTGTCTCCATTTTGGTCGGGCGCTCGCACGCCTGCTTGTACGCCCGCGGAGCGCGAGGTGTCAACGGGCCGGCGCGTGGGCCCGCGGCCGGGCTCTACGGCCAGGAATTTTTTCGCTCGGGTATGACCGTTTACCGACCGGGAGGAATGCATGGCTAAGGTCAATCCGATCCCGAAGGGGATGCACACCCTGACACCGAACCTCACGATCAAGGAGTGCGCCAAGGCGCTTGAATTCTACAAGCGCGCCCTCGGCGCGGAGGAGACGAGGCGGGCGATGGCGCCCGACGGGAAATCCATCTGGCACGCGGAGCTCAAGATCGGCGACTCCATCGTGTTCGCCAACGACGAGATGCCGGGGGGGCCGATGCATGCGCCAGACCCGAGCAAGCCAGCGCCGGTAGGCATGTGGCTGTACGTCCGCGACTGCGACGCCGCGTTTGACCGCGCGACGAAGGCTGGCGCGAAGGCCTTGATGCCGCCGGCGGACATGTTTTGGGGCGACCGCTGCGGCATGGTGGCGGATCCGTTCGGCTACACCTGGAACTTCGCCACGCACGTCAAGGATATGACCGAAGAGGAGATGCGAAAGGCGGGCGAGGAGTTCGCCAAGACGATGAAGAGCGATTGCAAGTGACCGCGGGAGCCGGCACGCACGCCGTAGCTAGAGGCGGCCGCCGGCGAGGGAAAACAGCAGTATCGCGAGCACCAGCGCGGTGATCGCGACGTAGGTGCGGTCGCGCTCGAGTGCGAACCCCGCCACCGAGAAGACCACGCGTGCCACCGGGGTCGCCACCAGGAGCAACAGGCCGAGCTGGATCAGGCCGCGCGCGCTCCCCGCGCGCGTGTCGCGCACGATGCCGGTCACGCTGCAGAGGTCCGACGGGACGCCGTGGAAGATCCGGTAATGGGGTTGCTTGCCGCCGTGACGCACGAGGAAGAGTGTCCCACCCGCCACCACGACAGCCGCGGCGACGGTGACACCGATGCGCAGGAGGCTACCTACCAGCGATTCAAGCCGTTCATCGCTCCACCGGACCGGCATCTCACAGCCTCCCAGAGAAGCCGTTGTAGATCATTTCCACGCCGAGGGCGAGAATCACGAGCGCGAAGACAACCCGTAGCACGCCGGGACGGGCCGCAACCAGCACCCGCGCCCCGAGGGTCGAACCGAGCAGCACGCCGAGCATCACCGGCATCGCGAGGCCGGGATCGATGTAGCCGCGGTTGAGGTACACACCCGCGCTCGCAGCCGCGGTGACCCCGATCATGAAGTTGCTCGTCGTCGTCGAGACCTTGAACGGGAGGTGCATCGCGCGGTCCATCGCCAGCACCTTTACCGCGCCGGACCCAATGCCGAGCAAACCGGAGAGAGACCCCGCGACGAACATCAGCCCGAATGCCGTCGGCACGCCTTGCACGCGGTACGGCTGTGGACCGGCGGGACTGGGAAAGGCGCCGTCGAGGCGCAGGCGAGAGGCGAGCGCGTCGGGGCGGGTGGTCGTGGAAGTTGCATGATGGGAGTGACTTGAGAGAAAAGCGGAGTAGGCCAGGACGACACCGAAAACGACAGCGATGACCGACGTTGAGAGGCGGGTGGCGAGCGACGCCCCGACCAGCGCGCCAACCGTCGTGGCGATCTCGAGAAACATGCCGACGCGGATGTTGGAGAACCCCTCCTTCACGTACGCCGCCGCAGCGCCGGAGGAGGTGGCGATGACGGAGACGAGCGAGGCGCCGATCGCGTAACGGATGTCCACGCCGAACCCCAGAACGAGCAGCGGCACGATCACCACGCCACCGCCGAGGCCGGTGAGCGAGCCCAAGAAGCCCGCGAGCAGCGAGCTGGTGCCAACGATGAAGGTGAAAGCAAGGTTGTTCACTGCGCACCCTCCAAAAGCACCCTTCGCCAGTCACGAATTCCACCATCGCCGTGTCGGAAGGGCAAGCGACCCCGGAGGGAGCTAAGTACACCCGCCCGCAAATGCGATGGCATTCGAACGCCGCCGCATCCGCGCCCGCTGCGTTGCGCTCCCTGCGGCGTATTACCCGATACGCCTCGGTCGCGCGCCTTGTGGGTGCGGCGCATCGGCGTTCTCGGTGCGTCACCGTATTTGCGGGCGGGTGTACTAAGCTTGCGGCTATGCGGATCGAGGACCTGCGTACTCCGGCCGCGCTCGTGGACCTCGATGCGCTGGAGCGCAACGTTAGCCGCATGGCCGAGCGAACGCGAACGCTCGGGGTCCGTTTGCGGCCGCACGTCAAGACGCACAAGACGATCGAGGCAGCTCGGCTGCAAGTGCGGGGACAGTTCGGCGGCATCACGGTGTCGACCATGGCCGAGGCTGCGTTCTTCGCTGCGGGAGGCTTTCGCGACATTACCTACGCCGTCCCGATCGCGCCGGCCAAGCTGATCGAGGCGGCGGATCTCTCGGCGCGGCTCGACCGCCTGAGCCTACTGGTAGATCACCCTGAGGCGGTTGCAGCCGTTGAGGCATGCGCCCGCGAGCGCGGCGCGCGCCTCGCGGTTTTCCTCAAGGTCGATTGCGGCCTGCACCGCGCCGGCGTGGATCCGGCGCACAAGGAGAGCATCGCGTTCGCCGCGCGCCTCGCGCGCTCGCCACACCTCGACTTCCGCGGCATCCTCACGCATGCGGGCCAGTCGTACCGTTGCCGCAACGCCGAAGAGCTCCGCGGCGTGGCCGCGCATGAGCGCGACGTAATGGTGGGGTTTGCCGCGCGCTTGCGCGCCGCCGGCGTGCAAGTCGAGGAGGTGAGCATCGGCTCGACGCCGACGCTCGTCACCGCCGAGGACCTCACCGGCATTACCGAAGCGCGCCCCGGCAACTACGTCTTCTTCGACGCCACCCAGGTGGCGATCGGGAGCTGCCGCCGCGAGGACGTGGCGTTTTCAGTGCTCGTGAGCGTGATCGGCTCGTATCCCCAGCGCCGGGAACTGGTCGTGGACGGCGGTGCGCTGGCGCTCTCGAAGGACGCCGGGCCGGTCCACGTGGCGGCGGACTGCGGCTTCGGCATCGTGCTCACGGCCGCGGGTGAGCCGCTGGCCGGATGGCGCGTGGTCTCCCTTGCACAGGAGCACGGCGTCCTGCGCTGCGTGGAGTTGTTCGCAACGGAGAGCTTCCCGATCGGTGCACGGCTACGCATCGTGCCAAACCACTCGTGTCTTGCGGCGGCGCTGTTCGACCGCTACGCCGTGACGCGCGGGAGCGAGGTGGTAAACGAGTGGCGGCCGGTGCGCGGCTGGTGAGCTCCGGCGCCGCCGATATCGGACCATCTGCGTTGTCGGGCTTCGGCGGTTCAGGTCCTCATTTAGCCTCCGGCTAAACTCCGGTCCGACCGCCTCGTCCTCCTAGCATCTGGCCCAATCTCGGCGGCGCGGGCTGCACGCCGTGTTCGTCAGCCGTGCCGTACACATTCCGTGGGAGCGGCTTCCAGCCGCGAAGGTTCGGCTCTCGGGACTTCACTTGGTCGCACCTGGAAGGTGCTCCCACTGATTTCTCCCTGTTCCAACGGTGGGCTTGCGTTACCGAATTGAGTGGTCTGCGACGCCGACCCCTAGCCAAACTGGACAGAGCGCTTGGTGAGCGAGCCGAAGTTGTAGCCGGTGATCGGGAAGGAGACCGGGCCCGGCTCGTCCACCGCGGCGCCGACCGCCGCGATCACCGGCACGAAGTGCTCGACGGTCGGGAGCGCCTGGCGCACACCCGGAGCGCGGTGGCGGAAATCGAGGAGCGCGTCGGTGTCCTGGCGGGCCAGCACGTCGGCCGTCCAGGCGTCCATCTCGCGCGCCCACGAGGGCGTCTCCGGTTCGGGCCGCGTGTCCATGGCGCGCAGGTTGTGCGTGAGAAACCCGCTGCCCACGATGAGCACCCCCTCGTGGCGCAGCGGCGCCAGGGCGCGTCCCATCGCGAACAGCGTTTGCGCGTCGAGCGCCGGCAGCGAGACCTGCAGCACCGGGACGTCCGCCTTGGGGTACATCGCGATGAGCGGAACGTAGGCGCCGTGATCGAGGCCGCGCTCGGGCGCCTCGGCGACCGGTCCGGTCTCGCCCAGCAGCTCGCGCACGCGGCGTGCGAGGTCGGGCGCGCCCGGCGCCGGGTATTTGACCGCGTAGTACTTCGCCGGGAACCCCCAGAAGTCGTACACCAGTGGCCTACGCTGCGTCGCACCCAGGGTCACCGGCATCTGCTCCCAGTGCGCCGAGAGCATCAACACGGACCGGGGCGCTGGGATCGCGTCCGCCCAAGCGCGTAGTTGCGCGACCCAGGGCGAGTCGTCGAGGAGGAATGGCGAGCCGTGCGCCAGGAAGATCGCCGGCATCCGCCCGGTCGCGACGTTGGTCTGCGCTTCACTCGAGCCCATGACGTTCGGTGCCTCCCGTTCGGCCGTGGCGGCGGCGATCGTACCGTGTGCCGCCCGTCTGACCTTCACCACCCAGCAACGACGCTTGGCGCACGAGGGAATTCCCGCTTACGGTTGCCGAGCCTTATCGGCCCGGCAACCGGAATGCGTTAACTGAGAGGAGGTGCGACTTTCGATGCCAGCCCCCGGGCACCACGAGCAATGGGAAACGAGCTTGGTGGGAGCGGCATCTTGCCGCGACCGGTCGACTCTCGGGAACTTTGCTCGGTCGCACCTGGAAGGTGCTCCCACCGAGGAGGCGCGGACTGCACCTGGACGGTGCTCCCACGGGCTCCTCTTGCGGAGGAGCGTTTTCCGGACTGCTCCTAGATCGTGAACGGGATCATGACGGGGCTTTCGGGGAGGTTGATGAGCAGCTCGTAGCGGCCCTTCTGGACCCCGCTGGGGAGATCGAAGAACAATCGCCCGAAGCTGTTGTGAAATTCGTCGAGATACGCCGTGTCAAACGCGAGGCCCACGCCGCGCTCGGCGAAAAAGCGGAGCAGGCGAACACGGTGGGGAGGAAGATACCCCATGGGTTCCATCAGTGCGCGGTCGCGGATCACGTCCCAGCCTGCCTCCCGGTACCCGGTTGCGAACTCCCGCTGCGTCGCGAGCGGCACGACCGCTCCGGACGGCGTGCGCAGGGCGATTGCACTGCGCGGAACTCCGATTGGCGTTTCGGCCGTCATGACGGTGTCGAGCATGAGCCACTTGCCGTTGGGGTTGTTCTCGGCGAATCGGTACGAAAGCACCATGTCCAGTTTCGGCCCCTTGTACACGATGGCCGTGGCGCCGACCTGGCGGATGTCGGGTGCCGCCACCGCGTGCGCGAGTGCGGCGCCGCCGATCGTCAGACCGACTGCCGCCACGCCGGCAAGTGCCCAACCACGCCGGTGCTGTTGCTTGATGCTCATATGCCCTCCTTCCCGAGCCGATCTCGCTGCTGCGCTCGGTGTGCGGCGATACTCGCGTCGCCGCTCGCAGGTGGGTTAGAGCATAAATTGTGCCAATGCGACTCGGTTCAAGTTTCATCAATGGATGCAGAGACTTCAAGATCAAGCGTGCGACCGGAGGCGAGCGCCAAGCGCAAGCGGCACGTCCGCGACGTTGCGCGAACGTCGTGTCCGGGTCAACGATGTCCACCTCAGGTGACGGGTTGGCGACGCCTCTCCCAACGAACCCAACTGGGTTTTCCGGGCTCAGTGCTGGGCGAGGTCGTTCCTGACGAGCTTGCCGCCCTTCATGACGAACACGACGTGCTCCATTGCGGCGATGTCGGCGAGCGGATCGCCATCTACCGCGACGAGGTCGGCGAGCTTGCCCACCTCGATGGCGCCCGCGTCCTTCTCCCATCCGAGCAACTCGGCGGCGTTGATGGTGGCGGCCTGAATCGCGCCAAGCGGCGTCATCCCGCCTCGCACGAGGGCGGCGAACTCGGTGGAAACGTAGTCGGGATCGTCGTCAACCCCATAGGCGATCTTGAGCTGGTGCTTGAGCGCAAGGTCGAACGCGGCCTGCTGCGCGGGCAGGATCGCCTTGGTTTTCGCGACCGCGACGGGGTCGGCGCCGAGCGACGCGCCGATGGCTGCGCCGCGCTGGAAGGTTTCGAGCGTGGGTACGAGCCAGGTGCCGTGGCGAGCCATCAGCTCGGCGCCTTCCTCGTCGAGCATGGTGCCGTGCTCGATCGAGTCCACCCCGGCCCGCACGGCCGCCTTGATCCCCGCCGTGCCTTCCGCGTGCGCCATCACGTGCTTGCCGGCGCGGTGCGCCACCTCGACGGCGCGTGCCATCTGCTCCTCGGAGAACTCCTGCACGCGGTAGTCGCTGATCGGCTCAGCGACCCCGCCGGTGGCCATGAGCTTGATCCAATCGGCGCCGTACTTGAGGTCGCGCCGCACCGCCGCGCTGATTTCATCCACGGTATTCGCGATGTTGGCGCGGCGGGGGAGCGCCTGGTCCGGCGCGAGCACGTCGTCGTCGCCGTGCCCGCCGGTGACGGAGATGCAGTTCCCCGCCGAGACCATGCGCGGTCCGGTGATGAGGCCCTTGGCGATGCTGTCGCGCAGCGCGAGTTGGCCGTACGCGTAGCCTGCGTCCTCGCACGCGTCGCGCATGCCGGTGAAGCCATGGTCGAGCATGGTCTGAAGGTTTCTCACCCCCCACAGCGTGGCCTGCGGCGCAGACATGCGCAGGCCCGCGGTCGCGGACATGTCCTTCGGATTGTTGAGCAAGTGATCGTGTGCGTCGATGAGGCCCGGCAGCACGGTTGCCCGCGACAGGTCGATCACCGGCACGCCCGCGGGCACAACCCCGCCCACGCTCGCGATACGGTCGCCCTCAACGAGAATGACGACGTTTGGCGTGGCCTTCCCGGTTGGGATGTCGAGGAGCTTGCCAGCCTTGATCGCGAGTCGGCTTGCGGGCTGCTGCGCTTGAACAGCCCTGGTCGCCGGCTGGGCTCCCGCAACGCCGCCCAGCGCCGCGACGACTGCCAGCGTGACTGCGAGTTCTTCCGCGACCATGCGCATCGTTCACCTCCATGCCTGGAACAATCTTCAAGCTTAGGTGGCCGCCACGCGCGTGGCAAGCGAGACCCCGCGCGGGCGCTACAGTCGCACCGTGCAGACCAGTCGCGCGAGGTTACGCAGGCCGTGTGATGAGCCCCACGCATCCGGGACGTCCGGCACGATCTGGCCGAACGAGAATCCGACCGACGTCAGCACGCGCTCCGAGATGGGAACGGGGTTGACCCAGCGCACGCCCGCGAGGAAGCCGTGGATCTCGGTGGTTGTGAGGCCAAAGTCGGCAGGCCAGATCTCGCCGTCGGGGATCCCGCTCTCGTTTTTCATGCGCCACGCGTTGGTGTAGAGGTCGACGGTCGCGCCGGCAACGGGGAGTCCGCGCCAGGCGGCCTCGACGCCGTAACCGCGCGTCACCACCGCAGGCACGTGGCTGCCGGTGCCGTTGCCGAGCGGGTTGCGCTCCATGCGAACGAAAAACGCACGCCCCTCCAGCTCGCCGGCACCAACGCGTCTCGTCCAGCCGAGGTACGCGGTCGTATTGTCTTCCCGGCGCTTCTCGGCCAGCGGCTGGGCGCCGGTCCAGTAACTGCCCAGTTCGCCTGCCGTCGCGTCGATCCCAAGCACTAGGGCGCCGCTGCGCTCCTCGACAGACGGCGAGAAGGCGAGCGCGAGCGGACGCAACTCCAGCCGTGCCGCAACCGACGGGCTGGAGTTGGCGGCGGAATTGTGGAGGCGCGCCAGGCTCGCCTCGCCCACCGCCCATTGGCCGTTGAGCATGCCCAGCCCGAGGGTGAGCACGGGCGCGTCGCGCGGGCAGTAGCGGTACGTGGCGTCGAGCCCCTTGTCCCAGCGCTGCGTGTGGAGGAGCGGCGCCGGCATGGTCAGGTAATAAAGGCTCGGCGCGCCGTCGAGCGGTTCGAGGCCGCTGGCGAGGAACCCGCCCAACCGGACGGTGACGCGGTTGCGGGTACCGAAGTCGGCCTGCGCATGCGCGAGCAAGTACGGGCGCGAAAGGATACCGTCCGCGCGCAGCCAGTTCTCGTTGTGGCGGTTCGCGCGTTGCGGGTCAGCGTAGTCGAGCACGAGGTCGGCGGGCACGTAGGAGACGTGCAGCGAGAACGCGTCGAGAGCGCGTACGGGCTTGGGCTTGAACGTCGCGTTAAGATCGAACCCCACGACGTAATCACCGAAGTGCTCTTCGTTGCCGCCCGGTTTGCGGTGCTCGTTGATGGCCAGAGCCGCCGCCTCGAAAAACCCGCCCGGCACGACGGTGAGGCCTGCTACGGGCGCTTCCTGCGCGTGGGCGAGGCACGCTAACAGGAAGCACATCGCCACGATCGGGACCGAACGCAGGCAGGTTCGCACAGGTGTCTCCTCGCGGCGATTGTCGTACACGATGACGCGCAAGCCAAACACGCTGAAGCGGCAGGCGGCGCGCCTCCCGTCTTCTCGGCGGGAGACGGCGCGGCACTCACGCCCTGTCCGTCTGGGCACGACCCAGTCAACGGCGCGTAGCCCGCGCCGCCGAGGTTGGGCCAGATGCAAGACGGAGGAGCCGCGGCCGAGGGCGGCCGCGCCACAGATACAAACATCGGGCGGGCGCCCTCGCCCGCCTGGCCCTGAACGGAGTGAAGGGACAACAGACGGTCCGAGATCGGCGGCGCCGGATGGTGGAAACACTCCCCGCGCGCCGGGGACGTCAGGCGCCGGGATCGTCGGCCGAGGGCCCGTAAATCGACGGGACCTTGCCGCCCATCGGGCGAATGTAGGCGGAGAGTTGGCCGCGGTGGTGGATCGCGTCGAACAGCATGCCCCACAGCATCTGCCCGAGCGGCGCGGCCCAAGCGACCTTGCCGCCCATGAGGAACTGCGCCTTGCGATTCCATGCCGCGGCGTCCACCTTCCCCAGCGCTGCGACGAGCTTCTCCTGCCCCCGGTCGAGCTGATCCGCCGCCGCCTTGAGACTCCCCTTGCCGTCGGGATCGCTCCATTCGACCTTGCCCTTCTCGATCAGCTCGAGGCACGTCTGCGCCTCGGTGGCAATCAGCCAGGCGATCTCGGCGGCCGAGCGCGAGCGCTCGTGTGGCCGGTAGTCTCGCTTGGCGGCGGGCAGCGCCCGCAGCACCCGGGAGAATGCCGGTCCTTCGGCCTTCACACGCTCGAGGTAGAACTCTCTGTTGTCCATTGAACACCTCCTCTCCTGTTGTCGAAACATGATCTCACGCGGATTATTCATGGCGACCTGGCTCGAACCCTGGGTGTGAGGGTGGAAGCTGCGTGAGAACTTCCGGACGGGGGTGCGCCAGCGTTCTCCGGCTGGAAGGTGGCGCGGCGCGCAACTGTTGCCAAGACGATGGCAGGTGCTCGAGCAGACGCGAGTCTCTTGTTGGCGAGGGCGAAGTGGTGTGCCGGAACGCGCAGGCGGCTGCTGGGCATCGCCGGAGCACTCGCGATCGTGTGCGCGCCGGCGGTCGCTGCCCCGATGCCAACGCTGGTGCGACCCGCGGGTGGGCTTGCGGGGCTGCTCGCGGTCGAGGTCGAGTATCGCGCCCACAAGCTGATCTTCTCCACGGACACGACGGCCCGGATGGAGCTCTTGTCGTCGGGCTCCGCTGCGGCCCTGCTACTAACGCCCCCGTTCGGCACGCCGGTCCCGCTTCCGCCCGAAGGCGTGGCCCGCCTCGTGGTGGAGACCGAGCTGCCATTCGGCCGCCGTGAGGTTGTGCGCCTGTTGCTCGACCCGCGTACCGGCGGGGCGCTGCAGAGCGACAAGGTCGGCGGCTCGGGCGGCCGTGTCCGCACGGTTTCCCGGTACATGTCGGACGGCGTCTACATGTGGCACTGGCGGCCCGCCAACCGTGCGGAGGCGGCGCTCACTCCCGAGAGCTGGACCGCCCGCGACGAGCAGTTCTCACGCTATCCCGATGGGCTCCCGAAAGAGGCCGTGGTCACGGAAGGTTATGCGCTGCTGCCGCTCGCGGAGGCGGCCCGCCTCGATCGCTCCGCCACTGGATTGCGTCTGTACGTGTTCTCGCACGAACTCCTCCTGGCTCTCGATTTCGTTGGCGAAGGGATCGAGACGAGATCGCTCGACGTCGATGAGGAGAGCCCATCGGGCCGCCACCTTCGCTCGGGCGCGCGGTTGGTTCGGATGGTGCGCGTGTCGGCGCGCGCCGTCGGCGATGGTGCAGCCCCGCCGCCAGACGAGCTCCGCGTGCTCGGCTTCCTCGGCGCCGTGACGCTCTCGCTCGACACCGGCACGGGGGTGCCCGTGGCCATGACCGGGCGCGCGGCCGTCATCGGCAACCTCACCGCCCGGCTCGTGCGCGTTCGCTACGCGGCTGGCCCGCCGCGCGTCGAGTAGGGATGAGGACTCGGGGCGTTCACTTCTTCGGGTAGCCGATGGACTGGGCGAGCACGATGATCTGGCTGGGTGCGAGCTTGAGCGCCTTTGCGAGCGCGGGCTTGTCCACGTAGGCCCGAACCCCGGTGGCGAGCCCCTCGGAGGCGCAGAACAGGTACACGTTCTGGCTGATGAACGCGGCGTCGGCCCAGGCGTATGCCTGCACGTCGGGACCGGCCGCGCCGCTCATGCGGGTCGTGTCCGCGACGAAGACCAGCGTGACCGGCGCGTCCTTGACGAACTCCTGCATGCCGGCGAGCGCGCGGAGGTCGCCGCTGGCCAACGGTTTCAGCGCGTTTCCGTGGGCATCGTAGACGTAGGCACCGGTGGAGTTGATCACGACGAGGTCGATCTCCTGCCAGTTGTGCGCCGATGGGGCGGTCCGCTTGCCCTCTTTGGGCCGGTTGATCCCCCAGGCGGCCCACAGCAGGTTGGAGAGCACCTGCGCCGGCAGTGGGTCGGGGGCGAAGGCGCGGCTGGTCGCGCGCAGCGCCAGCACCTGCATCAGCGGCTTGCCGCCCGAGGTCTGCGGCGCGGGCAACTGCACCGGCGCCAACTCCGGCGCCGCGACGGCGCCCAGCGCGAGGGCGAGAAGGGCGAGCGTCGCCAGAACCACGGTTTGAGATCGCATCGCGTCTCCTTCCGTTGCCACCCTACACCTGCCGCGCGGCGGAACGAAGCGAAGTCGCCTGACGATGAGCCGGCGGGGCTTTGCCAGTCGCTGAACGAGGGCGGTAGGCGCCGCTGACAGGAGGGGCGGGCTGCGCTATCGTGGTTCCGCTACAACGGGAGCCAACCATGGCCGAGAAGCTCGCACTGGTGTTCACTGGTGGTGGCGCGAAGGGCGGTTTCGGGGTGGGTGTGCTCGCCGGGATCCTCGAGGCGTACCCGAAGCTGCGCTGGCACATCGTCACCGGCACGAGCACCGGCAGCCTGATCGCGCCGCTCGCGGCGCTGGGCGCGTCCGACCGGGAGCAGGTGAAGCGCTTGGAGGGGATCTACCGGGGCGCGCGTAAGGCCAAGATCCTCGCCTCGAACCTGAGTTTCTGGCGCATCGTGTGGGCCCTCGTGCGCTGGCGGTTGCCGCACGGGCTGTACCGCATGAAGCCGCTGCGGCGCCTCGTCGCGTCGGTGCTTCCCGAGGCGGTGCTGGCCGCGCTGCGTGACGCCGAGGTGGCGACGGTGGCGTGCGCGGTGGAGCTCGACCGCGGCGCCCTCGTGCTCTGCTGCCAGGACTCGTTTGCGCCCACGCTCAAAGCGAGCTACGACAGGTACGTCGGGGATAACGTTGGGCAACTCCCGGTCGAGATCGTGCCGTTCGCGCGCTACCGCGACATGCTCGTCGCCTCCGCCTCGATTCCCTTCGCGGTCGATCCGGCGGAGGTCGGCGACGCACGCCTCGTCGACGGCGGGGTGCGGGAGTTTGCGCCGCTGCGGCCAGCACTCGCGCTCGGGGCCACGCACGCGATCGTCATCACGATGAGTCCGACCGATCCCTCCGCGCCGGCGAGCGCGGCGGCGAACCTGGTTCAGGTCGGCCTGCGCGCTGTCGATCTGCTCGAGGACCAGGTGCTGCGCGGCGATCTCGCCACGGCGACGGCGGCGGTGGCGATTCGCAAGGCGGCGTCCAAGCTCCTCCTCAACATTAGCGAGCTGATGCAGGTCATCGGACCGAGCCGATCCGCCGCGGCGGCCGGCGCGCCGCCGCACGCGCACCACCTCGGACATGCGCGGCTCGCCGAGTACCTCGCCTCGAGCCTGGCCGAACTGCCGCTGCTCATCGCTCCGGCGGTGGCGCTCGGCGAGACGTTCGACTTCGACTCGACGGTGCCCGCCGGGTGGCCCGAGCACCCGGACCCTGCCTCGCCTGACACCAAGCAGATCATGGACGCGTGGGTGGACTACGGCCGCGCCGTCGCTGCACAGGCGATCGCCTCGACGGCCGCACTCCGGCAGATTCTCGAGCGCTTCTCGGCATAGCTGTATCCCGACGCGCCGCGAGGTGGCTTCCGCGGGGACAATGAGGCCGAATGGCAGGCCGGCCGAGCGCTCGCGGCGCCTCATCTCGGAACGGCGGCCGTTGCACCGACCTCCGCGCGAAAGTAAGAGCACCACGCGACACGGCCGCTCAAGCGGCAGTCGGCTGTTCCGTCCTCCGATATGAACACGAGAACTCGGGCGTGAGTTCTTGCGTAGGTTAGCGAGGAGGCCGTGATGCGACTCCTTGGTGTGGCTGGCCGGGCAACCATGACGCTCGCTGCCGTTACGCTCGCCTCACGGGCCGGTTTCGCCTTTCCTGAGCCCCCACCTCCGATTGCGCTGCACCGCGCTGCCGGACCGATCCTCGTCGATGGCGACCTCGACGACCCCGGCTGGCAAGGCGCGGCGCGCGTCGAGCAGTTCTACGAGGCCTCGCCCGGCGACAACGTCGAGCCCAAAGTGCGAACGGTCGCGCGGCTTGCCTATGACGACCGGTACTTCTACGTCGGCCTTTCTTGCGATGACCCGAACCCGGCGGCGATCCGTGCCCCCTTCGTGGATCGGGACAACATCATCGGCAGCGACGACTACGTCGTGGTGTTCCTCGACACCCACGGCGACCGGCGCTCCGCGATGGAATTCCGCGTCAACCCTCGTGGGCAGCAAACCGATGGCATCTACGACGACGGCAGCGGCAACGAAGACCTCTCGCCGGATTTCTTCTACGACACGGCAGCGAAGATCACCTCGCGGGGCTGGCAGGCGGAGATGCGGATCCCGTTCTCCACCCTCCGCTACGACCGCGGTAAGCCGGCCAACTGGGGGATCACGATCTGGCGCAACTACCCGCGCGACTATCGCTATGCGATCTACAACGCACCGGTCCCGCGCAACACCAACTGCATGGTGTGCCATGCGGTGCCACTCACCGGCTTGGCGGACCTGCCCCCGGGCGGCCACCTCGTCCTCGCCCCGTACGGCACCCTAACCGAGGACGGCGAGCCGCGCGGCGGGCCGGGCACCGCGTTTCGCAACAACCCGATCGGTGGGAACGGCGGCCTCGACGCCAAGTGGATGCCCTCCGCGAGCACTGCCCTCGATGCCACGATCAACCCGGATTTCTCACAGGTTGAATCCGACGTCGGACAGATCTCGATCAACAAGCAGTTCGCGGTTTTCTACCCCGAGAAGCGTCCGTTCTTCCTCGAAGGGACCGATCTGTTCCAGACGCCGATCCAAGCCGTCTACACGCGCACGATCACCTCACCGCGGTGGGGCGCGCGGGCGACCGGCAAGCTGGACGCGACCGCCTACACGCTGCTCGTCACCGAGGACCGCGGCGGGGGCAGCGTGGTGATCCCTGGAGCGACGGCCTCACGCTTCGCCCCGCAGGACTTCGGCTCGCTCGCTGCGATCGGGCGCGTGCGGCATGACTTCGGCGCCTCCTTCGCGGGACTCCTTCTCACCGACCGCGAAAACAGCGCCTCGGATGGAGGCGGCCACAACCGGGTGCTGGGTCCCGACTTCCTCTGGCGCCCGAGCGATCGCGACCAGGTGACGGGGCAATTCCTCTACTCGGACACGCAAACGCCCAACCGCCTTGACCTCGACCCATCCTGGGACGGCAGCAAGCTTGCCTCGCATGCCGCCTACCTGCAGGTGCGGCACAGCGGCTACCGCTGGCTCGCCTACGCCCAGTACCAGGATATCGGCGACGGCTTCCGCGCCGATGACGGCTTTGTGCCGCAGGTGGGCTACCGATTCGAAAAGGCCGTGCTCGGGTACAGCGTCTACAACGTCGGTATCTTCTCCCAGCTCCTCGGAGGACCGTTCTGCAACTACACCACCCTGCCGGACGGCGGCGTGGTCCAACGCGTCTGCGGCGTGTTCCTGGATCCCGCCGGCGCGCTCAACCTCAGCGGCGAGATCGACTTCGTGCCCGGCGAGAGGGACCGCATTTCCAACACCGTGGTCGACTCACGCTTCACCGTCTACCTCAACAGCCTTTCGATTGACCCCGGCCGAGTGTTCTCGCGGATCATGCTCAATGGTTTTGTCGGCGATCAGCCCGACGTCGCCAATGCGCGTGCCGGCCACGGCGCCGACCTCACCCTTACCGGCACGATCAAGCCGACGGAACACCTCGCGCTCGACTTCAACGCGGAGCAACAGTGGCTGGACGTCGACGCCGGTGGAACATCGCAGCGCCTGTTCTCGGCCGAGATCTCGCGTCTCAAGGCGACCTACAACTTTACCTCGCGGACGTCGCTTCGCCTGATCGGCCAGTACTACACCGCGACGCGAAACCCGGCGCTCTACACGCAGCCGGTCTCGGAGAGGGACCGCAGCTTCAACGGCTCGGCTCTGTTTGCCTACAAGCTCAACTGGCAGACCGTGCTTTTCCTGGGGTATGGCGACAGCCGCGCGCTCGATGCCAACGGCGCCCTTGCGCCCGCCGGCCGCGAGTTCTTCCTCAAGGCGAGCTACGCGTTCCAGGAGTGACCCAGTAGGGAGGGCGCCCCCGCCCGCCTGCTCGTGAGTGCCCGGGAAGGCTGTGGGGCGGACGCTGTGGGGCGGGCGCCTCGCCCGCCCGTGGAGTGCCCCCATCCGCAAGCCGGATCAGCGCCTGTGAACGATCGCGCCGAGACTCCAGCGTCCCGCGCCGTGGGCCGCAATGAACAGGAAGGCAAAGCAATAGACCACCGCGAGTTCCCCATGGTTGACGGTCGGCCAGAAGCCGCCCGGAGCGTGGGCGGTGAAGTAGGCCACCGCCATCTCGCCGCTGGCGATTAACGCCGCGATGCCGGCGAACAGACCTACCGCAATGAGGATGCCGCCGCCGAACTCGATGATCCCGGCGACGAGCATCTTGCCTGCCAGCATCTTGTGGCCGCCGAACAGGCCGAACAGCTTGTCCGCGCCGTGGCAGGCGAAGAGCACGCCCGTCACAAGCCGGAAGATCGCAAACGTTGGCTCAGCGAATCGCTCTCGGGTCTTCATTTCCCTCTCCCTGCGCCAGTCCGGCGCGACCCCCTCCACCTAAGGTGGCTCAACGGATTCTCATTCCACGTTCGTCCCATGATAGATCGGGCGGCGGTGTTTGGTGGGTCCCACGCTATCCTGATCTCCGTTGGCTTGCGAGGAGAGGAATGGTCGCTGCTGAGCGAGAGGTTGAAACCAGGGAGGAGGCGCCATGAACGCGAGACGTTTGCTGTTGCCTACCGTTTGCTCTCTGCTCTTGGTCGGTGGATGGGCCCTCGCCGAGGTCCCGGTGAACGCGGGGTTCGAGAAGCTCAAGACCCTCGTCGGGCAGTGGGAGGTCACGACACCGAACGGCATGCACGGGACCGTGAAGTACGAGCTCGTATCCGACGGTTCGGCGGTGCTCGAACGCATCAGCGGCGATGAGCACGCCATGGACATGGTTACCGTCTACCACCCCGACGGGGCACGGCTCGTCATGACCCACTACTGTTCGGCCGGAAACCAGCCACGGATGCGGGCGGACGCCGCGTCGGGCGAGGTCAAGAAGCTCGATTTCCGCTTCCTCGACGCGACCAACCTCGCGGGCCCGGACGCCGGCCACATGCACGGCCTCGTGGTGAGCTTCGAGGATGCCGACCACTTTAGCCAGGAGTGGCGCTGGCTCGACCACGGCAAGGAGAGCGCCAAGGTCTTTCACTGGGCGCGCAAGAAGTAGCCGACGCGTGAATCGACCGGTGACGTCTGGGTGCGTCCTCCGAGGGCCCGCGCCGGTTTCCTTCCGCTGACGCCCACGGGGTGCCCACGCCAACTTTTCCTCAAGTCAGCAGATGGAGGATCTCCTCGGGGTTGCGAAACGGCGCGATGAGATAGGCGCCGGATGCGAAACTTGGCGCGCTGGCAAGCAGCTCCCGCGCGCGCTCGGCGCCGACCTTGGCGGCTTCGGGTCCCGCCGCCTCGAGCGAGGCGAGGAGGTCTTCGGGGACGAAGATCCCGGGTACCTCGTGGTGCAGCCGGAGCGCCAGCTTGAACGACGGCAGCGGCCAGATCGCGACCAGCGCCGGAACCGGGAGCTTGCCGCCGCAGCGCTCGACCAGGCGCTCCCATGGCTCCCAGGCGAAGAACACCTGGCTCATGACGAAGTGGGCGCCGGCGTCCACCTTGCGCTTCATGCGCTCGATCTCGTGGTCGAGATCGTCGGCGGCGGGGTTGATCGCGACGCCGAGGAGAAACGCCGGCGGGTCGCCGATTGGGTTGCCGGCGCAGTCGAACCCCTCGGCCATGCGCGAGATCGAGCGCACCAGCTCGAAGATGTCGACGTGGTAGACGTCGTGGGCGCCAGGGTAGTCGCCGAGCTGCGAGGGGTCGCCGGAGACCGCGAGCAGGTTGCGGATACCCGCGTGCCAAGCGCCGAGGAGCTGCGCCTGCAAGCCCATCAGGCTGGCGTCGCGCGGCGTGACGTGCGGGATCGCTTCGATGCCTGCCTCGCGCTGCACCTCGGCGGCCAGCCATAGCGAGTCCATGCGCAGGCGGGCGAGAGGGTTGGAGTTGATGTCCACGGCGTCGATGCGGGGATGCTTCGAGAGAGCGCGCGCGGCCTCGACGATGCGCTCGGAGTTTGTACCCTTGGGCGGGTCGAGCTGCACGACGTGAACGAACGTGCCGGCGGCGAGCTTCGCGGCCAGCGAGGACTGTGGCTGCCTCGGCTGGGTAGTGGCGTGGGGATGCTCGATCACGACCAAGGCACGGCCTCGGCGTACGGGCATGGCCCCCGCCACCGCCTCGGCGATGGCGCGGATGTGGTCGGGTCCGGTACCGCAGCAGCCGCCAATGAGCCCAGCGCCGGCGGCCGCGGAGCGGCGCGCGAACTGCGCGAGGTAGCTCGGCGTGGCCGGGGGCAGGAAGATCCTGCCGTCGCGGCGCACCAGCGCGCCGGCGTTCGGCATCACGGCGAGCGGGCCGGGCGCCTCCTTGATCTGCTCGATCACCTCGAGTACGCCGTGGGGTCCGGGAGCGCAGTTGACTCCCGCGGCGAGCAAGTTGTGGGCGAACAGCCCAACCACCTCCGCCGCTCGCTCGCCGAGGTTGTCGGTGAGGTTTTCGAACGGAAAGGTCAGCATCGCGACCAGGGGCAGATCGGTCACGCCGCGCACCGCGTCAATCGCGAGTTCGAGCTCGTCGAGGCGGAAGAAGGTCTCGAGGATGAGGAGATCGGCGCCCCGCCCGGCCAGGATCGCGGCCTGCTCGGCGTGGGCTGCGGCGATCGTCCCCGGTCCCTCCGGCTCGTCGAAGTCGAGCACGCCGGCGAGCGGTCCCATCGAGCCGGCGACCAGGCAGTCCACCCCGGCGATCTCGCGCGCCTCGCGAGCGAGCTTGACCCCAGCGGAGTTTACCGCCTCGACCTGTTCGCCCGCGCGCAGGCGCTCGAGGCGTGGGCGCGAAGCGGCGAACGTGGCGGTTTCGATGAGCTCCGCGCCGGCTTGCAGATACGCGAGGTGGATCGCGAGCACCTCGGCCGGATGTTCGAGCGGCGCGAGATCGAGCGTCGAGCCGGCCGGCACCCGCGCGAGCAGCTCGGAGCCCATCGCTCCGTCGGCGACGACGATCCGTTCGACAAACCGATCACGCACGCGGTCGTGCTTCATTTCCGCACCCCGAGCCACGAGCCCCGAGCCCTGTTCTTCACGCGAGGTACCTCGCCTCGGGGTGGTGAAACACGACCGCGGACACGCTCGCCTCCGGTTCCATCATGAACCCCTCGGTGAGCGTCACGCCGATCTCTCCGGGCTGCAGCAGGCGGAAGAGGTCGGCTTGCGGCTCGAGTTCCGGGCAGGCGGGGTAGCCGAACGAGAGTCGGATGCCTCGGTACCGCGCCCGGAAGCGCTCCTCCATCGTCATCGCAGGTGGGTCCGGGAAACCCCACAGCTCGCGCAGGCGGCGGTGCAGCCACTCGGCGGCGGCCTCGGCGGTCTCAAGGGCAAGCGCCTGCAACGCGACGCTGTCGAGCAAGCGCCCCTCGTTGCGGAGCGCCTGCGCGCGCCCGCGCACACCCGCTCCGGCGGTGACGGCAAACAGCGCAACCGTATCGCCCGCCACCGGGTCGGCTGCGACCCAATCCGCGGCGCAGGCATGGGGTGGCCGTGCCTGCCGCATGAATGGCAGCGAGGCCAGCTCCACGCCGTTCGGATCGAGAAGCACGGCGGTGTCGCCGCGCCGGACGGCGCGGAAGAAGCGATACAGGCCGGCAGGCTTGAGCCATTCGCGTGACACCGCGGCGTCCTGCAGCGCCTCGACGCGCGCGACCAGCTCGCGCGCGCGCATGTCGCCTTCGGCCAGCAGGCGCCGCACCGAACCACGCACGCCGAGGTGCTTGCCGTAGAGCATCTGCGGGTTCAGATACGCGAACACCTCGTCGAGCGGCAGCTCGCGCAGCACGTGTCTCGCAAGGTCCGGCGGCCTCGGTGGTTCGATCTGAACCGTCATGGTTCCGGGTAGGGGCGACCCGCCGGGTCGCCCGGAAGCTGATCGTAGGGGCGGCCCTGGCGGCCGCCCGCTTTCGGGACGGGCGGCCGCCCTCTCGCGACCCGTCAGTGCGGCTTCGTCGCGGGCGGGGGCAAGCCCCGCCCCTACACGTTCGCCCGCGGCGCCCTTCAATACCTCATTCGCCTGAGCCAGCCCTGCCATCGCATCGGGGCAGTAGCGGACCTCCCCGCCATACGCCGGCGCAATGCGGTCGCGAGTGAAGGAGCCCGACAGCGCCGCGCCGCCCACCAGCAGCGGCGCCGCGATCCCGGCCGCCCGCAGGTCTTCCGCGGTGGCAACCATCTGGTGCGCCGAGCGCACGAGCAAGCCCGACAGGCCAATCAGATCGGTGCGCCGCTCGCGCCAGGCGGCGATGAGCTTGTCGGACGGGCACTGCACACCGAGATCGATGACCTGGTAGCCGTTGGTCGAGAAGATGATGCCGACGAGGTTCTTGCCGATATCGTGCACGTCCCCGCGCACGGTGGCGAGCAGGATCGAGCCACGCGAGGCCGACTCCTCGCCGCGCATGTGCGGCTTGAGGTAATCGACCGCGGCCTGCATCACCTCCGCCGAGACCAGCACCTCGGCGACGATGAGCTGGCCCGAGCCGAACAGGCGCCCGACCTCGTCCATGCCGGCCATGAGCGGGCCGTTGATGATGGCGAGTGGCTCGGAACGGGCGAGCAGCTCGTCGAGCGCCGGCTCGAGGCCGGTTCGAGCGCCATCCATGACCATGCGCCGCAGCCGCTCCTCGACCGGCAGGGTGGCGTCGGCGGCGGGCGTTCGGGCTCGCGCCTTGCGGTAGCGCGCCACGAACGCATCGATCGCGGCCTTCTCGCCGGAGAACAGGAGGTCGTCGGCGAGCTTGATCTCCTCGGCATCGAGCGACGGGAAGCGCACGAGCTGCTCGGTATTGACGATCGCGGCATCGAGCCCTGCCTCGACGCAGTGGTGGAGAAACACCGCGTTGAGCACCTCGCGTCCCGCGGGCGGTACGCCAAACGAGACGTTGGAGATGCCAAGCACGGTCAGCGCGTCGGGCAGCTCGCGCTTGATCCGGCGCACGCCCTCGACAGTTTCGGCCGCCGAGCCCTTGAACTTCGGATCGCCGGTCGCGGCGGGAAACACGAGCGCGTCGAGCAGCACCTCGCGGCGGCGCAGTCCCAGTGCCTCGAGGCGGTCGAGAAGGCGCGCCGCGACCTCGAGCTTGCGCGCCGCGGAGCGGGCCATGCCGTCGGTCGGGTGCTCGTCGATGCACCCCGCGACGACCGCCGCGCCGAAACGCCGCGCCAGTGCCGCCACGTGCTCGAGCCGCGCGCCGCCGTCCTCAAGGTTGACCGAGTTGAGGATCGGCCGGCCGGGGATCAGCTCGAGCGCCGCGGCCATCACCGCGGGATCGGTCGTGTCCACCATCAGCGGCACGCGCACGGCGCGGCGCAGCGCGGTGATCGTCGCGCTCATTGAGGCGCGCTCGTCGCCCTCGGGGTCGGCGAGGCAGACGTCGAGCACGCCGGCGCGCCCGCGCACCTGGCGGCGGCCGATCTCGGCGGCCTCAGGGAAGCGCCCCTCGCGCGCCAGCTCCTTGAACTTTCGCGAGCCGAGCACGTTGGTGCGCTCGCCAATGAGCAGCGGCGGGGGTTGCTGGTGCAACTCGATCACCTCGCCGCCGGCGAGCTTCGCGGCGTCGTAGGCGGGCGCAATCCGCGGCGCATGCGCATCGGCGACCTCGCGGAGGCGGCGGATGTGGTCAACCGAGGTGCCGCAGCAGCCGCCGAGCAGGTTGATCCAGCCGGAGGCGGCGAAGCGCGCCAGCGTCGCCGCCATGTCGGCGGGTGACTCGTGGTAGCGGCCCTCGCCGTCGGGGATGCCGGCGTTCGGCACCACCGAGACGAAGCTCGGCGTGAGCGCGGCGAGGGCGCGCACATGCTCGGTCATCGGGCCGGGGCCGGTCGAGCAGTTGAGGCCAACCCAGAGCGGTTGCCACGGCTCCACCATCACCGCGAGCGCTTCGATGCTCTGCCCGCCGAGCGTGGTCCCGGTTGGTTCGATCGTCGCCGATACCGCGACCGGCAACTGCGGCGCCGCGTCGCGGCAGGCGATCAGCGCGGTCTTGAGGTTGAGAGCGTCCTGCACGGTCTCGACGAGCAGCACGTCCGCGCCGCCCTCGGCGAGCCCCTCGACCTGGCTTGTGTACGCCTTCACAAGCTCGGCGAAGCTGATACCGCCGGTGAGGGTGAGCGCCTTGGTGGTCGGCCCGATCGAGCCCGCGACGAAGCGCGGGCGGTCGGGGTCCTTCGCTTCGAGCTCGGCGCACGCCTGCCGCGCGAGCGACGCGGCGAGACGGTTGATCTCCCGGCAGCGCTCCGCGAGGCCGTACTCCGCCAGCACCACCGGCGTCGCGCCGAAGCTGTCGGTCTCGACGATGTCCGCGCCGGCTTTGAGGTAGCTGCGGTGCAGGTCGAGCACCACGTCGGGGCGGTGGAGGAGCAACGCCTCGTGGCAGCCGAACCGCGCCTCGCCGCCATAGTCCGCGGCGCCCAGGCCGCGGGCCGCGAGGGCGGTGCCGGTCGCGCCATCCAGGAGCAGGATGCGCCGGCCGATTGCCTCCGCGAGCCGCGCCGAACGTGAACTCATTCGCACATTGTACGTTACGGTCTCACGCCCGGGAACGAAGCACCGTGGGCGCTACACGATGCCAAGGGGAATGTCTTGATCTCCGTGGGAGCACGTATGTCTCTGTGGGAGCACCTTCTAGGTGCGACCAAGGTGTCTCTCGCCGAGTCGGGTCGCGGCTGGAAGCCGCTCCCACTCAGGTTTGAAAGCAGGGCCGAGGCCGACGGCGTGTAGCCCGCGCCGCCGAGATTGGGCCAGATGCACGGAAGACCAGGTGGTCGAGCGATAGGCGATGCCGCAACGAATCTGCCGCTAGGCGCGCCGGCGCCGGTGGGTCTATCGCAAGGCGCGCGAGCGGCCCGCACCGGACTGTAGCCGGAGGCTACACGAGGATGCGAGGCCGCGATGCGCAACGCAGCGAGAGATCCCGCGCCGCCGGCGCTTCTATGAGTCGTGCCATTCGCGGGGGACCATCGCCGCCACCTCATCCATGAGCTCCTCGATCGGCTTCGACCGATCGAGCACGACACGCGAGTCGCCGGGGATCTCCTCGGGCGGCTCGAACGCCTTCACCTGCTTGTGGTAGATCTCCCAGCGCCCGTCGGAAACCGACCCGTTCCGAGCGGCGCGCTTTTGAAGGCGGTCGCGGATGATCTCCTCGGAGGCGCGACACTCGAGCAGGAGCATCGGCACCTTGATGTGGCGCGCGAGCTTGACCGCGGCGTGGCGCTCGCTGCGCGTGCCGTAGCAACCGTCGAGCACGACGGAGTGCCCGGCGGCGATGAGCTTTTCGGCGCGCTCGAGCATCGCGGCATACGTGCGCTCGGTCACCGCGGGCGCGTACTCGGCTTGGTCCCAGCCGACATAGCGGCGCTCCTCCGGCTCAAGACCCAGCAGCTCCTTGCGCACGAGGTCGGAACGCACCACCTCCAACGCGTAGCGCTCGCCGAGGGTGCGGGCGAGGGTTGACTTGCCGCTGCCCATCAGGCCGCACGCGACGTAGAGGCGCTGCGGGTTGAACGTGGTGGCGTAGCGGGAGGCCAGCTCGAAGTAGCGCTTGGCGGTCGCCTGCACCTTTTCCCGCTCCGCGGCCGGGAGGCTCTGGTCCTCGCTCTGGAACGCGTGCACCTTGGCGCGCACGTAGGCGCGATACGCCTTGTAAAAGTCGAGCAGCTTGCGCAGCTCCCGGTCGCCGGAGGCCTCGACGTAGGCCTCCACGAACGCGCGCCCGAACGGAGTGTGGCCGTGGAACTCGAGGTCCATGGCGAGGAACGCGACCTCCTCGGCCACGTCCTGGATGCGGAAGCGCTCGTTGAACTCGATGCAATCGAAGATACGGATCGGGTCGGTGACACAGATCGAATCGAGATGGAGGTCACCGTGCCCATCGCGGACGCGGCCCGAGGCGGCGCGGTGGTGGAACAGCCCTTGGTGCCGGCGGAAGAACAGCTCGGTGGAGGTGCGGATGAACTCGAAGGTGCGGACCGAGAGGAGTCGCCCGACGTACTTCTCGGTCTGCGCGAAGTTCTCGTCGCAGTTGAGCTTCACGCCGTCGAGGTCCTTGAGCGCCGAGATCTCCGGCGAGCTCGCGGCGCGGCCATGGAACTCGGCGAGGATGCGCGCGATCTGCTGGAAGAACGCGGAATGGCCCTCGCCGCGCCGTAGCACCTCGCGCAGCATGCGGCGATGCGGCAGGCGGGTCATCTTGACCGCATACTCCACGGTCTCGCCCGGACCTCCCAGGCTCAGCTCGCCGTTGTGCTCGCGGATCTCCTCCACGCCGAGATACGTGTTCGGACACAGGCGGCGATTGAGCGTGATCTCGCGCTCGCACATCTCCCGGCGTTTGGCGAGCGTGGTGTAGTCGAGGAAACCGAAGTCCACCGGCTTTTTCACCTTGTAGGCGAAGCGATCGGTGAGGAAGATGGTCGAGATATGCGTCTGCACGACCTCGACTTTCTGGGTAGGCTCGGGATAGAAGGCGGGATCCGAGAGGCGTTCGACCAGTTGGCGGAGTTCCATGCAATAGGTCCCGTTGCGGAATTGTAGGCGAGAAGCAGGCTGACGGCAAAGGAGACACTACGGGCTGCGGGCTCTAGGCGACAGGCAAGACGGGACAAGGCAGAGGAGTGAATCAGAGCCCGGCGGCGCGGATGGGCACGATCTCGCGCAGTGCGGCCACGAATGCGCTCATCTCCTCGGGGGTGCCGACCGACACCCGCAGCCACGTCGGCATCGAGGGAAACCTCCTCCCAACCAGGATTCCACGCGCGGCAAACGCCTTGATGAGCGGCGCCACGTCGCGGCCGGTTTCGATCATGACGAAGTTCGCCTCGGAGGGAATGAAGCGGCGGCCGTCAGCGGCGAGCTGCCCGGTCAGCCAGCGCCGCGTGTCGTTGAGGCGGCGCTTCCTCGTCGGCACGAGGTCGGGATCGGCGAGGCTCGCGAGCGCGGCCGCGAGCACCGCAGTGTTGGCGTTGCTGAACGAGGCGTGGCGTCGGAGCGCCTCGACCTTGCTCTTCGTCGCCAACGCGTAGCCGAGGCGCATTCCGGCCATGCCGTAGATCTTCGAGAACGTGCGAACGACGATCAGGTTGGGGTGGCTCGCGAGGAGATC
Source organism: Thermoanaerobaculales bacterium (assembly GCA_044447965.1). GTDB lineage: Bacteria > Acidobacteriota > Thermoanaerobaculia > Thermoanaerobaculales > Thermoanaerobaculaceae > DATIYW01. The sequence continues at coordinate 24,011 of JBIOGJ010000019.1, read as the reverse complement.
GTTGCCGCTCCGGTAGCGGGGTTCCTCGACGAAGTGGTGGTACGCCTCGTCGAGGAGCACGGTCGTCGCCGCGGGGACGCGGGCGAGGAAGGCGGCCAGCTCCTCGCCGGTCACGATCGTGCCGGTGGGGTTGTTGGGGTTGCACACGTAGACGAGCCCGGTCGTCGCGTCGCACGCGGCGGCCATGCGGGGCAGGTCGTGGCGGAAATCGGCGTCGAGAGGCACCTTGACGGCCTGCGCTCTCGTCACCCGGTTGTAGGCGAGCACGGCCTCGAACGTCGGCTCCGCGACCACGACCTTCTTGCCCGGGTCGAGGAACGCCCCGTCGGCCATGCGAAGGATGTCTCCGGAGCCGCAGCCGAGCTGGACCTGCGTGGGCGCTACGCCGTGGATCTTTGCGATTGCGCCCCGCACCTCGTCCTCGAGGGAATCGGGGTAGCGGCCGCCGACCTCAAGCGACCGGACCGCTGCCTCGCGCGCGGGTGCCGACAGCCCGTACGGGTTCTCGTTGGAGTTGAGCTGGATCGCGTCCTTGGGATCGCCGGTGGCGAGGCTCGCCTCAGCCGCCCGGGTGCCCACCCGCATGTCCAGCACCGCCACCGAAGCGGCAGCTCCGAGCGCCCAACCGAAATCTCGCCGTGTCATCGCCGTCGTGCCCATGAGGTACTCCTTTCCTCGTGCCGCCATCGTCGGGGGGGCCGCGCTCCAGTTTACGGCCGTGCAGCGAGCGGCGACAAACGCCACGGGCAGGGGAGCCACATGCCGCAGCGCGCGCTCTTTTCGCGCTTGCTACGTCGCACTTTCCGCCGCCGCATCGCGACCTGCCTGGTATCCTCCGCGGCGAGGTCGTGCAACAAGTAGCGGCCGGTTACGTTTGAATCGTGATGCATTGCGGCGCGGTTGTGGGGAGGGAAACGATGGAGCGTTTCAACCGGACCGAGAAGATCGTCTTGCTCGTGGCGCTCGTAATCGCGGCAGGGGCTGGGGTGTTTGCCTGGACCAACTTCACCCGCGCGTTCCCCGAGGCGTCGCTCGAATTCAAGGTCAACCGCGCCACCTCGCAGCCGATGGCGGAGGCGTTCCTGCGCGAGCATGCGCCGCGCTCGGCCGCGGCGCTGGCGCAGCGGCGCCATGCGGCGCTGTTCCGCGTCGACGACAACGCCAAGGTCTACCTCGAGCGCGAGCTGGGCCTCGAGAAGCTCGGCCTCCTGACCAAGTCGCGCGAGGTGCGCCTGTGGAGCTGGGCGCACCGCTACTTCCGCCCGCTCGACAAGGAGGAGGTCAAAATCGAGGTCGCGCCGGAAGGCGAGGTAGTGGGCTTCGCGCACGTGATTCCGGAGGCGGCGCCTGGGGCGTCGCTCGAGGAAGCGCCGGCGCGCGCGGCGGCGGAGCGCTTCCTCCACGAGGCGATGGGGCTCGATCCCGCAAAGCTCACGTTCATCGAGTCGCACCGCGAGGACCGGCCGAAGCGGCGCGACTGGACGTTCACGTTCGAGCGCGCGGGCTGGAAGGCCTCGCAGGCGACGTACCGGATGCAGGTCGAGGTGCACGGCGACGAGGCCGCGGCGTACCGCGAGTTCCTCAAGGTGCCGGACGCCTGGACGCAGGGATACCAGCGGCTGCGCTCGGCCAATGACACCACCGCGCTGGTCGCCGGGTTCGGCATCGTGCTCACCCTGCTCGGCGCATTGTTCGTGGTGTTCCGCGAGGGGCGGCGCAACAACGTGCGCTGGCGGCTCGTGCTGCTCCTCGCCGGGACCGCGTTCGTGCTCATCTTCGTGCTCGTGCTCAACGAGCTGCCCATCTCCGCGTACTCGTTCGACACCACCGGCAGCTACGGCGCTTTCCTGGCGCGCCAGGTGCTTGGCGGCTTCGCCTCGGCGGGGGTGCAGGCGCTGTTCATCTTGATCGTGGTGGCGGCAGGGGAGCCGCTCTTCCGCGCGCGCTTTGGCAGTCATCTACGCATCACCGCGTTGTTCGAGCGCGCGGGCTGGCGCAGCAAGCGGTTCGCCTTCGGCCTCATGCTCGGCTACTGCCTGGCGGTGATCTTCCTCGCGTACCAAGTGGCGTTCTACCTGGTGGGGAAGCGCTTCGGCGCCTGGAACCCCGCCGAGGTGCCGTTCGACAACCTGCTCAACACCTCGTTTCCCTGGGTGGCGGTGCTGTTCATGGGGTTTTATCCCGCGGTGAGCGAGGAGTTCATGTCGCGGGTGTTCTCGATCCCGCTCGTCGAGCGGCTGACCCGCTCGCGGGTCGCGGCGGTGGTGATCCCGGCGCTGATCTGGGGATTCGCGCATGCCAACTACCCCGCACAGCCGTTCTTCATCCGCGGGGTGGAAGTGGCCTGCGCCGGCCTCGCGGTCGGAATCATTCTCTACCGCTTCGGTGTGCTGCCGTGCCTGGTCTGGCACTACGTGGTGGACGCGGGCTACACCTCGATGCTGATGGTGCGCTCCGGCAACCTTTACTTCGCGATCACCGCAATCGCAGGCACCGGGGCACTGCTCGTGCCGCTCGTGATCACGCTCGTCGCGGCGTGGCGGCGCGGCGGCTTCATCGAGAGCGCGGCGCTCGACAACGCCGCCGAGCCGGCGCCCCCCGAACCGGCGCCGCGCGCGGTGCTGCAGCCCATGGCGATTCCTGCCGCGCCCCTGCGCGTGGTCGGACCGCTCGCGGTCGTGCTCGTGGCTGGCGGCCTCGTTCTTGCGTGGCGCGCGCCGGACCCCGGCCGCGACATCGGCGTGACGCTGCGTCCGGTGGTGGTGGGTCACGCCGCGGAGGGATTCCTTGCCGCGCAAGGGATCGATCCTACGAAGTGGCGCCTCGTGGTGACCGCGCGCGGCGAGGTGCTCTCGCCGTTGATCCGGCGCTTCCTGCTCGAGAACGGCGGCGTCGGGCAGGTCGCACGCCTGGCGGCGGCGGTGCCGGCGTGGCAGGTGCGCGCGTTTCGGCCCGAGGAGCGAGAGGAGTGGCAGCTTGGGGTTGACGATCCGGGTGGCAAGGTCGTGCGCTTCGAGCACGCGCTGCGCGAGGAGGCGCCCGGCGCCAGTCTCGGCGAGGCGGATGCACGCGCCCGCGCGGAGGCGGCCTTGGCCGCCGCTGGCTTCGATGTCGGCAAGCTCGTCTTCAAGGAGGCCAAGAGCGAAAAGCGGCCCGCGCGGCTCGACTACACGTTGACCTGGAAAGACCCGGTGCACAGCGTCGGCGAGGGCGAGTACCTCCTCGACGTCACGGTGCAGGGCGACCGGGTGGACGCCCTGGAGCGGCGCTTCAAGCTGCCGGAGGCGTGGGAGCGCGCGAGGGAAAAGACCACCGCACTCCACTTCGCGTTGTTGGCGGTCAAGATCGCGCTAATCGCGCTGCTCGCCGTTCACGGCTTGTTGGCTTTCTATCGCGGCATGCGCGCCGGCGTGGTGCCGTGGAAGCCGGTGGTGTGGCTCGCCGGTGGGACGATGGCGCTGGTGGCGCTCGGCGCCGCACTGCGGGCGCCGCTGCTCTGGGCGGAGTATCCGTCCGCTCAGCCGGAGGCGCTGTTCCGCACCTCGACGCTGGTAGTGCTCGCGATCTCGGTACTGCTGCAGGGTGCGGTGGCCGTGCTGGCGCTTGGGACGTTGGCGGCGTGTTTCCCGGTCGCGCGGGCGCTCACGCAGCCGGCCGCGCGCCGCAGCGTGGCAGGGAGTTCGATTGCGGCGGCGCTGGCGCTGCTCGGGGCGCTCCTGATGGTTGACGGGATCGCCGCGTTTGCCCTCGCCCGCTTCCCGCGCGCGTTCTCCGACGCTCCCATAAGCATCCCGACCGCGGCGGCAACCGCGCTGCCGGCAGTGGCCGGTCTCGGCGGTCGGCTCCTCCTGACGGTGTTGATGCTGACGCTGGTGAGTCTCGCTATCCACTTTTGGGGTGAGCTGCGCCGATGGTGGGTCAAGGCGCTGTTCGTGGTCGCGGCTCTCCTGGCGCTGCTGCCGAGCGGGGCCGACGCCTCGACGCCAGAGCTGGCAGCGGGGGTGATGCGGGCGGTCGTGGTATTGGTTGCGGCCGTGCTGCTGTTGCGTGTCGCGTTCGCGGGCAACCCAGTCGCGTTTGTCCTGGCGACGGTTTGGCTCGCAACCGCAGCCGCTGCCGCACCGTTCATCCGCCAGCCAGGCGGGTTCTACGCGTACAGCGGCTGGGCGCTGCTCGCGATCGTCGCGGCGGCAAGCGTCGCCTGGCTCTGGCGCGGCCCGCGAGACGACCAGCGGGACGTTTCCCAACCTCAGTAGGCGGGACCTGCCGGATTGGTCGCGGGCGAGGGCGCCCGCGCCGCAGACAAATTTGGCGAGGCCGCCCGCGCCACAGGCGAACAAAGCGAGTCAGCGACTCGGCCCACAACTTTGCCGAGCGCTCCCGAGTAGGCGGGCGAGTCAGCGACTCGCCCCTACTCGTTCTCAGTTGCCGAGGGACGCACGGGCTTGTGCAGCGGCCAACCAGCGGGGATAGCGACTGCGGAGCGGCAGACCAAAGACGCTGCCGCACGGCTCGCGGTGGAGCGCCACGAGCGCGAGGCGCAGGGCGCCCTCGCCGATGAGGAAGAGGTCGAGGAGCGCGAAGGCGATATCGCGCGGCCCTTCGCGGGCGAGGTTGGACACGCCGCCGACGAGCTCGAGTCCCGCAGACGCGAGGGTTAGCGCGAGTGGCGGAAGGTGGTGCGCCAGCTCCCATTCGCGTTGCAACGGGCCAGGCCCAAACGCAAACGCCGTCATCTTGAGCGCGTCACCGAGGATCGAGATCTTCTCGGTTTGCAGGGCTGCGGGCGCGGGCTGCTGGGGCGGTGTCAAACGCAGGCGTGGCAGATCCTGCGCCACGGCGCCAGGCAGCGCCTCGAAGCGATACACCCAGGGCGCGGCATGCGAGACCAGGGCGACGAATCGATAAAGCTTGCCGCGGAATTCCAGCACGCCGCCGTCGTGCCAATCCGCGCGCAGAGTGGGGCTCCCCAGGTCGAGCATGCCGGTAGCGTGTTCGAAGGCGGTCACGAAGGGCATCGGCATCGCCTCGGCCTTCGCTATCTCGCGTGGGAGCACCAGGAGCAACGGCGCGGTGAAGACCGAACCGATCGGCTGATTGGTCGCGTGCAGGTAGACGAGGCGCCCGATCGCGTCGATCCCCGCCACCGCTGCGACGACGGCGATCCAGCCCCATCGGCCCGGCAGCAGTGGGTCATGGAAGATGAGCGAGACGGCCTGCAGCGGTACGAGCGCGGCGAACGCGAGTTCGAGAACCGCGCTGGCGATGACGACACGGTGCACGTCCATCCCGTGCTCATGCCCCAAGCGGTTGACCAGACGGGCTGGTAGCAGGCCGACCAGGGGGAGCAACAGGTGCAGCGCGGTGCTCTGGCGCTGCCGCTTGTCGCTGAAGGAATGCTCCGCGGTGAGACCTTCGACGGTGGCTGCATCAAGACAGGCCGCGTGCCGAATCGCCTCTCCATCCGGCCACAACTGGAGCTCGAAGCGATCGGCTCCCGCGATGTGCTGCCGATTCACCACCTCCCAGAGCCGTTCCGCGAACCGCACCGCGGTGCCGGGCACACGCCCCGCGCGGCCATGCCACGGCAGGGCAAGCGAGGCGCTGCTCACCTCCAAACCGCTGGCGGTCGTGGTGACGGTGATGCCGTACTGTTCGAGGGCATCGGCAGGGGCCACAGGTGCAGTTTAGACCGGCCAAGTCGGTGGCGCGGCCGATAGCGGGCTATCTGCGGGGTGGGAGCGCGCCGCCGATATCGGACCATCTGTACCCCTTCACTTCGTTCCCGGTCGAGCGGGCGAGGGCGCCCACCCCACAACTATCCGGTGGCGCTGTCGTTGCTCACATACCCTTCGGCTATGCTTCGGCACCGGCTACCGGACGGGCGTGGCGCGGGTGGCGAGTGATTCGATCACGGTGCGAAGCCTGGCGCAAAGCAAGCCGCAAATGTGCTGGAGAAACTGCGAGGCGGCGGCCGCGGGAAGGGTCAGCACGTCGTCGAGGTCCTGCCGCGTGAGCACGAGGATGGTGCAACCTTGGGCACCGGCGCGGGCGTCGGCGCTGCGGGGCTCGTCGTCGACCAGCGCCAGCTCGCCGAGGATCTCGCCTCGCCCGAGGCGCGCCAATTCCTCCTCGCCTCCGTCGCTCGTGTGCCGCACGATCCGTACGTCTCCCTCCGCCACGATGTAGAGCGCCTGGCCCACGTCGCCCTCGGCGAAGAGAACGCCATCGGCAGGGTAATGCTCGGCGGGCAACGTGGTGGCGAGCAAACGCAGCTCCGCGGCGGCGAGCCCTCGCTCGTGGAAGAGCGCGAGCTTGGCGCGCGGCTTGAGATCCACGCTCTCCCCGCGCCCGCCGTTGGCAACAGGTCCCACGGCGGCACCGGCGCCGGCTTCCTCGAGCAAGCATTGATTGGCCTGGCGGATCTTGGCGGCGAGCGACTGCCAGAACGCACGTCCGAGGCCGACCGCGAGCTCCAGGTCCTCCTCCAGCGTCGCCTGCAGGGCTCGTCCGTTGAAGCGGAGCAAGGCGCTCGGCTGTGTGGCCCGGGCGAGCACGGGGCGGGGCAGCTTGTCGAGGAATGACACCTCGCCGAAAAGTTGACCGAGGTGGACCCGGGCCACTCGCTGCTCGCCTGCGGGAGTGGTGCCCAGCGTCTCGACGCTCCCCGCCACGACGACAAAGAAATCGCAGTCCGGATCACCCGCTTGAAAAAGGGTTTGCCCCTCGCTCACTTGCTCATCGCGAGCGAAGCTTGCGAGCCGGGTAAGCTGGGCGATGTCGCAGTGCTGGAAGAGGCGGAACATCCGCAACTCTGCGGCACGGGCTGCCGGCGCGCGCGTGCGCGAGGGTCGGTTGGGAGTCATCTCACGATCGAGGGTTCCCTCCTGGTGCCCGGGCTAACTGAAGCCCCTGGTCCTACGCGAGGGTTTCGCGCGCAGGAGACGCCTATTGCGTGACTCTACCGTAACGCCGCGCGCTTGGCGAGGCCGATCTGCGATCGAGCCTCATGGCACCCGGTAGTTTCATGCGTCTGTTCGGTCCCACGCTGGAGGCGAGCCCGGCGTCACACACCGATTGGGGCTGCGCGGTAGCGTTCTCGGCGCTGTTCGGCTAGACTCGTTGCGACCAACCGCTTGGGGGGTGTGTGGCGCTTCTAGTTGGACAACGCTTGGGCTATTTCGAAGTCGTGTCCCCGATCGGGGCCGGCGGCATGGGCGAGGTCGAATCGTGTCGCGGGCGTGAGCGAGGCGGGAGCCCCCTGACGGAATTCCGAGCGAAGCGGGGAGTCTCATGCTGACCGCCGGCGCGAAGCTCGGTCCGCACGAGATCGTCGCGCTGATTGGCGCGGGGGGGATGGGCGACGTCTACCGCGCCCGCGACTCCAAGCTCGGCCGCGACGTGGCGATCAAGGTTCTACCAGCAGCAATGAATTCAACCAGCACCTTCAAGTGGAGTCATGTGACCCAGCAAACACGTCATTCCCGCTTTGGTCGTCTCCACCGGTTTCTCGGCCTGGCGTTTGGCACGTCGCTGATCGTCGTGTCTGCGGGCCCGGTGCGGGGCGCTCCTCCTCCCCGTCCAATTGAGCTGGCGATCGATGCGACCGACGCGCCGCGAGGACGCTTCCACGCCCGGCTTGTCATTCCGGCTCCTCCCGGTCCGCTAACGCTGGCGTACCCGAAGTGGGTACAAGGAGAGCATGCGCCGACCGGCCCGATTTCGCTGCTGGCGGGCCTGTCGATCACCGCGGACGGGAAGGACGTGACGTGGCGTCGCGATCCGCTCAACCTGTTCCTTTTCCACGTCGAGGTCCCGGCAGGCGCGGACAGCGTGAATGTCGAGTTGGACTATCTCTCGCCTGTGCAGAGCCTCGGCAGGGACTACGGCCATTCCCCCAACGCGACGCCCCACCTGCTGATCGTCGACTGGCACGATCTCGTGCTCTACCCGGCGGGCGCCTCGGCCGACGAGCTGCCGATACGCGCGCGCCTCCGCCTGCCGGCGGGCTGGAAGCACGATGGCGCGCTCGAGGATCGGGCGGAGCCGGATGGGTCGCTGATCTTTTCCCCGGCCTCCCTCACGACCCTCCTCGATTCGCCTGTGCTCGCGGGGGACCACTTCCGCAGCGAAGTCCTCGAGGGCGGCGACCGCCCCGCCCGGATGAGCGTCGCCGCCGATCGCGAATCGTCGCTCGAGATCCCGGCGGACCGGCTCGCGGCCTATCGAAACCTGGTACGTGAAGCGAGGACGCTCTTCGGGGCGCGCCACTACCGCTCCTACCACTGGCTGGTGGCGCTCTCGGACAAGCTGGAAGACGACGGCCTCGAGCACCACGAGTCGACCGACATCCGAAATCGCCCAGGCTTCTTCAGCGATGCCACGCTGCGCGTGAGCGAGGAAGGCGTGATCCCGCACGAATACGTGCACTCGTGGAACGGCAAGTTCAGGCGCCCGCTGGGCATGGCGACCGTGAATCCGCAAGTGCCCATGGACACGGAGCTTCTCTGGGTCTACGAGGGCCTGACCCGCTACCTCGGCAACGTGATCTTGACGGGGCGGAGCGGCCTTTGGAACGCGCAGCAAAGCCGTGACTACGTGGCGTGGCTGGCTGCACGGCAGGACCGGGGACGCCCCGGCCGAGTGTGGCGGCCCCTCGTGGATACCGCGGTCTCCGGCCAGCTCACCTTCTTCGCGCCGGAGGAATGGGCCTCCTACATCCGAGCCGCGGATTACTACGACGAGTCGATGCTCGTCTGGCTCGAGGCCGACACCATCATTCGGGAGAGAAGCGGCGGTCGCCAATCTCTCGATGATTTCTGCCGGGATTTCTTTGGCGGCGGCGATGGCCCGCCCGGGGTGCGCCCCTACACCCGAGGGGACGTCGAAGGGGCACTCGGGAAGGTCACTCCATATGACTGGCACCAGTTCTTCACCACGCACATCTACGACGTCAGCCTGAAAGCGCCGTTGGGCGGACTGACCAGCGCCGGCTGGCGGCTCGTCTACGACGCGCGGCCCAACGCGTTCCACATCGCCCGCGCCACGGTCAACAAGGCGCTCGACCACACCTTCGGCATCGGGCTCCTGCTGGATACGGCCGGAACCGCGAAAGACGTGGTCTTCGACTCGGCGGCCTGGAGAGGCGGATTCGGCCCCGGGATGAAGGTAGTCGCCGTGGACGGACGGAAGTTCACCGCGGAGGTGCTAGAGGAGGAGATGACGGCAGCACGGGTGACCACGGCGCCGATCGAATTCACGATCGAACACGGCGAGGAGATCAGGACCCTGCATGTCGATTACCACGAGGGCGTGCTCTACTCGCACCTCGAACGCGACCCATCGCATCCGGACCTTTTGACGCAGATCCTTGCGCCGCGTGCCAAACCATGACGCCCAGGCGCACCGCGGGCGCGCGGTCTCCGGAATCTTGTTTCCTTGCGCGCGGCCCGCGCAACGGCGGCTCCACACTCGTTGTGGAACGCGCACCGCGGGCGCTGCTCGGTGTCGGTGGGTTGAGAGAGGTTGAGCCGCCTTGCGGGCGCGAGCGAGGCGGGAGCCGGCGGGCGAGATACAAGTGAGGGGAGGATTCTCATGTTGACCGCCGGCGCGAAGCTCGGTCCGTACGAGATCCTCTCGCCGCTCGGCGCAGGTGGAATGGGCGAGGTCTACAAGGCGAAGGACACGCGGCTCGATCGTACGGTTGCGGTCAAGGTGCTCGCCTCGCACCTGTCACAGGATCCCGAGGTGAAGCAGCGCTTCGAGCGCGAGGCGCGCGCGATCTCCTCCCTGTCGCACCCGCACATCTGCGCGCTCTACGACGTCGGCTCGGAGAGCGGCCTCGACTACCTCGTCATGGAACTGCTCGATGGCGAAACGCTGGCGGAGCGCATGACGAAGGGACCGTTGCCGCCGGCGCAGGTGCTGCGCTTCGGCGTGGAGATCGCCGAGGCGCTGGGCGCCGCGCACCGTCGAGGGATCGTGCACCGGGACCTCAAGCCGGCCAACGTGGTGCTGACCAAATCTGGCGTCAAGCTCCTCGACTTCGGGTTGGCCAAGGTGCATGACGGCGTGGCGCCCGGCGTAACGGATGTGGCGCTGACACAGACGCAACCGGCCGGGCCGTTGACCGCGAAGGGCACGCTGCTCGGGACGCTGCAGTACATGGCGCCCGAGCAGCTCGAAGGGAAGGACGCGGATTCCCGCACGGACATCTTCGCGCTCGGCACGGTCCTGTACGAAATGGCCACGGGGACGAAAGCATTTGCGGGATCGAGCCAAGCGGTGTTGATTTCCTCGATCCTGAAGGACGAGCCTGCGCCGATCTCGCGGATCCAGCCGATGACGCCTCCGGGGTTGGATCATGTCGTCAAGAAGTGTCTCGCCAAGGACCCCGACGAGCGGTGGCAGAGCGCTCAAGATGTCGCCGGCCAATTGAAATGGATTTCTGAGGGAAGCTCTCAGGCTGGGGCGACTCCGACGCCAGCGCCTACCGGCAAGATCCGGCGGATCGCTTGGAAGCTCTCGACGCTCCTTCTCGCGGCCGCGGCGCTGCTTCTGGCGATTCTCCACTGGCGCACGCCCGCGAGCGAGCTGCCCCTGACGCGCTTCACTGTCCCCGCACCCGAGAAATCGACATTCGCTGGTTCGCTGGCTCTTTCACCTGATGGGCGAACGCTCGCGTTCATCGCGACATCGGGCGGTGCAACTTCCCTGTGGCTGCGGACGCTGGACTCGCTGTCCCCGCGGGTCCTGCCGGGTACGGAGGATGCGTCCGCTCCCTTCTGGTCACCAGACGGCCGGTGGATCGCGTTCTTCGCCGGGGGCAAGCTCAAGAGGGTCGAGGCTTCCGGCGGTTCGCCTCAAACGTTGTGCGACGTCGCCGACAACCGCGGCGGAACCTGGAGCCGTGACGGCATAATCCTCTTTGCCCCCAGCAGCGCCGAAGGCCTCTCTCGTGTCTCCCCGGAAGGCGGTGCCGTAACGCAGGTCACGAAGCTCGACCCTTCGGGAAACGAGGGTAGTCACCGCTGGCCGTGGTTCCTGCCGGACGGACGCCATTTCCTCTACCTGGTCACGAGCGGAAAGCCCGAGAAGCAAGGGATCTTCGTCGGGTCTCTCGACTCGAGAGAGTCCAGGCGTCTCCTACCTTCCGTGTCGGCCGTATCGTATGCGCCACCCGGTTATCTGGTCTTCTTGAACGATGCGAGGCTGATGATCCAACCGTTCGACCCCTCACGCCTGGAGCTCGTAGGACAACCGGTCTCCCTAACCGAGCAGGTGTGGAGCGATTCCAACATCATCGGCCTCGCCGCCGTTTCCGTTTCCGCAAACGGCGTACTGGCCTATCGAAGCGGCGGCACGCAAAACAACCAGTTCATGTGGCTCGACCGGAACGGCACCAAGCTCAGTACGGTTGGTCCCCCCGGACGCTACATCGAGCCTTGCTTTTCCCCGGATGAGAGACGAATTGCGTTCGAGATCAGCGACGCCAGCGGAATCGGCGATCTGTGGACCATGGATCTGGCCGGCGGCAACATGTCCCGCTTCACGTTCGATCCTTCGGATGACGCCACGCCGCTCTGGTCGCCCGACGGCGAGCGCATCGTGTGGGCTTCCAGCAGGTCCGGTGCCTACGATCTCTACTGGAAGGCAGCGAGCGGAGCCGGCAAGGACGAGTTGCTGCTTCGATCGACCACTTCGAAATCGCCCGACGACTGGTCGCTCGATGGGAAGTTCATCATCTACGAAGATACAGATCCGAAGACGAAGCAGGACCTTTGGGTCTTGCCGGTGTCGGGCGACCACAAGCCGATGCCGTACCTGCAGACCGAATCCAACGAACTGCACGCCCGGTTTTCGCCCGACGGAAAGTGGGTCGCATACGTGTCCGATGAATCGGGCCGAGCCGAAGTGTACGTGCAGAGCTTCCCTGCGACCGGAGGAAAGTGGCAGATCTCCGGCGGAGGCGGAGATCAGCCGCTCTGGCGGCGCGGCGGCAAAGAGCTCTTTTACCTTGCGGCCGGAGGAACACTCATGGCCGTCGAGATCAACCCGAGTGCATCGGCGTTCCAGGCCGGTGTTGCGAGGCCGCTGTTCACACTTCATCTCGCTCCCGGCGCCATGACCGGCACCCGGAACGCGCTCCTCGTGACCGCTGACGGCCAGAGGTTCTTGGTCAACAGTTCTCTTGAGGACGCCGCTTCGTTCCCGATCACCGTGGTCCTGAACTGGACCTCGCTGGTGAAGAGATAGGGTCATGGCACTGCTGCCCGGCACCCGCCTCGGCCCGTACGAGATCCTCGCGCCGCTCGGTGCCGGAGGGATGGGCGAGGTCTACCGCGCCCGCGATGCCAAGCTCGGGCGCGACGTGGCGATCAAGGTGCTGCCTTCCGAACTCGCCAACAATCCCGACGCGCTTGCACGGTTCGAGCGCGAGGCGCGCGCGGTCGCGCAGCTCTCGCACCCGAACATCCTCGCCATTTTCGACTTCGGGCGGGATGGCGACACCGCGTTCGCCGTCATGGAGCTGCTCGAGGGCGAGACATTGCGCGAAGCGGTCGCACACGGCGCACTGCCCGCTCGAAAGGTCGTCGACCTCGGGGTGCAGATTGCCAAGGGGCTCGCCGCGGCGCACGAGAAGGGAATCGTCCACCGCGACCTCAAGCCGGAGAACGTGTTCCTGACAGCGGACAGCCACGTCAAGATCCTCGATTTCGGCCTCGCGAAGGTCGGGGGCTCGGTCCTTGCGAACTCGGGCAAGACGCTGACGACGCCGCCGGAGGGCGCGACGGGACCTGGCGTGGTGCTGGGGACGGTCGGGTATATGTCCCCGGAGCAGGTGCGGGGCGAGGCGGCGGATCCCCGCTCGGACATCTTCTCGTTTGGTGTCGTGCTCTACGAGATGCTCAGTGGGCAGCGGGCGTTCTCACGCGAGACGGCGGCGGAGAGCATGACGGCGATCCTCAAGGAGGACCCGCCCGAGATCGTCACAAGCGGCATCGGCGCATCGCCCGCGCTGCAGCGCATCGTGCAGCACTGTCTGGAGAAGAAGCCAGGCGAGCGCTTCCAGTCGGCGCGGGACATTGCGTTCGCCCTGCAGGCGCTGTCGGGTTCGGTCGTCGCGAGCGGCCCATCGGTTGCGCTCACGCGCCGCGGTTTCCGTCCGTGGCTGGTCCTTGGCGGCGCGGCGGCTGTCGCCGGGGGAGCGCTGCTCGCGCTGGCAACAGCGTCGTTCTTCAGGCACCCGCAAGAGGAGACCCATCCGGTGTTCCGCCCGCTGACGCGCGAGCGGGGGACGATCGGGGCGGCACGCTTCGTACCGGGCACGTCGGACGCCCTCTACAGTGCCCGCTGGGGCTCGGGAGGGTCGCGGCTCTACGTCACGAGGGTCGACCAGCCCGCGCCGCGAGTCGTCCCGGGTTTCGAGGGACTCCTCCAGTCGATCTCGACCTCGGGCGAGATCATGGGGCTGACGGATCTCTTCATCTCGCACGCGAGCCCGGTCGGGCAGCTGGTCAGCTTCCCAATTTCCGGTGGCGCCGCCCGGAGCTGGGCCGACAACGTCTGGACAGTCTCCCAAGGTGAGCGAGGCGAGTTCGCCCTGGTCGTTGGCGTCTACGCCCAGGAGTTCCGGCTGGAATGGCCGTTCGGGAACGTCGTCGTCCGGACTCGGGACACGCTCCCATCGGCGAGGCTCCGTGGTGACCGGCTCGCCTACTTCCACGAAAAGGGGGACACATTCGATGTCGGTTTCCTCTCCGTCGTGGACCGGGCAGGAGACTCCCGCGACGTCATCCACCTTCGAGGATTCACCGGGATGGCCTGGGGACCTGAAGGAAAGGAGATCTGGGTCTCGACGTTTCACGACGGGCAGAGCCGGCTCATTTCGGTCGATCTCCGCGGAAAGGCTCGCACCCTCCTGTCCCACGCCGGCCGTCTCGAGCTGCAGGACGTGGATTCCAGCGGCAGGGCGCTCGTCGTCGTCAACTCGTACCAGCGACAGGTCTACGCCCGGGCGAAGGGAAGCAGCCGCGACGAGGACATGTCGTGGCTGGATGCCCAGGCAGCCGTCGGGATCACCGACGACGGGAAGACAGCCCTTCTCGCGCGCCTCAACCAGTGGAACCTCTGCGAGGGGCAGATCTACCTCAGGCCCCTGGACGGGAGCCCCGCGCTGGACCTCGGCGAGGGATATCGCGTCCCGACCCTCTCCGGGGACGGGAAGTGGGTCCTGACCCATACGAGAGAGTCGGTCCTCAGCCTGAAGATGGTTCCGACGAGCCCCGGGGTGCCTCGCCTCGTGCCGATCCCGGCGTTCGAGGCGTATGACTCGCACTACTACAGACTTCCCGACGGCCGCCATGGGGTCATCTATGGCCGGCCAGAGGGGAAAGCCGTTTCCCTCTTCTCCATCGACTTCGAGACGGGGGCGTTCCGACAGATCGCCCCGGACGGCGCGGCATGGTTCTTCATGCAGAACATGGTCTCTCCCGACGGACAGTGGATGGCGTTCCTGAACAAGGGACAGGCCGGGACGCTCGAGGGCGAGCAGGGGGTGGCGTACGCACGGTCCGACGGGACGGAGCTGACACCGTTTCACGGGCTCCGGCGCACGGAGGCCATCTCCGGCTGGTACCGGGATTCGCGCTCGATCGTCGTCTTCGACCGGAACGTGATACCCGCGCCGGTCGACGCCCTGGAGCTGAGGACGGGAAAGCGGACTCCACTGTTGAAGCTCCAGCCACCCGATCCGGTGGGGATCTCGGGAGTCCAGGGAGTCATGATGGCCGTCGACGGGAGCGCGTACGCCTACAACGTCATCCGGCAGCTCTCCGAGCTCTACCTGATCGAGGGGCTGAAATGACGCTCGTCCCCGGCACCCGTCTCGGCCCGTACGAGATCCTCGCGCCGCTCGGCGCGGGCGGGATGGGCGAGGTCTACCGGAAAAAGGACGGCCGACTCGGTCGCGAGGTGGCAGTCAAGGTGCTGCCAGCGGAGTTTGCCGACGACCCTGAGCGCCTGCGGCGCTTCGAGCGCGAGGCGCGCGCGGTCGCCCAGCTCTCGCATCCGAACATCCTCGCCATTTACGAGGTTGGCGCGGCCCCGGTGTCATTGCGAGGGGCCGCCGGCCCCGAAGCAATCTCGGCTGCGACGCCGGGACTGCCACGGCCGCTGCGCGGCCTCGCAGTGACAGAGGGCGAAGGCGAGGTTGTTCACTACATCGTGAGCGAGCTGCTCGAGGGCGAGACATTGCGCGAAGCGCTCGCACACGGCGCACTGCCCGCTCGAAAGGTCGTCGACCTCGGGGTGCAGATTGCCAAGGGGCTCGCCGCGGCGCACGAGAAGGGAATCGTCCACCGCGACCTCAAGCCGGAGAACGTGTTCCTCACCGGAGATGGCCACGTCAAGATCCTCGACTTTGGCCTCGCCAAGCTCCGGGGTCCGATCCTTGCGAACTCCGGCAAGACGCTGACGACGCCTCCCGAGGGTGCGACCGGGCCTGGCGTGGTGCTGGGTACCGTCGGGTACATGTCGCCTGAGCAGGTACGAGGCGAGGCCGTGGATCATCGTTCGGACATCTTCTCGTTTGGCGTGGTGCTCTACGAGATGCTGAACGGGCGGCGGGCTTTCTCCGGCTCCACGGCGGTTGAGACGATGCACGCGATCCTCAAGGACGACCCACCGGAGATCGCGGTGAGTGGTCCCGGCGCATCGCCCGCGCTGCAGCGCATCATGCAGCACTGTCTGGAGAAGAAACCGGCGGAGCGCTTCCAGTCCGCGCGTGACATTGCCTTCGCGCTGCAGGCTCTCTCGGGCTCCGCCGTGGCGACTGGGCCATCGCCCGTATTCGGTCGTACGGGCTCGCGTCCGTGGCTGCTGCTCGGCGGCGTCGCGGCGGTGGCGATCACGCTCCTGGCCGGATACCTCGTTGGCCGATCGAGGGCGCCGTCTGGCCCGTCCAAGATCACCCGCCTGACGTTTCGGCGCGGCCAGGTCGACGCAGCGCGCTTCGCCCCCGATGGCCAGACGATCGTCTACAGCGCCGCCTGGGACGGAAGCCCGTTCGAGGTCTATTCCACGCGGCTTGGCAGCACGGAGTCCCGGACCCTCGGCTTTTCCGCCACCGTGCTCGCCGGCATGGCGTCCTCGGGCGAGATGGCGCTGCTCCGAAACGCTGTCCCGTTCGTCGTCTTTTGGCCGACCTCACAGATGGGGATGTTGGCGAGCGCGCCCCTTGCGGGCGGCCCGGCTCGTGACCTCGCCGAAGGGGTCCGTTTTGCGGATTGGTCCGTGGACGGCAAGCAGCTCGCCGTCGTCCGTTTCCGGGATGGGAAGACCCGGCTCGAGTTCCCGATCGGCCACGTGCTGTACGAGACAGGCGGCTTCATTGCCAATCCTCGATTCTCTCCGCGCGGAAACCGAATTGCGTTTCTCGACCTCCCGGCCCCCAACGACCCCCACGGTAGCGTGGCGGTCGTCGATCTCAGCGGAAGGCGGACGGTGCTCGCGGATTTCCTCACGATGACCAACGGGCTCGCCTGGTCGCCCAAAGGGGACGAGGTCTGGTTCGCGGGTGGGCGGAGCGACCTACCGAAGGACCTCCATGCCGTCACGCTGTCGGGCCGGGAGCGGGTCGTCTACCGGGCGCTGACCGCCATCCACCTTTACGACATCGGGGCGGACGGCCGCGTTCTTCTAGCGCAGGAGCAGCGCCGCCGGGAGCTGTGGGGCCGCGCGGCGGGGGCGATCGAGGATCGCGACCTCACCTGGATGGATACCTCGGCCCTTGACTCGGCCTCGTTCGACGGGAAGACGGTGGTCATCAACGAGTTCGGAGAAGGTGGTGGTCCGGACCACGGGGTCTACCTTCGCGCGATGGACGGCTCGGCGCCCGTCCGGATCGGCAGCGGGGCCGTGTTCGACCTCTCCGCGGACGGGAAGTGGGTCCTGACGATCGCGCGCCAGGGAACGCCCGGCCAGCAGGTTGTCCTCCTGCCGACCGGGGCCGGGCAGCCGAGGGAGCTGCTAACCGAATCCCTCACGTACGTCGGAGGAGTGTTCAGTCCGGACGGCAAGAAGATCATCTTTGGTGCGATGAAACCAGGCGAGGCACAGCGGATTTACGTGCAGGACGTGGACGGCGGACGCCCGCGGGAGGCGTTTGGGCAGGGCCTGGTTCCTGTCGTCACGCCTATGTCGGCCGACGGGCGGTTCGTGGTCTTGGACTATGCGGGGCACACCCTTCTGCAGTCCCTGACAGGAGGTGACCCGCGCCCGATCCCCGGTCTCTCGTCGGACGAGGGAGTGTTCGGATTTACCGATGATGGGCGCGTCTACGTCGGCAACTCCTCGGGACCCCGGATTCGACTGTTCCGTGTGGACCCGGCAACGGGCCGGCGCCAGTTCTGGAAGGAAATCGGCCCGGCGGACGCGACGGGCGCCTGGCCTATTGACGGGGTGTGCGTGACCCCCGACGGCTCGGCGTACGTTTACAACTTCGCCCGGCGCCTCTCGGATCTCTACCTCATCGAGGGGCTGAAATGAGCCTCGCCCCCGGCACCCGACTCGGCCCGTACGAGATCCTCGCGCCGCTGGGCGCGGGTGGGATGGGCGAGGTCTACCGCGCCCACGACCCGAAGCTCGGGCGGGACGTGGCGATTAAGGTGCTTCCCGGCGATCTGGCCGCCAATCCTGAGGCACTCTCCCGCTTCGAGCGCGAGGCGCATGCCGGGCGCCGGCTGCCGCCTATGGCTTCTCCCGCGACATCATCACGACGTCACTGTTGACGGGCCCCCGCGCCATCGCGAAACGTCCGTCCTTGCCCCAGTCGAACGACCAGATGCTGCTGCGGTCCTTGAAGTCCGTGAGCGGTCTGGGCGCCCCGCCGTCGACCGGCTGCATCCACAGGTTCGCCACGCCAGCCTTGCCAACGATGTACGCGACTGCCCGTCTGTCGGGAGTCCAGCGGACTGAACCTTGGTAGGGGCCTGCCCACGTCCCGTCCGGCAAGGAGAAGATCTTGTCCGGCTCTCCGCCCTGCACCGGCGTGATCGTCATAACCCTGTTCGAGCTGCCCGGAGCGGTGTAAAACCCGGCGAGGCGCGTCCCGTCCGGCGACACCGCGAAATAGCCGTCCACCTTGCCCTTCCATGGTCGCTTCGCGCCGCCGTCGGGACTCATCATCCAAATCGTCGACGTCGGGTCTCCCTCGAGTTGGTAGAAAACCAGTTTCCCGTCCGGAGAGCACCGGGGGTAGCTCCTCGTGGTGGTTTTCGCCAGGAGGGTCGCGGCCCCGCCATCGATGCCCATGCGCGACACACCACCCACCGCGGATGGGGGAAAGTGGTCGAAGAACACGGAGTGACCATCCGGCGAAACCGACGGTTGCCAGCTCTGGCCCGGAGCCTCGCCGGTCAGGAGCCGCTGGTTGCCGCCATCGGCGTTCATGATCCACAATTCCTGGGTAACGGTTCCATAGACGATTCGGCCGTCGGGTGTCCATGCGAGCCCTTCGGCCCCCTCGATCCTCCCCGAAGTGACCGCAACGACCGCTCGCGGGTCGCCGTTGGGTGCCACCCAGATCGTCGGCTGCGAGTCGGACTGGGTGGTCACCAGCGCCGACCCGTCGCCGCTCACGCTGACCCCCCGATACTCGCTCGTGTCGTTGGTCACGCGCTGCGGGCGCCCTCCCGCGGCAGGCACGAAGTAGATCTGGTCCACCTGACTCGACGGCTCCAGCCCGATGACCAGGGCCCCGCTGCCATCCGGGATCGAGGCGACCTCGAAGAAGTTGGGCCAGCGGATAGACGTCAACGGTGTGACGGCGCCATCGTGTGCGGCCACGGAGACGAGGTCCGATGTCCCGTCCGAGTCCCACACGCAGGCGATGACCGCACGGCCGTCCGCCGACCAGGCGGGGCCGAAGGGCTCGACGTACGCCTTGCGAGTGAGGAGCACCTTCTGGTCGCTGCCGTCCACGCCCGCCGCCAGCAGCGAGTACTCGTCGCCATGGACGCGGACGAACGTCAGGCGCCTGCCGTCCGGCGACAACGCCACCCATCCGTTCACATCGTCCAGCACCTTCCGCGGCTCGCCGCCCTGCACCGACACCCGCCACAGGCTCGGACGGCTTCCGGTGGCAAGGTCGCGGCTCGCAAAGTAGAGGAAGTCTCCTCCAGGGGAGAAGCTGAGGCCCCATGCGTGCCTGGCGTCCGGCCCCCAGACGACACGGTCGATCGCCGTCGCGACCTGCCGGAGCACGAGGCGCGTTCCTGCGGGCACCGCCTCGAAGTACCCGACGAGCTTGGCGTCCGGCGAGATCGCGGCCGCGCCTGCCCGACCGCTGGTCGTGAGCTTGCGCACGGTCGCGGACCGGAACGGGGTGTCGGGCTGCCGGACGCGCTTCGAGACGAGCAGGGCGTACGCGGCGTAGACCAACAGCGCAGCTCCAATCACGGCCGCCGCCACCGTGATCCACCGGCGTATGCGACGCAGCGGTTTGACAAGCCCCGGCCTCGGACCCGTGCCGGTGTCCGAGATCCTGCCGAGCGATGCGAGATCGAAGGCGAGATCGTGCGCCGAATGGAAGCGGTCCTGGGGGCTCTTCTCCAGGCACCGGCTCAGGATCCCCTGCAGCACTGGCGAGACCTCTCGCCCCGTGCCCGAGAGCGGATCCGGGTCCTTCGTCAGGATCGCGGTCATCGTCTCGGCAGCAGTGTCCTTCCGGAACGGTGATCGCCCTGACAGCATCTCGTACAGCACGCACCCGAATGAGAAGATGTCCGTGCGGTGGTCCACGCTCTGGCCACGGACCTGCTCCGGCGACATGTAGCCGACGGTGCCGAGCAAGGTGCCCGCCTCGGTCGCCTCGACCACCGTCGTCGCCCGACCTAACTCCTCCGGGCCCCCCGGCGCCACCAGCTTGGCGATCCCAAAGTCGAGGATCTTGACCACGCCGTCCTTGGTGATGAAAACGTTCCCCGGCTTGAGGTCGCGGTGGACGATCCCTTTGGCGTGCGCCGCAGCAAGGCCTTGCGCAATTTCGGCCCCGACCTCGGTCGCCTTGCGCGGGTTAAGCGGTCCGGCCTGCAGCCGCTCAAGCAGCGACTCGCCTTCGAGCAGCTCGGTAACCAGGTACGGCGACCCCTCGTGGGTGCCGACATCGAACAACGCGAGGATGTGCGGGTGGCTGAGCGCCGCGACGGCCCGAGCTTCCTGCTCGAAGCGGCGCAGCCGGTCGGGATCAGCAGCAAACTCCGCAGGCAGAACCTTGATCGCGACGTCCCGGCCCAGGCGGGTGTCGCGGGCGCGGTACACCTCGCCCATGCCGCCCGCGCCGATCGCGGCGACAACCTCGTACGGGCCGAGGCGGGTGCCCGGTTGCACGTGTGGGGTCTCCTCGGTGAGATTGTACGCGGAGTCGCGGCCTCAGACGTTGGTCACCGCTGGAAATCACCGACATGAGGCATGCGGCAGGCGGTAAAGGCGGCACGCGCTACTCACGGTGTTGTCAACCAGAGTGGCTTCCCGGTCCGGGCTCAGGTGCAGACGGAGCCGAAGCGGGCAAAGAAGGTTTCCGATCGCGAGAACTGGGGCCGAGAGGGCAGCGGTTTGCGAGAGGTTAGAAGCGGACCCCGAACGAGATGTAGTAGGTGCGCGGAGCCTGATACGCCGCGGTCGACTGTGCGAGAGCGTACGGGCTGGTCGAGGGGAGCCCGTTGGTCCCTGCGGGCGCCGCCCAGTTGGCGCCCGGCGTGGTGCACGCGCCGCTGGAGCTGAACGAGGTGCACTGCTTGGGCTTGTCCGTGAAGGGGTTGAACGGCACCAGGCCTGGGAACCCGTCCGCGGCGGTCTGCGCCGTGAGGTTGATGTTTCCAGTCAGTTGGTCGTTGCTAACGACGGCCTTGCGGTTGAACACGTTGGTCACGATCGGCTCGATGAACAGCTCGACGTTGGCGCCCAGCGCGGGGACGTGGAACCCGTAGGTGAGGCTGAGGTCGGTGCTCTGGAAGCTTGGCAGCGTGTAGGCATCGGGCTTGGTGAAGGCGTAGGTCTCCACGCCCGGCGGAGTCTTGTAGGCCGGCGCGTTCGTCACGTACGGCCCGGTCGCGATGCCCTCGCTGAATCCGTACGGCGCCCCGGAGTAGAAGCTGTGGATGAGGCCGACCTCGAGCCGGTTGGGCCCCCGGTCGAGAACGTCCCACGTGCCGTACACGCGCAGGCGGTGCCTCTGGTCGCTCGGCAGCAGGCCCTTGGGGCGCAGCCACGACATCTGGAAGTACTCGGGGTACTGCTGGCTCGAGTCGAGCAGGGGGCCGAAGGCGTAATTCTCCTGCGAAGCGTTGCCCCAGTTGCGGGACAGCGTGTAGTTGAATCCGGTGTTGACGGCGTCCGTGAAGCGGTAGGTGCCCTGCAGCATCAGGGCGTCGTAGGTGTGCTCGAGGCCCCGATCGCTGTTGATCACGTACAGGCGGTCGAACGCCACTCCGGGGAACTCCGGGATCGAGACCGAGCCGGTCCCCGCGTCGATCCTGCCGACGTAGAAGTTGGACCAGTCGCGGTGGATGAGGTCCGCCCGGAGGGTGCCCTTCGTTCCGAGCCGCCCCGTGGCGCTCAAGGCCAACTCCGTGATGCTGGGGGACCGCAGGCTGTGCGGGTACACGGTGATGAGGGGGCTCGGGAGGAACGGCGTGGCGGCCAGCGGGGCCCCGGCGGCCAGGAGAGCCTGGGTGGCCTGGAGCGCCGTCAGCGCGCCGTTGTTGGTGTACCAGTTGATCAGTTGCTGGATGGTCTCGTGCGCGTTCAGGCAGCCGGTGGCCGCCGGATTGGCCGGGTCGCAGTTGGCGTTGATGCTGGGCCCGGTGTAGAGCCACTCGAAGATCGTGGGGTTGCCTCCGCCGGCCAGCTCGGCCTGAATAGCGGAGATACCCGCCACGTACCTGGCAAAGCTGGCGTTGAGGACGAGGTGGCCGTCGCCCCTGGGGTCCCAGGTGGTGCCCAGACGCGGGCTGAACGCGCTGTCGTTCGCGGTGGTCGCCCCACTCGGGTCATGCCCGCCGTTCTTGTCGAAGCGCAGGCCGATGTTGAAGGACCAGTGGCTGCTCAGGCGCCAGACGTCGTTGACGAAGGCGGAACTGGTCGTGATGTCGGCCCCGATCGAGCGCTGCAAGACCGGGGCCCAGCCGACGTCCGAGCTGCCCGTCAGGAACTGCGGGTACCAGGTGTGGAGGGTGCTCGAGGTCAGGAAACTCGTCGCGCCGAGGAAGTACCCGCTCCCAGACTGGAAGTAGTTCTCCAGACCCTGGTCGTGGAACTGGTCGACGCCGAAGCGGATGTCGTGTGATCCCAGGCTGTGGGTGGTGAGGAACCACGACACCTTCGCGAGGTAGTCCTTGTTGTTGCGCGTGCCCGCCGGGCCGCAGACGGCGCAGAAAGCCGCGCTGTTGCCAAGGACGCCCGCGTACTCCTCGGCGGGCCAGGGCCAGCCGATCACCGTGCCCTTGAGGAGATCTGTGAATGAGGTCCCACTGTTGACGGCCGTGAAGTTGCGTGCCGAGTACTGCCCCTCGACGAAGAGGTTGTCGGAGAGCACGCCCGTGTAGTTGGCCGCCTTCAGATCCTGCAGCGCGCCGAATTTTGTCCCGGTGTCGGCTGGATCCGGAGTCCCGGCGAACTGGTAGTTGCTCCTGGAAATGTCGAGCTTGATGTACGACACCACCACGCGGTGCCCCGAGGTCGGCGACAGCGTCAGCTTATCCTCCCAGCGCTGCTGATCGAGCCCGGTATCGAAGCCGATGCCGGTGCCGAAGCTGGTGTACGCGGTGCTGGTGCTGGCCGAACGCCAGGCGCCGAAGAACCAGATGTGGTTCGGCCACAGGAAGCCACCGAGAGTGCCCTCGTAGGTGGGCAGGTTGGTGTTCTCGCGGTTTGCCGGGGTCGTGAGTGGGGTCGGCTCGGTCCAGTAGTTGTTCCGCACGGTGTCGCGGAACGACCCCGAGAACTGGTTGCCGCCCGACTTGGTCAACGCGTTCACCACGCCGCCGCCGAAGCGCCCGTACTCGGCGGAGACGCCGGAGATCGTGGTCGTGCTCTCCTGGATGGCGTCCTCGATGTACAGGTTCAGTAGCTGGCCGCGGATGTTCTCGTTCACCACGACGCCGTTGACCATGTACAGGTTGTCGAAAGAGTTGCCGCCGCCTATCACGGTTGCGCCCCCCGGGCCGTTCGGGCTCACGCCGGGCGACAAGTTGATGTACGCGTTCATGTCGCGGGCGAGCGGCAGCTTGCCGACGACCGACGCCTCGTACGTCGTCGAGGCCTGCTGGGTCGCGGAGATCGTCTCGATGCTGCCGGTGACCTTCACTTCTTCCTTGACCTTGGCCTGCGGCATCGTCGCGTCCAGCCTCTGGGTTTGCGCCGCGTTGATCCTGACTGTGGTCTCGATCGTCTCGAACCCCTCCAGCTCGAATTTCACTTGGTACTCACCCGGAGGCAGGAACGCGAAGATGTAGTCGCCGCTGCTGCCGGTGACTGCGGTGCGGGCGCCCTGCAGGTTGGGCGACGTGACCGTCACGTTGACGCCGGGCAACGCTTCCTTGCCGTCGCTCGCGCGGCCCGACAGCGTGCCGGTCGGCATCTGAGCGAACCCGCGCAGCGAAACCATCGCGGCAAACAACGCCACAATCGCGAAACGCTTCATCGGTCCCTCCTCACCTTGCTCTTTGACACCTTTCGTTTCTGCTGCGGGCGCACGCGAACTTGCGGCTGCGTGCCGCGACGACCCCGAAAATCACTGCCTTGGAAACCCCTTTCTCCGGGCCCCCCGTTGTTCCAAGACTCAGGGAATCGATTGCGCTTGAGAATTATAGCCTAGGAGTATTCATGCTGGCGGGCCAGCACCACGGAGAATGAAGAAGGAACTTGGTGGGAGCGGCATCCTGCCGCGACCAGTCGGCCCTCGAGAGCCTTGCTCGGTCGCACCTGGAAGGTGCTCCCACTGGCTCATCTTC
>JBIOGJ010000018.1:0-65521 GCA_044447965.1 Thermoanaerobaculales bacterium | reverse complement strand
GCCCGCGGATCACCTCATCCCCGACGCTGCCGCACTGCGACGCACGCTTGCCGCCGCCGCCGCGACC
Organism: Thermoanaerobaculales bacterium; assembly: GCA_044447965.1. Lineage (GTDB taxonomy): Bacteria > Acidobacteriota > Thermoanaerobaculia > Thermoanaerobaculales > Thermoanaerobaculaceae > DATIYW01. The sequence goes on along the minus strand of JBIOGJ010000018.1, from coordinate 65,454 downwards.
GCGATCGCGCGCGGCGGCCTGGTGGCGATCGGGTTGCGCCCGTCGCGACCGGAGACTGGGTTTGGCTACCTCGAGCTTGGTGAGGTGGCCGGCGTCGCCGGCGGTCTGCCCGTGCACCGCATCACGCGGTTCGTGGAAAAGCCCAACCGTGAAAGTGCGGAGGCGTTTCTCGCCGCGGGGAGCTTCCGCTGGAACTCTGGCATGTTCGCCTGGACCGCCACCGCGATCTGCGAGGCGATTCGAAGCTGCCTACCTGAGCTGGCGGAGGGTCTCGATCGTCTGATGGCCGACGCCGAGGCCGTCGGCGAAGCGGAGGCATTGCGGCGGCACTATCCAGGGTTGCCGCGTATCTCCGTCGACTTTGGCGTGATGGAGAAGGCGGCCAGCGTGTGGGCGGTGGAGGCGGAGTTCGCCTGGTCGGACATCGGCTCTTGGCTGGCGCTGGCAGAGTTGCTACCCGCTTCGGCCGGCGGCGCCACGATGGGTGATGTAACCGCGTTGGACAGCGATGGATGCGTGCTCGTCGCGGATGGACCCATGCTCGGCGTCGTTGGGGTACGCGACCTCGTGGTGGTGGCCACACGCGATGCCGTGCTGGTGGTACCCAAGGACCAAGCCCAGCGCGTCAAGGACCTGGTCGAACGCCTGCGCCAGGCCGGCCGGGAAGAGCTGCTGTAGGAGCACGCTTGGTTGACCTGCGGCAGCGATGTTCCTACCCTCGGCTCGTGCGCCGCCCGGAATGCTCGAGATGCCGAGGTAGCCGCGCAGCCCACTCTGCGCGCCGCGCCGCCTCGCTTGCCCTGCTTGCGGTAGCCACGGCGTGCAGCCCGGGACTACGTGTCGGTGTCGTCCTGCCGGAGACCGGCGAGGCCGCGGCCTACGGCGCCTCGATCAAGAGCGGAATCAAGCTGGCATTTGGTCAGGCAGTGACCGCCCGCCACGCGCCACCGGGCCTCGAACTGCTGTTCCGCGACTCGGGCTCCGATCCCACCCGAGCAGCCGGCGCCGCGGAGGGATTGTACGAGGCTGGAGTGCTGGCGGTGATTGGTGGGGTGACCTCCGCGGAGGCCACGGTAATGATCCCGGTGGCGGCCCGCTTTCGGCGCGTGCTGCTCTCCCCGTCGGCCTCCGCTCCCGAGCTCGCACGTATCTCCCCGTTCTTCTTCCGCGTCTATCCCTCCGACGAGCTCGAAGGCGTCGAGGCTGCGGAGTTCCTCACGACCACCCGCAACTGCCGAACCGTCTTGATCCTCCAGGAGGACAATGCGTACACGCGCGGACTCCTGCCGGTCTTCGCTCGCGAGCTGGCGAGCCAGGGCACACACCTGGTGGGCTCGCTGCGGTTGGATGAGGAGGGCTGGGACGCGGCGCTCCGCCGCGCCTCGAACGGCAAAGGCCCGGATGGTGTGTACCTGTGCGGCTACGGCGACGTCATCCTCGCCGGCCTGCGCGCGTTGCGCACGATGGGGTATCGCGGCACGATCTGCACCACCTCGGCGATCAGCGCGTCCTCGATCCTGCAGCGGGCTGGGGCGCTGGCCGAAGGCATCTTCTTCCCGCTCGCTGGACTCGACCTCGCTGACCCGCATGGCCCGGCCAGGGGGTTCGTCGAGCAGTACCGCGCCGCCTACAACCTGCCGCCGGACATTTACGCCGCCCACGGCTACGACGCGATGGAGGCCATCATCGCGGCACTCAACCGGCTGACGGAACGCCGCGGAAGCGCCTTACCAGCGGGGTTGCGGGCGCTGACGCAGGAGCAAGGTGTGACCGGACCGATCGCCTTCGACGAAGACGGCAACATCCGACAGCACCCGCGAACCTACTGGATCCACAACGGCAAGGTGGAGGACGTCAGCAACCCGCTGGCACGCCCAGGAGCGTGAAGCCGGGGCAAAAACGCTTGGGGCGGCGATGCAGGTAGAATCTGGCGCGATGATCAAGTCCCTGTACCGACAAAGAGCGCTGCTAGCGGTGCTGGTGGCGCGTGAGCTGCGCGCGCGATACCGCGGGACGTTCCTAGGGTATCTCTGGTCCTTGCTCAATCCACTGTTGCTGCTGGGGGTCTACACGGTGGTCTTTACCTTCGTGATCCCCGCCCGCGCACCGACCCACGTGCCGTATCCGCTCTTCCTTTTCGCCGGGCTCCTCCCCTGGCTGTTTGCCTCCGGCGCACTCCTCGACGCTGCCGTCGTCCTCGCCGACAACGGGCCGCTTCTCAAGAAGGTGGTGTGCCCGCCCGAGGTGTTCCCCGCGGTGACCGTGCTCTCGCATCTCGTTCACCACCTCTTTGCGCTGCCCATCTTGCTCGCCGCCATGGCCGTGGGTGCCGGCCTTGGCGCGCTCCGCTTCCCCTGGACGGTGGTGCTGTTGCCCATCGTGATCCTGCTTTGGGTGCTCCCGGTGGCCGGGTTGGCCCTGGCCGTCGCAGGACTTGCCGTCCACTTCAAGGACCTCAAGGATCTCCTGCACAACTTGCTCAACCTGTTCTTCTTCCTCACCCCGATCATCTATAGCGTCGAACAGGTGCCGCAGGGAATCTTGCGGCGCACCGTGATGGCGAACCCGGTCGCACCGTTGATCGAGCTGTACCGGAGCGTGGCCCTACTCGGCACCGTCCCGCCGCTCGCTACCTGGCTGTGGGCAACCGGTATCGCGGTCGTGTTTTGGACGCTGGGCGCGCTGCTCTTCGCCCGCTTGCGCGAGACGATTGCGGAGGCGGTGTGAGCGCCCCGCGGGTTCGGCTCGAGGGGGTCTCGAAATACTACCCGCTCTTGACGCGACGGGGCCGCCTACACTCCCTCAAAGGCGCCTTGCTGGGTGGCCAGCTATGGCGCAGAGAACGCGAGCACGAGGGATTTGAGGCGCTCCAGGGTGTTGATCTCGAGGTGGGCGCGGGCGAGACGGTCGGCGTGATTGGTCCCAACGGCTCAGGCAAGTCGACGCTATTGAAGCTGGTCGCCGGCATTCTCCACCCCACCGCCGGCGAGGTCGAGGTGCATGGCCGAGTCACCGCACTCATCGAGCTCGGCGCCGGCTTCCACCCGGAGATCTCCGGGCGGGAAAATGCGCTCGTCAACGGGATGATGCTTGGGCTCTCAAAGGCCGAAGTCCAGCGCCGGATGCCGGCGATCATCGAGTTCTCCGGCATCGGTGCGTTCATCGACCAACCCGTGAAGACGTACTCCTCGGGCATGTACGTGCGGCTCGGCTTCGCGGTGGCGGTGGCCGTGGACCCCGATGTGCTGGTCGTGGACGAGATCCTCGCCGTCGGCGACGAGGCGTTCTCCCACCAGTGCCTCGACCGCATCGCCCAGTTGCAGCGCGGGGGAACTGCGATCCTGCTGGTCAGCCACGACCTGGGCCTGGTGGAGCAGCTTGCCCATCGCGCCTTGTACTTGCGCAGCGGCAAGCCGGTGCTCGTCGGCGCGGCGCCTACCGTCGTCGCCCGCTATCGCTCGGACGTGGCGAGCGAGGAGAGCGTCGGTGAAGCGCAAACGGGCACGGCTAGGCGCTGGGGCAACGGCGACGTCACGATCGACGTCGTCGAGCTGCTCGATGGCTTTGGTCGGCCGGTCCGCCTGCTCTCGTCGGGCGAAGCCGCCGCGATCCGTATCGCCTATACCGTACGAGTGCCCAAGGAGGATTTTGTCTTCGGCGTTTCCATTGCTCGCGATGATGGCGCCCAAGTTTTCGGCACCAATACCGACCTCGACGGCTGGCAGCCCGAACACCTGCGTGAGGCTGGGGAAATCCTTCTCGAGTTTCCCCGCCTTGAGCTGGCGCCCGGCCGCTACCTGGTGGATGCCGCGGTGCACGCCAAGGCAGGCCTCGCCTTCGATTACGCCTGCGAAGCGCTGAGCTTCACCGTCGCGGCGCCGGTGGGTTGGCCGGGGTTGTATGCGCCGAGCCACCAGTGGCGTCCGCGCGGGCCCGGAATGTCCCCACCCACCAGGTGAGTACCGCCGCGAGCAACGCCACGAGCGGGCCGGCTGCGCCGATCAGGTATGGCGTGGGGTCGAGAAGCACTTCGACGGCATGCTCGCCGCCGGGGAGCCGGACCCCGAAGTTGGCGCCGTTAGCCGGCTCCACGCGCACCGGCTTACCATCAACGGTGGCGCGCCAGCAACGCAGGTAGCTCTGTTGGACCACGAGCAGGCCGGGGCCGTCAAGACGCACCTCGAAGCGGCGGTGGTGGGGACGCGAAGGCAGCTCCCGCATTGACCCGCCAGCGAGCGTCCGCGCCCCGATTCTGCCATCGACGACGACGTCCTCGCCGGGGCGAAAGCTCGGTGAAGCGAGGGCGACAGCCGCGGCCACGATCGTCTCTGCGGCGACCTCGCGGCGTGCGAGGTACGCGCCCGGCGCGGGGTGCGGCGCGAGACACACCCAGACCCCGTCAATCCGTACGTTTGTCCACCCTGGGATTGGGTCGGTACTCACCACCGCCTGCGCTCCGAGCGCCTGCGCCGCTGCCGAACGCGCATCAAGCGGTAGGCCAGCGACCACGGCGGCGAGGAGCTCCTGGCGGTACGGCTCGAGGCCGTCGGGGCCGCGCGTCAACACGTACGAGAGCCCCCAGCGCGTCCCGAACTGTGGGGCCAGCGCCGCGCGGTCCCGCCAAAAGACAGCGAGCCCTGGCGAATCGGGAGTCTGCTCGGGCGTCCCTTCTCGTGCGAAGACGGCCACCGTGGCGCGCGCCGGCAGCACTGCGAGCGCGGCCGGGGGCTGCGCCCAAACAGCGTCGGAATCCGTGAGAAGGACCTGCGCGCCACCGAGGGCGCCGCCGGCGAGTGTGGCCACGGTGGCGACCTCGGCCACAGGTCCCACTGTCGCCAAGCCAATGGGCGTGAGCGCCAGGGCAAACCAGTCGCGCAGCGCCGCGCGGCGCAGTTGCGCGGTCGGCACGCTGCGCAAATTGGCGGACGAGGCCGGGTACGCGGCCGCCAGGAGCGGCCGGGTGAAAAAGTTCGTCGCAGTGGCAAACGGCACCGCAGCAATCAGTGCGACAACCAGCGTCCAACACCAGCGGCGCCCACCGCGGTGCCACGACTGGGCAAGCGACTCCCACCCCCCAGCAACCAGGGGAGCAAGCGCAATGATCGGCAACACGAGCATCTTCACCGAATAGCGCAGGGCGCCGAACAACGCGACTCGCTCGGCAATACTGGCAACTGGCGCCAGGCCGAGCAATAGCGCCCCACCGAAGCCAGCCGCCGCCAGAGTCCACCAAAGACGAAGCGGCCGTCCGCCCCGAGCGGCGAAAGGTAGCGTCGCCAGCACAATCCCGCCCAAGAAGACGAGCGGGTAGTAGCGTTGCCAGGGGAACGATGAAGCGGCCCAGAACCCCTCGCTACCGGAGGCAAACGGCGGACCCAAGAGGTTGGGACACAGCAGCTCGAGGTAGCGACGGGGAGCGAGCGCATCCGCCGACAGTGCACCGGGCGGCATGCCGAGTCGCGCCCGCACCGTGTCGGCGTAGGTGGCGAGCAACGGCACGAGCACCGGGCCCGCAACCCCTCCTCCGGCGACGGCTGCGGCCGCGAGTGCGGGCCAATGCCGGCGCGGCCAGTGCGAGACCATCACCGCCAGCCAAGCCATCGTGCCGAGTGCCACCGTGACGGGTTCACCAGCGAGAAAAGCGAGGCCAAGCAGGGCACCGCCCGTCAGGCTTCGGCGCGCCGACGCAACGGCGGTCCGCGGTGGCGGCAGCGCGGTAGCTACAGCCCAGATCACCCAGGTCAGGGACGCCTGAAAGTTGAGAAAAGTGAGACTCGACCAAACCACACCACACGTCCCCGTCGCAGCCGCCCCGATTGCCGCGGCAACCGGGCTTGATCCAGCGCGCCGCGCGAGCCGGTAGCAACCGACCAGCAGAAGGAGGTGGTGGAGCGCGAGGTGCCACGCCGCTGCGGCTTCCGGGGGAAAGAGCAAGAAGAGTAGCGTTCCCGGATACGCCGCCATCGCATTTGGGTTGGCCAGGAGCGGGCGTCCACCGCTTGACCGCGGATCCCAGAGGGGAACGCCAGCGGAACGCACTTGTTCTGTCCACACGGTGCGCCAGGGGATCTGGGTTGCGCCGACATCGCGGGCGGGCAGGGTCCTACCCCCAAGCAGAATGGGAAGGTAAAGCACAAGCCAGCCAGCTAGCACGATCGTCGCAGCGAGGTGGTCCCGCCGGGCCACCACGAGAGTCTACGCCACTGTCACCGTCGGGAAGCCCGCGACGCCGCTTCGGGTCTGGATCGTGAGCCGACGCGGCGTTTCCGCTCCTGCGTGAGGGGGCCACTTGCCCATCGATCGATGTGCCATATGCTGCCACCCGGGGGCCACCTGAGTGACAATCTTTGTCACTGAGGCCACGCGGCGAGCAAGGTCTGGATGGCACGCCCCTTGCGTACCCCACTCTCCGAGAGGAGGATCACATATGAAGAGACAAAAGGGTTTCACGCTCATCGAGTTGCTGATCGTGGTTGCGATCATCGGCATCATCGCGGCGATCGCGATCCCGAACCTCGTCAACGCCATTCACCGTGGCCGCCAGAAGCGGACGATGGCGGATATTCGCACCATCGCCACCTCAATCATGGCGTACAACACCGACTTTCAGTATCTCCCCAAGGGCACCGGCGCGTTTGAATCGACGACCTCTTTGAACGCGTATATCACACCGACCTACATACAAACCAATCCGACCCTTGACGGCTGGGGTAACCCCCTCTACGTGGCCATCGATTCCAACGGCTCGACCTACACGATTTATTCGTGTGGCAAGGGTGGAGCCCCTGACGCCTCGTGGTCCAACACACCACAAACCGACCTTCAAAGGGACATTGTGCACACCAACGGCACGTTCTATCAGTGGCCGGAAGGAATGCAGACGAACTAGGGTCGTGGCTGCGACCGCGTGAGTGCGGGGGGGGCGTTGCGTCCCCCCCGTTTATTTTTGGGTTGTTCAGGCGGGCGAGTTTGACGAGGACCGCTGCTCTCGGCAGAACTCCGACCTTGCTTTCCCTTCCACCTGACGGCCCGGTAGACTCCATTCATGAAATCCTCCTGGCTACCTGTGGTAGTCAGCGTCCTCGCCGTGGTAGCCGGGTGGGGTGCGGCGCGCTACGCCCTCGTTTTCCCCCTCCTGTTTATCGGCTTGCTCCTCGCCACGCTGGCTTTGCCTCCACAAGAGCGCCGCTTGGTGGACCCACGTTGGTTGCTTGCGGGCGGGTTTCTCATTGGGGTGTCGTTCGTCGTCGCGATGGACCATGAGCTTGCGTTGCGTCACACGTTGCTCTTCCTCGCGGCTGTCTTTGCCTTCGGCCTCGCGCGCAGGGCACCGCTCTCCGACGCGCAGTCCGCTCGCCTCGCCGCTCTGCTGGCACTCAGCGGTGTCGTCGCGGTGGGTCAGGTAGTGGGCGGTCTGGAGCGCATGCAGGCCGCCGTGACGCAGCTACCGGAGCCGTGGAGAGAGACCGCCATGACGCGGCTGTTAGGCGGACGGGCGTTTGGTACCGCTGCGCTTCCCGGCCACTTCGCCGCCCTGATGTTGCTGTGCCTGCCCCTTCTCATCCACGGGTTGTGGGGTGCCAAAGGCTGGAAGCGGGCCTGGTGGAGCGCCCTGCTCCTCCTCGCCGCCGGCGCAATGGTCCTGACCCGTTCGCTGGCTGCCCCTCTTCTTGCCGCGCTGCTCGTGGCTCTCCTGGCCCGGCGCCGCCGCAGGATTTGGCCAGTCGTAGCGGCCGCCCTTCTCGTCATCGCGTCCGGAGCGGTGGTCCTCGCCTCACGCCATGACCTCAGCCAACTGGAACCCCTCCGGCTGCGCTGGATCAACTGGAGTACGACCGCCTGGGTGTTCGTCCACCACCCCTGGCTGGGCGTCGGTCTTGGAGGCGTTGGACAGGCGAGCCTGGAAGCGCCGCTGGCCGCCGCGAACATCACGCCGTACACGCACAACACGTATCTGCAGTTGATCGCGGAGCTCGGACTTGCGGGAGCCGGGTTGGTGGTCGCGGGCGTGCTTGCGCTGGCACGGCTGCTCCGGCGAGGAGTACAGGCGGCGCCGGCACTCGCGGCCGCGGTCGCGGTCGTACCGCTACACAACCTGATCGACTTTTCGGCGTATGCGCCGGAGGTCCTGCTGCCGTGGGCCGTGCTCGCAGGCAGCCTCGCGGGGCGAGTGTTCCCCCTCCCGAGCCGGCCGGTGCGCTCGGTCGTGGCGGTGGTGCTCCTCGGTGGTGGGGCTTTGCTCGCTACCCTAAATTGGCGCAGCGAGGTTGAACTCGACCGCCTGCAGGTGGCCCCGCCACGACAAGCGCCCCAGTACGCGCTGACCGCCGCGGCATGGGCGCCATGGACGGTGACGCCCCTCGAGCTCGGCGCCGGCTTGGCGCTCTCATCGGACGACACCTCACCTTGGCTGCCTCAGTTCGAGGACGCGCTCTCCTCACGCGCCTGGGTGCGACCGGCCTCGTCGAGCTGGGCGGAAGCGAGGGCCCGCATCGCTCTCGCCCTGGGCCGCCGTGGCGAGGCCGTCGTGTGGGCTAGGGAGGCACACCGGCGGGCGCCGTGGCGCACGGAGCTTGCCGAGTTGGAGGCCAGGTGCTTGCCACCGCGCTAAAGCACCGTGCCGCCGTGCTTCCCCTCCTCACGGTCGCATGGGTAGTCGGTGCGTGGGACGCTGCGTTCCCACCGTGGCTTTCGGCTGGCACCACGCTCCTGGCCATGGGACTCGCCCTGCCTGCACTGCGGCGACGGCCTTTGCCGGCGCCCGGCTGGTGGTTTGCCGGACTGCTGATCTGGGCAGCCGCCGACGCGGTGCTGCGGCCAGTAGCGAGCTTCGATGCCGGGCGCTGCATTGCGATGGGAGTAACAGCACTGCTCCTCGGTGTGGCCGCGTCGACGCCGCGGGGCGCGGTTTGGGGCCGGGCTGCCATCGTGGCCGCCGGTCTGATCACCGCGGGATGGCTCGTCGTCGAGCGACTGACCATCGCTGGACGACCCGGCGGGCCGTTCGCCAATCCAAATCTGGGCGCGACCTTGGCGCTACTGGCACTTGCTCTCGTGCCGTTTCTTCCTCTCCCGACCGCACCTCGCGTTGCCGCCGCAGGCATCGCGGTTGCCGGCATCGTCGCCTCGGGATCACGCGGGGCGCTGCTGGGCGTTTGTGCGGTTGCGGCGGTCTGGGTGGCCGCTCGCGGGGTTGCCCGCCTTCGCCGCCTCGCATTCGTCGTTGTCTTGCTCGCTGCGGTAGGACTCGCACTGCGTTTGGCTATTGACCGCGATCCGCTACGCTTTGAACGCCTCCGCATCTGGGGCGTAGCGACCCGAACAGTCGCCGCGGAGTTGCCGCTGGGTTGTGGGCCAGGCGGGTACGCCGATGCAGCACTGCCGCACAACTTCCCCCTCGCTTCGAGCTTCGCTCGCTACGCACGAATCCCCGATCTCGCGGAGAGCGACTTGTTCGAGGTCCTCGCAACCCTCGGCGTGCCCGGGGCAGCGCTGCTGTTTGGCTTGATCACTAGCGTTGCACGGCGCCTGGTCAAGAGCGACGATCGAGGGTGGGGGGTCGTCGCCGCGATCGCGGTCACATCACTGTTTAGCTCGCAGCTCATCGTACCCGCAGTGGCGTGGTCCGCCGCTCTTGCCCTCGCCACAGTGTTGCCCCGCCGCCGGCGGACCATCCCACGGCAACGCTGGCCACTGCTCGCCACCGTTGGCATGGCCGTGGCGGTGGCGACCGCCGCGGTACTTGCGTCGCCGGACTGGGGTGCCGGCGAGGCGCCGGATCGTCTCGTCGACCGCTCCGTAGCCGCGCTGCGAGGCGCGGGAGCGGATGACGCGAGGATGGCGGATGCCGAGGCGTTGCTGCTGCGCGCAGGTGCCTCCCGGCCCCGTTACGGCCGAGTTTGGCGCGACCTTGGTGCGCTTCGGTTGGAGCGTGCTCGCGTACGCCACGAGCGCGACCTCGCGGTTGCTGCGGCAGCCGCATTCGAGTCGGCACGCAAGCTCAACACGGGCGACGTGTGGGCCGCGTTCGGTGACGGCCAGGCGTTGCGTCTGCTGGGCAATGGTGAAGGCGCCCAAGCCGCGTTCAAGAACGCGTTGACGCTCGAACCCAACTTCCTCGGCGCCTGGCTGGAGCTTGCCGCGCTGCACGTGGAGAAAGGCGAGCTGGGTGCGGCCCGCGTTGCGCTCGAGCGGCTGGCGTCAGCACAGGCGAAGGCAAGGGGTGCCGTGTTCGTGAGCGAGTACGAGCGTGCCCTCGTCCGGGTTGACCCTCAAGTCCTCGGCCAACTCCGTCGCGTCCTCGGGGCCTTGCCGTGAGGCCAGGAGTGCGAGCTGCGCTGGCCGCGGTCCCAGGAGCCGTCATTGTGCTTGCAACGCTGGCTGGGTGGGCGCCGGCGTTGCGAGACCTTCCCGATTACTTCGCGCCGCTGCGCCATCGCACTGCGCAAGTGATCGCCGGCACCCAGGGCCCCTTCTGGAATCCCGATTCCGGTTGCGGCGAGCCCTTCTTCGCCAATCCGCAATCCGGCGTGCTCTACCCTTTTACCTGGCTGGCCGCGGTGGTTCCTGCTCCCACCGCGGTCTGGCTCGAGGTGGGGATCCACCTCGCCATCCTCGCGCTTGGAGCATCGTTGCTCGCCCGTCGTTTACTCGCCCCTCCCTGGCTCGAGGTCGCGGCCGGGTGGGGTGTCGCGCTCGCGGGACCCACCCTGGATGCCGCCGGCGTGCTCAACAACCTCGAGACGCTTGCGTGGCTCCCGTGGCTGTGGTGGGCGGCACTGGGCGGAGCCTGGCGCCAGGCGGCGCTATTCGGCGCCCTTGCGTACCTTGGCGCCGAGCCGCAGCTCGCACTGGTCGGGTTTCTGGTTGCCGCAGTGCTTGCACCGCGACGCCAGACGATGGTGGGCCTCGCGCTTGCACTTGGGTTGGTCGCGGTGCAAGCACTGCCTTTTGCAGCGTGGGTGCAGAGCGGTGATCGCGGCAGTGGCCGGGAACTTGACGCATTGGCGGCTGGCGCGGTCCGGGTCGCAGAGTTACCCGCTTTCGCTTTGCCGGGTGCGCCACTGGAAGCTCGTAGCGATCGCTACGTGCGGCACCCCACCCTGCCGCTCTGGGTAGTGAGCCTCGGCGTGATCGCCGTCGTAGCCGGCTCACGACAGGCGCGGCTGCTGGCCGTGGCGGGATGGGCGTTGCTCGCCGCCAGCGTCATACCCAGTGTGCGCAACGGCGATGTGCTCTGGGCGGCGGTGACATGTGGGTTGGTGCGTTACCCGGGCCGGTTAGTGTTCCCGGCGGTGGTGGCGCTCGTGGTCGCGGCGGCGGCGAGCGTGAGGCGTCGCTCCGCTTGGGCTGCGGCGGTAGCCGTCGGGGTGGTCTCTGCCGGCGCGGTTGCGGTGGGAGCGGGGCTCACGCTGACCGTGGTGGAAGGGACGACGGCCGCGCTCGTTGCCACCGGCTGGGGAGCACCTGCTGCTGCAGCCGCCATCACCGGCGAACTGGCGCTCGCCCCCCTGCTGCGTGACATTGTCGACCTGCCCTCGATGCACACACCGGTTCATCGTTCGTGCCTCGACGCGCAGCTCGATTCCCGGGGCCGGGTCTACACGGTGCAGCCCTCCAAGCAGCAGCTTGCCTGGGTTGGAGCGGATGCGGCCAGCCGCGAGATCGCGCTGGGCCTGGGCTACCTTGCGCTCGAGGATGGTCGCCAAATGGTGCGGACGTTCGCACCACTGCAATCGCGTGCCTTTGCCGCTCACCTCGCTGAGGCGGACAAAGGTCCCGCGGAGCTATGGTGGTTGGATAGCCTCGCCGCCACCCGCGTGGTGTCGCACCATCCCGTGCCACGACTCCGAGAGCTGTGCCGCGATGGCGAGTTGAGGGTCTATGCCAATTCCCTTGCGTGGCCTGAGACCTCCGTCGTCCAGGGAATCCCGGCGCCCGGTCAGGAGCCCGTACCGGCCGGGCAGATCCTCACCGCAACTCCAGGCCATGACCGGCAGGCTTGGACGGTGCAGGTGGCCCCCGCCGGCGGCGTGCTGCTCTGGCTGGCCACGCCGGATCCCGGCTGGCACTACCGCGTCGATGGGCGCCAAACCCACGCGGTTACCGGACCTGGGATCATCCATGGCGTGCCGGTACCGGCCGGCTGCCATGAGGTGACGGCAACGTATCGGCCCACCGGCTTCGTTGCCGGGGCGGCCGTTTCCGTGCTCAGCGCCATGCTGCTCCTGGGAAGCGTGGCGCTTCGCCGTTGGGGGCGCCTCGAACGGGTGAGCGAGCGGCTCTCCTCCTGCAAGAACTCCTGGAAGTGACGGCGCCCACGAGCTCTCGTGCTTCGCTCCCAAGCGGATGGGCGGGCGTGGCTGGGGGAGACAGTGGAGCGATCGACGCTCAGCCCCGCGAGCTGGCGGATCGAGTGACGGTGCGATAGACACCAACCAGCCCCTGGGCGGTGCGCTCCCACGTGTAAGGACGGGCGTGCGCCACCCCCGCGGCAACCATCGCATCGCGTCGTACCGGCTGCGCCGCGAGCGCGAGGAGTGCGGCCGCCCAGGCGGACGAATCGTCGGGATCGAGGAGTGCCGCTGCATCTCCGCACACCTCCGGGAGTGCTCCGACATTGGCGGCCACCACGGGACACCCGCACGCCATCGCCTCGAGCGCGGGTAGACCGAACCCCTCATTGCGTGAGGGGATCACGACGGCGAGCGCCTGACGGTAGAGACGGATCAGCTCCGGATCGGTGCAGGGAGGCGCGAGGATGACCCTGGCGCCCAAATCACGCACCTTGATGGCGTCCTGCAAGGCAGCTTGCGCCGCCGCGCCCACCACCAGGAGCGGCGGCAGCGCCTCCGCACCTGGGTACGCCATGGCGTCGAGCACCACCGTCAAGTTCTTGTGCGGTTCCTCGCTACCGACGAACAAGATGTGGCGGGAGGCCTCGGGCGAAGGCGAGAACGTCGCGTCCACACCCAGGTGCACGACGTCGATGCGGTCCTCGGTGAGATGGACGAAGCGGCAAAGCTCGTCACGCGCATGCGCGGAAACCGCGTGGACGCGATCGGCATTTGCAAGCGAGCGGATCGCATGCCGTGCCCGCCGTCGCCGCCACGCCTGTGGCGGGGAAGGGTAACGAAACGGCGTCGCATCATGACCCGTGGCCACGATTGCCACCGGCAGGCGGCGAGGGATCGTCCAGGCGGGCAGGTGCAGCACCTCTACCTGGACACGACGAAGAGTGTGGCGCCACGCGAAGGAGTCAAAGAGAAACGCCCCACGGGTCGGTCGGCGCAGGTGCACAACCTGCGCGGCAAGCGGGTACCATTGCTCTGGGACGGAAGCACTGTGAGGAACAAACACCACCACCTCGCCGGGGAGCAGACGGAGCAACGCTTCGGCCAAAGAGCGAGCAACGCGCCCGAAGCCGCGACGGGGATCGAGAAACGCCGCGCGCGCGTCGAAGCCGATCCGCATGGTCTCCATAGTGCCACGCCTCTGACTTCAAGGTCGGCTTTTCGCTGCAATGCCGCGGCAACGACGGTCGGGCGGCGTCCGCCGTGCGCATAGGAGTCGATGGCAAGAGCCTGCTCCAGCCGCACGGTGGGGTGGGCCGGTACATCAACGGCCTGCTGGCAGGGTGCGAGGCCGTTCCACACCCCGACATCGATCTCGAGGTACTCACCCCGACACGGCCGCGGAGAACGCTGCCGTGGGTGTTGTTCGACTTGCAGCGAGCCACCGGGCACGGCTTCGGCTTGTTCCACCTTCCCTTCTACTACCCACCGCTGTGGCCGCGCTGCCCCTTCACCGTCGCCATCCACGACGTCCTGGTTCTCGAACACCCGGAGTGGTTTCCGCGCGCGTGGGGCAGCCCGTTGCGACGCCTCATGCCGCGCGGGGCTCGGCGAGCCTCGGCGGTGATGACGGGATCGCCGAGCGTGGCCGCTGCGATCGTCGAACGATGTCGGGTCGCCCCAGAGAAGATCCACATCACCGGGTACGGCGTGGACCATCGCCGCTTCGTGCCCCCAGCACCAGACACCGCCGATGCAGTACGAGCCGATCTCAACCTCAAACGGCCGTTCGTGCTCCAGCTTGGCGCGCTCGAACCGCGCCGCGGCGTTGACCTCGCGATCGCCGCGGTGCGTGCGCTTCGCCGCCGCCTCCCCGATCTCGAATTGATCCTGGTGGGGGACATACGCGCCCCGGTCGCAGACCTGGACCACGCACCCGGATGGGTACGCCGCATCGGCGGCGTGGACGATGCGATCCTTCCCGCGCTTTTCGCGGCTGCCGAGGCGATCCTTGCGCCGTCGCGCGGTGAGGGGTTTGACCTGCCGGTACTAGAGGCACTTGCCTGCGGCGCCGTGGTGGTGGCATCGGACATCCCGGTGCACCGCGAGCACTTTGCCGCCGCTGTGGAGCTGTTTGCCAGCGGCAACGCCGAGGCCCTCACCGTGGCCATCACGAGTGTCCTCGAGGATTCTGCCCGGGCGCTCGCCTTGCGCACAGCCGGGCCGCGCGTGGCAGCGGCATTTACCTGGGAGGAGGTCGCCCGCCGACATCTTGAGCTGTGGCGCGAGGTGGGGCACGGATGAAGGCCGCCGCAGTGGTCGTCAATTTCAACGGCGCCGAGGACCTGCCGCCCTGCCTTGCCGCGCTGGCGGAGCAGACCACGCCGGTATCGATCGTGGTAGTGGACTGCGCCTCGCACGACGGCTCGCGGCGCCTCGCCGAACAGCCGCCACCGGGGGTGCGCGGCGTGCCGTTGCCCGAGAACGTAGGCTACGCGGGGGGCTGCAGCGCCGGCTTGGCCGCGGCCGACCCAGATGCCGAGGCGATCGCCTTCTTCAACCCCGACTGCTTCCCGACGCCTGACTATTTTGCAGCGTGTCTCGAAACCTTCGAACGATGGCCTGAGGTGGGCGGGGTGGCGGGGCGTCTCGTGCGCCCCGATGGGATGCGCCTTGACTCCTGCGGCCAAGTGCTCACGCCGTTGCTGCTGCGGGTCCGCGACCGCGGCTACGGCGCTTCGGCGAACGAGAGGCTGACCGCACCATCTCGAGTACTCGCTGCGTGCGGCGCCGGAATGGTGTACCGCCGCGCGGCGCTCGAAGCGGTACGGGTGGACGGCAGCGTTTTCCCTGCCGAGTTCTTCGCCTTTTGGGAGGACCTCGACTTGGGGTGGCGGGTGAGCAACCACGGCTGGCAGGTCGTCTATGAGCCGCGCGCCGTTGCCACCCACCGCCGCGCGGCCACCGCCTCGGCGGGGCGAGGCCGGCTGATCTTCCGTCGCGGCAGCGAACGCGCCGCGGACATCGTGATCAACCGCTGGGCGACACTATTGCGCAACCTTCACCCGGTTGATTTCTGGCTGCGAGCGCCCGTACTTTTGCCCGGAGAGGTGGCGATGCTGGCTTGGCTCTTCCTCCGGCGCCCGCGCATGATTCCCGCACTGCTGGCGCGCCTGCCCCGCGTACGCATGGCCGCACGACAACGCCGCAAGCTCCCCAGGCGCCGCCTCAGGGAGCTCTGGTGAACGTGGCGCTCCTACCGCTCGCATTCCTGCTCGCATTGCTGCTGAGCGTGTATTTCACTCCCGTGGCGCGTCAAGCGGCGCTGCGGTTTGGCATCGTTGACCGTCCCGATGGAAAGCTCAAGCAACAGGCGGAGCCCGTTCCGTACCTGGGCGGACTGGCCGTCTTCCTCGCCTATCTCATCGCGCTCGGCTTGGTGTTCGCGTTCAGCCCGTTGCTGCTTGGATTGTTGCTCGCCGGCACGCTCACACTGCTCGTCGGCTTGGTGGACGACTTCGGCGTGCTCACTCCTGCGGCCAAGCTCATCGGCCAGGGCGTGGCGGTGTTCGTGCTGCTGCGTAGCGGTGTGGTGATCGAGTTGACCGAGGTGCCGGAGGTGTTGCGCTGGCCGCTCGCGGCGGTCTGGCTGCTCGGGATCTGCAACGCGTTCAACCTTCTCGACGTCATGGACGGGCTCGCCGCCAGCGTCGGGACGGTCGCGGCGCTCGCCTTCGGCGTGATGGCCGTGACGACCGGCGAGCTGCCCGAGGCGGCGGCCTCGTTTGCCCTCGCGGGCGCGCTGATAGGATTCCTCGTCTTCAACCTGCATCCCGCTCGCATCTACCTCGGCGACGCCGGCAGCCTAGCGGTGGGGATCACCCTGGGCGCGCTCGCGATCGCGATCCGGTGGAGCGACAGAAGCCCGGTTGGCTTTCTCGCACCCCTCGCGATTCTCGCGCTTCCGCTTGCCGATACCGTCTTCGTCACGCTGCTGCGGGCGCGCGCCGGCAAGCCGTTCTGGCACGGCAGCCCCGATCACTTCCCCCTGCGCCTCGCGAGGGTTCTCGGCGGCAACGTGCGCATCACCGTGAGTGCTTGCATCGCGCTCGCGGCGGTGGGTGGCGGCGTCGGCTTGGGTGCCGCCTTCCTGTTTCCTTGGCAAGTGGGCCTTGCCGCGCTTGGCTTCTATGAGCTGGCCATTGTTGTGCTGCTCGTGTGGTTGGCGCGCGTACGGATGGAGGAGCCGGGGTGAATCGGATCATCGTTCTAGGCGGCGGGCTCACCGGTTTGTCGACCGCCTACCACTTGGCCCGCCATGGGGCTTCGAGCGTCGTCCTCGAACAGCACGCCAGCCCCGGCGGCGCGTGCCGCACCGAGGTCCACGGCGCGTATCACTTCGACCTCACCGGCCACCTCCTCCACTTACAACGGGAGCCCAGCCATGCGTTGCTCGCTGAGCTGGGAGTGGCCGGCGCGTTTCGGCTCCACCGGCGGCGCGCCGGGGTTGCGCTCGCCGGCACCATCACACCGTACCCCATCCAGATCCACACGCATCGCCTGCCCCGCGAGATTCGCCGCGACTGCGTGGCAGGGTTCGTCGAAGCGCGCCTGCAGGGAGGCGACGCCAACCACGAGGGAGGGAACTTCGCCGATTGGGTGCTGACGCGCTTCGGGGCGGGGTTCGCCCGGCATTTCTTCTTCCCTTACAACCGCAAGCTCTACTGCACCGAGCCCAAGGTGCTCACCACCGAATGGGTGGGCCGCTACGTGCCGCGGCCCGAGCTGGCGGACGTTATCGATGGCGCGTTTGGGCTGTACCGCAAGCCGGTCGGGTACAACGCCACCTTCCTCTATCCCCGTGAGGGCGGAATTCAAGGGCTGGCCAACTCCCTTGCCGCTCGGTTGGGGGGGCTGCGGCTCAGCTCGCCTGTCCGCGTGGTACGCCTGGGCGCACGCGAGCTCGAACTCGCCTCGGGGGAACGTCTCGGCTGGGACCGGCTTGTCGCCACGGGACCGCTGTCACACCTCGTTACGATGACGGAGGATCTCCCAGCGGGCCTCCGCACGACGGCCACCGAGCTTCACGCGGTGGGGGTGGCCAACCTCAACCTCGGGGTGCGGGGCGCGCCGCCGCGTCGCGAACACTGGCTGTACGTGCCGGAGGAGCGCTATCCGTTTTACCGGGTCGGCATTCCCTCCAACCATGGTCGTCTTGCGCCCCCTGGCCATCACACCCTTTCCGTAGAGGTGAGTCTGCCGGCTGGGATGGCACCGCCGCCGGACCTCACCGAGCGTTGCCTTGAGGGCCTCGGGACGCTCGGCCTGCTGCGCGACCGCCGCGATGTCGAAGTAGCCGAGGTGGCACGCCTCGACCCCGCCTATGTCGTCTTCGACGCGGCGCGCCCCGCTGCGGTGGCCGCGCTGCGCGAGCACTACCGCCGCGCCGGGGTGATCCTGGCCGGACGCTGGGCGGAGTGGAAGTACTCGACGATGGAGGACGCGCTCGACGATGGCGCGGCCGTGGCGCGGCGGCTGCTCCGATGAGCCGCCTCAAGGTGCTGCACGCAATCACCATGCTCGAGCTGGGCGGGGCGCAGCGCAATACCCTCGACACCGTAGCGCGGCTGGACCGCGGCCGCTTCGAGCCGGCTCTCGCATGTGCCGACGAAGGCGAGCTGCTCGCCCCGGCGCGCGCCCTTGGCGACGTGCGCATGTTCGAACTCGCCCACCTGCGCCGTGAGGTGCGGCCGTGGGCCGATCTGCGCGCGCTCGGTGAGCTGCGCCGGGCGATCCGCTCGTTCGCGCCGGCGATCGTCCACACCCACTCCTCGAAGGCCGGCATCCTCGGTCGGCTCGCCGCACGGCTCGAACGTGTGCCGGTGGTGGTGCACTCGATCCATGGCTTCGGCTTCGGCCCCCACCAGGCGGCCGTTGTCCGCGCCGCGTACCTTGCCGCCGAGCGGCGGGCGGCGCGCTGGACGACCGCGTTCGTCGCGGTGTCGCAGGCAAACGCCCAGGCCGGGCTGCGCCTCGGTCTGTTCCGTTCCGATCAGGTCCGCGTGGTCCGCTCGGGGATCGACCTAGGGGCGTTCCGCGCTCACTCGGGGGGCGCCGCAGTCCGAACGGAGCTGGGTATTTCGCCGCACGCGCCGCTGCTGGTCCAGGTCGCCTGCTTCAAACCCCAGAAGGCGCCCGAGCGCTTCGTGGCGCTCGCCGCGGAGGTGGCGGCGCGCCACTCGGATGCCCACTTCCTGCTCGTCGGGGACGGGGGACTGCGCCCCAAGCTCGAGCGCGCCCGTGCCGAGGCGGGCCTCGAACGCCGTCTCCACCTTCCCGGCTGGCGGCATGACCTACCGGCAATCTACGATGCAGCCTGGGTGGTGACGCTCACCTCCCGCTTCGAGGGCCTGCCGCGCGTCCTGGTGGAAGCGCTGGCGGCCGGTGTGCCGGTGGTGGCGATGGCCGTTGACGGTGTTGTTGAGGTGGTCCGCGACGGGGTGAACGGATTCCTCGTGGCGGCCGGCGACGTGGCGGCGATGGCCGAGCGGGTGGAGGCGATTCTCGATCAGCCGGGTTTGCGCGCGAGGCTGACGACACGCGCCGGCGAGGGGCTCGAGACGTTTGATCGCGACCTCATGGTTCGCCAGCAGGAGTCGCTCTACGAGGAGCTGGCGGCCAAGGCCGGAGTCTGGCCGCCGGGCCTGGTCGACCGTGCCGCACACATCGGGCCCACCGCCGCGGTTCGCGAACCTCGAGCGTCAGTCTTTGCGCCGAACGGGGGAACGGATGGCTGACGCGTCCGTGCCGAGCTGGTTCGTGTTCGCCGCCGTGGCCGCCTACGGGTTGGTGTTTGGGAGCTTCCTCAACGTCGTGATCTACCGACTGCCACGAGGCGAATCGCTGCTCCGCCCGCGCTCCCACTGCCCGAGCTGTGGTGCCCTCATCCGCTGGTTTGACAACGTGCCGCTTCTTTCGTTCCTCCTCCTCGGTGGGCGGTGCCGCACCTGTCGCGCGCGGATCTCGCTGCGCTACCCCGCGGTGGAGCTGGCAAGCGGCACGCTTGCGGCTGGCGTCGCGGCGCGCTTCGGCTTGACCCTGGTCGGTGTTGAGGCGCTCGTTTTCGTGCTGCTGCTCCTGCCCTTGGCCGCCATCGACCTCGAGCACCACCTCCTCCCTGACGTGCTCACGCTGCCGGGGATCGCCCTCGGTTTAGCCGGCTCCTTTGCCGGCGGCGTCGCGCCATTCTCGGATGCGCTGATCGGGGCCGCGGTAGGGGCTGCGCTTCCTTACGCGGTGCTCGTCGCCTACCGCCGGTTGCGCGGCGTCGAGGGGATGGGACTTGGCGATGTCAAGCTGCTCGCCATGATTGGGGCCTTCCTGGGCTGGCGCGGGATGCTCCTGAGCCTCGGCATTGGCTCCACGGTGGGCGCGTCGGTGGGCATCGTGCTGATCATCGCGGGATGCGGCCGGCGCGACACCGAGCTGCCGTTCGGCACCTTTCTTGCAGTCGGCGCGCTCCCCGTTCTGTTCGCTGGCGATGCGCTATTCCACCTACTCGGATGGGTCAGGCCATGAGCAGTTGGCTGCCTGCCCGAAGCTTCCGTGAGGCGAAGTGGCTGATCGGCGCCACGCTGCTGACGTTGGTTGGGATGGTCGTGGCGCAGATGGCGGGCATGCTGGTCATGACCCGCCTCGTGGCAGAGGAGGCGCGGCGGGCTGCGCGTGCCGCCTCCGAGATCCTCGCCGTCCGGGTCGCCGCGGGTGACGCACAACGCTTTGTCGCCTCGCTTCGTGCGGAAGGGTGGGGGCTCGCGGTGCTTGGTGCGGGGAGCGTGGTGGAGATGTTGGCCGACGCAGGCCCGGTCACGGAAGCTTGGTGGCCGTGGCGATCGCGCGCGGATTGGGAGGAGCACGGGCGGCAAGTGGCGGGACCGGTAGCGCTCCACGGGCGCAGCGTCCTGGTCGCCTACCAACTCCTCGCCGACGGGCGCACGGTCCGCGCAGTGGTGCCGGCTACCGGCACCGGCACGGCAGGTTGGTTGCGCACTTTCGGCGCTTCGCTCGCGGTGGCGGTGGCTGTGGGCGGCGCGCTGCTTGCCTGGGCGCTGATCGCGCGCGCACTGGCGCCGTACCGGGAGTTGCTCGCCGAAGCCGTACGGGTAAGCCACGAGCCCGGCGAGGAAGCCGAGGACCGTTTCCTGGTCAAGACGTTCCGCGAGACGGTGCGTCGGCTGGAAGCCTCCGAAGCGGCCACCCGCCGTCGCGCCGACGAGCTCGAAGTGCTTGCAACGGTTCTCACTCGCGAGACCGCGGCAGGCGTGGTGATCAGTGACGCCGGGGGCGTGGTCCGGGCGGCCAATGCGACCGCGGGTGGCTTGGTTGGCGAGCAGCTCGTGGTTGGTCAACCGCTGCCCGCCGCGGTCTCCGGCGGCGCTGCCAACGTGACGTTCGGCGAGCGGGTCGTCGAGATGCGGCGATTTCCGCTCTTGGCCGCCTCCGGCACGGCCCAGGGGGAGGTGGTGTTCCTCTACGACACGACCGCAATGGAGGCGCTCCGCCGCACCCTGGCGGAACGCGAGCAAATGGCTGCGGTAGGCGAGCTGGCGGCGGGAATGACCCACGAACTGCGCAACGCCCTCGCGACCATTCGCGGCTACCTGCGCCTTCTCCCCGAAGCCCAGCCTGGGGAGCGGACAACTTTTGTTGCCGCCATCAACGACGAGGCCAATGGCCTGACGGAGCTACTCGAACGCTTCCTGCGCTTCGCCCAACCGCACCAGCTCCGCCGCGAGCCGGTTGACGTGTTGGAGCTGGTGCAGGAGGTCGTACGCAAGGTGCGTGCGGCCTTCCCCACCGTTACGCTGGCGGTACATGGCGAGGCTGCGGTCGCCAGCGGCGATGCGCTTGGTCTTGCGGTCGCGGTGGAAAACCTAGTGCGCAACGCCGCCGAAGCCGCAACACCCGGCGGCGGGCACGTGAGTGTGCTGGTCGAGCCTGCCACGGATGCGGTGCGGGTCGTGGTGGACGACGACGGCCCTGGTGTGAGCCCTGCGTTGCGGAGCAAGCTGTTCCTTCCGTTCGTCTCGACCAAGCCCTCCGGCGGGCTTGGCCTGGCGATGGCACGGCGCTTGGCGCGCCTCCACGGCGGCGAGGTGGAGTACGAGCCGCAGCCCAGGGGCGCGCGCTTCGTCCTGCGCGTGCCGCGCAAGGGGGTGTGATGAGTCCCCCGCTCCTCGTCGTCGAGGACCGCCGCAATCTGGCCGAGATGCTCGCCGCCACCCTGCGCAAGGAGGGCTATACCGTCGAGCTAGCGGCGCGAGGAGATCTCGCCGTCGCCCGCCTGCGCGAGGCCGGCCCGCTCCTCGGGGTGATTACCGATCTGCGCCTGCCCGGTGCGGACGGCCTCGCCGTCTTGGCCGCAGCGCGCGAGAGCGATCCTTTGCTGCCCGTTTTCCTCATCACCGGATACGCCACGGTAGAAACTGCGGTCACGGCGCTCAAGCAGGGCGCCCGCGACTACTTCACCAAGCCGCTCGAAATGGATCGCGTGCTGGCGGCGCTACGTGCCGCCTGCGAGCCGCGCCAGGCCCTGCTCGCAACTTCCGAGGCGGGAGCGGGCCTGCCAGAGCTGGTTGGCACTGCGCCGGCGTTCGTCGCCGCCCTGGCATCGCTACGTCGGGTGGCACCGACCGACGCCGCCGTGTTGCTGCTCGGTCCCTCGGGAACCGGCAAGGAGTTGTTTGCGCGCGCACTCCACCGACTCTCGCCGCGCCACGACGGGCCGTTTGTGGCGTTCAACTGCGCCGCGGTGCCAGACACGCTGGTGGAGTCCGAGCTGTTTGGCCACGAGCGCGGCGCCTTTACCGGTGCAACGGTGCGCCACCTCGGGCGATTCGAACAGGCCCAGGGCGGCACGCTCTTTCTCGATGAGGTCGGTGAGGTGCCTCTGCCGACCCAGGTGAAGCTCCTCCGCGCGCTCGAGGAGCACCGCATCAGCCGCCTTGGCGGCGAGGGCGAGATTCCGGTCGACGCACGGTTGGTTGCGGCCACCAATCGAGACCTTGCCGGCGCGGTGAGCGCGGGTGCTTTTCGCCGCGACCTCTTTCACCGTCTCAACGTGTTCCCAATCACGCTGCCGCCGCTCGCGCAGCGCCGCGTAGACATTCCTGCCCTCACCTTGCACCTGCTTGAGCGAGCGGCTTTTCACCACGGCATTGCGGTGCCGATGCTGCACCCCGCAGCAATGGCGGCACTCGTGCTTCCCGCCTGGCCGGGCAACGTGCGGGAGCTTGGCAACCTGCTCGAACGGGTGGCGATTCTGTCCAGCGGCGGCGCCGTGCGCGCGGCGGAGCTGGGACTGGATCCGGTCGCGTGCCGCGACGGGCTGTCTGACGAAGGTGCGCGCCGTCTCGCGGTCCGTCTCGCGGGCGAAGAGCTGGCGGAGCTCGCGCGCTTCCTCACCGTCGACGCCAGGCACCTGCTCGCCTGAGCCCGGAAGCCCCAGTTGGGGTTTCCGGGCTGAGCCGACCGCCGAGACGCGCGCACGCCGAACGGGCCCATTTCCAGATCTCCTGCCGGAAACGGCATGGCGACGAACCCGTACGAAGTTGAGATTAGCCTCGCAGACAGACCAGCGCGCCGGGGAGGTCTAGAATGCCCAAGGACGGGAGGCATCGAGGACGTGGCAGAGCCGCAGAGCGACCTCAAGGTACGCGAAGCGCTCAGCGAGTTGCAGCAGTACCTCTCGGATGCCATTGCACCCTTGGTGGTCGCGGACTCGATCAAGCTGCTGATGGAAGCACCGCCACGTCTCACCGCGGACGAGATCCAAACTTGGACAGTGTCCCAGTTCCGCCGCCTCGGAACCAGCGCGGCGTTCCCCGATTACGTCTACCACGCCTTGCGCAAGATCCATTTGCTGGGTGAGTTCGCGCTGGTACCAAAGGAGGCGCTGCAGGGCTTTCTCGCCGCCCTCAAGGACCTTGTCCTCGAGTTCTGCCCGGGGGACGATCGGGAGCTGCTGCGCGAGAACCTGAGCCACCTTGGCGAGGCCCACGATGCGTTCACCTCGCCGGCGCCGCTCCTGCACCGAGTCGACGCCGCCTCAGAGGAGGGCTCGAGCAAGGAGCCCCAAAGGCTGGGCCGAAACATCGAGCTCGCCGGGCGCCGCTTTGCCCAGCTCGCGGAGCGTCTCGCCCACATCCCCTTCGTGGCGGACGCCGGCGCCGCCGCATCGGTAGGCGGTCGCAGCGATCTCGTCGCGCAGCTCCTGGCTCTGGCGGCACGCAGCGCCAGCGACGGCGGGGACTTCCGCGCCGCCCGCGCGCAGCTTCACGAGCGCGGCCTCGACGCCTCGATGGAGCAGGTCTTCCGAGCTCTCTCCCAGCGGTTGCCGAACTGGGCCGCGCCCGCGGATGCCAGCCTTGGCCAGGCGACGAAGGCCACGACCGCCGAAGCGATGCAGCGCCTCGTGACGCTCGAAGAGGACCCGCGCGAAAGTGCGCGGCGCTTTCAGGAGCTGGTCCAGGCAGCGATCGAGCAAGTCAACAGCGGATCGTTGGCGCGAGCCGTCACGATGTTCGAGCTCGCCAGCGCGATTTTGGCCAAGAAGAAGGTAGATAACGCCTTCGTGCAGGGCTTCCGCGACCAGGCGCACGAGTCGCTCGACCCGCAACGGCTGCGCAGGTTCGCCGAGGAGCCACAGGTGCATCCGATGCTGCGGCGGGCGTTGGCGTTTTTCCCCGCGCTGACCCCGGAAAGCCTGCTCGATCGGCTCCAGCACGAGGATACGCGAGAGAGGCGCCGGCTTTTCCTCTCGCTAATCGAGGTACACGGTGCCGCCGCCCGCACCCCTGCCATGGAGCGCCTTAACGAGTCTGTCACCACCTTCGGTGACAAGGACTCCTTCTTCCAGCGCAACCTCCTCTACCTTTTGCGACGCATCCCGAGACCGCCTGGGGCGGCCGTGGACGGCGAGCTCGAGCTGCTTCTCCGCCTGTCGCAGCTCGGCCATCCCTTGCCGCTTGTCAAGGAAGCCATCGCGAACCTCGGACAGCTCAAAGACGAGCGTGCGGAACGAGCGTTGATCGCGCGCCTGGCGGAGTTCGAACAAGGTCTCCTCAGGCCGGGCGCCGCTGCGGGCGACCCCACCGAGCTATCGAGCGTCCTCGACCGCGCCGTGTTCGCGCTGGCGCGCCTTGGTACCTCGTCGGCCTGGCGCGCAGTCGTCAACCACGGCCTCAAACGCCAACCACAGCTTGGCGACACCACGGCGCGGTTGTCGGCGCTGGCCGGACAGGACCTGTCGAGCGATCCCGAGGTGGTGCACCGTTTGACTGAGGCGCTGGTGGCCGAGGTCCCCCACAAGTTTTTCGGATTCATTGTGCAGCGCCGGGCGGCGAACGTGGTTCGCTTGATCGAAGCCGTGGCCGCGACGCCCACCGCCGAGGTTCACAGCGTCTTGGCCGACATCGTCCGGCGCTTCCCCGAGCAGGAATTTGGCCAGTCCGCAGCAAAGGCGCTCGCGGGTGCCGAGGTGCCGGTTAAGGCGGAGGGGCCGAAAGGGGCAAGCCTCGCGGGCGACCTCGAGTTGTTCGGCCTGCCAAACTTGCTGCAGAGCCTGGCCCAGTCCGAGGCGACCGGCGTACTCGCGATCAGCGATCCGCTCGGGCAGACCGTGGGCACGATTGCCCTCGATGGCGGAAAGCTACGCGCGTGCACGGCCAGCCACCTGCGCGGCAACGATGCGCTCTTCCAGCTCTTCGAACGCCCCTCACCAGGGTCGTTCGCCTTTGTCGCCCGCCGCGATCCCGCCTCGAGCAGCGATCTACATGGCCGCCCGCCACGGGAGCTGGTTCCGCTGTTCTTCGAAGGGATGCGCCGCTACGATGAGTTCCAGCAGGCGGCAGCGTTGGTACCCGACTACGCCTGCCTCAAGCCCACCGGGACCAAGCCCACGAGGCCCGCCGATGAGGGCGACCAAGTACTCCTCCAAAATGTGTGGAAACGTGCGAGTGCGGGAGCGGCGGCGCTGCAGTGCGAGGCGGACTTGCCGGTGGATTCCTTCCGCGTACGCCGCCTGCTTGCCCATTGGGTGGAGGAAGGCTCGCTCGAACCAAGGTAGACTGCGGCGCACCAGCGCGGCACACGCCGCGCTCCAGGAGGTCAGATGGCATCCCGATCCCTCACCCGCTGGGCCCTGTTGGCTGGCTTGCTGCTCATCCCCGTGCTGCTCGCGGGGGCCGCCGGTCCCGCTCCGCGTACCTCCTCGCATCGCAAGGGCGATGACTGCACCACCGTTGCGGTCGGCCGGTTGGCGAGCGCGGACGGGGCGGTGATGACCTCGGAGGCGTGCGACGGCCACGACGGCCGGGCCTGGGTGGACGTCAGACCTCACCGCACGCATCGTCCCGGCGAAACCACCGCGATTCGCACCAAGACCGACATGCAGTTCGCCCCCGACGATCTGCGCCCGACCGAAGTGGTCGGCACGATCCCGGAGGTGGCCGAGACGTACGGCTACATCAACACCATTTACCCATCGATCAACGAACATCAGCTCGCCATCGGCGAGTCCACCTTCGGCGGCAAGGAAGTCATGGTCAGCACGAAGGGGATGTTCAACTGCTACGAGCTCACTCGAGTGATCGCGGAGCGGTGCCGCACCGCGCGCGAAGCGATTGCCCTCGCGGGCGAGCTGCTCGCGAAGTACGGATGGAACGACGAGGGCGAGACCCTCACCATCGCCGACACCCATGAGGTGTGGTTGATGGAGATCGTGGGCCCGGGCAAGGACAAGGTCGGCGCAGTGTGGGTCGCCCGCCGGGTTCCCGACGACCACGTCACTGTCTCTGCCAACGCGAGTCGCATCCGCGAGGTCAACTGCTCCGATACCGCCAACTGGGCGTGCTCGGACAATGTTGTCAGCCGTGCCGTGGAGCTCGGGCTCTACGATCCCGCCGCCGGTGCGCCGCTCGAGTTCTGCTACACGTACGCGGAGCGTGGCGATTTCGGTTCCTCGCGTCGCGAATGGCGGGTCTTCGACCTGCTCGCGCCATCGCTCAAACTCAACGCCAACTCCGAGAACTTCCCCTTCTCAATCAAACCCGAACGCAAGGTGGCTCCCGCCGACCTCATGGCCGTGTTCCGCGACACGTACGAGGGCACCCCGTACGACATGCGCCAGTTCATCAAGACCACTGACAAGGACCGCAAGAGCATGCTCTCGCCCTACGCGAGCCCGTTCCTCTTCTACGACCAGATGCCGCTCTACCACGTCTGGGGCGGCTGGCAGGAGAAGGGCGAGCGGCCGATCGCGCGCTGGTACAACATCAACACCTGGATCACACAGTCGCGCGCGTGGCTGCCCGACGCGGTGGGGGGCGTGAGCTGGCTCGGCTGGCAAAACCCCGCCACCACCACCTGGGTGCCGTTGTACGCGGGGATGCTCGACACCCCGGCCTCGTTCAAGGTTGGCGGAGACAAGTTCAACGGCGGGAGGCCGGCGTTTACCTCGGCCTCGGCGTGGTGGTCGTTCAACCGCGTTGCCAAGCTTGCGGGTCACCGCTGGGGCGACATGCGCAACGACGTGTACGCAGTTCGCGACCCGCTCCAGGCCGAGGGGCTTGCGCTCCAGGCACAGCTCGACCGGGAGATCCCGCAGCGGCTGGCGGCCAAAGACAAGGCGGCGTTGAAGGTGCTCACCGAGCGAGTGGTTGCCTTCGCGGACAAGGCCGTGACCGCGTATTGGAAGCTCGGCGATGATCTGTGGACGCGCTACGACGAGAAGTTCTGACAGGAGCGCCGGCGGCGTCGAACCTCTGGCTGCGTTGCGGGGGCACTGCCTCACGGTAGCCGGCGTGATGGAAACCGACCGCTCGTCCCCCAGTCGCTTCTTGCAAGGCACATGAGCCCGCGTCTCGCCACCCACCCTTCCACCGCGAGGTGCGCTCGCCCGCCCGCGTCCTCACGCACGCGACCAGTGCGCTCCGGCGCGGCGGGCTCGTGCGCCTTGCCATAGGCCCACCGGCGCCGACGCGGCTAGCGCCAGCCCCGTTTCGACACCGCCCGCCCAATCCGGGCCGCGCGGCCTAGCGGCGTGTCCGTTCCTGCTTCGCCTTCGGGCAATCGGCGGCGCGGGCACACGCCGTCGGCCAAGGCCCTGCTCGAATTGCGATCGGCGGAGGAGCGGCTGGCGCCGTGCTCGCACCGCTATCGTCTGGCATCGCCAGCGGCGAAGCTCGCTTGAGCCCCCGTAGTGTCGTTGTTGTTCCTTGAGCCTGGAGCTCGTAGCCTGAAGCCTGTCGCTCCAGCGGCGCTGGTACGATGCAACGAATGCTCTGGAGGTGGGCAATGGTGGATAACGCGGTGCTCAAGAAGCTCGCATACAAGGGCGAGGACTCAGCCTTGGTGATCGGCGCTCCCGACGAGTTCCGCGCCACCATGCGGGCGTTCGCCGGCAAGGTGGACGAGAAGCCGGTCGGCCGCTACGGCTTCGTGCTGGTTTTCGTCAGGAGCGGCTCGGACCTGACGAAGCTCGCGCCGGGAGCTGCCACGAGCCTGGAAGGCGACGGGCGGCTCTGGTTCGGCTACCCGAAGAAGTCCTCCCGGCGGTACCAGACCGACATCTCCCGCGACAGCGGCTGGACGCCGCTTGGCAAGCTGGGGTTTGAGCCCGTGAGCCAGGTCGCGATCGATGACGACTGGTCGGCGCTCCGCTTCCGCCGCGTCGAGCGGATCAGGACTCTCACACGTCACCGCGCGCTCTCTGCGGCCGGGAAGAAACGGATCGGCGGCCGGTGAGCCCCGGCCGGAGTGGACCACGGGTTCGCGTGCGCTTGGTGCACTGGAACGCGGCCGAGGGTACGGCGTCCGCCAGGCGCCTTGCCGCCCTCGGCTACGGCGTAGACGCGGGCCCGGTGGCCGGCACCGCGGGGTTGCGCGAACTGCGGCAGCGACCACCCGACGCCTTCGTCATCGACCTCTCGCGTGTCCCTTCGGCGGGGCGGGACGTCGCGCTCGCGCTGCGCGCCTCGCCCGCGACCCGGCCCGTGCCCCTCGTATTCGTGGGCGGCGAGGCGGGCAAGGTCGAGGGGGTGAGGAAGCTCCTTCCCGATGCGACCTTCACGAGTTGGGAGAAGATCGGCCGCGAGCTCGCGCGCGCCCTCACGCACCCACCGAAAACGCCCGTGGCGCCGGCCTCCGTGCTCGCCGGCTACTCGGGGCGGCCGCTTGCCAAGAAACTCGGTATCAGGGCGGACACCACGGTGGCGCTCCTCGGGGCGCCGGAAGGCTTCCCCGCCACGCTCGGCGAGCTCCCCTCCGGCGTGCGCCTCGTGACGAGGCTCGGCCAGGGGTGCGATCTCGCGCTGTGGTTCTGCCGCACCAACGCCGCCCTCGAGCGCGGCATCGCCGGGGTGGTCTCGCGACTGGGTGCGGCATCGGTGTGGATCGCGTGGCCGAAGCGGGGGTCGCCCCTCGCCGCCGACATCTCGGAGCGCACGGTACGGGCGGCGGGGCTGGCGGCCAGCCTCGTGGACTATAAGATTTGCGCGATCGACGCCATCTGGTCGGGGCTGCTGTTCACCCGGCGACAGCCGAAGCGGTGAGGAGCGCGCAACGAACCGGCTCTAACGGGACGGTTGACGGCGCGCGCCGACCTGCCTAGCCTGGGAACCCAATGGAACACGCCTCGAGCGCCCCGGCGAGGAACAGGTGCTTGCCGTACGTGCTGGGAGCGCTCGCCATTGCGGCGACCCTCGCCGCCCTTTCTGAGTCCGGCGCGGTAGCGCTGCCGCACGCGCTGCTCGCCGGTAGCCGCTGGCTTTTGATCGGGACGCTGCTCGCCTGGGGGCTGGAGCGCCGCTCGCTCACGACGTGGATCCTCGTCAGCATGGTCGTGGGCGCGGAGATCGGCCACGACTTCCCCGCCGTCGCGGTCAACCTGCGCGTGCTGTCGCTCGTGTTCCTCCGCATGATCAAGACGATCATCGCGCCGCTGCTGTTCGCCACCCTGGTGGTCGGAGTCGCCGGACACGCGGACCTCAAGCAGGTCGGGCGCATGGGCGTCAAGGCGCTCGTCTACTTCGAGGTCGTCACGACCGTGGCGCTGTTCATCGGCCTCGCGGCGATCAACGTCTCCAAGGCCGGCAAGGGGATTACGCTGCCACCGGCGGCGCAAACCGAGAAGATCGAGGCGATCAAGCAAACGCCGTCCGATATCATCCAGCACATCTTTCCCGAGAACATCGCCAAGTCGATCGCCGAGGGCCAGGTCCTCCAGGTGGTGATCTTCTCGCTCGTGTTCGGGGTCGCGCTCGCGCTGCTGTCGGAGGCCCGGCGCCGCCCGATGCTCTCGTTCTGCGAGAGCCTGTCCGAAACGATGTTCAAGTTCACCAACATCGTGATGCTCTTCGCCCCGATCGGCGTCGGCGCCGCGATCGCGTACACGGTCGGGCACATGGGGCTGGGCATCCTGGTCAACCTCGGCAAGCTTCTGGCGACGCTCTACGCGGCGTTGATTCTGTTCCTGCTGCTCGTGCTGCTGCCGGTGGCGCTGATCGTGCGCGCGCCGCTCAAGCGGTTCATCACGGCGATCGCGGAGCCGGTCTCCCTGGCGTTCGCCACGACTAGCTCCGAGGCGGCTTTGCCGCGCGCGATGGAAGCGATGGAGGCGATCGGCGTGCCACGCAAGATCGTCGCGTTCGTCATGCCAACCGGTTACAGCTTCAACCTCGACGGCACCACGCTCTACCTCTCGCTCGCTTCGGTGTTCGTTGCCCAGGCGGCAGGGATCGAGATGAGCTGGGGGCAGCAGCTCCTCATGGTGTTCACCCTGATGCTCACCTCCAAGGGCGTGGCCGGAGTGCCCCGTGCCTCGCTCGTCATCCTCCTCGGCACGGCCGCCTCGTTCAACTTGCCGGTCGAGCCGATCTTCATCATCCTCGGCATCGACGAGCTCATGGATATGGCGCGCACCTCGACCAACGTGATCGGCAACTGTCTCGCGACGGTGGTCGTCGCGCGTTGGGAGGGAGAGTTCGGCACGGCGCATCCGTCGGAGGTGGTGCAAGAGGCGGTCGGCGACTAAAGCCGGGCCGAGGCGCGAAACGGCGCGGGCCCGGAGCGCGCTGCGTCGAGCGCGCTCCGGATTGCCCGCACCGCACGGTCAGTTGAAGAACATCTGAATCTGGAAGGTGAACTCGTTGGTGTTGTGGAGCTCGGAGTTCTTCGGCTGGATGCGCAGGTACTGCCCGGTGAGCTTGAGGTTCTGGCCGGAGACGTAGTAGTTCAAGCCAGCGCCCCAGCGATCCACGTTATTGATCTCCTTGGCCGCTTCAACGAAACGCTGCGACTCGAACTTGGCGAATGGCTGGAACTTCGCCTGGGAGACGTAATAGCCGAGCTCCACCAGGTAGTCGTTTTGGTTGGGAACGCTGGCGAGGAAGTTCTGACCGTCGTAGTGGGTCCACTGGACCTGTCCAGCGAACTCGTCGCCGCCGGCGATCGGGAGGGTGGTGAACACGTCGCCCGAGTAGGCCCGGTAGCTGTTCTGGGTCTGGTAGCCGCCGCTCAAGGTAAGGATCTTGCGCTTGCCGAGGTTGGTCCCGGCGAAGACGTAGCCTTTCTCCGTCTCGAGGAAGTTGTAGTGCAGGTACCCGTCAAACAGGAACGAGCTGTTCTGGGCGGCGGTGCGGACGCCCTGGAACACACCGGCGCGGTACTCGAGATGGCCGTCGCCGAAGTATCCATGCGCCATGAACCCGGTGTCCCGCGTACCGTTGGTCTGCGTCGGGCTCGCAAACACGGTCGAGGTGGGGCTGATGTCGAGCGTGAGGAAGCTGAGCGTGGAGTTGAGCTCGTTGCGACTGAACGGCACGATCATCTCGCCCGCGTCGAGCGCGAACTCCTCGGCGAGCTTCCACTCGAACCACGCGTCCTGGATCAGGAAGCCGGGGCTGAAGCTCTTCGTGCTCGTCCCGGAATACTTGCCCAGGTTGGGCGTGTCGGTCTGAAAGAAGAACGTGACGTTGGGCGCGACCTGACCGGTGAGTAAGAAGCGCGCTCGCCGCAGGTAGAGGTTCTGCGCGTACGCGTCGGTCGTCGCGTTTTGCAGCCAGTCGCCCCATGCCTGCATCTGGATGCCGAACCTGAAGAAGACGTTGTCGTTGACCTTGACGATTGCCTGGCCGGACGCCAGGGCGGGCAGCAGCACCACCGCCAGCGCAACCGCAAAGCACCCCACTCGATGCCGCAACACCTTACCGTTCATTCTCCCCCCTTTCGGAGCCCACATCAGAACCTGCCTCAGATCCTGCGTCTATTTTGCACCACCTGTCAAGACCATCCCAATGTCCCCGAAGACCGAGGCCTGGCGCAAGGCCGCCCTGCCGACCCGACCAACGAGGACGCAGCCCGCAGTGCCGCCAGGTAACTCGCCGTATAAAGCGACCTCCGGATTTCGTGAGCGGCTTGTCTGATCACGATCGAACACACCCTCCTGCGCTGCGCGATGACAGGTCCGCTAATCGCGCTACCACTGTCGGCTATTCCAGATACGAGCGCGAGGAGGCGGCCGAACCGGGGGCGCGGCTGCGCACGAGTGCGGCGCAGGCGAGATGTCCAGGCCACCGGCCGACGCAGGACGCTGCTACGAGCCGGTCGTTTGCGGTGCAGGGACGGACCGGCCCATCGCCAATATCGCCTTCAAGGCCGCGTGGCGGTAGAGGTCGGCGAGGGTCGGGTAGTTGAACAGTGTCTCGGCAATCTGCGGCGCGCTGGCACCGGCACGCAGAAACGCCTGGCCGATGTGGATGAGCTCGGTGGCATTCGTGCCGATCATGTGCGCGCCAACGAGGCGGAGGCCATCCTTGGCGAAGAGAAGCTTGAGCATGCCCTCACTGTCGCCGATGATCTGACCGCGGGGATTCAAGTCGTAGTTGCCACGACCAACCACGTACTCCACACCGTTGGCCTGCAGCGCCTCCTCGGTGGCGCCCGTGTAGCTCACCTCGGGAATCGTGTAGATCGCGAACGGCAGCATCTCGGTCCTGCCTGTCGGCCCGGGGATGCCAAGTGCGTGCCGCACCGCTTGCCGTCCTTGTTCCATTGCGGTGCTCGCGAGCGCAGGGTAGCCAATCACGTCGCCCACCGCGTAGATGTGGCCGACCGCCGTCTGGTAGTGCTCGTTGACGGTGAGCAAGCCGTAGCTGTTGGGCTCAAGTCCGAGCACCTCCAAGCCAAGGCCCTTGGTGTTGCCGTCGCGGCCCACGCAGTAGAGGAGCACTTCGGACTCCAACACCGTTCCGAACCGGGTCGTGCAGCGCACCCGGGGGGTTGCGCCGGAAAGGCGCTCGAGCGAGGCGTAGCGCTCGTTGTGGAGGATCTTGATCCCGAGCCGGCGCAGCTCCCGTTCGAGGATCTTGACGATCTCGCGGTCGAGGTAGGGGAGCAGGCGATCGCGCGTGTCCACCAGCGTGACGTCGAGGCCGAGCGCGGCAAAGATGCTCGCGAACTCTACCCCGATCACGCCAGCGCCGAGCACCGTCATGGAGTGGGGCATGCGCGGCAAGTTGAGGATCGTGTTCGAATCGAACACCCGTTCCCCGTCGAACGGAACGTCGACGGGGCGATTCGGGCTTGCCCCGGTGGCAAGGATGATGAACTCGCCCGAGAGCGCCGTCTGCACTCCCCCGTCGCGACCGCACACTGCGACCGTGTGGGCGTCGAGGAGGCGCGCCTCACCCTCGAACACCTCGATCCGGTAGCGGGCGAGCGATTCGCCGATCAACTCGAGCTCGCGCTGGACCACCGCCCGTTCGCGGTACATGAAATCGTGCACCGTGATTTCACTCGCGACCTCGCAGTGGATCCCCTCGAGCCGGTTGCGGGTGAGCGAGTGGACGAAGAGCGCGCTCTCGCGCAGCGTCTTGGAGGGGATCGTGCCCCAGTTGACGCGGGCGCCACCGACGACATGCTCGCGCTCCACCACCGCCACGCGTCGGTCGGCCCGTGCCGCCTGAATGGCAGCCCGCTCGCCAGCGGGGCCGCAACCAACCACGACGACATCGAAATGCGGCATCGGCTGCCTCAACCGATCCGGGTCAAGGCAGGGAACCTGTCAGCCAAGCAGCCAACGCGCGCCTCGCCTCTCGTTACCTGCATGGTGCGATCGTAGCAAGGAACGAACAAGGGAAGGAAGTTCACCAGCGGGGGTGGACTGCGCTAACACCCCGACCCGCAGGGGAGAACCCGAAGCTTCCATCCCCCCCCCATCCAACCCAGACGTACTGCCTAGCGGGTCCCGGTGAATTGACGGCCGCGGATTTTTCCCGCGGCCGAGCAAACAACTGGGTGCCCTGCGCCCGCGAGGCGCGGATACAATGCGACGATGTCGCTGCGCCGCAAGCTCACCTGGATCGCGATCCTCTACTTCGCCGAGGGATTGCCGTTTGGCATCGCCTACGATCTTTGGCCAGTCTACTTCCGCCGCCACGGGGTGTCGCTACGCGAGATCGGTCTCTTGAGCCTGCTCTCGCTGCCGTGGACCTGGAAGCTCGTGTGGGCGCCGCTGGTAGACCGCTGGGGTGCCCGCCAGCACTGGATCACGGCTGCGCTCGCAGCGCTCGGCGCCACCACGCTCGCGATCGTGCCGCTAGACCCTGCGCATCCCTCATGGTGGCTGTGGGTCGTGTTGCTCGCATTCACCACCGCTTCCGCGACGCAGGACATCGCCGTGGACGCCTACACGGTTGACCTCGTGACCCCGGAGTCGCGGGGGCCGATCAACGGCATGCGGGTATCCGCAGCAAGGGCCGCCTTCGTGCTCGGTGGTGGCGTCGCCCTCGCCATCGCCGGGCTGTTGGGGTGGCAGGCCTTGTGGGTGGTGCTGGCGATGGTGTTCTTTGCCCTGGCACCCATCGCCTTTGCGAGTCCTCGCGTCCAACTCGACCCGGCGCAACGCCGCAACCCGGTACGCCCGGTGCTGCGCTGGCTCTTCCGCAAGGAGATGGTGCCGGTGCTGCTGTTCGTGCCGCTCTACAAGCTCGGCGACTCCACGCTCGGGCGCATGGTCAAGCCGTTCTGGGTGGACCGAGGGTACTCCGACGCCGAGATCGGCCTCGTCTCCATGACCGGCGGCGTCGCGCTGACCATCGTCGGCGCGCTCGCCGGCGGCTGGTTTGTAAAGCGCTACGGGGTCTTCCGCGCGCTGCTCTGGCTCGGCATCGCGCAGTCCGCGGTCAACCTCGGCTACGTGGCGGTGGCGAGCCTCCCGCTGCCGCGTGAGAGCCTCTACGTCGCCTCGCTGCTCGAATCGTTCGGTCAGGGTCTCGGCACCGCAGCGTTCATCTCGTTCCTCACCGATTTGTGCGACAAGGAGCACGCGGCAACGCAGTACGCGCTCCTCTCGGCGCTGTTCGCGTTGACCCGCGACGTGGCCGGCGCCTTCACCGGGATCGGGGTGGAGAAGCTGGGCTACGCCACCTATTTTGCCTTCACCATCGTGATTGCGGTCCCGGCTTTGACCTTGCTGCCGTGGATCAAGCGCTACATCCGGGAAAACCCAAGCGCTGCGAACGCCTGACCCGCAACGCTCAAAGTGAAACCCGCACCGCACCTGCGAGCGTAGAATGCCCTGGCGCGTGACCCTAGCCCGGATTATTCGTGGGGGGGATCGTCGCGAGACCGCGGAGATGGCTGTCATGGCAGGCGAACGCAGGGGTGAGGACCGGAGCCGTACTTGCACAGTACGGCGGCACGGTCCGAGCGCCGAGTACGCCTGCCAGGGCGGCAATATCTGCGGTCGCAGTAGATCCCTCATGAATAGTCCGGGCTAGCACCGCGCTCTGGAGGAAGCCCACATGCGAGTCCCGATCCTGAGCTTCGCCACCGTGCTGCTCGTCGCCGCGGTGGCTGGAGCGGGGGTGTTCCCCTACCGGTACGAGGCGCACCGCTTGAACAACGGCCTCAGGGTGATCCTCATCCCGATGCCGAGCCAGGGCCTGCTAGCGTACTACTCGGTCGTACGCACCGGCAGCCGCGATGAGGTGGAGGCCGGCCATTCCGGGTTTGCCCACTTCTTCGAGCACATGATGTTCCGCGGTACCAAGAAGGTCCCGGGCGCGGTTTACGACCAGTTGATGACCGGCATGGGCGCCAACGCCAACGCGTACACCACCGACGATTACACCTGCTTTCACCTCAACGTCGCCGCCAGCGACCTGCCACGAGTGATCGAGCTCGAGGCGGATCGCTTCCAGAACCTCGACTACGCCGTGGCCGACTTCCAAACCGAGTCGGGCGCGGTGTACGGCGAGTATCGCAAGGGACGCACGAGCCCGTTCGAGGTGCTGGACGAGGCGATGCGTGACCGTGCCTTCGACGTGCACACGTACAAGCACACCGTCATCGGCTTCGAGAAGGACGTTGCAGCAATGCCTACGATGTACGACTACTCAAAGTCGTTCTTCGCGCGCTTCTACCGGCCGGAGAACGTCGTCATCGTGGTGGCGGGAGACTTCGATCCGGCCAAGACACTTGCTCTCATCACGGCGGCCTACGGTGCGTGGAAGCCGGGCTACGTCGCACCCAAGGTCGCGCCGGAACCGCCCCACAACGGAGAGCGTCACGTCGACGTGAAATATGATGGTCGAACGCTGCCGATCGTGGCCGTTGCCTGGCCCGGCGCGCCTTTCGATCCGCACGCCAAGGAAGTCGCGGCCGGCACGCTCCTCGCCAACCTCGCGTTCGGCGAGACCAGCGCGGCCTACCGTCAGTTGGTGCTGGAGCAGCAAACCGTGCAACGGCTGGCCGCCGGGTTTGAGTTCAACCGCGACCCTGGGCTGTGGACCGTTCTGGCGATGGTGAGGGAGGAGAAGGACATTCCCGCCGTGCGGGACGCCATCGACCAGGCCGTCGCTCGCTTGCAGGGCGCGCCACCCGACGCCAAGCAATTGGACGACCTCAAGCGGCGCGCTCGCTACGAGTTCCTCATGGACATGGACACGCCCGACAACGTCGCGGGCGGCTTGGCGCCGTTCGTGGCGATGACCGGCGGTATCGACGCGGTGGAGCAGTACTTCGCAACGATGGCGGCGCTTTCACCCGAGGACATCCAAGACATCGCCCGGCGTCTCCTGACGCCACAGGTTCGCACCGTGGCGATTCTCAAGGGGGTGAACCAATGAGCGCCATTGCTCGCTCTGCTCGCGCGTGCGCAGGGCTCGTGGTCCGGGGATCGCGGCCCGGGACGGCAAGGACGGGGTCCGAGGTCCGAAACCCGAGGCCCGGTCGCAAACGATCGGTCGCCGAATGGAGCATGATTGGAGTCGTCATGGTGATGCTTGCGGTCGCTGCGTCGCCCGGAGCGCGCGGGCAGGGAACTGCAACGCCACCGGCGCCGAAGCTGGCGAACGCGCCGGTGCTGCTGCCGGTGGCCGCTGATCCGACGGTATCGTTCCGCATCGCCTTCACCGTCGGCTCGCAGGACGACCCGGTCGGCAAGGAGGGACTCGCGTACCTCACGGGGACCTTGCTGGCGGAGGGCGCCACCGCTACCCATCCCTACGCCGAAATCCTCAAGCTCCTCTACCCGATGGCGACCGAGTACCACGTGCGCGTGGGCAAGGAGGTCACCACCTTCTCCGGACGCGTCCACAAGGACAACGTTGAGGCCTACATCGGCTTGTTGTTGGACGCCGTGATGCGGCCTGCTTTTGCGGAGGCTGACTTTGCCCGGATCAAACAGCGGACGATCGACTACCTGGCCAAGACGCTGCGCTACAGCTCGGACGAGGAGCTGGGCAAGGCGGCGCTCTACAACACGACGTTCGCTGGCACGACCTACCGGCACATCAATTCCGGCACGGTCGAGGGCCTGAAAGGAAGCACCCTCGATGACGTGCGGGCGTTCTACCGCGCACACTTCACCCGCGACACCGTGGTCCTCGCTCTGGGCGGCGGCTACGACGACAAACAGGTGGCACGCATGGAGCAAGCACTCGCACAGCTCCCGGCGGGGATGCCTCCGGTTGTGCCTCCTCCCCAAGTGAAGGCGATCGCGGGTCGTCAGGTGGTGATCGTCAAGAAGCCCGGACCTTCCACTGCGATCAGCTTCGGTTTCCCGCTTCCAATTCAGCGCGGTAGCCGCGAGTTTTACGCGCTGTGGGTCGCCAACTCGTGGCTCGGTGAGCACCGCAACTCGTCCTCGCACCTCTACCAAGTGATTCGCGAGGCGCGCGGCATGAACTACGGCGACTACTCCTACATTGAGATCTTCCCCGAGGGAGGCCGGCGCGAGTTTCCGCCCACCGGCGTGCCGCGGCGCACCCAGCTCTTCGAAGTGTGGGTACGGCCGGTGCCCAACGCACAGGCGCACTTTGCCCTGCGCGCCGCGATCCGCGAGGTCGAGAAGCTCGCTGCCGATGGCCTGTCGGAGGAGCAGTTCAAGCTCACCCGCGACTTCGTCGCCAAGTACAGCTTGCACTTCGCCGAGACCACCTTCGACCGCCTCGGCTACGCGATGGACGACCGCTTCCTCGGGGTTCCGGCACCCGGAAACCTCGCAAACTTCCGCGAGATCGTGCCGACGCTCACCCGCGACGAGGTCAACGCGGCCGTCCGCAAGTACATCAAGCCCGCGGCGATGGTGATTGCAATCGTGAGCGAGGACGCCGATCAGCTCGCCGAGGCGCTCGCCTCCGACGCCCCGAGCCCGATCAGCTACGCCACGTCCAAGCCACCCGAGGTACTGGAAGAAGACAAGTCGATCCAGGCGTATCCGCTTCACATCACCAAGGGTGCCATCCGGATCGTGCCGGTCGAGCAGATGTTCGCGAGGTAAACGCGACCTCAGCCCGGAAACCCCGGCTGGGTCCGCGCATCACGCCACGGCGGTAGAATCTCGCGCGCGTCGTGCGGGGACCGGCGCTCATGGGGGGTGAGTTGAAGAAGAACAAGCTTGGCTCGACCGATCGGCGCTCCCGTGTGCCGTTGCTCTTGCTCGTCGTTGTCGCCGTGGCCATCGGTGTCTTGGCCTGGGGCGCTTTGCGGCAAGGCCCGTTCCCCGCTATCGGCATCGAAACCGACCACCCAGCGGTGGGCGCCGCGACCAAGGTCGTGGCGCGCTTCAAGGAGCCGTGGGGCGGCCTCGGTACGATCTCGCTCGAGTTGGCCCAGGGCGAAAAGACGGTGACGCTCGCCGAAAAGCGCTTCCCCCGCAACGGCGCGTTCAGTCCGACGCGGGGCGCCTTCACGGCCGCGGCCACGCTGGAAGCCACCGTCGGCAAGCGGGCTCAGGAATGGCTCAAGGAAGGGGAGGTCGTCCTGCGCGCCCGGGCTGACCGCATGCACGGACCCCTGCGGTCCGGCGCTCCGCTGGTGGTGGAAAAGAAGCTGCAGGCCCGCTTCCGTCCGCCACTGCTCGAGCTGGAATCGAAGCAGCACTACGTCCGCCAGGGCGGGGCGGGCGTGGTGGTGTTCCGCGTCGGCGATTCCGCGAGCTCCTCCGGCGTGCGCGCAGGGACGGTGGAATCTCTGTCGCTCCCGCGACCGGGTGGGGGCCCGGGCGAGCGTTTCGCGCTCTATGCCGTTCCCTGGGAGCTTGACGATCCCAATCAAGTTCGGTTGTTCGCCGAGGACGATGCCGGCAACCGTGCCGAGCGCGCCTTCCTCGACCTATTCAAGCAGGTCGCAGCGCACCACGACACCATCGCACTCTCCGACACCTTTCTCAACAAGGTCGTGCCGGAGATCGCCAGCCAGACGCCGGGGTTCGATGCCACCGGCCCGGTGCTCGATCAGTTCCTGCGCATCAACGGTGAGATGCGCCGCGCCACCCTCGCGCAGATCGTCGAGCTGACGAGCAAGAGCGAGCCTGGCTTCCTGTGGCGCGGCGCCTTCTCGCAGATGGCCAACACGCAGCGTCGCGCCTCGTTCGCCGAGAACCGCACCTACACGTATCAGGGCCGCGTGGTTGACCACCAAACCCACCTCGGCCTCGATCTCGCCTCGACGAGCCACGCGCCGGTCACTGCCGCCAATTCCGGCAAGGTGATCTTCGCCGGCTGGCTGGCGATCTACGGCAACGCGGTGATCCTCGACCACGGCTACGGGCTGGCCAGCCTGTACGGCCATCTCGCCTCGGTTGCGGTCAAGCCTGGCGAGAGCGTCAGTAAAGGCCAGGTGATTGCCACCAGCGACTCCACCGGGCTTGCCGGCGGCGACCACCTCCACCTGGAGATCTTCATCCAGGGCAAATCGGTAGATCCGCTGGAGTGGCTCGACGAGCACTGGATCCACGACAACATCGCCACCAAGATCGCGCTCCCCTAGGAGCCCGGCCGAACTTGCGGGTGAGGTGCGGGGCGTCCTTGTGCGCGGCGCGGACGAGCCGTAGACTCCCGCAGATGAGCGAGTTGAGCTTGCAGGATCGTTACGCCCCAACCACGCGTTGCTTTGGCTGTGGCCCCGCCAACCTCGCCGGTCTGCGCATCAAGAGCTTCGCACATGGCGGCGAGGTGCTCTGCGAGTGGACCCCGGCCCGGCATCACGAGGCGTTCGACGGCGTGCTCAACGGCGGGATCATCGGCACCCTGTTTGACTGCCATTGCAACTGGACCGCCGCGTACCACTTGATGACTGCCGGCAGGCTTGAGGCGCCCCCGTGCACGGTCACCGCAGAATACCGCGTCGTGCTCAAGCGCCCGACGCCGAGCGACGGGCAAGTCCGCCTGCGCGCCCGCGTCGTGGAGGCCAGCGCCGATCGCGCCGTGGTTGAGGGTGAGCTGGAGGCGGGGGGCAAGGTCACGGCGACCTGCCGCGGCGTCTTCGTCGCGGTGCGGGAGGGCCACCCCGCCTTTCACCGCTGGTGACGCAGGCCCTCAGGCTTCGTCGAGCGCCGCGCGGACCTCACGAGCGAGGACGTCCAAGCCGAACGGCTTGGGCAGGAAGCGGACGGCGCCCGAGCTTGCCCACTGGCGCAGCGTCTCGTCCTGCGCATAGCCCGACATCACCATGATCTTGAGGTCAGGCCAGCGCTCGCGCAGCTTCTGCGCCAGCTCACCGCCGTGAATACCGGGGAGGAGAAGGTCGGTGAGAAGCACCTGGAACGGCCGTCCATCGGCGAGACGCAGCGCCTCTTCGCCGCTGCCCACGGCCACCACCTCGTACCCAAGCATCGCGAGGATCTCGCCCAGCACGCGGCGTGCTTCGCCCTCGTCCTCGACCAGCATCACACGCTCGCCACGACCGGTGGGGTTCCCGCCAGGTGGCCGCGCCGCCTCGGGCAGGGGAAGCTGTGGCCGCGAGACCTGTCGCGGCAGGACGACGCGGAACGAGCTACCACTGCCGACGGTGCTGGTCACCTCGACCCTCCCGCCGTGCTGCGTGACGATGCCGTGCACCACCGCGAGCCCGAGCCCGACACCCTTCTCCACCCCTTTGGTGGTGAAGAACGGCTCGAAGATGTGGGCCTGCACCTCTTCAGTCATGCCGATCCCGGTGTCTTGCAGCTCGAGATATACCTCCCCGCCCGGGTAACTGCCAGAGCGGATCGCCAGCTCACCTCCCGCAGGCATCGCGTCGGCGGCGTTCATCGCCAGGTTGACGAGCACCTGTTCTAACTGGCCGCGATCCGCATCAACCTGGAGCTGCTCGCTCGCGAGTTCGAGCGCGAGGTGGACATTTTCCCGCAGCAAGCGCTGGAGCAGGACGCTGGCGCCCCGGGCCACGTCGTTGAGGTCGAGCTGCTCGAGCCGAACCACCTCGCGCCGGGCGAAGAGCAGGAGCTGGCGCGTGAGGGCCGCTCCCCGCTTGAGGTTGGTCTCGAGCTCGCCGAGGCCCCGGCCGAGCATCTCCGCGTCAGCACTGCGCGCGCGCAGCATCTCGACGGTGCCAAGAAGCGCTTGCAGGAGGTTGTTGAAATCGTGGGCGACGCCACCGGCAAGCTGGCCAATCGCCTGCATCTTCTGCGCCTCGCGCAGTGCTTCCTCCGCGCGCTTATGCTCGATCGCCTGCGCCACCTGACCCGAGACGTAGGTCAGCACTTCCTTGTCCGCCTCGCTGTAGCGCACGCTTCCCGCGTAGCTCTGCACCGCCAGAACGCCGATGACCCGGTCGCGCACCTTCAACGGCACCCCAAGCCAGTCGATCGAAGGGGCGCCCAAAGGCTCGATCTCGCCCCGCGCCTCCAGTTCGGCGAGCACCTCCGGCGTGGCGAGCAGTGACTTGCCGGAGCGCACCACGTAGCTCGTCATCCCCAACCCGAGCGGGAAGGGCGCCGGAGTCTCGTCCACCTCGTCAGCGAAATAGGGGAACGAGAGCATGTTGGTAAGGGGGTCGAAGAGCGCAATGTAGAGGTTCTTGGCCTCCATGAGGCGGCCGATGATGGTGTGGATCGACCGGAACAGCTCATCGAGGTTCCCCGTCGTTTGGGTCGCCTCGGAGATCCCATAGATCGCCGTCTGCACGTCCCGTAGCCTGTGTTCTTCGGTGATGTCGGCAAGCGTCGCGACCAGTGCCGGCCTGCCGCGCAGCAGGGTCGGCCCGGAGGTGAGACTGAACCAGCGCTCCACGCCGCCCTTGACGATGCCTTTGATCTCGTAACGGGTCGGCACGTCGGCCCCGCGTTCCAGCCTCGCGGTCGCGCGCTCACGCGCCAGCTCGCGAAAGTCGGGGTGGATGAGCTCCCAAAACCGCATCCCCGCCAGTTCCCTGACGGTATAGCCGGAGAGTCGCTCCGCGGCCGGGTTGGCGTAGGCGAACCATTCATCCTGAATGATTGCGATGCCGGTGCTGGCCGTCTCCG
The DNA here is from genome assembly GCA_044447965.1 of Thermoanaerobaculales bacterium. Classification (GTDB taxonomy): domain Bacteria; phylum Acidobacteriota; class Thermoanaerobaculia; order Thermoanaerobaculales; family Thermoanaerobaculaceae; genus DATIYW01. The sequence goes on along the minus strand of JBIOGJ010000018.1, from coordinate 23,355 downwards.
CCAAGGTGCGAAACTGCAGCTCGCTTTCACGTAACGCCTCTTCGGCACGTTCCCGCTCCGCGATTTCGGCTTGCAACGCTGCGTTGACAGTCTCCATCTCCGCGGTACGCTCTGCGACCCGGCGCACGAGCGCCTCCTCCGCGAGCTTGTGCGCGGTGATGTCGCGAGCGGCAGTCGTTACCGCCGCAACGGTTTGGTTGGCGGCGAACTCGGGTACCAGGAGCCAGTCGATCCAAACGTGCGTAGGCAGCTCAAACTCGACGTGCTGCGTCTGCCCGGTGGCAAAAACACGCGTGATTGCTCCTTCCCAGAGCTCGCACAGCGCCTCCGGGAAGGCAAGCTCGCGGTGCGTCTTGCCGACAAAATCGCGGGCCGGGATCCCAGTTTGGCTCTCGACCGCGGCGTTGACGTAAAGGTGGCGACCTCCCCGGTCAAAACGCATGATCACATCAGGAGAGTTCTCCGCCAGGGCGCGGAAGCGCTCCTCACTCTCCCGGAGCGCAAGGTTGGTGCGCTGCAGCTCGGCGGTGCGCTCGGCGACCCTCGCCTCGAGCTCGCTGCGCGCCTTCTCGACGCTCCGCTGGGCATTTACCTGTTCGCTGACGTCCCGCACGACGACGACGGCCTCGTCAGCCCCGACCGGCACGATGCGTGCCTCGTACGAGCGTGCACCCGCCGGTGTGTCGAGGTCGTAGGCCACGCTGGCGAGGGGCTTCCTGGCCACCACGGCAGCCAGTGCCTGTTCGAGAGGCGCTGCAACCCGCGGCGGCAGCACGTCCTGCAGCCGCCTGCCGAGGAACTGTTCCGGAGGCACATAGAGATCCGCGCTGCGTCCCGCGCGGTAGTCGCGGATCGTGCCGTCGGTGGAGACCCGAAAGTAGAGATCCGGCAGGGCCTTGAAGATCGCCTCAAACTGCGGCGTCTCACGCGCGCCCTCAAGGCGCTGCTCGTCCATCTCGTCTTTCCGATCGCCAGGGTGTGGCGGAATCGCAGACCCCAGTCTAGCGCAGGGCGCCGGCCTCGGCCCTCACCGTCTCACTTCGTGTCGAGGATGAGTGGCAGGCCGTCCTTGCCCGCGCCGATGATGATGACCTTGGCGTTCTGCGAACCGGCAAGTTTCTCGGTCGCCTCGATTCCCTTCCAGCGCAGCAACGGGTCGGAGATCCCCTTGGTCACGATGTTTTGGAAGTCTGAGATCCCCTGCGCCTCGATGCGCTTGCGCTCCGCCTCCTGTTTCTCCTTGAGGAGCACGAACTGCATCCGCTGGCTCTCCTGCTCCGCCCGCAACTTCTCCTCGATCGCCTGCGTGAGCCCGCTCGGGAGCCCCACCCGTCGCAGTGGCGTTGCCTCAACCGTGATCCCGCGCGGCCCTACCAGCTTCTGGAGGTCCTTGAGGATGGTCTCGGCCAGCATCTCGCGCTCGGAGGTGTAGAGCGCCTTGGCCTCGTAGCCAGCGGTCACGCCCCGAGCGACCGAGCGGAATTGCGGCTCGAGAATCACCTCAATGTAGTTTGGGCCGATTGACTTGTAGACCTCGGCCGCCTTCTCCGGATCGAGGTGGTAGAGCGCGCTGAGCTCGAGCTGGACGGTCAGGCCTTCCTTGGAGGGCACATCCATCGTCTCCTTGATCTCCTCGGTCTTGACCGAGAACTTCACGATGCGGGCGAGCGGGTTGCGCATGTTGATTCCGGCCTTGAGGGTTTCGGGCGAGACACTTCCAAAGACGTCCACCACCCCAACGTGGCCTGCAGGAATCACCGTGAAGCACTGCCCGACGGCTACAACGATGGCCAACACGCCGATTGCGGCCGCCCCCGCCCCCCCCGCGCCGGCCACAGAGGGAGCGTCCCCACGTGCAGCCCCCGCCAGACGCCGCCACGCCACCAGGCCGACGATCGCCACCGCGACGAACAAGATAAAGAGCATCGCCCTTACCTCCCTTTTCGCGTGGGAGTGTACGGCAACTCGGCGGCCGCGACCGTTGGCGGGCGGACAGGACTTCTGCGATACGCGTGACTTCTCCGCGCGGGGGATCAAGAATATCTTCGTGATCGGGTAACGGTAGAGGGGCAGCGATGATACGAGGGGGGCAACCTTGAGCCAACCGTGGATCGACGTGACGGTACCGCTGCGTGATGGCCTCGTGCACTGGCCCGGCGACCCGCGCTTCGCGATCGAGCGCGTTGCCGAGATCGAGCGGGGAGACCCGGCCACTGTGTCGAAGCTGACGATGGGCGTGCACACCGGTACCCACATGGACGCGCCCGCGCATTACCTGCGCGGTGCCGCGACGATCGACGCGCTGCCGCTCGATGCCACCGTTGGCCCGGCGCGCGTGATCGCGATCTCCGACCCCGAGTCAATCAAGCCCGCGGAGCTGCGCTCCCTGGGGGTGCGACGCGGCGAACGGCTCCTCTTTCGCACCCGGAACTCGGGGCGAAGGTGGACGCAAGAGGCGTTCATCGAAGATTTCGTCTTCCTCGCGGCTGACGCTGCTCGCCTGCTGGCCGATCGGGGCGTGCGCTGCGTCGGCGTTGATTACCTGTCGGTCGGCGGCTTTTATCGCGACGGTCGGGAGACGCATGAGGCGCTGCTGGCGGCCGGGGTATGGATCATCGAGGGCCTTGACCTCTCGGCGGTCGAGCCAGGCCGCTACGAGTTGATCTGCCTGCCACTCCGGATCGTGGGCGCCGAGGGCGCACCGGCACGGGCGCTGCTGCGGCCGCTCGCCGCCGGGAAGAGCAAGCAAGGGGGGGCACGATGAGCAAGCAGGAGTTCGGTATGCTGCAGGCAATCGGCGAGGGTGTCGACCGGCACGCGGCAGCGCAGGGACCTCCAAGCGGTCGCGCACGAGCTCGCGACGCGACTAGCACGGTTGTTCCTCCCCGATGCGCAGGGGCGGCGCCCCTGCCACGGCGACGATGCCCGCTTCGCCGCCGATCCGAACTGGCGTGACCTCGTGCTCTTCCATGAGTACTTCGACGGCGACAGTGGGAGAGGCCTCGGCGCTTCCCACCAGACCGGGTGGACCGCTCTGGTGGTTCGCTGCCTAGAGGAGGCAGGTCGCGGCCAGGACCCACGACAACCCGCGTCGCGAGTGGCGAAGTCGAAGTCGGGCATGGCTTAGACTCGTTCCATGCGGCGAAGGCTGACCGAAGAATCGGTGCTGTTCGCGAGCGTGTTCAAGTGGTTCGTGCTCGCGACCGTGACCGGTGCGATCGTCGGCGCCTCGACCGCGCTCTTCCTCAAGGCGCTCGGCTGGAGCATCGGATTTACCGGCCAGCACCGCGACTACTTCCTGCTCGTGCCGATCGCCTTCGTGGTCAGCTCGCTGCTGATAAGAAAGCTCGCCCCAGACGCCGAAGGGCACGGCACCGAGAAGGTGATCGAGGCGGTGCACACGACCTCGGGCAGGATCAAGCCGGCGGTGGTGCCGGTCAAGCTCGTCGCCACCATCGTGACGCTCGCCTGCGGCGGCTCGGCCGGCAAGGAGGGGCCATGCGCGCAGATCGGCGCGGGCCTCGCCTCGCTGTTCGCCGACCTCCTGCGCCTCGACGACCACGACCGCCGCAAGATCGTGATTTGCGGCATCTCGGCGGGGTTCGCCGCGGTGTTCGGCACGCCGATCGCCGGAGCGATCTTCGGCGTCGAGGTGTTGTTCGTCGGCAGCATCCTGTACGAGGTGTTGCTCCCCTCGTTCATCGCCGGGGTTACCGGCTACCAGGTCTGCTCTGCGCTCGGCGTCGCCTACTTCGACCACGCGGTTCACGTGAGGCCGGTTTTCTCGGAAACGTTTTTCATCGAGGTCGCGCTCGCGGGCGTGTTCCTTGGGCTGTGCTCGTTCGCGATGGTCGAGATCATGCGTCTCGGCGAGAAGGCCGCCGCGCGGCTGCCGGTAGGCGCCACGCTCAAGGCGGTGGCCGGCGGCGCCCTGCTCGTCGGCCTCGGCTACCTGCTCTCGCCGCGCTTCCTCGGTCTCGGCCTCGACACGATCGAAGGCGCGCTCAAGGGTGGAGCGGTGCCGTGGTACGCGTTCGCGGCCAAGTCGGTGTGCACCTCGCTCACGCTCAACTTCGGCGGCTCGGGTGGGATCGTCACGCCGATCTTCTTCGTCGGCGCGACCGCCGGGAGCCTGTTCGCCCGGCTTTCCGGCCTCGATCCCGCGACGTTCGCGGCGATCGGCCTCGTCGCGCTGCTCGCCGGCGCGGCCAACACGCCGATCGCGGCCGCGATCATGGCGCTCGAGATGTTCGGGCCGGCGCTCGGACCCTACGCAGCGGTCGCGTGCGTGATCAGCTTCCTCATGACCGGCCACCGCAGCGTCTACCCCTCGCAAGTGCTCGCGATGCGAAAGTCGCCGTCGCTCCGCGTCGAGGTCGGCAAGGAGCTGGACGAGGTGCGAACCGAGTTCGCCCTGTCAGGCAGGCGCCTCCTCGTGCGCGCGCTCCGCCACCTTCGCAAGTCGCGTCATCACGAGCGCGACGACCCTGGCCACTCATCCTCGGAAGATTGATCTCGTCTTGTGGTGTGCAGTCCTATCGGGGAATCCGCTAGTTCGTTCCGCGCTGAGCTAACAAGGTGAGATAGTGATGCTGGGTACGCATGCGGCTGCCGCCGGATCCTCGCGAGCAGGTCAACGCCAGTCTCCTAGGTGCAATGTGAGGTTTTGCGGGTCGAGTTGGCGGATGGTTCTCCTCGCGCTACCAGTGACTAGGCCACAGGCGAGAGTTTCGGTTCGGCGTTTCTGCCCCTTTGTGTGTGACACGCGCATCGTGCCTGCTCGCGTCCGAAGCAATTGTCTCCAAGAATGCCTATATTGCTCTCCAGCATGCGACACCCCCATGAATAGGACGAGGATCGTCTCAGGAGACGCCATGCATCGGCAGTTGGACTAAGGCGGCGAGGTGTCGGTCGTCGCGCGCGGCGAGTCACGTTTCTCGGCGGCCCTCACGGTGGCGGGTCACGGCCGGCCGTACGCTCCGGTCACTTCTTCTTCTGCGGTGGTGTCTTCTCTTGGCCCGTTGGCTGCTGCGGCCGCTCTTTTGGGACGTACTGCCCCGGCCGCTGTTTTGGGACGTACTGTTTCATCTCAGTCGGCGTGTCGATCTTGGTGAAGGGTCGACTCTTTGGCTGTGCCTGAGGCTTGTTGATCGTCATGCTGCACCTCCGATGTAATTCTAGTGGCATTGTTAAGCAGATGCAGCGTTGTCGTGTTCCAGCCGATTTCACGGAAGAGGCTCCATGGCCGCCGTAAGCGGGGTCCGAGCCTCTTCTTGGAGTTTTGAAAGTAACTGTAAAGCAATACTGCCTCTAGGGGTGGCTTCAGTAGGAAATCGAAGTGGTACTCCTCGGTCTCGCCTGGTTCGACCTCCCACCGGCCTTTTGAGTCGTCGAGTCGCCGTTCAGCCAAGACCGGCCATTCCAGCTCCGTCTTCACCTCCGCCTTGTCACTTTCAATTGGAGCGTCGGATGCTACTTCTGGCCATGGCATCACCCGCTGTAGCCACACCTTACCATGTTTGATGGAAAGAAGAACATCGCTCTTGTTCGCAATCGCTACGGTCGCCCGGAGTACGAGCTTCCCATCGTCCACGGGTTCAAAAGCCACACGATGGGCTACAGCGGCCCGCGGGAATCTCTGCCGCCTCCTCACGAAAAGCAGATAGGTCCAGAGCCCCCCAATCAGAATCGCGCCGATCGTTACCCCCGCCTGGACCGCCTGCAACAGCTCAAGCCAGGTACGAGGCTCTCTCATCACGGTTGGCCCTCCACGATCTTGATCTCCTCGTCGGTGAGGCCGTACAGCTCGTATACGAGGATGTCGATCTCGCGATCAGTGGCATCAATCTGGCGCTGGAGGACGGTCTTCTCGTGATCTGTGCGCGCCGCGGCGAGCTTGGTGTGCAGGGCGAGCATGCCGTCAACACGCTCAACCATCCTGTCGTGACGCGATCGCTCGGCGCGGCTAACCAAACTGAGGTAGCGGATTGGCAGTTCGCCGAAGTATTGCTTGGTGCATGTAATCCAGCCACCGCGAAACAGGTTGCTCATCGTGCGTAGGCGCCAGAAGAGGAGCTTTGAATTGAGGAGGCCGAGGACGTACTCTGGCTTGATTTCGAGTTCGTTAGGGAACGAGAGGGTGAACCCACCGCTCGCCATCGGGCAGAGCCGCCCCCGCGTGCTCTTGGGCAGAAGCGTGGACAGTCCCCGATCCGCCAGCAACGGCACCACAAGATTCGCTTGATCATGCAACCCCAGGTTCCGTGGCGCGCTGTACCCAAACCACTGCTTGTACTGCTTGCGCCTCTTCAGCGCCTCCTGGTTCGTCCGAAGGTGCTCAAACGCCTTCGGAAACTGGCTTCCGAGTTCTAGTTCTGTGATTAGCCGGTAGCCTCCGTCCTCTTGATGGACGTAGGGGAAAATCACCTTCCACTTGCGTGCCGGCGCGAAGCTGTAGCGACCGAAATCACTGGCAAATACCGGCTGGCGCACGATCCCTGGCTCGATGTCGAGCGTCCCTGCTTCGAACATGAAGACGGCGTCGTCGCCGGTGCTGCTGCCGCGGCTCATCTGGCAAGGTAGGTCGAGAAGCCTTCGCGTCCGTTCGACCAAGCGTGTAAGCACCATGGCAGCGCCTGGACCCTCAAACGACCAAGGTGCTGGGCCGAGGCCGCTGCTCTCCACTCTCGCAAAGGTGGTAGCGGAGAGGTCATTTGCTGTGGCCTTCGCGGTGCCGTACTGAAGGGCGGGGTTACCGCCCTTTTGCAGGAACAGGAGACAGGTATAGGTAGTCGCGGCGAACACCTGGCTATCGCGAAAATTGACGATCCTGTCTACCCCGCTGTCAGCGGCAAGAAGCCGACGCAGCCCCTCGCCATAGTCTGTCCGGAAGAACTTGTTCGGCAAGATGAGTCCCAGGCGTGCCCTCTCCCGGAGAAGGCGATAGCCCCGTTCCACAAAGCTGACGTAGACGTCGCAGTTCCCAGTCGCGGACTGGTAGTGCGATGTGAGGTATGCCACCTGGTCTCTCGGGAATCCCTGGATTCGAACATAAGGAGGGTTCCCGATAACGGCATCGAAGCCGGGGTTGCCTCGGGCGAAGATCTCCCGGAAGCTTTTGTCCCAGTCGAATGCGTTGACGCGCAGCGCCTCCTCGTCGTCGAACAGCTCACCCTGGCGACCCTGGTAGTAGTCGGTGCCGATCAGCGAGTTGCCGCACTTGATGTTGCTGGCGAGGTCGGGCAGGGCGCGCTGGTGGAGGAGCTTGAGGTTCTGGTTGACGCTCTGCTCGTTCTCGCCTTCGAGCACCTTGAGCAGCAGCGATAGCTTCGTGACCTCGACGGCCTGCGGGTCGATATCCACGCCGAAGATCGAGTTCAACAGGATGCGCTTGCGCTCCGCCGTGGTGAGCCGCCAGCCGCCGCCTTGCGCTTGAAATAGCTCGGGCTGGCCGCCCTTGCGCGCCTTCGCGTGCTTTTCCGGGCTGTCGGCCACGTACCAGTCGCGATGCCAGTCGAGGAGGCGCTGATACGCGCCGAGCAGGAACGAGCCCGAGCCGCAGGCAGGGTCGAGGACCCTGAGGTCGGCTGCCTGCTTCGGCCTCTTGCCTTTGAGTAGCTCGCCCACGGTGTGCTCAACGATGTAGTCCACGATATAGGTGGGGGTGTAGTAGACGCCGCCTGCTTTCTTGACCTCGGGCTTGTCGTCGACGACTGCGTGGTGCCCCGCAGTCAGGCGGATCACCTTGCCAAGGAACTGCTCGTAGACCTGGCCGAGGATGTCGGGGGGGAGCACCGAGAATTCGTACGGAGAATCCGGGTAGTAAAGGTTGCCGATGATGTCCTTGAGGACCTTGTCGTCGACACTCAGGTTCGGCGTAAGGGCGTCTGGCGCCTCGGTGAAGCCCGTCTCACGTTGGAAGTGGAACAGGCCCGAGTTGTACCGCTCGTCGGCCCGCTGGAACAGATCGAACAGCCGGCGGTAGGTGTTCGCACCGTTCAGCGTGAACTGGAGCTGGAATTGCCGGTCGGTCTCGATGCCGCGGTCCTCGCAGATGCGTAGGAAGATGATCCGATCGAGGGTGCGCTGGACCGCTTCGTTTAGCTCACGCACGGAGAGTCGCCGGTTGCGCAAGGCGATGTTTCGCGCCAGCTCCTCCCGCCAGTGCTCGATTTCTTTCAGGAACTCCGCATCCACCTCTGCGGTGCCGCGCTTGCCCTTACCTCCCCCGGCGAAGCGGTCGAAGGAGCCCCTGAGTACCGCCTCTTTGGAGAAGACCTCCGCGATCTCGTCCCATCGCTCAGCGTATTGGTCGAATGTGAGGTATCGCACGCGGGCCGCGGAAGCCTTATCGGTCTTATCGGGCCTGACCCGGCAGTCGAAGACGGCGAACTCGTCGAAATCCGTGAGGATCGAGAGCGGCAGCTTCGCCGTCCAGGCGTAGCGCCGGAGTTGGAACGATGGCTCGGGATCATCCTTGACGTTGACCGCCGGTTTCTTTGCCTCGACGAAGAACTTCCTTGTGCCCCCGATGCGGAAGCAGTAGTCCGGTGCCCTCGTGCTCCCGCCAACCTTGATCGCATCCTCATGAACGACATCTTTGTAGGCTTCGGCGTGGCCCTGCTTGTTCTGAATGTCCCAGCCGAGCAGCTCGAAGAACGGATCGATGAACTCGACGCGAGCCTGGGTCTCGTTGTAGGCGTGCGAGGTGTACGTGTCCCGGCCACGATCGAACCTCTCGATGAGTTCCATCAGTGCATCCGGCGGCGCCATGCCTGCCCTCCGATCGCTTGCCATGATTATGACTCGCCGCGGGAGCACTGGATCACGTCACCGCCCGATCGCGCGCAGGGGCGCTTCGCGCTCGATCCTCGCCGCCTCCTCGTCGGTGATCTCCGGGTTGGCCAGAAGCCGCTTCATCGCCGCGGCGAAACATGCCGCCTTCGCCTGAACGAGCGGCGTGTTGAACGCCCGCGTCTCCGTGAGCACGCACACGTCGCGCGGGCGGGAAATGCGGACGCAGGCGCGGCGGTTTGCACAGCACAGAACATAGCGGCGCTATGAGCGGGCGATTCTGCCACCTCCTCCGAAACCTCGGGGGCGGGTGCGGCAAAGACCGTGCGGGTGAGTCGCAGTTTATGTCCGATTCACACCAACGGGAGGTAGGGATGGCGTTCTCGGGCATAGTGGGCAAAATCGTTCGGACCGGGCAGGCGGTGGCGGAGCATCTCGCGTTCATCGCGCCGCTCGCGACGCGCATCACGATCGGCCTCGGTTACCTCCACACCGGCTGGGGCAAGCTCCACAACTTCGACCGCACGGTGACGTACTTCACGAACCTCGGCATCCCGGCGCCGACCGCCAACGCGGCGTTCGTCTCCACCCTCGAGCTGGTGGGCGGCACGTGCCTGCTCATCGGCCTGCTCACGCGCGTGTTCGCGCTCGGGCTGTCGGGGAGCATGCTCGTGGCGTTGCTCACCGCCGATCGCCAGACGTTCCTCGCCTCCTGGGGCAGTGCGAGCGAGACCTCGCCCACCGACGTCGCTTCGTTTGTGTTCCTGCTCTTCCTGCTCTGGCTCGTCCTGTTCGGCCCGGGCGCGGTGAGTCTCGACCGCCTGATGTTCGGCAAGCTCTCCCGGGATCGGGCCGCGGCGCCGGTAGGGAAGTGACTGACGCATGTCGACTTCAGCACCAGATCCAGGGTGTGAAACCTTTCCCTTCGAGCGAGCATATAACAACCACGGATAGTTGAGCTTGAATCTTCGACTCAGGTACAATGGAGCATCGGATTGCGATCACGCTAACCGCCGCGGGGGCGCCGGCCAGCCGGAACGACCACCGCGGCCCAGCAGGGAACGCCGGCCTCGACGCCGGCCGACAGAAAGGAGAGTCGGATGAATCGCAAGCTGCAAGCAGTCCTCGTCAACGCGGCGATGGCGGGGTTGATGGCCGGATTCGGCGCGATCACCCCGGCACGGGCCAATGTGCCCACCGACCGCATCGTCACCAACGGGTGTAGCGGCAAGAACGGGTGTAACGGCGCAAGCAAGGCCAGCACCAGCGACCCAAAGGCCTCGGACCGACACGTCTGCAAGGGGATGAACTCCTGCAAGGGCAAGGGCAACTGCAAGAGCGGCGACAACGGCTGCGCGGGCAAGAACTCGTGCAAGGGCAAGGGCGGCTGCGCCTCGGCGGCAGCCAAGCACGCTTGCAAGGGGCAAAACTCGTGCAAGAGCATGGGCGGCTGCAAGACCGGCGACAACGGCTGCGCCGGCAAGAACTCGTGCAAGGGCAAGGGCGGCTGCGCGGTACCGATTCAGCCCGCCGCCTAGGTGAACACTGTTGTGGAGTGAGGGCCGCGGGGGTCGCCCGCGGCCCTCACGACCGGAGGGAGCATGCCGAAACCTAATCGTTGGGGGTATCCGGACCTCGGTCTCGGCGTCGGCCTGCGCACGAGCCACTACGGCCATATCCTGGCGGAGAAACCCGACATCGGTTTCTTCGAGGTGCTCACGGAGAACTACCTCGACACCGGTGGCCGGCCCACCTTCATCCTGGATCAGATCGCCGAGCGCTACCGGCTCGTGATGCACGGGGTCTCGATGTCGGTGGGCTCCACCGACCCGCTCAATCTCGACTATCTCGCCAAGGTCAAGGCGCTCGCCAAGCGGATAAACGCGCTCTGGGTCTCCGACCACGTGTGCTGGACCGGCGTGCTCGGGCGCAACACTCACGACCTGCTGCCGCTCCCGTACACCGAGGAGTCGCTGCGCCACACCGTCGGACGGGTGCGCCAGATCCAGGAGATCCTCGAGCGGCCGCTCGTGCTGGAGAATCCCTCCACCTACCTCGAGTTCGCTCCGAACTCGATGCCGGAGTGGGAGTTCGTGGTGAGGCTCGCGGAAGAAGCGGACTGCGGGCTGCTCCTCGACGTCAACAACGTCTACGTCTCGGCGTTCAACCATTCATTCGACCCGGCCGCCTACATCGACGCGATCCCAGCCGAGCGGGTCTGCCAGCACCACCTCGCCGGCCACACCCACAAGGGCACCCACATCCTCGACACCCACTCCGACCATGTCGTGGACCCGGTGTGGCAACTGTTCGGCCACACCGTCCGGCACGTCGGGTTGCGCGCCACCTTGCTCGAGTGGGACGCGAACATCCCACCGTTCGAGGTCGTCCACGAGGAAGTCCTCAAGGCTCGCGCATGGCGCGACCAGGAGGTCTCTGATGCCGCATGAGGCGCGGACGGAAGCCGCCGTCGCCGATCGCGTGCTCAAGATCAATTCGCACCGCCGCGGTGGGCCACGGCGCAGCTCAGCGTTGCGGATCGCTCCGGAGGGTGGCGCGGCCCCAGCCCACGAGTTTCCTCTCGATACCGTGCAACGCTGGCTGCAAGCCGTGATCGTCCACCCGGGCGACGTGGAGGAGGCGATCGGCTCGCCCGAGGCAGCGCAGGAGGTCGCGCCGGAGCGCCTCCCCGAACTCGTGAAGCCCTCGCACTCGCTTACCTCCGCCGAACGCGTGGACATCTACCACGGGATGTACCTGCTCCGCATGGTCGAGGCCCTGGAGAGCGACTATCCGGCGGTTCGCCATTTCCTCGGTGAGGAAGCGTTCGAGCAGTTTGCCGCCGAATACGTGCAGACCTTTCCGTCGCGAAGTTACACCTTAAACCGGCTCGGTGATCACGTACCGGAGTTCTTCGCGGACGACCCAGACCGGGCTGATGCCGCATTTCTCCACGACCTCTCCAGCGCCGAGCTCGCGATCACCGAGGTGTTCGACGAAGAGGAGACGCCGGTGCTGACCGCGGAGCAGGCGGCCAAGCTGCCGCAGCACGCCTGGGCTAGCGCTCGCTTGCGGCCGATCGCGGCGCTCCGCCTGTTGGCCCTGCGCTATCCGGTCACGGCGTTCTTCGACGCGTACAAAAACGATCGGTCAGCGCCGCGTCCACGCCGGCGCGCCTCGTGGTTGGTGGTCTACCGGCAGAAGTACTCGGTGCTGCGCCTGGAGCTGTCCCGCACCGAGCACGACCTTCTCGCCGCGCTGATCGCGGGGACGCCGCTCGGCGAGGCGGTGGCAGCGGCGGGCTTGCAGCTCCGTGCTTCCCGGCGCGAGGCATCGGTGTTCCGCTGGTTCCGTACCTGGATCGCCGAGGGGATGTTCGCTGCGATCGAAGCTTGAGCCCGCCGCCGCTGTCGCGCCACGCGGAGGTGACGCGGGGGCCTGAGTTTGCCATCATGCACGCTCGTGTGGCGCGCGCTGATCCTTCTGAGCGTCCGTGAGGCGCAGGCACCGGCGCACCCGGAGCACGGGTAGCGTCGATGTTCGCGCCCACGATCGCGACGTTCCTCGGCGCCTTTCTGCTGTTCGAGGTGCAGCTCATCGTCGCCAAGTACCTTCTACCCTGGTACGGGGGCACGCCAGCGGTATGGACGAGCTGCATGGTGTTCTTCCAGGTCGCACTCCTCGCCGGGTACGCGTACGCGCATGTCCTTGCCCGCCGAGCTCGCCCGCGCGTACAGCGGGCTGTCCACCTTGGACTGCTGGGCGCCGGCGGCGTGGCGCTGCTCGCGCAGGCGTTCCTATGGGGCACACCGCTCCTCCCGGACGCTGCTTGGAAGCCCTCGGGAAACGGCCATCCGGCGACGGGAATCGCCGTGCTCTTGCTTGCCGCGGTGGGGTTACCGTTCCTCGTGCTCGCCGCCACCAGCCCGCTGCTCCAGTCGTGGACGGCACGCACATACCCCGATCGCTCTCCGTATCGGCTCTACGCGCTCTCCAACCTGGGGGCGCTCCTTGGCCTACTCGCCTACCCATTCGTGGTCGAGCCCGCGCTGACGATTCGAGGCCAGGCGTGGACCTGGGCGCTCGCGTATGTCGTTTACGCTGGCTGCTGCGGCGCTGCGGCCGATCGACAAGCACATGCGGCTGTGGGGTCTTTCGCACCTGCACCACCCTTGCCCAGCGGCCCGCGTCCCCGCATCGAGAGTGTGGCGCTCTGGGTTGCGCTCCCATGCGCCTCCACCGTGATGCTGCTCGCGGTCACCAACCAGATCTGCCAGGAGATCGCGGTGGTGCCTTTGCTCTGGGTGCTGCCGCTCGCCGTTTACCTGATTTCCTTCGTGTTGTGCTTCGAGCATGAGAGGTACTACCGTCGCGGACTCTTTCAACCGCTGCTGGGGGTGGCGGCAGCGATCGCGTGCCTGTTGCTCTACCACGGCGTCGACGTGCCGGTGCCATGGCAGGTCGGAGGCTTTTCGTTCGTGCTCTTCGCCTGCTGCATGACGTGCCACGGCGAGCTGGCTCGGGCCAAGCCGCAGCCGCGCTATCTCACCGCATACTTCCTGCTGCTCGCCGCCGGTGGAGCGCTGGGCGGGGTGCTCGCAGGCGTGGTGGCGCCGCGGGTCTTCCGCGGCTACTGGGAGCTTCACGCCGGGCTCGCCGCCTGCGGCGTGCTGGTCGTCTTGGCGGTGCTGAGGGATCGCGACTCGTGGCTCAACCGAGGCCGCGTTTGGCCCGCCGCGCTGCTCCTCCTGGCAACCGCGATCGGTGCCGCGCAGCTTCTGCGCCGCGGAGCCGTCCTGGGATCGGAAGGCCTCCTCCCCTCGTCGCTCGGCAGGTTTGCGGTGGCTGTCGCGGTCGCCCTGCTGCTGTTGGCATGGCTGGAGCGCCGGCGCCGGACGCAGCGGGATGGCGCGAGGCGCATCCTCGGGGTTGCTTGTCTGGCCCTCGCGCTCTCGCTGCTCTCGCTCGTGCTGCGTGCCCACATCCGCGCCGTCGAATCCCGCGCCGTCACGTCGCTGCGCGACTTCTTCGGGGTTGTTTCCGTGGAGGCGAGCGCCGCGGAGGGTGACCTCGGCGATGCGTTCTACCTGCGCCACGGCCGCGTCGTACACGGATTCCAGCTCGCGGCGCCACCACTGCGCGCCCTGCCCACATCGTACTTCGCCGAAGGCAGTGGCATCTCGCTCGCGCTTCGCTACCACCCGCATCGCGTAGGTGCGCTATCGGACCCGCGCCCGCTGCGGGTGGGCGTCGTAGGACTTGGGATTGGCACCCTCGCGGCGTATGGTCGAGACGGCGACCTGCTGCGCTTTTACGAAATCAGCCCGGCGGTGATCGAGGTGGCTTCAGGGCCGAAAAGTGTGTTTACCTACCTCGCTGACACCCGAGCCCGAGTGGAGATCGTGCCTGGCGACGGTCGGGTCTCGCTCGAGCGCGAGCTTGCGTCGCGACCCAAATGGCGCTTCGACGTGCTCGTCATGGATGCCTTCTCGAGCGGCGCCGTCCCGCTTCACTTGTTGACCCGGGAAGCGTTTGCGACCTACCTCGCGCGCTTGGACCCGCAGGACGGCATCCTCGCCGTCAACATCTCCAACCGCAATGTGGACCTCCGCGGCGTCGTCGCGCGTCTTGCCGCCGAGTTCGGCCTGACCGCCGTGTCGGTCGAGGCGGCGCGCTCCCCGGATGGTGTGCGCTGGCCGAGCCTGTGGGCGCTGCTGACCCGCAATCACGCCTTCCTCGCGCTGCCACAGGTCACGGCGACGGCTCGACCGCTCGTGGCGGGCGTTTCCGCGCCGCTGTGGACCGATGACCACTCGAGCTTGCTTGCGGTGATCAACTGGTGACGCTCCAACCTGGGGTTGCATTTGCCGGTTTGGGAGTATGCTTGCGGAGGGACGCGTGACCAGCCTGACTGTACAGCTTCTTGGAAGGTGACAATGGTCGACCGGAAGTACAAGCAACGTGGGTATATGGAGCAGGAGCCGCGAGAGGAGCGGCGACCCCCACAGGAAGGGCCGCGCGAGCGCCCCGAGGGACCGCGCGGGCGCGGGCTCGGCGCGCCGACCACGACGGTCTTCCGCTGCCGGGTGTGCGGCGCGAAGCAGCAGTTTGCCGGCACGCTCGCCTCCGATGCGACCTGTGCAGGCTGCGGCAACGACCTCCACACCTGCTCCAACTGTGTGCACTTCGACACCTCGCGTCCCAACGAGTGCCGCAAGCCGGTGCTCCAACGCATCACCAGCAAGGCCAAGCGCAACACCTGCGAGCTATTCACCCCCAACACCGTGCAGGAGTTTGGCGGCGAGCTTCCCCCCGTGACCACGACCCCCGGGGGAACGCGCTACAACGACCCTCGCGCCGCCTTCGACGCCCTGTTCAAGAAAAAATGACCTCAACTCTCCGAGCGAGCTGACGTCATCCCGACCCCGCGCAGACCAACGCTGCAGATCTTCCAGTCTACGAGTCGACCAGGGCGGCTCACGAGGCACAACAAGGCAACTTTCGAGAACGGTCGTCGTGCCGCCGAACGGAGAACAGCCTCTCCTCCGAAGATGAGCTATTGGGAGCACCTTCCAGGTGCGACCGAGCAAGGCTCTCGAGGACCGACTGGTCGCGGCAGGATGCCGCTCCCACCAAGTTCCTTCTTCATTCTCCTCGGTGCTGGCCGGCCAGCCTGAATACTCCTAGTGGGGTCACACGCCGAGGAGGCGGACCAGGAGCACCACCGCCGCGCCGGCGATGGCGCCAAGGGCGAAGGTGATGATCCGCGCCGGCCACGGCGAGGGCGCGATCAGCGGGCCGAGCGGGCGGCCGGCGATCGCGTCGAGAGCGAAGGCAAGGTCGTAGGCCGCCTGGAGGCGTGCGGCGGGATCCTTCTCGAGGCACAACCGCAGCGCCCGCTCAAGCCCCTCGGGGATCGGACGCGCGCCGCGCGGGAGGGGCGCGGGTTCTTCGTGGAGGATCGCGGAAAGCGTTGCGCCCACGCTGGTCCGTGAAAACGGTCGATCGCCCGTGAGCATCTCATAGAGGACGCACCCGAGGGCGAAGATATCGGTGCGGGCGTCCACCGGCAGGCCCATCACTTGCTCCGGAGCCATGTACAGCGCGGTGCCGACCAACCCACCCTCCTCGACGACGAGCACCTCGCCACCGATCCGTCCATCTTCCCGACGAGGGTGGCGCTGGTCGCGCCGCGCCAGACCGAAGTCGAGGATCTTCACTCCGCCGTCCGCGAGGAGAAAGACGTTCTCGGGCTTGAGGTCGCGATGCACGATACCGTTCGCATGCGCGGCGGCGAGACCCTTGGCCACCGCGACCGCGATCGCAGTGGCGGTCCGCCAAGGGAGGGAACGGCCAGCCATGCGTTGGCGGAGGTTGATACCCTCCAACAGCTCCATGACCGCGAAGCGAACCCCGGCTTGGTCGCCATAGTCGAAGATCGAGAGGATGTTCGGATGGGAAAGCGACGCGAGAAGCCGCGCCTCCTGCAGGAAGCGTGCATGCTCGTTCTCGTCCGCGGCCAGCCCCTCGGCGATCACCTTGACCGCGACGTCTCGGCCCAGGCGATGGTCGCGCGCCCGGTATACATCACCCATCCCGCCGCTCGCCAGCAGACCGACGATCTCGTACGCGCCGAGGCGCGCCCCTGCCTCCAACCCCATCGCTCACCCCGGACCCCGACGCGCGACGGCTTCGGGGTCGGCTCAGGATAGCGAACCTTGACCACGCGGGCCGCCACCTTGCCTGCGACCTCGCCCCGTCATAGCGAGAATGGGACTAAGATCGAAGTCGGCTGGGAGACCTCGCATGCTCGAACTCGATGGAAGAGCGGCAGTGGTGACGGGCGGCAGCAAGGGGATCGGATTTGCCATTGCCCGTATGCTCGTGGAGCACGGCGCCGCGGTAGCGATCGGCGCGCGCGAGCAGAAGGCGGTTGATGCCGCGGTCGCAAGCCTCGAGGCGGTCACGCCCGGTCGCACCCGGGGGTTCTGCTGCGACGTACGACGACGCGAGGACTGCGAGCGCCTCATCGGCGAGGCCGTCGGCGCGTTCGGGCGTCTCGACATCCTCATCAACAACGCCGGAATCGGCGTGTTCGCCAGCGTCGAGGAGACGAGCGACGAAACCTGGCGCGCGCAGCTCGCCACCAACCTCGATGGCGCCTTCTACTGCTGCAGGGCGGCGTTGCCCCACCTCAAGGAACAGGGCGGGTGGATCGTCAACATCGGCAGCTTGGCCGGCAAGAACCCTTTTGCCGGCGGCGCCGCGTACAACGCGAGCAAGTTCGGCCTGCTCGGGTTTTCCGAGGCGCTCATGCTCGAGGTCAGGCACGCCGGCGTGCGCGTTACGTGTGTGATGCCCGGCAGCGTTGGTACCTCCTTTGCCGGAGGGCGGCACGCGGTCGAGGATTGGAAGCTCGCCCCCGAGGACATCGCGCAGGTGGTGCGCGATCTGCTCGCCTTCCCCGAGCGCGCACTCCCGAGCCGGATCGAGATCCGCCCCACCCGGCCGCCGGAGAAGCGCTGAGCCGGTCGCGTTCGTCCTGCTTGGGGAACACCCTAGCCGGGGGCGAGGTTTTCACTTGATTGGGACGGAACGGGGAGAGGCAATGAGCGAACTGGCGTTCAAGCAGCAACTGTACGACCTCGATCCCGAGGAGACGCGGGAATGGATCGAGTCGCTCGACCACGTCTTGGAGACGCAAGGTCCCGAACGCGCGAAGTTTCTCCTCCGCAAGGTGCTCAAGCGCGCCCGCATGCAGCACCTCGGCATGGAGCTGATCCATACCCCGTACATCAACACGATCTCGCCCGAACAGGAGCCCACCTTCCCCGGCGACGAGGAGATGGAGAAGCGCATTCGCCGCATCGTGCGTTGGAACGCGATGGCGATGGTGACGCGCGCGAACCACCGCTTCCCCGGCATCGGCGGGCACCTGTCGACGTACGCTTCCGCGGCAGCGCTTTACGAGGTGGGGTTCAACCACTTCTTCCGCGGCAAGGCGGACGGTTCAGGCGACCAGGTGTTCTACCAGGGGCACGCGATCCCGGGCATCTACGCTCGCGCGTTCCTGGAGGGCCGGCTCACCGAGGCGCACCTCGATGCCTTCCGTCGCGAGACTACCGGGCACGGCCTGCCGTCTTACCCGCATCCCCGCAACATGCCCGACTTCTGGGAGTTTCCCACCGTTTCGATGGGCCTGGGACCGCTCAACGCGATCTACCAGGCACGCTTCAACCGCTACCTCGCCAACCGCGGCCTGGCGGACACGAGCGGCTCACGCGTATGGGCGTTCCTCGGCGACGGCGAGACCGACGAGCCGGAAGCGCTGGGCGCCCTCCACGTCGCCGCCGACGAGGGGCTCGACAACCTGATCTTCGTCGTCAACTGCAACCTGCAGCGCCTCGACGGGCCGGTGCGCGGCAACGGCAAGATCATCCAGGAGCTCGAGGCCGTGTTCCGCGGCTCCGGCTGGAACGTGATCAAGGTCATCCTCGGCCGCGAATGGGACGACCTGCTCGCCCGCGATGAGCACGGCGTGCTCTTGGAGCGGCTCAACACCATCGTGGACGGCTGGTGGCAGCGCTACCACGTCGAGGGCGGCGCGTTCATGCGAGCACACTTCTTTGGCGCCGATCCGCGTCTCGCGAAGCTCGTCGAGCACCTCTCCGACTTCGACATCTGGAACCTCAAGTTCGGCGGCCACGACTACCGCAAGGTCTACGCCGGGTACGCGCGTGCAATCGAACCCGACGGTCAGCCCACTGCGCTGCTGATCAAGACCGTGAAGGGCTGGGCGCTCGGCAAGGAGTTCGAGGGACGCTACACGACGCACCAGCAGAAGAAACTCAATACCGCGCAGCTCAAGGCGTTTCGCGACGTGCTCCACCTGCCGATTGCGGATGCAGACCTCGAGGACGACCCGCCGTATTACCACCCGGGGACGGACTCGCCTGAGGTGGCGTACCTGATCGAGCGGCGGCGCGCGCTCGGTGGCACGCTGCCCGAGCGGCGCGCTCAGGTGCACGTACCGGCGCTGCCGCCGCCGGAGCTCTACGCCGAGTTCCAGCAGGGCACCCCGGCCGGCCGCGAGGTCTCCACCACCGGGGCGTTCGTCCAGCTCTTGCGCAAGCTCGTCAAGGATCGGGAGATCGGTCCCCGCATCGTGCCGATCGTCCCCGACGAGGCGCGCACGTTCGGGATGGAATCGCTCTTCAAGGACCTCGGAATCTACGCCGCCAAGGGACAGCTCTACGAGGCGGCGGACCACTCGCTGATCCTGCGCTACCGCGAGGCCAAAGACGGACAAATCCTCGAGGAAGGGATCACCGAGGCCGGAGCGATGGCCTCGTTCACCGCGGCCGGCACGGCCTACGCGACGCACGGCTTGGCCATGGTGCCGTTCTACACCTTCTACTCCATGTTCGGTTACCAGCGGGTGGGCGATCTCGTCTGGGCAATGGGGGATGCGCGCGGCCGCGGGTTCCTGCTCGGCGCGACCGCGGGGCGCACCACGCTGCAGGGCGAGGGCCTGCAGCACGACGACGGCCATTCGCACGTTCTCTTCTCGGTGATGCCCAACGTGCGCGCGTACGATCCCGCCTTCGCGTACGAGCTGGCCGTGATCATCCGCGAGGGTCTTGGCGCGATGCTCGGGCGCGGCGAGGAGGTGTTCTACTACCTCACCCTCTACAACGAGAACTACGTGATGCCCGCGATGCCTGCCGGCGTCGAGGAGGGCATCATCCGCGGCATCTACCGGATCCGCGCCGCGGATGACACCCGCAAGCGTCGCGTCCAGTTGCTCGGTAGCGGCGTGATTTTGCGCGAGGCGCTACGTGCGGCCGACCTGCTTGCCGAACACTTCGGCATCGGTGCCGACGTTTGGAGCGTGACGAGCTTCCAGCAACTCCGTGCCGACGCGCTTGCGGTCGAGCGCTGGAACCGCCTCCATCCCACCGAGCAACCGCGTGCGCCCTACGTGACGCAGCAGCTCGGCGACACGCAAGGGCCGGTGATCGCGGCGTCGGATTTCGTCAAGCAGGTGCCCGACATGGTGGGACGCTGGATCGGCCCCCGCTTCGTGCCACTCGGAACCGACGGCTTCGGTCTTTCCGACACACGGGCCGCGCTGCGCCGCCACTTCGAGGTGGACGCCGAGCACATCGCGGTTGCGGCGCTTGCAGCCTTAGCGCGCTGCAGACAAATCCCCGCCGACACCGTTGCCGCGGCTATCGCCGGCTTCGGCCTCGACCCCGAGCATCCCGATCCGATCAGCCGCTGAGCCGGCGACAACGATCGGCCGAGATCGGCGGCGCGCCGGCCAACTTCAGGTCGCGGCTGGAAGCTGCTCCCACGAAACTTCGAAGGTGACGCCGTGACCAATGCTGCGGAGCCGCGCCGCTGAGATTGGGCCAGATGCTAGGAAGGCGAGGCGCCCGCAGCGTTCGTAGGGGCGACCCGCTGGGTCGCCCGGGGCGAGGCGCGCCTCGCCCCTACATCAAGAACACCCCGATGGGCCTGGCGCCGGCGGCCGCAGCCTGACGCCGCAGATGGTCCGATATCAGCGGCGCACAGGTTTACTGCAGCGGTGGGAGCACCTTGAGGAAGATCGCCTTCCCATCGCCGGGGGCATAGAAGTCCGGCAGCTCGGCGACGATCTGATACGCGCAGCGCAGGTAAAACGCGCGTGTTGGTTCGTACTGTGCCCGCGTTGACGTCTCCAGATACACGCGTGTGCGCCCCTCGCGCACGATGGAGGCTTCGGAGGCCTCCAGCAGCGTGCGGCCCAGCCCCTTGCCCTGGCTGCCTGGATGTACGGCGATCCAGTAGAGGTCCGCCGAGGCGACCGTGCCCGGGATCGGCCCCCAGCAGGCGTAGCCCAATACCTCGCCACCCTCCTCCAGCACGAGGAATCGATAGTGGCTCGCGTCGCCATGGGCAAGCCGGTCGTCAACGAGTTCGAGAGCGACCTCGATCTCTGCCACGTTGAAAAATCCGGTGGCGCGCAACATCGCCTCGAGCGGGGCACGGTCGAGTTGGCGCAGTTCGCCGCGAATCTCCATTGTTGCCTCCGAGAGTGCAACTCATTTGTAGCTTAGCAGGGCCGCGGAGGCGATCAGCCCGCGGCGGCAACCGCGTGGCGCCTCTGGGCAGCATCGAGCAGACGCCTCACGACATCGGCGGCGCCGTACCCGGCCTCGCGCGCGGCCGCCATGAAGCCGGCATCAGTTGACAGGCAGGGGTTCGTGTTGACTTCGAGGATCGCCGGCTCGCCCGCTTCGTCCAGCCGCAGGTCCACGCGCGCGTACCCCGCGAGGTCGCACACGCGCCACGCCTCGAGAGAGAGCGAGCGGATCCGCTCGAGCAACAGTGCGTCTTCCTCGCCCGGAAAACGCCGCACGGTATGGGTGTCAGCAAACGAGCCGGATTCCCACTTCGCCTCGTAGCCGACCAGCGCCGGCACGCCGGGTGGGAAGTCCACGAACGCGATCTCGGCAACCGGGAGCGCTTCGACATCGGTTCCGGTCTCGAGCAACGAGACGTTGAACTCGCGACCGGGGAGGAAGTGCTCGACCAGGATTGGCTGAGCGGGGAAGCGGGCGGTGAGGGCGCAGGCACGGGCGAGCGCCGCTGCGCGAGTCGCGCACACCGGTGTGCCCTCGAGGCCAACTGAGGCGTCCTCCCAAGCGGGCTTGAGGATCCACGGCGGCGCCACGCACTCGAGGACGGTTGGGTTGCCGAGGTCCAACCGTCCGCCCGCCGCCACCCGCAGTCCATGCGAAGCGAGCAGCGCGCGGGTCGCGAGCTTGTCGGTCGTGAGCCACAGCGCGCCCGCCGACGATCCGGTGAACGGCGCCCCGAGCAGCTCCAGCACCGCGGTTGCCGCCGCATGGAAGTGCGGCTTGCCCGGCGGCGCTTCGAGGAGGTTGCAAACGAGCGCGCGGTCGAGCTCCGCGGCGTGCTCCCACACGCGTCCCGCCTCGACCGCGACGGCGCGGTGCGGGACGCCGAGCGCACGCAGGCCCTCCTCGAACAGCCGCACCTGATCGAGCACGTCCGCGGTCGAAGCATCGGCGTCGCGCGCGACCGCCGAGTGTGCGACCACCACCCGCTCAGGTAGAACGCCGCTAACCACCGTCATGCGTGCGAGCGTAGCGTGAGCGTCCGGCGAGGAAGCGCGGTCAAAGCCCGTACCTTTCTCGCGCCGACGCCACGATCTCCCCGATGAGTTGCGCAAACGGCATGCCCCCGAGACGCGCCATGATCGGCAGGTCCGAGCGCACGAGGTTGAGGCCTGGAAGCGGATTCACCTCGAGGAAGTGCGGCACCCCAACGGCGTCGCACCGCACGTCAACGCGCGCCGCGTCGCGGCAGCCGAGGGCGGCGAACACCGCGAGCGCGAGCTGCCGCGCTTGCTCGGCGAGCGGCTCGCGATCGATGAGCCGGTAGGCGACCCGGTCGAGGTATTCGTCCTTGTTGAGGGCCGTGTAGGCCGCGGTCTCCGCCTTGTCGGTGAAGCCCACCTCCATGACGCCGATGACGCGAGCAGTCGCGCTGTGCCCGACAAGTCCCACCGTCACCTCGCGGCCGGGGAGAAACGTCTCGACCAGCACCGGCTGGGCGAAACGCTCAAGCATCTCGGCGCACACCGCAGGCAATTCGCGGCGCTCGCGCACGAGCGAGCGGCCGGTCACGCCCTTGGAGCTGCCCTCCGCCACCGGCTTGACGAACAAGGGCGGCGGAAGCTCGACCGCCTCGGCGTCATCCGCGGTGGCCACCACCGCGAACGGCGCCGTTGCCAGACCGTGATCGCGCACCACCCGCTTCGCCATCGCTTTATCGAGCGTGAGCGCGCAGGTGAGGGGATCGGCAAAGGTGTAGGGCTGATCGTAAAGCTCGCACAACGCCGGGACCTGCGCCTCGCGCGAGCGGCCCCAGGTGCCCTCGGCGAAGTTGAAGACGAGGTCCCAGCGTTCACCGACGGCGAGGCGGCGTGCGAGCTCAAGTCCGCGGCCGACTCGTTCGAGGCGGTAGCCGAGCGAGGTGAGCGCTCCCTCGAGGCCGGCAATCGTGTCTTCGCTATCGAACTCCATCACCGCCTCGGGGGAGAACCCAGCGCGGAGATAGTCGTCCTTCAGGTCGTATACGAGACCGATCGACAGAGCCATGCGATGGCTAGGAACCTGTCTGAGCAAGCGGGTGGGCCGCGTTGCTGGCGCTGCGGGGCGAGATGCAAGGCGCCGCGACGAAGGCGATGTTCCCCCATCGGCGAGGAGCGGCAACAACGCAGATCGCCCCGCGCCGCCGCAACCCACGGGCGCAGGGGCTTGCGGGCGCCAGCCGGCGTTGTGGGGGCGGCCCCACACGAGCACAAGAACCCCGAGCCACACCCGCGCGAGCGCCCCCCACACACCCCCCCGCACGCAGATTGTATTTGCCCGCCTCTATCCCGAGTCGCACACCCACTGTGAGGGCTTGTGGTGCGGCGTGCTGGTGGCGTACGGCTACGTGTACCATCGGGCGGCGCTGGAACACTGGGTGAGGCGTTCGGGACGAATG
>JBIOGJ010000017.1:0-65905 GCA_044447965.1 Thermoanaerobaculales bacterium | reverse complement strand
CGTGATGCCGATCTCCGCAGGCGAAGCGACGACGTGAATCCCGGCGGCGGTGAGCGCCTCCATCTTTTCTTTGGCAGTGCCGTGACCGCCCGAGATGATCGCGCCGGCGTGGCCCATGCGCCGCCCCGGCGGTGCGGTCTGCCCTGCGATGAACGCAACGACCGGTTTCTTCATGTGGGCTGCCACGTAGGCCGCGGCTTCCTCCTCGGCGCTGCCACCGATCTCGCCGATCATCACCACCGCCTCGGTCTCGTCGTCGGCGTGGAAGGCCTCGAGCACATCAAGGAAACTCGTGCCGGGGCATGGGTCGCCGCCGATCCCCACGCAGGTCGACTGCCCAAGGCCCAGCTTGGTGAGCTGGTCCACTGCCTCGTAGGTCAGGGTGCCTGAGCGAGACACCACGCCGACCGTTCCAGCCTTGTGGATGTGCGCCGGCATGATGCCGAGCTTCGCCCTGCCGGGCGAGATGATCCCCGGACAATTGGGCCCAATCAGGCGCGCGCCGCTGCGGTCGAGCGCGTGCTTGACCGTCACCTCATCGCGCGCTGGGATGCCCTCGGTGATGCAGACGATGAGCTGTATCCCCGCGTCGGCCGCCTCCAAGATCGCATCGCCGGCGCCGAGCGGCGGCACGAAGATGAGCGAAGCGTCGCAGGCGGTGGCGGCGCGCGCGTCGGCAACCGTGTTGAAGACCGGAACACCATCGACTTGCGTGCCACCCTTGCCCGGTGTCACGCCGGCGACGATCTTGGTGCCGTACTCGCGGCACCTGGCGGCGTGGAACTGCCCTTCCTTGCCGGTGAGTCCCTGCACCACCACGCGCGTGTTGGCATCGACCCAGATAGCCATGGTCCTCTCCCCTACCTTGGCGCGGCCGCGGCGTTCGCCGCCGCAACGACCTTGGCCGCCGCGTCCGCCATGGTGTCCGCCGCCTGCAGCCTCAGCTCGGATTCGGCCAGGATTCGCTTGCCTTCCTCCACGTTGGTGCCCTCCAGCCGTACCACGATCGGCACCTTCACGCCCAAGGTCTTGGCCGCCGCCACCACCCCGGCGGCAATCATGTCGCAGCGCACGATGCCGCCGAAGATGTTGATCAGGACCGCCTGGACCGATTCGTCCGTGAGCAGGATGCGGAATGCGTGCTCCACCCGCTCCTGCGAGGCGCCGCCGCCGACGTCGAGAAAGTTGGCCGGCGCACCGCCGTGGTGCTTGATGATGTCCATGGTTGCCATCGCGAGGCCGGCGCCGTTGACCATGCAGCCGATGTTGCCATCGAGCTTGATGTAATTGAGGTCGAACTTGGAGGCCTCGACCTCGAGCGGCTCCTCCTCGTCAAGGTCGCGCATCGCGCCGATATCGGGGTGGCGGGCGATGGCGTTGTCGTCAAAGTTCATCTTCGCGTCGAGGGCCAGCACGTCGCCATCCTTGGTGATGAGCAGCGGGTTGATCTCCGCCAGCGTCGCGTCGCTCTCGTTATAGGCGCGCGCGAGCGCCGTCACGAAGCGGACGAACTTCTTGAACGTCTCACCGGTCAGATCGAGAGCGAAACCGAGTTTGCGCGCCTGGAACGGCTGGAGCCCGCCGTTTGGATCGAAGTGCTCCTTCAGGATCGCCTCGGGGTGTTCAGCGGCCACCTCTTCGATCTCCATTCCGCCGAACTTGGAGGCCATCAGTACCGGCATCTCCGCGGAGCGGTCAAGGACCACGCCGAGGTAAAGTTCGCGGGCGATGTCAAGCGCCTCCTCCACCAGCACCTTGCGTACGATCTTCCCCTCCGGCCCGGTCTGCTTGGAGACCAGCTTCATGCCGAGGATCTGATCGGCGAGCCTCACGGCCTCATCGGCGCTCTTGGCCAGCTTCACTCCGCCGGCCTTGCCGCGGCCACCGGCGTGGACCTGGGCCTTGACCACCACCCGGCCACCCAGTTCTACCGCCGCTGCGCGCGCCTCGGCGGCGTGAGTGACGAGGCGACCGCGCGGGATCGCAACGCCGTACCTGGCCAGAATTTCCTTCGCTTGGTACTCATGGACTTTCATCGCGACGCCTCCGAGCGTTTCAGCAGACCGGGATTGTGCACGCGCAAGGGCCAGTTGGCAACCGTGTCAGAAGACGAGACCGCACGTCGGTGACGCACACGTTGGGGGGATGTGATCGTCAGCCGCGCGCCAAGATCGCCCCGCGCTGGCTGGAGCGGATGAACTCCACGACGCGCATCGCGTCCGGCGCGTCGGCGAGCTCCGCGGTGATCCGTTGGAGAGCCTCAGAGGTGGTCAGCTTCGCACTGTGGAGGTAGCGCCAGGCCGTCTTGAGAGCGCCCACTCGCTCGGCGGAGAACCCCCTGCGCTCGAGACCGATTGCGTTCGGCCCGAAGCAGCGCGCCGGCCGGCTGCCGACCGTCTTCATGAACGGCAGCACGTCCTTGGTGGCGATGGTGCCGCCGCCGATGTAGGCGTGCTCGCCGACCATGCAAAACTGGTGCACCGCCGAGAGCGCGCCGACCATCGCCCACTCGCCCACCGTGACGTGCCCGGCCAGCGTGCCCTGGTTCGCGAAGATGACGTGATCGCCCACTTGGCAATCGTGCGCGATGTGCGAGCCGATCATGTACAGGCCGTGGCTGCCGATCCGCGTGATACCGCCACCCTTGGCCGTGCCACGATGGAGGTTGCAGAACTCGCGGAAAAGGTTGTTGGGGCCTATCTCGAGACGGGTTAGCTCGCCCCGGTAGGAGAGATCCTGCGGCGGCGCGCCGACCGAGCAGTGCGACACGAAGCGGTTGCCTGCCGCCACCACGGTGGGGCCCTCGAAGCGGCAGAATGGGCCGACCACGCAACCGGGGCCCAGCTCGACGTCCGCCTCAACGACTACGTACGGCCCAATCGTGACATCGTCGGCAAGACGCGCGCGCTGGTCAATTACCGCCGTAGCGTGGATCTTCGCCACTACGCGTCCTTTGGACGATCCACCATGGCCGAGTGAAGCTCGGCCTCGGCGGCGAGATCCTCACCGACCCGCGCGGTCGCATGAAGCACCGCAAAGCGCGGCCGGCGCTTGACGACCCGCGCTTCGAGGATCAGTTGGTCCCCCGGCACTACCGGTCGACGAAAGCGGCACTTGTCGATGCCGGTGAAGTAGATCAGCTTGTCGTGGCGGTTGGGCACGTCGTGCAGCATCAGCACGCCGCCCGCCTGCGCCATCGCCTCGACGATCAGCACGCCGGGCATCACTGGGACGCCGGGGAAGTGGCCGGTGAAGTGCGGCTCGTTGAAGGTGACGTTCTTAATGGCGACGATTCGCTCCGGCTCGAGCTCGAGCACACGATCGACCAGCAGGAACGGGTAACGGTGCGGGAGAATGTCGAGAATCCCCTGAATGTCGATCATGGCTCGCCCTGCCCTTGCTTCAGCACCTTTTCCAACGCCTTGACGCGCTTGCGCAGTTCCTCGATGGTGAAAAGGCTGGCCATCGCCCGCAGCCATTCCCGTTGTGGCCGTGCGGGGATGCCGGACACCCACGCTCCCGCCGGGACGTCGGCCATCACGCCGGCCTGCGCCGTCACGACGCAGCCGTCGGCAAGATGGAGATGGCCAGCGGCGCCGCTCTGCCCCGCCATCACGACGTGGTGGCCGAGCTGGGTGGACCCCGAAATTCCCACTTGCGCCACGATCAGTGAGTGTTCACCGACCTTCACGTTGTGAGCGATTTGCACGAGGTTGTCCACTTTGGTGCCGCGACAAATGCGGGTCTCACCGAGGGTGGCGCGATCGACGCACACGTTGGCGCCCAGCTCGACATCGTCCTCGATCACGACGATCCCCACCTGCGGGACCTTGGAATGTACGCCGTCCACAGTGGCGAAACCGAATCCGTCGGAGCCGATCACGACCCCGGAGTGCAGGATGCACCGTGCACCCACCCGGCAACGCGCTTCCACCACCACGTGCGGGTGGAGTAAGGCATCCGCACCGATCGCCACGTCATCGCCGAGAACGCAACCAGCGCCGATCACCGCCCGCGCCCCCACCTCGACCCGCTCGCCGACCACCGCGCAGGCGCCGATGCTGGCGCCTTCGGCGATTCTGGCTGACGTCGCCATCGCCGCGCTCGGGTGCGCTCCGGCCGGCGGACGAACGGTCGGAAAGTAGAGCTCGAGGAGTTGGCCGAGCACGGCGTAAGGGTCCTTGTGCACCAAAAGGCTGCGCCCTGGAAATGGGGCCGCGTCAACGACCAGCAGCGCACCTGCGCGGGACTCCGCGGCGAGCTTGAGGTAGCGGCGGTTGTGATAGAAGGAAAGATGCCGTTCGTCAGCGTCCTCGAGCGGCCGGATCCCTTCGACTCGATGCCCCGCGTCGCCCACCACCGAGCCGCCCACCCGAGCGGCAAGCTCACCGAGCGTGAAGGCGATCACGCGTCCGAGGTCTCCCACGCCCGCAGAGGTGAGCCGGGGGTTCCCTTGCGACGGTCGGGATCACCGCAGCTCGCCCATCGGCGATGCCCAAGATCCTCATGGGAGGCTTCCGCCCCAGTCACTCGATGCGGCTGCGAAGAGCCACGGGATCCCTCGCTACGCACGGGATGACCGCGGCTCGCCCATCGGCGATCCGCGGTCACTTGGTCACGCGGGTGTTGAAGCGCTTCAGCACGACATCGGTGATGTCGGCGGCCTCATCGGCGTAGACAAGCCCGGACTGGAACTTGTTGAAGATGAGCTGAACCTTCATCTCCCGTCCCAGCTCCTGGATGATAGGCATGATCTGCTTCTCCAAGGCTTCCAGCTCCTTGCGCTGCGCCTCGTCGAGCTGCTGCTTGGCATCGTCGTCGAAGCGGTGCATCGCGACTTCTTTGTCTTCAAGCTGTTTCTTGAGCTCGGCAAGCTTGGCGTCCGTGAGCGTGGCCGCTTGGGTCTGGATCTGCTTGGCCAGGGTATCGTGCTCGTCTTGCATCTTGGCCGCCTGCGTGCGCTTCTCGTCCGCCAGCTTTTGCAGCCGTCCCTTGATCTCCTTGCCCGAAGCCGATTCTGTCACCAGCGTTTGCACGTCGATGACGGCAATCGACAGCTTGGGCGCCTCCCCCGGCTTGCCGGCAGGCGCTTGTTGCTGTCCGAACGCTGTCGTAGCCACCGCGACCACCAGAATTGCGAGATAACCTTTCATCTCTGACTCCCTTTCCTCGTCAAAGCGTCGTTGCCCCGGACGGGCGGCGCATTTTACCACTTGACTAGGAGCCTGTCCGAGTAATGGGGCGGGTCGCGCGCAGGGGGCTTGCGAGGCGCAGGCAAGGCGCGAGGAGGCAGGCGATGCAGGAGCATCGTGGCCGACGAGCAACAGAGCATGCGCCCGCAACGATCCGAAGCGGGGGGCACGGCGCCACTCCGCCACCCGCCCGGCGCCTCAAGCCCCCCGCGCCCCCACGCTCGCCAAGGCAGAGCCTCGGCTCGCTCGCTGCGCCCATGGGTTGCGGCGGCGCGGGGCGATCTGCGGCGTTGCCGCTCCTCGCCGATGGAGGAACATCGCCTTCGTCGTGGCGCCTTGCATCTCACCCCGCGGCGCCAGCAACGCGGCCCACCCGCTTACTCGGACAGGCTCCTAACTTGATGAAACCGACGCGGCGCGGGAGAATCAAAAACTTGGATTCGGAACGGTCCGGGGACCGACGAGAGTCGTCCGCAGCGCAGGTGGATCTGGGCCAGGCGCACATGGAGGCACGAATGCAGCGGTTCGACGGGAACGACCTCTCCGCCATCACCGCCTTGCGGGTGCTGGCGATTGACCAGGTGGAGCAGGCGCGCTCCGGCCACCCGGGGATGCCGCTCGGTGCCGCACCGATGGCGTACGTGCTATGGAGCCGCTTCCTCCGCTTCGATCCCGGCGATCCCGCCTGGCCCGACCGCGATCGCTTCGTGCTATCCGCCGGGCACGCCTCCGCGCTCCTCTACGCCCTCCTCCACCTGTTCGGCTACGACCTGCCACTCGATGAACTCAGGCGGTTCCGCCAATGGGAATCCCGCACGCCCGGCCACCCCGAGCATGGTTTGACGCCCGGCGTCGAGGCCACGACCGGGCCGTTGGGTCAAGGCATTGCGGCCGCGGTGGGGATGGCCCTGGCTGAACGCCACCTCGCCTCGCGCTTCAACCGCGAGGGCCCTCCGGTGGTGGACCATCGCACCTGGGTGATCGCGAGCGACGGCGACCTGATGGAAGGCATCTCCCACGAGGCGGCTTCCCTCGCCGGCCACTTGCGGCTTGGCCGCCTCACAGTGCTCTACGACGACAACCACATCACGATCGAAGGGCCGACCTCGCTCGCTTTCTCCGAGGACGTGGGAAAGCGCTTCGCGGGCTACGGCTGGCGGGTCATCGAGGTCGACGACGGCAACGATCTCGAGGCAATCGCGAGGGCGCTCCGCGTTGCGGCATCGGGCGAGGACACGCCGGCGCTGATCCGCGTCCGCACGCACATCGGCTACGGGAGTCCGAAGCAGGACAACGCCACGGTGCATGGATCTCCCCTCGGCGCGGCAGCCGCTGCGGCGACCCGCAAAGCGCTGGGTTGGCCAATCACCGAGCCGTTCCTGATTCCCGACGAGGTGCGCGCGCACTTCAGCACGTTGGCGGTCCGAGGTTCGGAGCTACGCCGAGGGTGGGTCGCAGCGCTCGACGGCTACCGCGCCGCGCACCCCGAACTCGCCGGCGAACTCGAGAGGCGTTGGCGCGGCGAGCTCGCCGTGGGATGGGACGGCTCCCTG
This sequence comes from Thermoanaerobaculales bacterium, assembly GCA_044447965.1. Taxonomy (GTDB): domain Bacteria; phylum Acidobacteriota; class Thermoanaerobaculia; order Thermoanaerobaculales; family Thermoanaerobaculaceae; genus DATIYW01. The sequence continues at coordinate 59,160 of JBIOGJ010000017.1, read as the reverse complement.
CCCACCTTCGCCGCCGACAAGCCACTCGCCACCCGTGAAGCATCCGGCCAGGTCCTCCACGCCCTCGCTCCACGTGTTCCCGAGTTGGTGGGTGGCTCCGCCGACCTCGCGCCCTCGACCAACACCTTGCTCGCGGGCGAGGCGGACGTCGCGCGAGGCGCCTACGCGGGACGCAACCTGCACTTCGGCGTGCGCGAGCACGCCATGGCTGGGATCGCCAATGGCATGGCGCTGCATGGCGGTATGCGCCCGTACGCCGCGACCTTCCTGATCTTTTCCGACTACCTCCGACCGGCGTTGCGTTTGGCCGCGTTGCAGAAGCTCCCTGTGATCTTCGTCTTCACCCACGACTCCATCGCGCTCGGAGAGGACGGCCCGACCCACCAGCCGATCGAGCACTTCGTGGCGCTGCGCGTGATCCCGAACCTCGTCGTGCTGCGTCCCGCCGACGCTCACGAAACCGTCGAGGCCTGGCGGATCGCGCTCGAACGCACCGATGGGCCGACGGCGCTTCTCCTGACCCGGCAAAAGCTGCCTGTCCTGGTGCCGCCCCCGCCTGGTGCAGTCGAGCGCGGCGCGTTCGTGCGGATGGAGGCGGCCAACGGCGCGCCCGAGGTGGTACTCGTTGCAACCGGCTCGGAGGTGAGCCTGGCGCTGGCCACACGCGAGCAATTGGAAGCTGGCGGCACCCCTACGCGCGTGGTTTCTGCGCCCTCGCTCGAGCTGCTCGCACGGCAAGACCCGGTCTACCAGCAGGCGGTGCTGGGACCGCATCACGCGCTCCGGGTGGCGATCGAGATGGGGCGCGGCCAGGGTTGGCACCGCTGGGTCGGTGACGGCGAAATCATCAGCCTCAACCGTTTCGGCGCCTCGGCACCGGCGCCCGATGTCGTGCGGGGGCTGGGGTACAGCGTTGAGGCGGTGACGCAGCGGGTGCGGGACGCCTTGGCGAAGCGGGCCTGTGCTCCCGCCAGCGTCGCGATGCCAGCCGCGTTGCACGAGCGTGCCAATGCCGCGCGCTCTCGCCTCGGTCAGGCACAAGCCTGCGCGCGAGTGCTTGCGCGAGACAGCGCGATCTGGGGCGAGCGCCATGCCGCCAGCGTCTCTCGGCGCTTGGGATGGCTGGACTTGCCTAGCCGAAGTCGGCGCGAGCTGCAAGGCCTCGAGGGCCTTGCAGCGGGACTGGCCGCCGACAACGTGCGCACGCTCTACCTCCTCGGCATGGGGGGCTCCAGCCTCGCCCCTCGGGTGCTGCGAGAAGTCGGGGGCAATCCATCCGGACGCGAGCTGGTCGTGGTCGACACCACCGACCCCGACCGTATCGGCGAGCTGCTTGAACGGCTCGAACCCGCCACCTCAGCGGTTCTGGCGGTATCGAAATCCGGCACGACCGTGGAGACCGCGGCGCTGCTCGAGGTGTTCTGGCAGGCGATGGCGACGGCACTTGGCGGACGTGCCGGGAGTCGGTTCCTCGCACTGACTGAGCCCGGCAGTGCGCTGGCCAAGGTAGCCGTGGAGCGGGGATTCCACGCCGTCCTTGATCACCCGGTCGACGTGGGTGGGCGTTACTCGGCTCTCTCGACGGTGGGGATCCTTCCAGCAATTTGGCTCGGCTTGGATGCGGAGGCGCTGCTTGACGGCGGCGAGCGCGCCCTGGCGCGGCTGAGGGACGGCCATGCCGCACCGGAGATCGCGAGCGCCATCGCTGCTGCCGCCGCGGACGGCTGGGGAACGCTGGTGTGGTGCGCCTCTCCCCGCCTCGCCCCGCTCGGGGCGTGGGCCGAGCAGTTGGTGGCCGAGAGCACCGGCAAGGATGGGTGCGGCATCCTGCCGCTCGTGATCGACCACGCGCGCGTCGGTTCGCTGCGATGGCGCAACGCCGTCGTCCTCTCGCCGCGCTTTGGCGATGAGGACACGGCAGCGCTCGATGCCGCTCTCACGCAAGCCAGCGACCACCTGCCCGTCATCCGATGGTCGCTGCCGCCAGCCGGTCTCGGGGAGGCATTCGTTGTCCTCGAGGTGGCCACGGCGCTGGCCGCGCTGCTTCTCGGCGTCAATCCGCTCGACGAACCCGACGTGGTGCGTGCGAAGGAACGGGCTCGCGCTGCGCTCGCGCACGGACGAGTCGTCGCGCCCGCCGTGCTGTCAGATCCTGCCGCGGCTTTCGTGGCGCACGTTCGTAACGTTGCGGCAGACGAGGCGATTGCGCTGCTCGCCTACCTGCCGGAAGACCCCGAGATTGCGGCCTCCCTCACCGCCCTGGCGGGCGCGCTGTCCGCCCGGCTTGGCGTGCCGGTCACCTCCGGTTTCGGCCCGCGCTACCTGCACTCCACCGGCCAGCTCCACAAGGGCGGCCCCGCCAAGATCGTGCCGATCGTCGTAAGCGCGGACCCGCTCCACGATCTTCCCATCCCAGGTCAGTTGCACACCTTTGGGCAGTTGCGCCTCGCCCAGGCTCTCGGCGACGTCGCAGCGCTCCACGAGGCGAGCCGGCGCGTTCTCCACCTTCACCTCGGCGCCATGCCGATCTCCACCCTTGCGGCGATGATGCAAACGTTCAGCCGGTGATCGGCGGCGTTTTCTCCTCACCCAAGACGAGAGCGGCAAGCCGCTCGCAAGCCGCCTCCCGGGAGAATTCCCGTTCCACCGCTTGGCGCAGGCGCTGTCCGGCCGCAGCCAAACGCGCTGGATCGCAGAGCAGTTCGATCGCTTGATCAGCAAGCGCCGCCGGTGTGCGCTCGATGGCTGCGTCGGCAGCGATCGTTTCGAGACCACGCACCGCCTCGGGCGTCGCCACCAACGCGCACGACGCCTCCGCGCCCTCCAGCACCTTGTTGGACTGGCCGCTGCCGAACCGGAGCGGCAGGACGGCCACCTTGACCGTGCGCAGCAAGGCCGCCCGATCGCCGATCGGCGAGACTACCGAGATCCCGCCGTGGCCATGCAGCGCGCGGATCGAGCGCGGCGCATCGGCGCCGGCCACGAGAAGGCGGGCGTTGGGCAGGCTGGCCCGCACCTGCGGCCAGATCTCCCGCACCAGCACCCCAACCGCGTCACGGTTGGCAAAGTAGGCGAGTCGGCCCCAGAATCCAAGATCGAACTCGCGAACTCCGCTGCCTGGCCCGGTGAGCTCGACGCCATGGAACACCGCCTGCGCACGGTCCCCGAACGCCGCACGCTCCGCCTCCGCGACCACCACGACCCGGTCATAACGACTTCCAGCGGCACGCTCGAGACGAGCGGTGCGGCGGCTCTCCCACAGCCAGGCGCGGCGCAACAGGCGCGGCGCCGCCGAGGCGCGCTCCGCGAGGTTGGCGGCGAGCGAATCGATCGCGTCGAAGAGCACGCGGTCGGCGCGCAAATGCCGGAACACCCAGGGATCGAGCCGCGCCAGCAACACGACGGCAGTGCTAAACGGTCCGCCCTCTTGCTGGGCCCGCGCGATGGCACCCCGCCAGTCCCGCCCCGCCGCGAGCAGCGCGGTCAGCGGCAACCGGTCGACGAGGGTACGCACGCCGGCGTCGAGTAGGGCGGGGATCGAGCTCGGCGCCGGAACGAATCGACAGGGCGGCGCCCCTTGCGGGATCTGCCCAGGCGGCGCCACCAGCGTCACCGCCGCGCGCGGGCAGAGGGCCTGCAGCCAAGCTAGGGCGCGAACCCGATCTCCGGTAATCGGTGGCCACGGAAACCGGGACGCCAGAACCAAGACCCGCTCAGGCACGGCCAACTCGCCTAGCCCCGTGCTGTCGGGACGTCACGACCCTCTCTAACAAAGATGCGAGGGCGGAGGCGTACGACTCCCAACTCCACCGCCGTTGTGCGCCTTGGGCTCCGACGCAGAGGCGGGCACGCAGGGAAGGGTCCGCGATGCGCGCGAGTCCGGCGGCCAGCGCTACCGGATCTCCGGGAGGCACCAGCAAACCGTTGACGCCATCCTCCACGACCTCGCCGATTCCGCCGACCGAGGAGCCGAGGATGGGCAGGCCGAAGCCCACCGCTTGCGCGGCGACGGCCGACCCGGTCGCGCTCCGGTACGGCAGGACCGCAGCGTCAGCGGCAGCGAACCAGTCGACGACCTCGTTCTCGGGAACCCACCCCAAGCGCGCCACGACCCGACCCGCAAGATCCGGCTGCAAGAGCCGCCGCTGCAGGCTCATGGTGAGCTTTCCCCATGGCTCCCCGGCAAGAAGCAGCACGAGCGGAACCGCAGACGGCAGGCGAGCAACCGCATCAAGCAGCACGTCCACGCCCTTGTAAGGCCGGATCAGGCCGAAGCAGAGAACTGCGGTCCGGTCAGCCGCCAACCCAAACCGCGCCCGGGCCCGTTCGCGACGTTCTCCCACCGGGCGAGAGGCGTGGGGAGGCAAAGGGTGAACGGCGGAGGGCAAGTCGGGAAACTCCGCTGCGACGTGCCGTTCCACCTCTGCGGCGTGGCACAGGAAACCCTGACTGCGGCCGATAACGGCTCGCGAGGCGGAGTGCGCGAGTACGCCGGAATCGTGGTCGGCGGCGTTGTGAACCACAGCCACGATGGGTAGCGACCCAAACCGAGCCAGGAACAGCTCCACCGGCGCCCACGCCGCGGTCCAGTAGGGCAGCACCAGCGCGCTGGCGTCCAGGGCGCGCAGACGGCGCAGGAGGCCCGGCCAGGTCCACGGCTCCATCACCGAGAAACATGCCTGCGCCAAGGCCAATCGCGCGCAGGCGGAGGGATCGGTATCGCGACGACCGGGGTAGAGCCAGATCGGGTACTGCCGACGCGGAACCAGAAACCCGGCCAGGCGCCCGCTTGCGTCCAGCGCGTCTGCGAGGGCCGTGGTCGTGCGGGCGATCCCGCCCCGCAACGGCCACGAGGGTCCCACCAGCGCCACCCCTTTCACGTGACGAGAGTAGCATCCGCCGGCCCTGACGAAGCCGTACTAACCCGGTCGCGGTTGACAGTGCACCCGTGGCGGTGCAACCTTAAACGGACAGGGCAACGGAGGCCGCACTTGGGTTCCCTCTTCGACACCATCAAGAAGTACTTCGAACAAGACGGCTACGAGTGCCGCCAGCTTCCCAACCATGAGGCGCTCGAGATGGCTGTCGCCGGTGACAACGGTAGTTTTCGCCTCGTGTGCGTCGTGGATCCGGATCGCACGATTGTGCGGTTTCTCACTTTCGTCGAGGGGAAGGTCCCAGAGGCGCGGCGCCGCGAGGTGATGGAGTTTCTCACGCGCGCGAACTATGGGCTCTTGCTCGGCAACTTCGAGTTCGACCTCAACGATGGCGAGGTTCGGTTCAAGTGCGCGATGGACGTCGAGGGCGGCGAGATCACGCACACGCAGTACCAGAACCTGCTCTACGTGGCGGTCTCGATGGCCGATCGCTACTACCCCGGCCTGCAGCGCGTGGTGCAGGGTTCGGCGGACCCGGCGGCGGCCATTGCCGAGGTCGAGCAGTAGCGCGCTCGGCTCCATCCCTGCGAGTACCTTTCCTCGATCACGATGCACTATCGCGGCCCCGTCATAGATCCCGCGGCGACGCTCTCACGAGCGGACCGCCGGTCCGTTGCGAGGCGCCGGCCCGAGCCGCGTGTGCCGCCAATCGAGGTGCTACCTCAGCCCGGGTTCGGTGGGCCAAAACCGATCGTGTCTTGCACGAGGTAAAGTGGGCGCCGCTTGACCTCGTCGTGAATCCGTCCCACGTAGGCGCCGAGCGCGCCAGTCGTGAGGAGCTGAAGGCCCGCAACGAAGCCAAGCGCCGCTGCTACGTAGGTCCAGGTCCACGGGTGGCTACCGAAGGCCCGTGCGCCCAACAGCGCCACCTCCGCGGCCAACGACACGCCGGCAACGAGCAGCCCAAGCCAGGTGGCAAGCTGCAACGGCACGTAGGAGAAAGAGGTGATGCCGTCGCTGGCAAGGCGCAGCATGCTGCGGAGCGGGTACTTGGTCTCGCCCGCGTGGCGCGCGGCCCGCGCGTAGGTGACCCCGGTCTGCGGAAAGCCAAGCCATGCCACCAGGCCACGGGTGAAACGGTGGCGCTCCGGGAGGCGGCGCAGCGCGTCCGCCGCCCGGCGGCTCATCAAGCGAAAGTCGCCGGTGTCAACCGGAATCCTGATGCGGGCAATGCGCTCCATCAGACGATAGAACGCAGCGGCAGTGATCAACTTGAACGCCGTCTCCCCTTCCCGTTTGCCCCTCACCGCGTAGACCACGTCGTAGCCCTCGCGCCACCGGGCCACGAGCTCCGGGATCAGCTCCGGCGGGTCCTGAAGGTCGCCATCCATGATGACCACGGCGTCGCCGTCCGCGTGATCGAGACCAGCGGTAAACGCCATCTGATGGCCGAAGTTGCGGGAGAAGCGCACACCCTTCACGCGGGGATCGCGGCCGGCCAGCTCGCCGACCATCGCCCAGGTTCGGTCCGTTGAGCCATCGTCCACCATGACGATCTCATGGGAGCCGCTCAACCCCGAGAGCGCTGCGTCGAGCCGCCGGAAAAGCTCCGGGATGTTTGCCTCTTCATTGAAAACGGGGATCACCACCGAAAGTTCCACGCTCACGTTGCGCCGCCCTCCTTCGCGCTTGCCGCCAGCCCAACCGCGGACGGGACCGCGGCAAGAAACCCTATCATGCCGGCTTCTCCTTTCGCATGCCAACCGCGACGGATCTCAGCTTCCTGGCTTTTCAAACACCAGGATGTCCGTCGCCCCGCCCGGCGACCACGGCCTGCGGGTGAGGAACCACCGTAGCGCGCTTGCGGGCGTGATCGCGGAGAGGTCTTCCACCCACCACGCCCGCAGCGGGATGCGTTCCATGCGGTAAACCCCACCAATCCGCTGGCGGACCGTGGCCTCATCCTCCGGGTTGCTCACCACCAGCGTCGGTTGCATCCCCCCCTCCGGCAGGCTCCACCAAATGCGGAGCTTCTTCCATTGCCAAGAGAGCGGCCAGGTGCCCTCCCCGGCGACCGCGGCGTCTGTGACTCCCTCCTGGTTCCGCGCAATCGCGATGCCGCGCTGGGCGAGAGCCTCCTCCTCCGGTGTCGTCTGCACGAAGACGAGCAGCTCTGCATGAGGGTTGTTGGGAGAGATCGTCGGGTATAGAAAATTTGCCGCAAGCGCGCTCCACGCCGTCGCACCAAGACCCACCACCGCCAGCCCGCGCGACCACCAACGGCCGTGAGGTGAGAACGTGCGCGCCAATTGTGCTCCAGCCAGTGGGAAGAACGGCAGAACCTGGTGCACGATCAGCCACGGGGTCTTTTCCCCGAGATATGCGAAAAGGCCAACGGCCGCGATCCCCCAGGAAAGGCAGAAGAGCTCGATTCGCTTGAGCCGGCTGCGCCGCCGCAATGCCAGCACGAGCGCCGCTACCAGGGGAAGGAACTCGTAGGCCGCAAGGCGAATCAAGTGGAAGTGCCACGGCCCGCCGACTCGTTGGATCTGGTGCTGGTGATACCAGTACTTGACCGCTTTGAGTGGAAACAGCCAATCCTCGGGGTGGACAAAGAACACCGTGTACGCAAGCACCGTGATGACAACGAACCAGGCGACCGCCGTTCCCAGTGCCAACCAATACAGCTTCACCCATCTCAGCATCCGACCCAAGCTGCGCCAGAGTTCCTTGAGCACCCCACCGAGCGTCCTGCCAATGAACCCCAGGACCCGCGCTACGACCCCGAGCCGACACTGTTTAAGCCAGTCCCACGCCAGTCGGACGCTCCTCTGCAGCGCGTCGTAGAGTGCGACTGCACACATCGCCACACCCAGCAGCGGCGCGTAGACGTAGAACGTTTCGATCGAGGTGGCGTGCGCCGCGGCCGCCACACCGATCCAAGGCACCGCCCGCCACCCTCTCCTGCGCACGAGCAGGTATGCGGCGAGAGCAGCACCGGTATATAGACACACTGGCACGTCGGAGCGGATGAAGCGCGAGTAGTAGAGGAAGTTCGGCGAGATCGCCACCAGCAGTCCGGTCCACCACGCCGCCCCACACCCAAGCCGCCGTCGCAGGAGCAGCGGCAGTGCGACAAGCGCTACACCGGCGAGAGCGGGATAGAGGCGTCCAACGGCAGTCGTCCCTCCCAGGACGGCGAACAACGGCGCTATCACGTAGAACAACAGAGGTCCGTGATAGGTCGGATCGTAATGATATGCGCCGGCATGGAGCAGGTTGTAGGCGAAATCGCAGTGCACCGCCTCGTCGTGGTGCGGCGGACGAGCCCCGAGCGCGACCAGGTGCAGGAGCAGCGTTCCGACCAGCAGCGCGGTCCAAGCGAGGCGTTCCCTTCTGCCCATCGCTGCTCCTTCACGATCCGACGGCGACTACAAGACATTGATCGGAGTGAAATGCGACCCGGCCCGCCCTCTCTACGGCGGCGAGACCTGCCGGCGGGTAGAGGCGGCGCTCCACGCTGCCGACGACCACATAACCCGCGCCAAGCTCACCGGCAATGCGACGCACCAGCGTCTCGCTGCCGCAGCGAAAGAGCCTTTCGACCTGGGCTTGGCGCTCGACCAGCTCCTCGCCGATCGTAGCCCCGCGCCATACCGACTCGTGATTGCTCCAGCCGAGAACCGTCGGTACGCCCGAGGCGGCGGACATTCGCGCCGCGTCGGAGTACGCCTCGCCGATACCTTCGACCAGCACAGATCGCGCTGGCAGGCTGCGCAGGAATGCCGCCGCTGCGGATTCTCCAGGCGCCATCCACCGCAGCCCGTCCCAGCTCATCCCGGACGCGGGAAGCGCCCGGCCGACCAGCGTGGCCAACTGAGGAAGCACGGAGAACCCCACGACAAGCGTCCCGATCACTGCGAGCAGGGGTCGGCGGCGGCGGAGCCACCCAAGCAACACCGGCGCTGTCACCGCCAGCAGTATGAACGCCAGGGAGGAAGTCTTGAACACGGTGTTCATGCGGTAAAACTCGTCACCGTATGGGTCCTTGACGAAGACCACCTCCATGAAGGCGAGCAGCGCCAGGGCAACGCTCGCGAGCGCGAACGACGGCCGTGCCGGGCGTGCCCTCCCCCCCAACACGGCGATGACAAGGAGGGTGCCGAGCCCAACCGCCAGCCCTAACGCCGGGCGCTGGGTCGCTGCCGCCAGAACAACCGTCGCGGCCAGCCATCCGGCGCGGACGAACTGGCGGCGCGCAGACGCGACTCCACCAAGCCGCCGCGCAAGCTCCCATCCCACCAGGCACGCGGGGACGAGGATGGCACCAAGGAACACGAAAAGCTCATCGCCCCGAGTGCCCGATCTGACCCAGCCGAACCCTTGCGCAGGGGGGTGGAAGTTGAGCCAGAACGGGACGAACAGGGCCCAACCTACCGCGCCAAGTCCGACTACCAGCGCCCAGCGCCGTCGTCCCTCGCCTGTGAAGTTCACGAAGCCATCCTGCTCCGCGAGTGCCACCAACCAGATCGCGCCACCTACGGGCACTGCGCACCATGGGTTGGCCGCCGCTGCAGCGCCGTACACCACCGCCCCGACAAGGGCGAGAGCGTACCGGTGCGTCTCAACGTGTCCCACCACTCGAGCGAGAAAAATCGCGGTGAGGACAAGCGGGATGCACAGGAGGTGAGGATGGAGATCCCCGAGATGGAAGGTGAAGAGTGGGAACTCGGTGATCGCGCCCTTGATCACCCGCGATGATGCCCATAGATCGAGGTTCCGAAGGCTTGCGCCGGCGACGAGCTGGCGCCAACCCTCAAATGTACCCGCGAAAACCACCAGGAAGCCCGCCATCACTGCGCTTCGCCGACTGCCGCCCAGGACGCGCGCGAGCGCCCATCCTGCCTGGGCTGACAGTGCGGCCAGGGTCGGGACGAGCAGGTTGAAGATCTGGTCGGGAGCGAAGCCGCAGAGCTTGGCGGGAAGAAGCCATGGCACGAAGCCCCAGTAGTAGTACGCCAACGAGTGACCGGCGAGCCAAGGATCGACCGGAGGGATCGATCCAGGTCGCAGCAGGGTCGCGAGGATGGCCAGGTCCATAGGCTTCTCGGTTCCGGTCACGGCCAGCGCGGGGAACCGTAGAAACGCAAGCAACAGGAATGTGGCGACTCCGACCACCTCTGGTTCGACAAGCGCGCGAAACTCGGCGTGACGCCAACCTTTGGCACCCCACCAGACGAGCCCGGCGATCGCGACCAGGCCAGCCCACCACCACTGCCTCACTCCGGCCCACCCCACGATCCAGGCGAGATAGCCCGCGAGCGTCCATCCGACCAGGCGCGCGACAGCCCAACTCGCGCCGCTTCCCACGCCCAGGCGGCGCAGGCAACCAGTAGCCGCGGCGCCTCCCGCGGTCAGCGTCACGTACCATGCCAATGCCTGCCCTAGCGCCGGGGCCATGGATTTGCATTCTAAACCCTGCCCTGGCGGCTTCGTCTCTGCGCCAGAGGCTCCACGCAACTGTAGCTTTCCGGCAAAGACGGTCTCTCACCCAGAGAGCGCGCGCCCAAGCGCCAGGGTCGGCCAATAGGTGCGCGCCGTCGCCGTAACCCGAGAGCGTTCCAAGTTCCGGGTTAAACTTGCACGGAACCGGCGTGGAGGCGGAATGATCGTTCTCGCGCTACCGCTCGTGGCCGCCGCGGCGACGTTGTTTCCGGACACCCGGTCCTTCTGGACCGTGGTGGAGGGTCCGCACCCGCAGCCTGTCCAGGAGAAGGTCACGGCACACCTCGCTCGCGCCGGCGAGAAGCTTGTCGTCTACGAGGAGGAGGGGTACCACTTCTCATCCGCAGGTGAGGACGATGAGAACCGCCAAATCGCGGGCGCGGTGCACGAGTTCGACGAGACGATCTTCCCCCGCGAGGTTGCCCTGTTCGGGCCTTGCCCGGATCGCGACGGCAACGGGAAGGTGATCCTGCTCTTGACCCGCCGGTGCCCGGGACGTGGATTCTTCTTCCCATTTGACGAGATGGCCGAGAAAGATGCTCTGAGCTATGGGTTCCATTCGAACGAGGGTGAGGTGCTCTACCACACGTTCGAGGACCAGGGGAACCGCTCGGGCTGGAACGTGCGCGAGCTCGCCGAGAGCTTCCACCGTCTGCTCCATTGGGCCCGCGATCCGGGCGAGACGGCGTGGAGCGCGCTCCTGGCCAACTACATGCCCTACCTCTGCGGACTAGCCCCGGTGCGCCTGCTGTGGGGAGACTTCGACCCGGACGGACGGCTCCATTCCCCTGCAGACCCTTGGGGCGAGCGCGGGTGGTCGTTACTTTTCCTCCAGTACCTGCGTGACAAACTCGGCGACGAAGGGCTGCGAGAGCTCGCGGCGAGACCGGAAAATGGTCTTGCCGGGGTCGCAAAGCTGCTCGCCCAGACCGGAAAGGGAGCCACCGTCCCCGGTCTGCTTGCAGATTTCGCGATGGCGTGTTGGCTTGACGACCCCACGATCGGCGACGGCAGGTTCTGCTTCGCCACGGTTGCCCCGCCCCGCCCTCAGCCGGTGGCGCGCGTCGTTTCCTCCCGCCCTGCCTCGGGCGCCGTCGAGGTCGGGGTGGGCGGGATGGCGTACTTCCTCATCGAGGGCAACGGCGAGCGTTCGTTTCCGCTCACGCTCCAGGGGGAGGCGTCGGCGCGTTGGGTCGGTCGCGCCGTCCTGCTCCGCACCCGCGGACCCGACCAGGAGCTGCAGCTCAGCTTTTCCGGCGTCGGCGTCGCCCGCCTTGAGATACCCCCGTTGCAAGCCGCCGACCAAGTGGTCGTCGCGGTGATGGCATCGCCGAACGAGGGCGCTGGTTTCGACCGGCGCACCCTCCTCTTGCGTTGGGGCCTCGCCTGGGTGCCGAGAACCCCCCAGGATCCAAGCCGCGACCTCCTCAACAACCTGCTCAAGAAGGCGCTCCCCGATGGCGGCGCAGTTGCGCGAGGTCGCCTGGTGACGACGCTTGATCGTCTCTCGGGCCAAACGCCGCAAGACGGCACGGGCCCGGTGGTGCAGACCCGCTACGCATGGGCGCCAGAAGCGAGGGCGGTGCTCGGAGTGCTGCAACAGGAGGCGGGGCGGCGTGACCTGAAAATTCGCGAGCAGGGTTTCCTCCGTCGCGCTCCAAACGACATCGAGCAGGAGTGGACGAACCTCTTGATCGATCTGCCCGGCACCGACCAACGGCGTTGGCCGGTGGTGCTGGCCGCACACTGGGACGGCGCGCGAGGAGGATTGCCGGACTCCTACCTTCGCGCGCTTAACCTCAACGACAACGCGTCCGGCGTGGCAGTCGCGCTCGAAGCTGCGGCCGCGATGAGTCGCATGCCGCACCGAGCGCCCATCCTGGTCGCCTTTCTCGCCGGCGGGTATCACGAGGCCGCAGGCGCCCACGCGCTCCTTGACCAGCTCCACGGCACGGTGACCGCTTGGGTCGAGCTCGACCGATTGGGGATCCCGGACAGTTGGCCGCGGACCGCCAACGTGTACCTCGAAGGCATGAACAAGGCTTCGCGGTTCCCGTTGCTGTTGACCCAGCCGCTCAAGCACGTCGGCTTGATGCCGAAGCCGGAAGACGAAATTCGGTCCCCGCACGCCGGTGCGAGCCTGGTGGCCGCGCGCAGGGCGCCGGCGCTGGTTGTCTCTACCCGCTCTGAGGCTGACCCCCCAGACGATCCCGACATGCCGGTTGAGGTGGAGCGCGACCGCCTATCGCCTGAACTGCTGGTACTGCTCACGAAGGCGCTCTCGCATATGGTGGTCGAGCTGGCCGGGCCACCGTGAGGAAGAACGAGGCTCGGTGTGAACGCCGGCGGCGTCCCCGCCGGGCGCGCGAGAGAGGAAGCCACAATGGACCTGGTCACGGTCAAGGTAGAGAAACCCGAGGCCACTAACTTTGTCCTCGGTCAGGCGCACTTCATCAAGACGGTCGAGGATCTGCACGAGGCGATCGTCACGGTCGCACCGGCGATGCGGTTTGGAGTCGCTTTCTGCGAGTCCTCCGGCCCCGCGCTCGTGCGTCGCTCCGGCAACGACCAAGCACTGGTTGAGCTGGCCGCCCGCAACGCCGTGGCCGTCGGTGCCGGACATTGTTTCTTCGTGTTCATGGAGAACGGCTTTCCCGTGAACGTCCTCAACGCGATCAAGGCGGTCCCGGAGGTGTGCAGCATTTTCTGCGCCACCGCCAACCCAGCCGAGATCGTGGTGGCGGAGTCTGACAGCGGGCGCGCCATCCTAGGCGTGATCGACGGTTGCTCGCCGAAAGGGGTGGAGGGCAAGGCTGACGTTGCGGCGCGGATGCAGTTCCTCAGACAGATCGGCTACAAGCTCGGATAGGCCGCCGTGCCGAGCCTGGCCACCCCCCTTTCGCTCCCGGCGCTGGTCGCGTCGGCGTTCTTCGTCTCGCTCGCCACCGTGGCCGTACCGGGACCAATTACGCTCGTCGCTACTCGCCTCGCGCTTTCACGCCACCTCATGGCAGCGGTGTGGTTTCTCGTCGGCGTGACAAGCCTAGACGTGGCGCTTTTCGCGGCTTTGGCTTCGGGTGCCGCCCCCAAGCTACGCGAGCTCGGCGCCATCCCCTTTGTCGAGGTGCTCGGCGGGGCCGCTCTCCTTTGGGGCGGGCTGAGCTCCCTGCGCTCTCCCCACCCGACTCGCGACCCGCAGGTCCGAGTTCACGTCAAGGAAGGCAGCCCAGTTGGCCATTTCTTCTTGGGGTTGTTGGTTGCGGCTGGCAACCCCCACTATTGGATTTGGTGGGTCACGGCAGGCCTCGCTTTCGTGGAAGCCGCCCGCGCACATGGCGCCTCCGGCCTGCTTTGGATGCTGGGCGCGCTAGTTGGCGGCGTGCTCGCATGGTACGCGCCGCTGCTGTGGGCACTTTCGCGCGGATCGGTGCTGCTTACACCGAAGATCGAACGGTGGGTCATGCGTTGCATGGGTGTGGCGCTGTTCCTTCTTGGCGTTGGGTTGGTTGGGGTTGGAAGCTGGCGGTTCTACGTTGCCCACTTTTCGCGCTAGCCCCGCTTCAGACCGCCGGGCCATCGGTCATCGGCTGGGCGAAGATGCGCGCATCGATGAAAAGCCGCACGAGATCCGCATCGAGCGCACCGGACTCGGCGTCGGCCTCGAGCAGCGCCAGCGCCCGTTCGGGAGCCATGGCTGCCTTGTAGGGACGGTCGCCGACCGTCAGCGCATCGTAGATGTCGCTCACCGTCATCGCCCTCACCTCGACCGGGATCTGGTCCGCCACCAGCCGGTTTGGGTAACCCCTACCGTTGAGCTTCTCATGGTGGCCGTACGCGAGGCCAGGGATGCCGGCGAAGCGCCGCGGCCATGGAATGGTGAGGAGGAACTGGTACGAGTGCACGACGTGTGCCTCAATCTCGCTCCGCTCACCCTCGTCCAGGGACCCCTTCCCGATCGAAAGCGCCCGTAACTCCTCGGGCACGAGCAAGGGAAGCTCGGCGCCGTCGACGCCCGGGAATGTGCTCTGGGCCAAGCGGGCAAGGAGCGGGGCAGTCGGTCTTTCTTGGACGGCTGGTTCGTTTACTGCCACCACCGTTGCCAAGTTGGCGTGCAGCTCGTTCTTCATTTGCCGAATCGCGAACTCCAGGTTCTCCATGTCCTCCGACCCCGGTGCGCGTCCAAGCGTTTGCAGCGCACCAAGCAGGCGGCGCAGTAGCGCGGCCTCGCGCGCCCGCCCGGCGTGGAGGAAGCGCTCCTTGATCAGCGCCAGCCGCTCGGGGAAGAGCTTCTTGCCCTTTGTCAGCACCGCCTCGCGCACCCCCACTTTGCCGAAGTCATGGAGCAAGGCGGCATAGCGCAGTTGGGTGATCTGATCTCGGCTGAAGCTCACGCCGCGGTAGGTCGGAGGTGCGTTCCGCTCCAAGGCGCGCGCCAGCGACACCGTGTAGTGCGCCACGCGCAGGGAATGGCCACAGGTTGCGGGATCACGTTGCTCGATGGTGACCACGGCGGCGCGCACGAAACCCTCAAACAGACGCTCGATCTCATGCACGAGCCGAGTGTTTTCGATTGCCACGGCAGCCTGTGCTGCGAGCGCCCGGATGAGTCCGACTTCCGTCTCGCCAAACGGCTGCACAACGCGATCCGCGTCGTCCCGGTCCAGAATCCGCACCGTAGGATCGCTCTTTCTGTTGATGAGCTGGAGCACCCCAATGACCTCTTCAGCGCGGGTGGCGATCGGCGCGGTGAGGACCGAGACGGTATGGTAGCCACTGGCGAGATCGAAACTCGGGTTGTAGCAGAAAGGGAGATCGGGCGGAAGGTCGTGTGCATCTGCCACCGTCACCACTTCGCCGCTAGTGGCGACGTACCCTGCCAAGGAACTGCTGTCGAGCGCCAGGGACCTCGTGGCCAGGCTGGCTGGCACGGAGTCGTTTTGCGCCAGAACAAAGCGCAGCACCCTCTCGCCGTCATGCTCGTCAATGAGGTAGAGAGAACCCGCATCGGCGATGAGCAACTCCCGGGCGGTGGTGAGGATCACCTGCAAGAGACGATCGAGGTCACGTTCCGCGGTGAGCGCGATGCCGACCCGCACGAGGTCGAGCTGGCGCTCGCGAGCCGCTGCCGTCTCGCCTTGCTGTTGGGCGAGCTCCTCGCGGAGTCGAAGTAACTCAAGGGCAGCGTCGATCGCCGCTTCGATGGATTCCTCGCCAGCCGTGGCGGGCAGACGGAGGAAGGGGCCTCCACCGCCGACCGGGGGCGGCCCGTTCCCCAGCACGACCCACGCCGCCTCCGAAAACGAGGCCGCCCTCCACCCCGACAGGTCCGCAGGCGCCGCGACGACGACGCAACCTTCCACCGCGTCGCCGGGGCTAGCAAAACCCTCCGCGCGCGCCGTTCTCCCAGCGACTGCCTGGGTCACGAGCACCCGATGGGACATGCGCGTATGAGTCTAGCGCGATCGAATCGGGTCTGCCACGCGGCCAGTACTACTCAGGTCTGGGGTTGGAGACCGCTACCGGTTCCACCGGCCCGGGCGCCACCGCCAGCCCCGCGGGCCACGATCCCAGCGGCCCGCGACCCAAGTCGCGCGGGGGTGAGGCGGGACAGCCCAATAGCCGTTCCGCCAAGCCCAACGGTTGTGCCACTCCCACCACCCGCCAATCCAGACATAGCCTGGACCGGGCGCGACGACCTGCGCCTCAACGTAAGGCGCTGGAGGCTCACCCGGCACCCACGCGCTTACCACACACCCGCCCAGTGCCAGTGTGGCCGCTAGGGCGAGAATTGCTCCGGGAGTTCTGATCTTTCTCATTGTTCACCCCCCGCTCCGAAAGGACGGATCGTCGTACACCACGGTTGACGCGCAACGATGCGGGACGTCACTGCGACGGAAAGTACCCCGCGATCGTGCGCGCGGTCATGCCCTCGTTCCGTACCGCGACCTGTACGGTGCGGAAGAGGTCCGGGTTCTTGGCCGACGGCGACCGGTAGGTGAGCAGGTACTGGGCGCGAAGCTGTTCGTCGATGTGTCGGTAGGTGTCGGCCAGTACTCCTTGGTTGGGCGCGAAGAAAACCTCGGCGCCCGTTGCCTGGGCAAGCTCGGCAAGCCGTTTGCGAACCAGGAAGTCAAGTTTGCCAATGCGAAACCCGATGGTGAAGATCGGCACGCGCACGGTCTTGGCGTAGCGCAATGCCACGTCCCACGTCGTCCGCGAGGTCGTGTCGTCGCCGTCCGTGAGGAGAACCAAAGCGGAGCGACCCGTCCGTCCGCGAAACTCCTCCAGGGCTCGCACGAGAGTGTCGTGGATCGAGGTGCCCCCCTCGGGAACGATACGCTCGAGCGAGGACGCGAGCCCCTGCGAGTCCGTGGCCCAATTGATCTGCATCGCCGGCTCGAACGCGAAAGTCATCAGGAAGTAGCGATCACCAGCTCGCAGGAGGTTGGTCGCGAAGCCGGAAACTGCCTTGCGCACCGCCGGGAATTCCTCCCGCATCGACCCTGAGGTGTCGACCAGGATGCCGAGCGCGAGAGGGAGCTCTTCGGTGGTCGCAAAGGACTCGAGAGGAACCTCGCGGCCGTCCTCACGCACCTGGAACGCCTCACGAGGAAGGTCCTTGATCAGCCTTCCCTGTTTGTCAACCACCGTGACCGGGAGCTCCACCACCTCGACGCGAACCGACTCGGAGAAACCCTCCGAGCCGAGGACCTTGACTGCCTCACCCCGCATCCCGCCTCGGCCAGTGGCTTCGGCGGACAGCACCTTGACTGTCTTGAGTGCGGTCTCCGGTACTCGCGCCACGCACGGGCACGAGGTCCAGCGCTCGATCGCATGGTCATCGGCCCGGAGGACGACCTCGTTGACCGCCGTCGCCCCAACCGACACCGTCACTTCCCGAGCCCCGCTCTTGAGAGACGGAGCGATGAGGATCTCGACCGGAATTTGCCCCGTGGCTCCGTTGAGCACCACTGCGTCCTCACCCAGGAAGCTGCCGTCACTTGCAAAGGCCACCGCCTTCACCGTGGTTCGCTTCGCGACCTGGCCAAGTGGCACCGAGACCGTCCACGGCGGTCGGTTGCGTTGCACCAGCGCTTGGCCATCGGCGGTGAACTCGACCTTGGCTGTGCCGTCCGGTGCTTCGACCTCCAACTCGACCGCGCCAAGCCCCGCGGCCTGCGCTGGCGGTTTGAAGCGGAGGACGCCTGTTGCGGGAGGCTCCGGGGCCAGAGCGAGCGCATCCGGTGGCCCTCCCGGAACGGCCTGAAATGGTTTCTCCCCGACCGGGATCACCACTTTTCCAACCCAGCCGCCGCGAACCTTGCCATCGCCGCTTTCAACCTCGACCTGCAGCTCGCCCTCGCCTGTCGGCCATTCCCGGTAGAGAAGCGCGCTTCCGTCCGCGGCCAACTCCACCACAGCATCGCTTGTGTCGACCACCTTGCCGCCCTGCGAAAGCGTCAGCGCTACCCGCAGGCGCTCGCCCGCACGCTTGAGGTCCTCGGGCGCGACCTGTAGCGCCACCCCCACTACCGTCGCGTGTTGAGGACCGCTTCCAAGCGGTTGCACCTCGACCCGCAACGCCAGTGGCGTCGCGTTCATGATCGCGCTCGCGAAGATCATTGCCAGCATTCCTACCCCCTGATCACCTTCGAAACGCTTTCAAGTACTGTGCCATGCCCTCGGTTAGCCCAAGATCATGAATATCAGCGCAACACGCTAAGATATGCATTGGCTTATGGTCTCGTCCTTGACAGTTCTATGCTCATATCCTATATTCGGTATTGGAGCCCGCGAGACGGCTCCACCAAAGGAGGAACTCACCATGCCGACCATCGTTCGCTGGGATCCGTTCCGGGAAATGGCGACCCTTCAAGAACGCCTAAACCGCGCCTTCGACGATGCTTGGGGCCACGCGCGCCGACCGGACGAGGACTTCGTCACCGCGAGCTGGCTACCAGCAGTGGACGTGCGGGAAACCAAGGATGCCCTCGAAATTGCTGCGGAGCTGCCAGGAATCGAACCGAAGGACGTTGAAGTTTCGGTGGAAAGCGGCGTCCTTACCCTCAAGGGCTCGCGCCGGTTCGAGAAGGCTACCGAGGGCGAAACCTACCACCGGGTCGAGCGATCATACGGAGCCTTTGAGCGCTCATTCAACCTCCCGACCAACGTCGACCCAGAACGGGTTCGCGCCGTCTACCGCCATGGAGTGCTCCAGCTCACGCTCCCGAAACGGGAGGAGGCGAAGCCGAAAGCAATCGCAATCAACGTCGAGGATAAGTAGCGCCCTTCGGCGCGGAGCGATCGCAAGGCGTGTCCCTGGGCGGCACAGCGGTTGTAAACCGCCTACCTCAAACCAATCAGATGCTTGTGGAACGGGCGGTCAGCCTGACCGCCCGCTCTCTCGTACGCCGCTGAAGAGCGGCCACTTTCCCAGCGCCCGGACCACCGCACGCCCCGGTTCCTCGGGTCCGTCAACCGGCCGACTGGCGTCGCCGAAGCGGCCTGGCTTTCTGTTTGCCGCGCAGTCCGGTGGGGCGCGCTGGTCGCTTCGCCGGCGGCCCAACCGCAACCGGCTCAAGGTCGACCTCCATGAATTCCTCGTCGATCCCCCTGACCCGAACTCGCAGCTCGTCGCCGAGCCGGAGGACGCCCCCGTGCCGCTGGCCCACCAGCCTGTGGCCAGCTTCGTCGTACCGGTAGTAGTCGTCCCTCAGCTCGGCCACGTGGATGAGGCCCTCGACGAACACCTCCGCGAGCTGAACGAATACCCCAAAGGCCACCACTCCGGTCACGTGGCCGACGAACTCCTCGCCTACGTGAGCGCGCATGTACTCAGTTTGCTTCCACTTGACCACTTCTCGCTCGGCCTCTTCGGCGCGCCGCTCGGTTAGCGAGCATTGGGGCGCAAGTTCCTCAAGGTCGGCCTCCGCGAGCGCGCGTTCCGCCCCCTGCCGCACCCGACCCGCCAGCATCTCGCCGAGCAGCCGGTGCACGACGAGGTCCGGGTAGCGCCTGATCGGCGACGTAAAGTGCAGGTAGAAATCCGTGGCCAGTGCATAGTGTCCTTTGCACGACGGCAGATACCTCGCCCGCGCGAGTGCCCGCAACACGAGTGTCTGAAGGAACCGTTCCTCGGGCGCCTTTTCGATCTGGGCAAGAACGCGTTGGAGTGCTCGTGGCGGGAGTTCCTCGAGGTCACCCTTGAGCGCCAGACCGAACTCCACGAGGACCGCTTGTAGCTCGGCAAGCTTGCCTGGAGATGGGCGCTCATGGACGCGGAAAAGGCCCAACTGTCCGCCCCACACCAGCATACGCGCCACGCACTCATTGGCCGAGACCATCAGCTCCTCGATCAGGCGGTGCGCGCGGTTGCGCGGAGCCGCTTGGACGCCAGTCATGAACCCCTCGGGATCGAGGAGGATCTCAGGCTCGGGCAGGTCGAAGTCGATGGCCCCGCGCGCGCGACGCCTCGCACCGATTCGCACCGCCGCCTCGTCCAACAACTCCACGGAGCGGCGCACCTCAGGCGCGATGTCCGCCGGCCATTGCCCCCGCTCGACCCAATCGAAGACCTCGGTGTAGGTGCAGCGACGCCGGGAACGGAAAACCGCCTTTTCGGCCCGGTAGCCCTCGACGGCGCCGTTGGGTTTGACGAGAAAGCGCACGGTGAACGCGAGCCGGTCCTCCCCGGGAAGGAGTGAGCAAAGCTGATTGGAGAGCCTCTCCGGCAACATCGGCACACACCGTCCGGGCAGGTAGACGCTGGTGCCACGCTCCCGCGCCGCCCCGTCGAGGGCGTGCCCAGGCCGAACATAGTGGGAGACATCGGCGATGTGGACGAATACTTCGATGTCGCCTTGGTCGGCTGGAAGTGCGACGACGGCATCGTCGAAGTCGCGAGCGGTCTCGCCGTCGATCGTCACCGCCGCTTGGTCGCGCCGATCCACCCGGCCGACGCGGTCTCCCGAGCGCACTCCGGCCGGCAGATCTTCCGCCTCCTGCAGCGCCTCGGGAGAAAACGCAACCGGAATAGCCAGCTCGGCGAGGATGACCTCCTCGTCGACCCCGGGCTCCCCCGACGAACCCAGACAGCGCAGCAGGCGGCCTGTGACCTCGCCCACCTCGGGGATTTCGCCGACTGCCACCTCGACGAACTCGCCGGCGCGCGGCAGCACGTCCGGTACCGGATCCAGCAACACCTTCATCTTCAGTCGGCGGGCAAAGGGGTCCACCCAGGGACCGTCTGGGTCGGCCACGAAGCGCCCGACCAAGGTGGGTCGGCGGCGCCGCAGGACGCGGACAATCTGGCCGAACTTCTCGGCGACAAGCTGCCCCCGCTTGCGGCGCATTGGGCGATGAACGAGGACCTGATCGCCGTCCAGTGCCGTGCCGAGCTTCTCTGGCGGAACCACGATATCCGGTAGGTCGCGCTCACCGGCGCGCACAACCCCAAAGCCGCGGGAAGTCAGCCGCAGCTCGCCAGCCCAATAGTCGGTAAACTCCAAAGCCACGGTGCGGCCGCTGTCGCCGCGCACCGCCTCCCCACGCGCCTCGATCTCGTCAAGCAAACCGGGCAACACTTCGTGCACCGTGGCACGATCGAAGTCGCCAGAAAGCTGGCGCTCGAGCTGGGCTCGCGTGAGCCCGTTGCCGCGCGCCGCGCGCACGAGATCGAGGACCTGCTTGCGGTGGATCAACTTGGTCTCACCTGACTCGCCGGCATGCGTGTGCGTTGACAGTCTCCCCACCCGCCGTTACACTCCCGGCGGCGCGTGCGAAAGTGGCGGAACTGGCAGACGCGCAAGGCTCAGGACCTTGTGAGGGCAACCTCATGGGGGTTCAAATCCCCCCTTTCGCACCAGTTAGGAAGTCGCATCGCTCCTGACGAAGCGTAGCGCCTTGTCCTTTTCCCAGAACACTGGAAAGACCGAGTCGAGCCGGGTTAGCTTTAGGAGCGCCTCCAACCGGTGATGGGGGCGAAAAAGCGCTACCCGCCGATTCGCCTTCGTGAACTTCTGCAGATAGCCGACCAGCTCGCCGATTCCGGTGGAGTCAAGGTAATCGATGCGGGCGAAGTCGATGATCACGCCGCTGTGATTTGTCTCGAAGACAGTCTGCAGCGCCGCGGCAAACTGCTGCGCGGACTCGCCGAGCTTGACCGTGCCCTCCACTTCCACGATGGTCACGTCGCCCTCATCGGTTCGCCTGATCTGCATGTTCGCCTCCGTCGGCCGCCTAACCTGTGACGGTAACTTCCGCCGTTGCAGCCAACTGCCCGCTGTGCCACGCCTCGCAAGAGTAACGTCGGAGAGCGCCAAGCACTCCCATCTCGGCGACGCGAATTTCAACTCGATCGCCCGCCGTTACGGTTTGCAGTAGCTCAACTCGATCAAGTCCGACCAACAGAAGGCCATCCGGCCGCGCCGGGCGGTGGATGAGCAGGATCGCCTGCGCCAACGCCTCGGCCACCAAGGTCACCGGCAAGGCGCGACCACGCGTCAAGAACCCTGCGGCGGTGCTCGCGAGGATAGCGAACGGGCCTGCCGCGTCGGCGTCCACCCGTTCGATCAGGCGAAACGGGAACGAATGCGGAACTCCGTCAGGCAGCGTCGCTGACACCCTTGCTCCGCATGAAATCAACCAGTGCGTTGACCGAGGCGAACGCCTTGGCGCCCACCTCCTCGTCCTGGATGCGCACGCCAAACGCCTTCTCGATCCCAATCACCAACTCGAGAGCATCGATGGAATCCAGACCCAGGCCGTCGCCAAACAGGGGCGCCGCGTCGTCAATATCTCCAGGCGTCATCCCTTCCAACTGGAGCCGCTCGATGATCAGTGCCTTGACCCTGTGGTGGAGCGGACTCTGACTCATAGCGTGGACGGCCCTCCCCTTCCGTGGCTTAGTATAGCCGAGTCGCACTCATCACTTGCGTTAGTCGGCCGAGGGTAGGCCCAGCTCCGCGACCGAGCTGCTCGCGCCCGCGAACCCTACGGAACAACGCTCGTGGTCGAGGAGAACCGGCAGGCGACGCTCCTGCGTTGCCGCGGCGACCTCCACGATCCGATCAGGTTCCTTCGAGAGGTTGACCAATACGAACCGCACGTTCCGCCTCGCGAGGTCTTCGAGTAGCCGCGCGCAGTGCGGGCAGCCGTCCGCAACATAGACCGTCGGCGTCATGGATCGTGATGTTCTTCGGGTGGCGCCCAAGCCGCTTCGACCGGCTCCAGCTCGGCGAGGAAGTGCGGATCCTCGCGCCAGCCCGGCCTGGCCTTCACGTGGAGATCCAAGAAGACCTTGGCGCCAAGCAGGCTCTCGATTTGGGTTCGTGCCGCTGTGCCGATCGCGCGAATCATCGCGCCGCGCTTGCCCACCAAGATCCCCTTTTGGCTATCGCGATCCACCACGAGGTCGGCAGCAATCCGCAGCAGCGGCTCTCCCCTCGACTCTTCCTCTTGGAAGTCGCGGAGGTGCACCGCAGTGGTGAACGGCAGCTCCTGTTCGACGCGTTCGAGCAGCGCCTCGCGAATGAGCTCAGCGATGAAGAAACGCTCGCTCTGCGTCGTCGACCACTGTGGGTCGAGCCGCGGTTCCGCCTCCGGAAGGAGGGTAAAGATTGCGTCCTTGAGCCCGTCCAGACCATCACCACGCAGCGCCGAAACCGGCAGCACAGCCGCGTAGCGGTGACGCGCGCTGTAGAACCCGACACGCTCCTCGAGATGCGAACTGACCTCCGTGCGGTCAATCTTGTTGGGAACAAGGAGCACCGGCGCGTCGACGTCGCGTATCAGATTCACGACGAATTCCTCGCCGTGGCCGGGCGGTTGCGCGGCGTCGAAAATCTGCACGATGACGTCCACCTCCGCAAGCGTGTCACGCAACAGATGCATCATCTGCACATTGAGTCGATGGAGCGGCCGGTGGACGCCGGGAAGGTCAAACAGGACCACTTGCCCGCGAGGCTCGTTGAGGACACCGGCAATTCGATGGCGCGTGGTTTGCGGCTTGGCGGAGACAATCGCCACCTTCTCGCCGACCAGTGAGTTGACCAGCGTGCTCTTACCGGCGTTGGGCCGACCCAGCAGCGCCACCGTGCCTGCGCGCGTCACGCCTCGGCCCTCGCCGCGCGGCGGACCCGGAGGCGACGCAGGCGGCGGCGATCCACCTCGACTACCTCAAGCTCGATCCCCTCCCAAGTCGCGACCTCTCCAACTCGCGGCAGATGCCCAAGTCGGTCCAGCACCATCCCGGCAACCGAGTCGAAGCCGGCGTCCGCGACCTGCACACCGAAGAGGTCTTCCAGAACCTCAACATGGGCGCCACCGTGCAGTAGGTACGCTCCGTCGGATTCCGACACCACCTCGGGCGTCGCACTCTGGTGCTCGTCGCGGATCTCGCCGACGATCTCCTCCAGCACATCCTCCAGCGTGACGATCCCCGAGGTGCCGCCGTACTCGTCTACCACCACCGCGAGCTGCTGGCGGGCGGCCTGGAACTCCCGAAGCAATTCCTTGAGCGCCTTCGTCTCGGGCGCCAGCAAGACCGGGTGCAGGAGATCGTCCGCGGTCGGCGTTTCATGCCGAGCGACGGCACGCAACACGTCCTTCACGTGCACCACGCCCTCGATCCGATCGAGGGTCTCACGGTAAACCGGGATGCGGGTAAACATCGAGTCCGCGAAGCGTTGCTGCACCGACGCGAAGTCCGCGTCAACCGGAAGTGCAACCACGTCGGTGCGCGGGGTCATGATCTCCCTGGCTACCGTCTCAGACAGCTCCACGATCGACGCCACCAGCTCCCCGTCGCCGCGCTCGAGAATGCCCGCGTCCTCACCGGCGCCGATGAACGCCTGCACCTCGTGCTCGTCTACCTCCTGGTCGCCGTGGGCCTCGGTGGTCTTTTCCTCGATCGCTTCGAGACGGACAAACGCGCGCAGCAGTGCGGTCGCAGGCCACAACGCCCAAAGTGCGAAAACCACCACCCCTTCGAGCCTCGGCCCTCGGGCGATGCCGAGCGCCACCACGGTCGCCATTACGACGCCGAGGAAGAGCATCGCAGTAACTGCGAGTAACGGCATTCCGGTCACGTGGCCGGCCCGCAAGGTGGTGATCGCGTAGAGCAACACCACCACCCCGGTCAGCCCTTGGAGAAACAGCACCAGGCCGGCGAACGGGTTGCCTCGTCGCGGCAAAGTGGGGAGCAAGCGTTCCCGCTGCGCAAGCAGCCCTCCCAGCGGGATCGCCCCGAAGCGTACGACCGCGAACAACGCGGTTTCGATCACGATCAGTGCGAGCAACAGCGCCAGCGCCACTAGCAGCGCGGTTACTGGGTTCGCCCACCACGCGAGGAGAGCCTCGGTCAACGCATCAGCTCCCGCCGCAGCCGCGACTCCAAAGCCGCCATCTCGCCGCTGTCGGTCTCGTGGTCGAAGCCGGCGAGGTGCACCAAGCCGTGCAGCAGAAGCGTTTCGAGCTCATGCACCAGCTCCACGCCGACCTCCCGCGCCTGCCGGGCCGCGGTCTCAACCGAGATCGCGATGTCGCCGAGGTAAGGCGTGCTTTCCCCCGGTTCGTCTCCCGCTGGGAATGAAAGCACGTCGGTCGCCGCATCCTCGTCGCGGAAATGTCTGTTGAGCGTTCGGATGGTCGCGTCGTCACAAAACAGAACGCCAACCTCTACACGAGAGTATCCCAGCCGCCCCAGCGCCTCCTGCGCGAGCCGCCGAAGCTGCCCTGTCAGCCGACCAGGCGCGCGTCGGCGCCACCTAAACGCCACAACGGACCGCGAACGGTGTTGCTCCAACGGCTGAGCCGGCGCAACTCCCGCGCGACGCGAGTCGGAGGGCACTCGGGTGCCCAGTTTGCGTTTCCCTCTCGTTGGTCCCGGGTCAGCCACGTTTCCGCCGATTGAAGTCGAAACCGGGGTAGTCCACGCGGTTGTGGAACGCGTTGGTCAACACCCAGAAGAACGAGGCCCCGATCTTCTCGATGTCCTTTAGTGTGAGGTCACACTCGTCGAGCTGGCCATCCTCGAGCACGTTCTTGATCACCTGGTCAATCATGGACTGAATGCGGCCGGGAGTCGCATCCTGCAGCGTCCGGCTGGCCGCCTCCACGGCATCGGAGAGGAGCAGGATGCCCATTTCCTTGCTGCGCGGGCGCGGCCCGGGGTAGCGAAACTCCGTCTCCTGCACTTCGCCCCGGTCCGGGTCGGCCTGCTCCTTGGCGCGCGAGTAGAAGTAACGGATCAGCTTGGTGCCGTGGTGCGTGGAAATGGCGTCACGAATCGGCTCGGGCAGCTTGTATTGCCGGGCTAGCTCCAGGCCCGCCTTGACGTGGTTGGAGACCACCAGCGCTGACATCCAGGGGGTGAGGTTGTCGTGAGGGTTCTCCCGCCGTTGGTTCTCAACAAAATACTCGGGTTTGGCGAGCTTGCCGATGTCGTGGTAGTAGCAGCAAACCCGCGCGAGCAAGGCGCTCGCCCCAATCGCCTCGGCAGCGGCCTCCGCCAGGTTGGCCATCGTCAGAGAGTGCTGGAACGTCCCAGGCGCCTCGAGTGACATGCGTTTGAGCAGTGGGAGGTTTGGGTTGGATAACTCAAGCAGTCTGATGTCGGTAATCGTGCCGGTCGCGGATTCGAGCACCGGAAGGAGGAAGCTGGCCAGCGCCGCCGCTACCACCGCGCCCGCGGCGCCGGCAATCACCTGGGCGATGAGGACCGGCCCCTCGTCCACTTTCCCATGCCAGAGCGCGAGACCCAACACGGCGAGGGCGTTGACGCCGGCCACGAGCGCACCGACGCGCGCCAAAACGTAGCGCTCCTTCAGGCGCTGCGAAGCGAAGCTCGCCGCGACACCGGCAATGAGCGCGTACACGCCTACTGCTGCGTCCCCTCCCACCATCAGCGCCACCAGGACGCTCTGGACCACCGCGAAAAGCACCCCGACGGGCAGGCCGAACATCAGTCCCGCGATAATCGGCCCCGCGCCGTGCGGGAGCGCGGGAAGGTACAACTCGGCGTGGCCGAACGGTTCGCGGACCACGCTGGCGGCCACCCCTCCCGCCAGAAAGGCGAACCCGCGTTCGAGCATGAGCGTCACCAAGGTGAGGAGCACGATACCGCCGAAGCGGGTGCGCGCCTCCTCGGGCGAAGAACCCTGGCGACCGAGGAAGAAGTGCCAACCCGTTGCGAGGAGAGCGCAGAGCAGCATCGCCCCCACCAGTGGCAGGAGCGTCGGCGAGGAGGCACTTCGCTCCGCCAACGCGGCGAGCACCCGAGCCGTCTGCGGGCTCACCTCGTCGCCCCGTCTCACCAGCATCTTGCCGCGGGGTAGGCGCACCGACACCTCTTCAACGCCGCCTGCCGCCTTGAGGCGCCTTGCCAGCGTTTCCGCCCGATCAAGGACGACGTTCGGCGCCATCGCCCTGGCGAGAAAGGCGGCGAGGGGAGATCGCGCACCGTGTGCCACGCTTGACTCGACTGCGAGGCGTTGCTCCAGGATCTCGGCCAGGCCTGGACCTCCATCGACGAAGCGGTAGACGTCAAGCTCAGTCCGTTCCTCGTTACCACCCGCTGTGCGTAATGTGACGCCGCGATCCGCGGAATGCAGCAGCTCCGTGCGGTCGGCAACGATCCCCTGGCGGTAAAGCCGGTCGACCACGTCCCGGAGCGTGGCAAGCAATTCGGCGCTGAAACGACCGGCACGCAATGCGTCCGCTTCCCGATCGTGCACTACGAGCCCGCTCGTCTCGCTTAGCTTTTGCGCCAGATCGTCACCCGGTGCGAGCGTCAGGCGGTGGCCCTCCTGGAAGAGGCGCGCGAGCTTCTCGACGAGGCCAGTCACTACGCTCGGATCAACGACATACACTGGCAGGACCTCCAAGCTGGCCCTGCGCCTCTTCTCCTCGGTCGACTCCGCGTCGGGCAGCACCACGTCGCGGTCGACGACGATGTCGGTCCTGGCGACCTCGCCAGCAGCGAGCACGGGGACGCGGTTGGAGCGGCCGGGTACGACCAGTAGCGCGCCCAGCACGACAAAGCCAACCAGCCAGGCCCATCGCGCCGCCAGCACGCGCCGGCGTAACTGCACGAACTCCCCGCGTCGCACCGCGATGCGGGCGGCTGTGGCCCTAGGCTTGGCGGGCTCGTGACTGCTCATGACCCGTTCCCTCGTCGCTGCCCATCGAACTGTTCATAGGCGTCAACCACCTTTTGCACGAGACGGTGGCGCACCACGTCCTCCTTGGTGAAGTCAAAGAACGAGATGCCGGGCAGGCGGCCGAGGATCTCCCGCGCCTGAATCAACCCCGACACTTTCTCGTTCGGTAGGTCGATCTGGGTAACGTCGCCGGTGATCGCAGCCTTGGAGTGAAATCCGAGGCGGGTGAGGAACATCTTCATCTGCTCCGGGGTGGTGTTCTGCGCCTCGTCGAGCAGCATGAACGAATCGTTGAGCGTCCGACCGCGCATGAATGCGAGAGGCGCGATCTCTATGACGCCGCGCTCCAAGTGCCGCGCCACCTTGTCGTAGCCGAGGATGTCGTAGAGCGCGTCATAGACCGGCCGGAGGTAGGGGTTGACCTTCTCGACGAGGTCGCCTGGGAGAAAACCGAGCCGCTCGCCGGCCTCCACCGCAGGGCGCGTCAACACGATACGGCGGACCCGCCGCTCGGCGAGCGCCGCCGCTGCCATCGCCACCGCCAGGTAGGTCTTGCCCGTCCCGGCGGGTCCGATGGCGAACACGATGTCGTAGCGAGCCACCGCCTGGATGAACAAGCGCTGCTTCAGGTTACGAGGCACGACCAGGTGTTTGACCGCGTCCGGAATTGACGCGTCGGTGAAGAACTCGACGAGGTCCACATTGGGATCCTCTTCGAGCACGCGCAAGGCGGTGCGAAACTCCTCCTTACCCACCGAGTAACCACTCGCCACGAGCTTGCCTAACTCCTGGAGGAGCTTTCCCGCGAGCGCGACCGGCTCGGGCTCGCCTTCAAGCAGAAGCGTGTCCCCGCGCGCCGCCACCTTGACACGGAGGCGCTCGGCCAGATAGCGAAAGTTCTCTTCCAGCGTTCCCGAGAGGATCTCGAGGTCCCTTGCCGGGAGGGTCATCTCTTTCATGCGCTCAGCCGCTCCAGTGTCTTCCTCCGCACCTCACGACCAACCTCGCCGGTCGCTTGGACTCCTCCCAGGTCCGGAGTCACCTTCCCGGCCCGAACCGCCGCAGCGATCGCCCACTCGATCGCGCGTGCTGCGTCCTCCTCGCCGAGGAAGCGCAAGAGCAGCGCCAGGGAGGCGAACGCGGCCATCGGGTTCGCCCGACCGGTCCCCGCGATATCCGGGGCGGAGCCGTGAACCGGCTCGAACATGGAGACGCGGCCCGGATGGAGGTTGGCCGACGGCGCCAACCCGAGCCCACCACCGAGCATCGCAGCCAGGTCCGAGAGGATGTCACCGAAGAGGTTCTCGGTGACCAGCACATCGAAGCGGCCCGGGTTGCGAATCATTTCCATTGCCGCAACATCGGCGAAGAGGTGCTCGGTCTCCACCGCCGGGAACTCCGCGGCGACCTGGGAAAAGACACGTTGCCACAACGCCCCAGCGTGCGGCAGCGCGTTGGCCTTGTCGACCAACGTCACCTTGGCGCGGGGGCGCGTGCCGGCGAGGTCAAAGGCCACGCGGACGACGCGTTCCACACCGCGACTGGTCACCACCATCTCCTGCAGGGCCACCTCGTCGGCGGTGTTCACGTGCACGGATCCACCGGCGCCGCTGTACATTCCCTCGGTGTTTTCCCGCACAATGATGAGGTCGATTTCGTTAGCCTTCACGCCCTTAAGTGGGTTCAGTCGCTCCTCCAGACACCGAACTGGTCGCAAGTTGGCAAACAGATCCAACTCAAAGCGCATTGCCAACAAAAGCCGCCTCAGGTAGTCGGGGTCCAAGATCCGCGGATCGCCGTAGGCACCGAGGAGGATGGCGTCGAACTTTGCGAGCCGGTCGAATCCATCCGCGGGCATTGCCTCGCCAGTGGCGAGCAGGCGGCCGGCTCCCCAGTCCAGAACCTCCGCCTCGAACGGGCCAACACCCCCGCGCGTGAGGGCGTCGAACAGAGGCACGACCTCGGCGATTACCTCCGGGCCGATCCCGTCTCCGGGCAGCACCGCGATGCGCCGTAGCTTCTCACCCATTGGACTTGGGCGCAACACCGCAGCGGCGGGAGATGTGCTGTTCGCTCACAAGGTCTTCAGACGCGCGCCCGCCAGATCACATCCGGCACGCCCGCGTCCCGGTTGAGCCACCGCGCCAGCACAAACAGAGCGTCCGAGAGACGGTTGACCAGCCGCACGACGCCACCTACTTCGAGTCCGCCGTCGCGCACGGCCACGATCTGGCGCTCCGCGCGACGGCAAACGGTGCGCGCATGATGCGCCAGCGCCGCTCCCCGCGTGCCCGCGGGGAGTACGAAGTTGCGCAGCGGCGAGAGCTCCGTCTCCATCGCGTCGATCCACCGCTCCAACCAGGCCGGATCACTCGCCCTCTCCGAGAGTTGGAACGATCCCGCCGGATTGGCGAGATATGCGCCGACCTCGAAGAGCACCTCCTGCACGTGCTCCAGCTCGGTGAACGCCGAAGCCGGAATACCCTCGGCGCGAAGCACCCCGATCGCCGCGTTCAGCTCGTCGACCTCGCCGTACGCCGCCACCCGTGGGATGGCCTTCGAGACCCTCGAGCCATCCGCCAGGCCGGTGGTCCCGTCATCGCCCCGCCGCGTGTATACCTTCACTGAGTAATGCTATCACCCTGGTGAGCCGACTCTGGCGGTCGCGTGAGCACGTCCCGCACCTTGGCGAGGAACTCGTCAATCGAGAAGGGTTTGATGAGCAAAGCAGCGCTCGCCAGTTCGCCATCGCCGGCGGGATCGTACCCGGTGCACACAATGACCGGCAGGCCAGGAGCCGCGATGCGGAGGTGATGGAGCGCCTCGCGACCGTCCATCACCGGCATGACGAGGTCAAGCACCACGAGGGCGAAGCGCCCTGGCGAGGCAAGCACGAGATCGACCGCCTCGCGGCCGTTGCTGGCCTCAACGGTTTCGGCCCCCGCCTCGCGCAAGGCGGCCGCAAGCGAGGAACGCACCATCTCTTCGTCGTCCGCCACCAAGATGGCGCCGCGCCCCGCGGTCGCAGACAACGCCTCCGGCTCTCCTTTTCGGGCGGGAGTCCGCGGCAGCTCGATCCACCACTTTCCGCCGATTCCGGTGCGCACCCTGGCGCCGGCCCGACCCCGGTGCCGTTGCGCGACGAGATCCGCAACCGCCAGCGCCGCCTCGCGAGTGAACAGCAGCCGGCCCGCGCCCGCCGCCGCCGCCTGCTCCTCGCTCACCATTCCAGTGTCGGACAGCGTGACGCGCAGCGTTGATGGCAGCTTGCCTTCCTCAATCGCGACTTCGACCGCGCCGCCGCTCTCGCCCATCGCGCGGGTGGCAGCAGCCAGGGCTACATCGAGCGCGAGGGTGAGCTGCGTGGCATCAAGTACGGTGCGATCCTCTATGGCATCACGCCGGAGGGTGATGCGTAACCCCTCTGGCAGCGTCTGGCGGACGCGGGCGAACCACGGCCCGACCACCTCTCCGAGTGAGATCTCGCGCGGGCTCGCGGCACCGGAGCGCGAGATCGCGACGAACCTGCGCAGGTCCTCGACCGCACTCGTGACGAGGCGGCGGATAGCCGCAAGTGCTTGGTCGGACGCGCCGCTCGGCGTCCGCTTGTCAAGGAGCCCCAACAGGGCTTGGAGATCATTGCGCAGGCGGTGAGCCAGCGACGTGCCCAGGTGCGAAAGGACACGGTCCCGGCGGAGGTCCCCGAACTCGCCCGCGTCACCCTCAGCGGTCAGCTCCATGGCAACGAACAGCACGCCCAACAAGCTACCAGTGGAATGTACTGGCACGCTGCGGAACCGGCCCTCGAGCAGTTCTCCGCTCTCAGAGCGCATGCGCACGTGTCCCCGAAAGGGCCGTCCCCGTCGAGCACGCCCCAAAGCGACCCGAATTCCTCGCCGGTCAACGGGGTCGATCGCCGGCAGGAGGGGGCGACTTCGGAGGCGAGACGGCGAGTAACCAGTTCGCTCGCAGGCAGCATCGTTGGACCAGACCACATTGCCATCCGGATCGCAGAACACCAGCGGGTGTGGAACGGCGGCTGCAATCGCCCGCAGCCAAGTCTCCGAGTCCTCGGGTGCTGTCGCAGGCTGCCATGCGACATAGCACAGGCGTCCGCCATCCTCCTCGACGGACTCGACCCTGAACTCGACCGGCAGCTCCCGGTCGGCCGCACCGCTTACCTTTCCCGGGAACGATGCTCCCGTCTTCCCGCCATGGGTCGCGTCCGAAAGAAAGTGGCTGAATGCTGCAGCGTCCTCCGGCGCGATCAGATCAAGCACGTCTCTCCCCAGCAGGCTTAGTCGATCGGCGCCAAGCGCCTCGGCCGCGGCGAGGTTCGCCCCCACCACCTTCACGCCCTGCACGCTCAGCACCGGCATCGGGTTGTGGTCGGCGAGCGCACGCCAGTACCGTTCTGCATCCACCGGACCCGCAGACGCCGACCGGCGCCGCCGAAACCAGACCGACCCAGCCACGCCCGCGAAGACGGCGAGCGTGGTCGGGCCAGCGCCCCCTACCGGAAGCGGCGACCGTATCGCCGTCGAGGAAAGTCCCCTCTCACCGGCCCGGAGGATCTCCCAGCGCCAAAGCCGATCCTGACGTAGGCAAAAGGAACCGACGGTTACCGCCAACACGGCCAATACCAGGCCGAGCAGCACCGCCGAGAGTGACGGAGGCCGACGCTGAGCCATCGCTAAGCTCGATTCTAGCGCCTTGCAAGGCGATTGTCGCGGGTCCATGCAGCACGGCCCGCCTTTGGGAAAGGGCATCTATCCAGGTTTACACTTGACGGGGGGACCAACCCATGGTGAAACTCGCCTTCGGAATCACCGCAGTTCTTACGATGGGAGGGACGGCAATGGTGTTCGCTGCGGACCGGCCGGAAGGTCGCTCGCTAGCTACGCGCTCGGTGGTGTACGCCCGACACGGGATGGTGGCCGCCGCCCAGCCTCTCGCCGTGCAGGTCGGCCTCGACGTGCTCAAGCGGGGAGGTAGCGCTGTGGACGCTGCGATTGCCGTCAACGCAGCGCTCGGCCTGATGGAGCCCGTGTCCTGCGGCCTCGGCGGTGATCTCTTCGCGATGGTTTGGGACCCCACGTCGGGCAAGCTGTACGGACTCAACGGCTCGGGCCGTGCGCCCTTGGCCCTAACCCCGGAGAAGGTCAAGCCCGAGAAGGATGGCACGATCCCGGTCCATTCCCCGTACGCGTGGACGGTGCCTGGCTGCGCCGACGCGTGGTTCGAACTGCACCAGCGGTTCGGACGGCTGCCGATGAAGGAGCTGCTTGCGCCCGCCATCGCGTACGCCCGCGAGGGCGTACCGGTGCCGCAAGTCATCGCCGGGTCATGGGCCCGCGGTGCGCGCGCCTTCGCCGACAAGCCAGGCTTCGCCGAGGTGTTCCTTCCGGGTGGCAAGGCGCCTCGAGAGGGCGAGCCGTTCGCCAACCCCGCCCTTGCCCGCACGCTCGAGGTGCTCGCCGCAGGAGGACGCGACGCGTTCTACCGCGGCGAGATCGCCGAGAAGATTGTGGCGTTCTCGAAAAAGGTCGGAGGGTACTTCTCCTTGGAGGACTTTGCGAGGCACCACAGCGAGTGGCAGGAGCCGATCTCGACGAGCTATCGCGGCTTCACCGTGTGGGAGCTGCCGCCCAACGGACAGGGGCTCGCGGCGCTCGAGATGCTCAACCTCCTCGAACGGTTCGACCTCAAGGCGATGGGGCGCGACAACCCCGACTTCTGGCACGTCATGGTCGAGGCCAAAAAGCTCGCCTTCGCCGACCGGGCCAAGTACTTCGCCGATCCCGCCTTCTCCCCTGCTCCGGTCGCGGCGTTGCTCGACAAGGCGTACGCGGCCAAGCAACGCGAGCGTATCGACATGAAGCACGCCGCCCGCACGGTTGAAGCGGCCAATCCGTTGCTGCAACGGGGTGACACCACCTTTCTCGTGGCCGCGGACGAACGCGGCATGATGGTCGCGCTGATCCAGTCGAACTACACCGGCTTCGGCTCGGGATACGTCGTCCCCGAACTGGGGTTCGGCATCCACTCGCGCGGCGCGCTCTTCTCGCTGCAGCCGGGCCATGCCAACCTGCTCGCGCCGGCCAAGCGCCCGTTTCACACCATCATCCCTGCGTTCCTCGGTAAAGACGGGGTGCCCCTCATGGCCTTCGGCGTGATGGGTGGGGACATGCAGCCGCAGGGACACGCACAGATCGTGGTCAATCTCGTCGACTTCGGCATGAACCTGCAAGAGGCCGGCGATGCGCCGCGCTTCTACCACACCGAGGACAACGAGCCCACCGGCACCGTGATGCGCGACGGTGGCGTCCTTGACCTGGAGTCGGGAATCAGCCAGGACGTGCGCCAAGACCTGCTGCGCCGCGGTCACCACATCGTGGAAGCGAACGGCATCGTCTTCGGCGGGTATCAGGCGATCTGGCGAGACCCCACCACCGGCGTGCTCTCCGGCGCGAGCGAGTCGCGCAAGGACGGGTGCGCGGCGGGGTACTGAACGGATCGGCTTTGCCCTCCCCTCATCACGGGGGGCTGCCCCGAGGCAATGGAAGGACGCCATCGGAGGCTTGGGCTCCCAGCTCTTGGCCATTGGCGATCACGGCACCGCCGGCCACCGGTCGCATTGAGTCGCGGCGAGGCGGTTCCGCTACCTGGCGAGGCGGCGGCCCAGGGCGATGGAAAAGAACTTCGATTCTTCCGAGTCGGCACGGCTGGTGAGCACGCAGGGCGCGCTGGTACCCACGACGACGGCGGCCAGGCGC
Organism: Thermoanaerobaculales bacterium; assembly: GCA_044447965.1. Classification (GTDB taxonomy): domain Bacteria; phylum Acidobacteriota; class Thermoanaerobaculia; order Thermoanaerobaculales; family Thermoanaerobaculaceae; genus DATIYW01. The sequence goes on along the minus strand of JBIOGJ010000017.1, from coordinate 24,843 downwards.
GCGCCGGCCAGGATCGTCGCCGACTTGTAGAACACGTTGCCGCTCTCGATGTTGGGGAAGATCAAGATGTCGGCGGCGCCGCCAACGCTTGAATGGAGGCCCTTGATCTCGCATGCCTGCGGCGAGAGTGCAACATCAAGGGCGAGAGGCCCGTCCACGATCGCGGCCTTGATCTGGCCTCGCTCTGCCATTTTCGCGATCACCGCCGCGTCGATGGTCGCAGGCATTCGCTCGGAGACCTTCTCGTTGGCGGCGAGCAGCGCCACCTTTGGCTTCTCGATGCCGAAGCTGTGCGCAGCGGCGACGCAGTACTCGACAATCTTGACCTTAGTCGCGAGGTCCGGCGCCGGGATCACCGCCACGTCGGCGACGAAGAGCAGCTTTCCATGCGTCTTCTGGTAGGCGGGGATGTCGAGGACGGTGAGGTGCGAAAGCACGTGGCCCCTCGGCAGGAGGCCCCTCTCCTTGTCCAGGATGAGGCGCATGAACTTGTCGGTGCTGATCAGGCCTTTCATCAGCACCTCGGCCTCTCCCGTGCGCATGAGGTCGCGTGCCTTCGTGCCGGCAGCGAGGTCGTTAGGCTCATCGATGACCGTGAAGACGCTCGCGTCGACGCGGAATCGGTCGCACACCGTCCTGATTCGCCGCTCGTCGCCGACGAGGATTACCTTGGCGACCCCCTCGGTGGCGGCGCGCGCGGCGGCCTGCATCGTGTTTTCATCGTGGCCAGCGGCAACCGCGAGACGCCGCGCGGGCGCACCCTTGAGCTGCGCCACGAGCTGATCGAGCGTCCGAATCGCTTCCATTACTCGTCCCACCCCTTTGTGTTCCGCCGCAGTCGCCGACGGGCCGCGCTTCGTTTCCCGGCGCCGGCCGGCCACCGCTATTCCGCCTCGTAGTCGCGCGCCTTCTCCTTGCCGGACAGCACGCGCAGCGCACCCTTGGCCAGTGCGATCATCTCATTCTCGCCCGGGTACGTCGTCACGCCGCAACCGATCGCCGCGAGATACCGCTCAAGCTTGTCCACCAGCAGAGTTGAGCGTGCCATGCCGCCGGTGAGCAGCACCTGATCGAGGGGCTCCCCGTCGAACGCCGGAAGGAGCGCGGAGATCGCCTTGGCGATCTGGTACGCCATCGCCTCGAACACATCCGTCGCCTCTCGGTCACCGTCGTGGATCCGGCGCTCCACCTCGCGTAGGTCGGCGGTGCCGAGCAAGTCGATCAGCCCTCCCCGGCCCTTGTTGAGTTGCTTCAGCTCGTCGTAGGCGTACTTGCCGGAAAAACAAAGGTCAATGAGCTGTCCGACCGGCAAGGAGCCCGATCGCTGCGGTGTGAACGGTCCCTCACCATCAAGCCCGTTGTTGACGTCGATGTAACGGCCCTTGTGATGGGCGCCGATGGAGATCCCACCGCCCATGTGGGCGACAATCACGTTGATCCGCTCGTAGAAGGTCTCGTGCTCCTCGGCAAAGCGCCGCGCCGTCGCGATCTGGTTCAACGCGTGGCTGATGATCCGGCGGCGAATCTCCTTGATGCCGGCGATCTTCACCCGAGTGGGTGTCTCGTCCACCACGATCGGATCAACGATGAACGCCGGCTTGCCGGAGTTCCCCACCAGCTCGCGCGCGATCAGTCCCCCAAGGTTCGAGGCGTGCTCGCCCCGCTCGCCGGAGCGCAGATCAGCAGCCATCTCATCGCCGACCAGGTAGGTACCGTGCGAGATCGCGTGCAACAAGCCGCCGCGAGCCGAGACGCCGTCAACGTCCGCAATCTTGAGTCGCCTCGCCGATAGCGAGGAGAGAATAGCGTCCCTGCGGAACGCGAGCTGCTCGGTGACTTTCTTTCCTTCAAACGGCAAGAGCTCCTCTGCCGAATGCTGCAGCTCGTCGGTAAAGGTCTCCTGGTCGCCCTCGAACACGCTGATCCTCGTGGAGGTCGAGCCGGGGTTGATCGCCAGTACCCGATAGCGACGGAAGAAGGTGTCCTTGGGCGTCCGGCTCCACTCGCCAAAACGGTGCAAGCGCAAGACCGACGCCTTTACCGCCAGGCGGATATCCTCCGGAGTCGAGTCCAAGGCCAGGTCCACGCCGCGGAATCGGAGGCCGAACATCACCGGGAACTTCTTCGCATTCGGGTACCGGGTGGCATACAGGTGGTAGAGCATGTTGCCCATGTCAAGGTTGGGACAGATGATCACGTTGGTGCCGGTCCATGCCTCGTCGGCGTGGTAGTAGGTCGCCGAGCGTTGCGATAGCGCCACGCTCACCTTGACCTCGCTCGTGATCTTGATCGAGGCGTACCGGCGGCTCTGGCGCGCGCGCTCGCTGAGCAAACCGCGTACCATCTCCGCGGCGCGGCGCACGAGGTCAGCCGAGGGTCCCTCGTCCGAGCCTCGGTGGGAATGCGAGACGATCGCGCCGTGGATTTCCGGCAGCTCCTCTTCCGGGATGAGATCGCGCGCCACCACACAGGTTCCAACCGCGGCGTGGGCGAGCGCCTCGGGAGTCATCGTCGCGTTCACGCCAACGTCACCGAAAACCACGATGTTGTGGGGGAAGATCCCATGCGGGTGATCGTCCGGCAAGACGAAGACTCCGGCCTCGCAGGGCATGTAGCCCATCGTCAGCATCTTCAGCATGGGGCGAAAGTAATCCCTCGGCTCGTGAGTCGCCCCGCCAACGACCATGTCGGCGTGGCCGAGGCGGACCGCGAGGATGCCGAAGTTGGCCGGCAGCGCGGCGAACGCGCGGGCCTCCTCGAGACTCGTCCGCTGGCCGCTTTCATGGCAGAACTCGAGGTGGGAAACCGTGAACTCCTCCCGGAGTTCTTTTGCAGCGGCAATGTTCACGAACGCGCTCTCGGACAGCGCATACTCCACCCGATCAGGGTCGAGGTGGCCAAGCTGACGGGCGAGCACCTCACGCACCGAGTCCTCATCGGCCAGAAACAGCGGGCGGATGAAGCGGCTCAAGAAGCACGCCGCTTCGATCACGCGCGGGTCGAGCGGCTCGATGAACACGGCGGTCGGGCGGTTCTTCGCCACTGCGAGGATCTGCCGATCGAAAGAGTCTTCGATATCGAACATGCGAACCTCCGGTTCGGGCTGAATTGGCGCGCCATGGCGTCGGTGACCGAACGCAAGCCGCGCGGCGCGAGCTGATCGGCCGAGCGGAAAACGTGGCGCGCGCTCGGACCACCCCGAGATTCTACCAAGAGAACGTGAGAAACCGTCGGGGCAACCCAACCCGGCGCCGCGACAGCCGACCGCGACAGCTCCGTGAGTCGGAGCGGCAGCAAGACCGCGGTGACGGTGAGACCGATCTGCCATCGTGCGTGAATCTCTCGCCACCAGGCACCTTGGACGGCCCGGCGCGCGCGTGATTGGCTCTTGGAGCCAGCGAATTCGCCCGCTACGATCGCCCCGTGCACGCACCGCTCTCGCCTCACCCGGGCCTCAATCGTGGCTACGCGGTCGCGCTCGCGGCCGCGGCGATCCTGTCAACAACCGCGATCTTCATCCGCTACCTCACGCAGAGCTATGGCATTCCGGCGCTCGTGTTGGCGTGCTGGCGGGACGGTTTCGTCGCGCTCGTGCTGCTGCCGACCCTGGCGCTGCTGCCCTCGCGGCGCCTGCCGGTCGAGCGCCGCCACCTCGCGTACCTGTTCGGCTACGGGTTTGCACTGGCACTCTTCAACGCACTGTGGACGCTCTCGGTGGTGATCAACGGCGCCGCGGTGTCGACCGTGCTCGTCTACTCGTCCGGTGCGTTCACGGCGCTGCTCGGCCGATGGCTCCTTGCTGAGCGCCTCGACGCGGCCAAGCTCCTCGCGGTAGCGCTGAGCCTGGCCGGGTGCGCGCTGGTCTCGAACGCACTCGCCGCATCCGCGTGGCGCGGGAACCTCGCGGGCATCCTCACCGGGGTGCTGTCGGGTCTGCTGTACGCGATCTACAGCCTGCTCGGACGCTCGGCCTCGCGACGCGGCCTCGACCCCTGGACCACGTTGTTCTACACCTTTGCGTTCGCGGCCGGCTTCTTGCTCGTCTTCAACCTGTTGCCGGAAATCTCCTTGCCCGGCGCCGCCAGCCGAGCGGCGGATCTTCTCTGGCTCGGCCGGGCGTGGGCGGGATGGGGCATGTTGTTCTTGCTCGCGGCCGGACCAACCGTGGCGGGGTTCGGGCTGTACAACGTGAGCCTCGCTCACCTGCCTTCCAGCGTCGCCAACCTCGTCGTCACGCTGGAGCCCGCATTCACCGCGGCGCTTGCCTACTCGCTGCTCGGCGAGCGACTGATCGCGGGGCAAATCGCTGGCGCCGCGATGATCGTCGGCGCAGTGGTGTTCCTCCGCATCCACGAGGGGCGAATGGAAGGCGCGCTTGGCGCAGGGGCAGGCTTGGAAGCGGCGTCCAGTTCGAGACACGCGTCGGCGTGAGCGGAACGAGGTGCGACACCACGCAAGCGGCATGGGTCGCGCCGAAGGTTCGGTCCCCTCTGCGTCCGCGCAGCGAGCGCTCCATGTCCTCAGCCAGGCATCTGCCCTCGCCAGTGCGACCGCCATCGGAGGCAGCGGGGCCTCCCCTCGTCGGGTGGCGAGTATGCTTGGCCTGACCGCGACGCGCAGATGCCGCGATGCGGAGGGACGAGATGAAAACGTTTGCGTTCAAGATTGATCCGTTGACCGGAGAGGAGTACTACGAGGTCTACCTGCGCGGCCAGCAACTCATCGCCGATCCGCTGCTCAACAAAGGCTCGCAGTTCACCATCGAAGAGCGGGCCTCACTTGAGCTTTCGGGACTCCTCCCACCCGGAGTCTCGAACATCGAGGAGCAGGTTTCGCGCGCGCTCGACTCGTACCGGCGCAAGCCCGATGACCTCGAGCGCTACCTCTACCTGCTCGGCCTGCTCAACCGCAACGAGACGCTCTTCTATCGCCTCCTGGCGGAGAACCTCACCGAGATGCTGCCGATCGTTTACACGCCGACGGTCGGGCAGGCGTGCATGCTGCTGTCGCGCATCATGCGGCGGCCGCGCGGCGTCTACTTTCATCCCGAAAACATCGCTAACATCGACCGGATCCTCCAGGCGCTCCCTCTGCCCGAGGTGCGGCTGATGGTGGTGACCGATGGCGAACGCATCCTCGGCCTCGGTGACCTGGGCGCCGATGGCATGGGCATCCCGGTCGGCAAGACCAGCCTCTATGTCGCCGCCGGTGGTCTCCACCCGGCCTGCTGCCTGCCCGTATGCCTCGACGTCGGGACCAATAACGAGCGCCTGCTCGCCGATCCGCTCTACCTCGGCACCCGCCGCCCGCGTCTGGAGAGCGCCGACTACGAACGCTTCATCGAGCGCTTCGTCCTCGGCGTCAAGCGCAACTTCCCCGACGCGCTGATCCAGTGGGAGGACTTCGCGAAGGACAAGGCATTCGCGCTGCTCGCGCGCTACCGCGAACGGGTGCTGTCGTTCGACGACGACATTCAAGGCACCGGTGCGACGGCCTGCGCCGCGCTCCTCGCGGCGATGCGGCTCAAGGGCAGCCGGTTCGCGGAGCAGCGGTTTGTGATCACGGGAATGGGCCAGGCAGGAATCGGAACCGCTCACGCATTGACCGCGATCATGCGCGAGGAGGGCCTGTCCGACCAAGAAGCCCGCCGGAGGGTTTTCGGCGTGGATCGTGACGGCCTGCTCCTCGATGATGACCCCGCGCTTGAGCCGGAGCAGCGGCCGTTCGCCCATCCGCGCGCCGCCGTGGCGGGCTGGAAGCTCTCCTCACCGGCTCGCATCGCACTTGAGGACGTGGTGGGAAACGCGCGCGCCACCGTGCTGGTCGGCTTCACCGCGGTGCGCGGTTTGTTCGGTGAGGGCATCTTGAAACAGATGGCGCGCAATGACCCGCGGCCGGTGGTTCTGCCGCTCTCGAACCCGACGGACCGCAGCGAGTGCACCCCGGCCGACGCCATGCGAGCGACGGAAGGGCGCGCCCTGGTCGCCACCGGCAGCCCGTTCCCGTCCGTGTCGTGGGAGGGCCGAACGGTTGCCTTCTCGCAGTGCAACAACCTGTACATGTTCCCGGGCGTCGGCCTCGGGGCGCTCGTCTCACGCTGCTCGCGCATCACGGATCGGATGTTCGTGGAGGGCGCCAAGGCGCTTGCCTCCATGGTGACGCCCGGTGAGCTGGCCCAGGGGCTGCTGCTGCCGCCCATGGAGCAGATCGGCGACGTCGCGTTTGCGGTCGCCCGGGCGCTCGCGATCGAGGCGCGCGATGCCAAGCTCGGTCGGCTCGATGATGACGAGGAACTTGCGGCCTTGATCCGCCGCGCGCAGTGGAAGCCGCACTTCTACCCCTACCGTGCGGCCCGGCCGTGAGGCCGAATCCCGCCTTCCGTGTCGCGAATACGTTCAGGTCATGACGGCTCAGCCCCCGCATGGTGGCTAACCAACCGGTGGAGGCCCGACGGCTACGTTCGGACAAAACGTGCGCACGTGCGCGACGAATGCCTCCGGCAGTGCCGGCGTCACGACGAGCACACGGCGTCTCAGTTGCAGCACGACCGCGCACTTTGAATCCGTGATGAAGGCGCGGTACCTCCCCAACTTCCGGTTCTGGAAGACTCCGGTGAACGAGTAGAGACCGCCGTTACCAAACACCCGGAGTGAGCCCTTCGTCGCTTCAGGGTCGTGCCATACCTGGCCGAGGTCGTCAAGCCGGATTACGGTGTCCCAGAGGAGACGCCGCACGCGAAGTCGTGTCGCATCCGCTTCGTAGCCTTTCACGACCAGCAGAGCACAAAACACGGCGATCAACGGCGGCACCAACGCCACGAGCGTCCCCACCGTGTGGGCGGGCTCGACGGGGGGAATCACCCTTGCGGCAGCGTAGCCAACGACCACGAGTAGGAGCGTGGCGATCGTTGAGGTTACCTTCAGCGTCTTAGGCCATGGGGCGGCGTCAAAACGTGCGGTCATCGCAGTTCCCTTCCAGTGGTGGCCTGCGCCGCGCTGCTCGCTTGGCGCCGCGTGTGTGGAGTCATCAACGCACTGGAGCTCGTTTTCCAACTCGCTGGTAGGAGTGAGCGCACCCTTGCCTTCACGATTTCAGGTTTCAGTATAGGGGATCCGCGTGCGATACCGAGTCGGCCGAGAAGCCTGGCAGCTTCGGCGCGTTGGCCCGGGTGGTGTCAAGGGCGATCGCCTCCCGTTGGTCAGTGGAAGTCGTGGGAGGGCGAGGCGGGCGTGGCGGGAGCGGCCGCGGTGGGGGTATCAAGCCGGAGACAGCGACCGGCGCGCACGGTGACGACGCTATCGCGCGCCTGCACGGTGCCCTCGACCTCGAGGACCGCACTGCCGGTGATCGTCGCGCGCTGCAGTCGAAACGCCTCGGGCATCACCGCGACGTTGGCGAAACCCGTTTCGTCCTCCAGCGTCATGAAGCAAATCCCCTTGGCGGTAAAAGGCCGCTGGCGCACGATCACGACGCCGGCGATGCGCACCACCTGGCCGTCGCGCGCGGCGGCGAGCTGGGCGGCGGAGAGGATCCCTCGCGCGGACAGCTCCGGCCGACGCATCGCAAGCGGGTGGCGGCCCACGGTCATGCCGGCGCCGAGGTAGTCGGCGGTGTAACGCTCCGCGAGCGTCATCTCAGGCAGAGGGCTGGGAGTCGGATCAGGTTGCATCGCCTGGGCCAGCGACGGGCGTCGGCCATCGAGCGCCGAGACTTGCCATAGCGCCGAGCGCCGCGTCTGTCCGAGCGAGGCGAACGCGCCCACCGCGGCGAGTGCCTCCAGCTCGTCGTTGCGTAACCCGCAACGCGCCGCGACCTCGCGCACCGAGGCAAACGGCGCCCTGGCGGCCTCTCCCGCGAGCCGTTGCGCCGCTTCCTCACGCAAACCCTTCACGAACCTCAGCCCCAACCTGACGGTGAGCTTCCGCTCGCTCGCATACTCGATCTCGCATCCCCACGCAGAGCGGTTGACGTCGATCGGGAAGACCCGCACGCCGTGGCGGCGCGCGTCCTGGAGCAGCGTCGCAGGGTGGTAGAAACCCATCGGCCACGCGTTGAGCAGCGCAACGAGGAAGCACTCCTGGTGGTAGGCGCGCAGGTAAGCGGAGGCGTAGGCGATGAGCGCGAAGCTGGCGGCGTGCGACTCGGGGAAGCCGTAAAGCGCGAACGAGGTGATGCCCTGCACGATCTCGTCGGCTGCCTTCCCGGTAATGCCGCGCTCGGCCATCCCCTCGCGGAGCTGCGTCTCCAGCTTGCGCATGCGCTCGACCGAGCGCTTGGCGCCCATGGCGCGGCGGAGCTCCTCGGCCTGGCCGCCGGTGAAACCCGCCGCCACCATCGCCACCCGCATCAGTTGCTCTTGGAAGAGCGGCACGCCGAGCGTGCGCTTGAGGATCGGCTCGAGGCCCGGATGCGGGTAGGTGACCGGCTCGCGGCCGGCGCGGCGGTTGAGGTACGGGTGGACCATCTTGCCGACGATCGGGCCGGGACGGATGATCGCGACCTCGACGACGAGGTCGTAGAAGCGCTCCGGCTTCATGCGCGGCAACGTCGCCATCTGTGCTCGACTCTCGATCTGGAACACCCCGACGGTGTCGGCCTTGCGCAGCATGTCGTAGACCACGGGATCGTCGGGCGGCAGATGGGCAAGGTCGACCTCGACACCCTCGTGCCGCTTGATGAGCGGCACCGCGTCCTGCAGCACTTGCAACATGCCGAGGCCCAGTAGGTCCACCTTGATGATGCCGAGATCGGCGCAGTCGTCCTTGTCCCATTGGATGACGACGCGCCCCGGCATCGAGGCGGGCTCGAGCGGCACCACGTCGTCGAGGCGCCCGGCCGCGAGCACCATGCCGCCGGAGTGCTGGCCGAGGTGGCGCGGCAGGTGCAGCACCCGCGCGACCAGCTCGACGAGCAGGCGGGAGCGCCGCTCCTCGGGGGCAAGCCCGGCGGTGCGGAGAAACTCGGTCAGCTCCTGCCGCACCTCGCCGGCGAACTCCCACCCCCCCACCAGCGCCGCGAGACGGCCGAGGTGCTCCTCGGAAAAGCCCAGCACCTTGCCCATCTCGCGGATGGCACTGCGGCGGCGATACGTGATGACGTTGGCGGTCATCGCCGCGCCGCGTGCGCCGTAGGTGCGGTAGACGTGCTGGATCACCTCCTCGCGCAGGTCTCCCGAGGGGAGGTCAATGTCGATGTCCGGCCACTCGCCACGCTCCTCGGAGAGGAAGCGCTCGAACAGCAGGTCCATTGCGATGGGATCCACCGCCGTGATCGAGAGCGCGTAACAGACCGCGCTGTTCGCTGCCGAGCCGCGCCCCTGGGCAAGGATGCCGCGGGAGCGGCAGAAGCACACGATGTCGTGCACGACGAGGAAGTAGCCGGCCAAGCCGAGCTTGAAGATGAGCGCCAGCTCGCGATCGAGCTGTGCGCGCACTCGCGGGGCGATGTCGCGGTGGCGCTCCCGAGCACCTTCGGCCACCCGCGCCAGCAACTCCTCGGTCTCGTCGCGCCCCGCCTCCAGGCGCGCGGAGGGAAAACGGTACGGGAGCTGGTGCAGGCGAAACGGGCATGCCTCGGCGATACGAGCCGTGTTGGCGATCGCCTCGGGCAGGTCGGCCCAGAGGCGCGCCATCGCTGCGGGCGAGCGCAGGTGGCGGGCGCGATTGGCCTCCAGGCGGCGCCCGGCGGCATCGAGGGTGCAGTGCTCGCGCAGGCACGCGAGGGCATCGACGAGGGGGCCGTCAACTGGCGTCGCGAGGAGCGCGTCCTGGGTCGCCACGACGCGCACGCCCGCCGCGCGCGCGATGGAGATCAGCGCCTGATTGCGCGCCTCCTCGCTGCGCCGCTGGTGGCGCTGCACCTCGACCGCCACGCGCTCAACGCCGAAGATGCCAACCAGACGACGCAGCACAGCTCTTGCGGCATCGTCGCCACCCTCGCGCCACGCGCGCACGAGGGGGCCGCCTTCGCCACCGGTGAGGGCGATGAGGTCCGCGTGGTGCTCTTCGAGCATCTCCCAGCTCACGCGCCCCTCGCCTTTGAGCGGAGCTCGGGGCTCAGGGCTCGGGGTTCGGGAACGGCCGCGAGCCTTTGCGGGCCCCGGGCCCCGGTTCCCGGGTCCTGATCCTTTCAGGGCGCCATCAGTGAGCAGCCGGCAGAGGTTCGACCAACCACGTGCGCTCTGGACGAGCAGCGGCACGCGGCTGCCATTCTCGAGCACCGCCTCGGCGCCGGCGATCGCCCCCACGTTTGCTTGCCTCGCCGCCTTGGCAAAGCGGGGCACGCCGTACACGCCAGCCCGGTCGGTCACGGCCACCGCGGGCAGTTTAAGCGCTGCGGCCCGCTCGGCGATCGCCTCCGGCTCGCTCGCTCCCTCGAGAAACGAGAACGCCGTGTGCGCGTGCAGCTCGCAATATCGCTCAGTCATATGCGCCATCCGCGAACCAGCGCTTTGCCAAGCGGTCGAAGTAGACCCGCAGCAGCGAGCCGTCGGTGGTGACGATGTCGAAATCGTCCCGCGCGAACGGTTCCTCGGACCACCAGTCGCCGACGAAACGGTACGGGCCTGCCCACCCGACGACGATCCCGCCGCGCTCGCCCACCCACACCACCACGGGTCGACCGTTGACGGCATCCACCCTGGCTTCTCGTGGTGGCCTGAACGCCCGCAGGATCGGGTGAGACGTGGCCCTTTGCCCATGGCCCGCGTCCCAAAAATCCGAGGGCACGGGCAAACGGGTCAGGCCGCTGGCCACGGGTTCCGGGCTACGGTCCTCGCTCGGAGCAAACGGCTGCACGGCCCAGGCGCCGGGGCGATGCGTGTCGAGCACGGCCGGCGCTCCCACTCGTTCCGGCCCGACCAGCGCCGCAAGACGCGCCAGGGTCATCGAGAGCTTCCCCGGCGCCGGTAGCGGCGGACCGAACAGCGATCCCTGCGTCAGCCGCACGCGGCCCGGGGTGACCTGCGCCACCACGCCTTCCGCCGGCGCGCCCGGCGGGGTGGCTTCCAGTTGCAGCCGCGCCATCGCCAGCACCGCCGCCACCTCACGTGTCGGCGCCACTAACTTGAGTCGGTAATCGCGGCGTCCCCCATCCTCCAGGCGCAGCTCGAAGAGGACCTCGGCAAAACCCTCGCCGCGTAGCTCCAGGCGCCTCTCAAGCCGGGAGAGAATGCCGTTTGCCACGAAGATGAACTGCTCGATCGCGACGAGGGGAAAGTCGAGCTCGACCCCTTCCCGCAGCGCCTCCTTGAGCGGATCAGGGATGAACGCGTCCGCCCCTTCGCCACAGGCAAGGCGGTGGAGCGCTACGCCCTCGGGTCCGAGTCGGAGCGCCACCTCGTCGCGGGGTAGCCGGGCCAGCTCGCCGGCGGCGCGTATCCCCCAAACTGACAGCGTCTCGGCCAGCGCAGGGGTGGGCTCAAGTAACCGCACCGGCAGCGCGTCCATGAAGGCGGCCTCTTGCTTGGCGCGCACCACCATCACCTCGCCGGCCCTGGCCGCAACGCGTGCCACGCCGGTGCAGCTCGCGACCCCGACGCGGGATTCGAGACCAACGTGGCGGCAGGCGCGCAGCAGCTCGTGGGCGATGGCTCGTTCGTCACCGAAGCGGAGGACGAGGCCACCCACGTCGAGGAGCACCTCGCCTGCATCGTGCCGCTTGATCTGGGGCGAGAAGCCGGCCGCCACGTCGGCAAGCGCCTCTTCCGCCGCGGCCAACGTTTCGGCCGGCGTCACCCGCACGAGCGCCCCCGGCGCCACCTGCCGCGCTTGCGCTGCGGTCATCCCCCGCCGCGCACCCAGATCGCTCGCCTCCGCCGCGACGGCCACGATTACGTCGCGAGGGGATGGACCGGCGGCAATGACCAGCGGTGTTTCGGCAAGCTCCGGTTGGCTGCGACGCAGCGCTTGGAGGGGAAAGTCCCGCACCCACAGGGCAGCGATGCGCATGGCTCACGCAGGCTCCGCTGCGGGACGGGCGCCCACGCTCGCCACTACCACGGCCGAGGGCAACCGGGCCACATGTGTTACCCCACCTCGGTCAGCTCGAACCCGCAAGGCAATCCCGGCAAGCCATCGCGGACCACCATGCTCATTCCCCCTCCATTGCGCCTGCCCGCGTTCCAGCGCTACCGTCGCACCGGCCAAAGTGCCTGCCCAGGAGCGCTCGGTCAGCACCAGCGCGACCGCTCCGGCACGCTCCACCGCCCGTGCCAGCCGCAAAGTCAGTGCCGGCTTGCCCTGCAGCGGGCGTGGGCGCCCGCCCCACTGTGGACGAGGGCGACTGCCCCACAAGCGTTGTGGCGCCGTCCTCACCTCTGCGCCCAGGTCCAGCACCACCACGGTGAAGCCGCCCGTTTCCAGCACCAACTCGGCGGAGCGCACCGCTTCCTCGATCCCACCCGACCGCACCCACAGCACCCGATCGAGGCGCACGCCCGCACCGGCCACTGAGCCAGGATCGAAAGCGTCGGCAGCGTCGATCCACGCCACCACTTCGCCCCGGGTGGTGGCAGACGCCATCGTTGCGGCTGCCACCGCGGTGCGTCCAGAGGAGGCCGACCCCACCAGCTCGCCCACCTTCCCCTGCGGCCACCCACCGCCGAGCAGCGCATCGATCTCGCCCACCCCGGAGGGAACGCGGATACGCGCGCGCTCGCGACGAACCCAGCGCTCGCTTGCCTGCCGCAGGCTCGTCAGGGTGGCGGCCAGCTCCAGATCGGCCTCGGTGGACGCGGATGCACGAGACATCATCATAGTCACTGATAATTTATGCGTGACATCTATAATTGTCAACCCATGAAGTTGACATCACAACGAAAGCCACCTAAATTGACAACGATGGGTGTCATATGAGCACTGAGGAGTTGGGCGCAACACTGCGGCAAGCGCGGCAGGGGCGTGGCTTAAGCCAACAAGCGCTGGCTGACCGCGCAGCGGTCTCGCGCAACTTCGTGGCGCAGATCGAGCGCGGCGAGTCGATCCCCACCGTGGCCACGCTGAGCCGGTTGGCCGCCGCCCTTGCCACCACCGTTGGAGAATTGCTCGGCGAGGAGTTGCCGACCACGGAAGCCGGCGACGCCATCGCTGTCCCAGTCGTGGCAGATCGCATTGCCGCAGGCCCCCCACTTTTCGTCGCCGATCACCTCGACGGACATGAGCTGCTGCCGAGAGCACTACTGCGCAATCTAGGCACCGACCCCGCGCAGGCGATGCTGGTGCGCCTCGGACCGGATCAGGACTCGATGGCAGACACGATCCCGCCGGGTGCTACCGTCCTGCTCGACCGCACGCCGGTGCGCGAGGTCGTGTCGCGCGGGATCTACGCCGTGCGCGAAGAGATCGCCGGCGAGATGGGCTGCACGATCAAGCGGCTCGTGTTGGACGCCGATGCACGGGTGCTCATCCTGCTCTCGGACAACCCGGCCTACCTGCCCCGAGCATTGCGGCTCAAGGCCGGGCAGCGACTTGCCGACACCGTCGTCGGTCGCGTGATGTGGTGGACGCCGCCGCGCCATTGAGGGACGGGGGCGCAGCACGCGCGTCCGGCCGCCTCAACCGCGGCGACGCCCAGACGGAGCGGGCCGTAACGCGCGCTACCTGTCGGGCGCGGCGGATCAGAACCCTTCGAGGACGGTGACCACCAGCCCCCGGGCGAAGTCAAGTGCGAGGCTGTCCATCGCCTGGATCTCCTGGTCGAAGTACGTCGTCACGGAGACGCTCACTTGGTACGCCACACTGCGTGAGAACCGTGCCTCATGCCAGAGCACGACTGGTTTCTCCCCGGTGCGGTCCACGAACTGCACGTCGGCGACCACCGTGAGCTGATACTGGGTGGCACGGCCGAGGGAATCGAACTGGACCGGATTGCTGCCTGCTGATGAGATCGTGCCGGATAGCACCGCGTCGGCAAGGTCCGCGCTGGCTACGAGCTGGAAGCGCCCGCGGCGCACCCACTCTTGCGTGACCTGTTCGGTCAGCCGCTGGTCAAGCTCCGAGCGCCCGGTCTGGTTGACAAAGGGCGCAACGTAGAGCTTCTGCAGCTTCGCCGGCAGGTTCGACGACGCCCCCACGAGGTGGTACCCGCACCCCGCCAGGAGAAACAGAAACGCGGTGAGCCCGGCTGCAAGGCGAAGTTCCGCTCGCATCAGCATCCTTCCTGAACCTGGGGCCGCCAGCCCAGGCCCTTGTGTCTTCATCCCCGCACCACAAACGACACGAGCCGGTCGGGAACGTGCACCACCTTCACCAGCTCCTTGCCGTCCAGCCACCTCGCCCCTGCGGCTCGCGCCGCCGCCGTGGCGACATCGGCGGCCAGGCCGGGCTCCACCGCAATGGTCGTGCGCACCTTGCCGTTGACCTGAACCGCGAGCGTGACCATTTGCTGCGCAAGTAGCTCCGCGTCGTAATCCGGCCAGCCGGCCCGCAGCAGCGACTCCTCGTGGCCCAGCAGGTGCCAGAGTTCCTCGGTCACATGTGGTGCGATGGGGTGGAGCAGCCGCAGCAGCGTTTCGTAGGCGGTGCGCAAGAGGGCCCCGTTCGCAGTGGTCGCGACCTCGGCAATGGTGTTGGCAAACTCCATCATCGCCGCGATCGCGGTGTTGGGGTGGTAGCGTCCGAGGTCCTCCCGCACCCGTTTGGTGGCGCGGTGCGTGGCAACCCTGAGTTGATCGTTCGCGCCGCTCTCGCCGGCGTGATCGGTGGCACCTAGCACGACGTCCTGCAGCGCCCAGACTCGCTGGAGAAAGCGGTGTGCGCCCGCGACTCCTTCGTCGCTCCACTCCGCCTCCTTCTCCGGCGGCCCGATGAACAAGGTGTACACGCGCTCCGTATCGGCCCCGTAGCGGGCGATCAACGCGTCCGGCGCCACCACGTTGCCGCGTGACTTCGACATCTTCTCGAACTTGCCGGTGGTCTCACTCTTGGCCGTGATCATCCCCTGATTGAACAGCACCGAAAACGGCTCGTCCCCGGGCACCATGCCGAAGTCATGGAACACTTTGAAGATGAACCTCGCGTACAGAAGATGCAGGATGGCATGCTCGATCCCGCCGATGTAAAGGTCCACCGGGAGCCAGCGTTTGACGCGCTCGAGGTCGAACATACCTTCGTCCACCCCGGGATTGACGAAACGCGCGAAGTACCACGATGAATCGACGAATGTGTCCATCGTGTCGGTCTCGCGGCGAGCCGGCTTGCCACAACGCGGACATGCGGTCGACACGAAAGAAGCGCTCCTCGCCAACGGGTTGCCCTCGCTCCCACCGAACTGGATGTCGGTCGGCAAGAGGACGGGAAGCAACTCGTCGGCGACCGGCACGATGCCGTCGTCATCGCAGTAGACCACGGGGATCGGCGTGCCCCAGTATCGCTGGCGGGAGATCAGCCAGTCGCGCAGGCGGTAGTTGACCTTGCGCGCGCCGATACTGTGCTCCTCCAGCCAGCCAGTCGCCCGCTCGATCGCATCCGCCTTCTTCAGGCCGTCGAGCCACTCGGAGTTGATCGCCGGCCCATCGTCGACGTAGGCCTCGCCCTGCCACCCCTCAGGAGGCTGGACGGTGCGAACGATTGGGAGCCCATGCGCCTTGGCAAAGTCCCAGTCCCGCTGATCCTGGCCGGGCACGGCCATGATCGCGCCGGTGCCATACGACATCAGGACGTAGTCGGCGAGGAAGATCGGCACCGCTTTTCCATTGAACGGATTGATTGCGTAACTGCCAATGAACACGCCGCGCTTCTCGACCGGGCCCTCGGTCGAGAGGCGGTCGATCTCGGTCTGGTGGCGGACCCGCTCGACGAACGCCTCGACTTCTGTCTTGCGGCTCGCTGCCGTGATCTCCCCAACCAGCGGGTGTTCCGGGGCAAGCACGGCGAAGGTCATGCCAAAGGCGGTATCGGGTCGCGTCGTGAAAACGCGGAAACCGGGGAGCTCGTCCCGGTCCTGGATCTTCATGCTGAACTCGGCGCCTTCCGAGCGACCGATCCAGTTGCGCTGCATTAGCTTGACTTTCTCCGGCCAGGCCGGCAAGCGGTCCAGCCCCTCGAGTAGCCGGTCGGCGTAGGCCGTGATGCGGAAGAACCACTGCTCCAAATCGCGCTGCACGACCACCGTGCCGCAGCGCTCACACGCGCCGGCCACGACCTGCTCGTTCGCGAGCACCGTCTGACAGGACGGGCACCAGTTGACTGGCGCCTTGCCGCGGTAGGCCAGGCCCCGTTCGAGCATGCGGATAAAGAGCCACTGGTTCCATCGGTAGTAGGTCGGCTCACAAGAGGCGATCTCCCGGTCCCAGTCGTAGAGGATCCCCCAGCGCCGGAACTGCTCCTTCATCCTCGCGATGTTCGAGAGCGTCCATTCGTGCGGGTGGATGTTGCGCTTGATCGCGGCGTTCTCCGCCGGCAGGCCGAACGCATCCCAGCCCATGGGGTTGAGTACCTTGCGGCCCTGCATGAGGAACATGCGGAAGAGGCAATCGCCGAGGATGTAGTTGCGCCCGTGCCCGACATGGAGATCGCCGGACGGGTACGGGAACATCATCAGCATGTAGAGGTCCTTCTGAGCAGCGGTATCAACTGCGGCAAGACGTCGCTCTGCCCAGAACCGTTGCCAGCGGGGCTCGATTTGCTGCGGGTCGTACGGCTCGGCCATCCTGTTCCTCCGCCGCGAGATTGTAGCCCAGCGCGTGGGGAGACCGTGGGCCGTGGTTAGCGGTTTGTGGGTGGTGAGCTGCGGGCCCCGGTTGCGGGGGACGCGCACCACACGCCGTCAATCGCGACCCACCAACCACGTGTTCTACAGGTCGAGCAGGCTCCCGCTTCGCGCCAGGACGGTGGCGAGGGTATCCACGCCGCTCGAGTTCGCGAGCGGCCGGTCGCCGATGAAGAGCGCCGTACATTCCCGGGCAGAGAGAATCGGAAATACCTGCCCGTCCTCGAGCGCCTCGCCGGCCTGGAGCACTTTCGCCATCGACGCACCCGCCTCGCGGCTCAGCTCACCCAGACGCAGCGGACGGCGTTCGACGACGACGTCCTCGAGTGGCGAGTTGCCACGTGACACCCGGACCGGTGTGGCCAGGGTGAACCCGTAGCCTCCCACCGACTCAAACGCCGCGTCGCGGATCGCAAATAGCACGCCGCGGCCAAAAAACGTCGCGGCAAAGCGCAACAACGAAGCGCGCGCCTCCGCTGGCGTTGCATCCACATGCAGCGCGAGAAAGAAGTCGCGAAAGGCCTCCGCGGCGCCCTCCCCGGAACCGCCGCGGCGTGACATGAGACGCCGGCTGATCTCTCCGAGCTCCTCGCGGAACCAGCGGGCGGTCTCGCCGACCTCGCTTGCCGGCGCAGGCATCATGAACTCCACGCCCGCCATGATCGCTCGGTGCCGGAGCGAGGGGTCACCAAGCCCACCAACCCAGATCACCGGAGCAGGAGGGCGCTGCGTGCCGGCCCTCTTCACGAGATCCAGCCAGGCTTCGCTGTGCCCTCCTAGCGTGCCGGAGACCGGGAGGTGAACGATCACGAGGGCAGGTGAGACCCCGTCGGGCCAGCTCGGCGTATCGGCGACCGTCACGTCCCATCCCTGCGGCCGCCACTTCGGCGCAAGCTGGCGGTACGGCCGCGGGTCCGCGGAGATGACGAGGACACGAACAGCGCCTCCTTGCAACGGGACCTCAGCGAGCGAGTCGCGGAGCTCAGCGAGCGGGTCCGCTTCCTGCGCGGGCGCGCCAGAGTCCTCAGCCATCCCTGACAGCGCCGCGGCCCGACTGGCGGCCTGTGCCTGCGATTCGAGCCGCGCGAGGAACTCCTCCTGCGGTAGCCATTCCTGAGCTTCGGCAACGCGGCGGGGCCGAAAACAGAAGGTACCGCTCCTGGTCGCGAAAGCTAGGACTAGGGCGGGCGAGAGCTGCCCAGCCACGTCGCCCGCACGGAAGTCCACCTGGGCTGGACCGGCCGGGGTCTCTACCTCGAGAGAGCCCTCGGCGCCGGCGGAGGTCAGGAGCCCGGACAGCTCACGCAAGCCGAGATCCGAGAGCCGACCGAGGATCGCCTTCACAACCGTGCCACTCCTTCTCCCCCGAGATCCACGCGCACGCGCGCCGCCGCACCCAAGGTAAGCTCGAGTCGGCTTCCCGCTGCCACGCTCGACCAAGCGAGACAGTAACGCCCGGGAAGCATGTGCTCGAAAACGACCTCGTCGAGCCCTTGCCGAATCCAGCGTGACCCATCCGGCGCGAGCAGCGCCGCGACGAACCCGGCCCCACCCTTGGGTGCAATGCAGCGCAGCGTCGCTCCCCCGGCAGGTAGCCAACGCAGATCCCGCTCAATGGGCAACCCGAAAAACCCCCGATCGTCGAGGGCCTCAACCCTGATCGCCTCCAACTGTGCCGGCGATCCAGGCTGCGCCAGGGGAATGTGACGAACGCTCACCAAGCCGACGGACTCGCCGGGGTCAAAGGCGAGCCAGCCCAACGATCCGAGCCACGCCTCTCCCCAACGATGGTAACGGGGACCTCTCTCACCCACTACGATTCCATGCAGGGGCCGCGCCGGGATGCCGAGAACACGGAGCAGGCCGACCGCGAGGTTAGCCCTTCCAGAGCAGCGCGCGCGTCCGCGCCGCAGCACGCTCGTGGCGTCCTGCGGCCCACGGTCATTTTCGTCCAACAAGATGCGCCGCGACACCAGATCGACCACGGCACGCACGGCGGACAACGACGACACCGTCCCGCGACGGACCCCAGCCAACTCTGCCACCGGCGCGAACCTCGGAGGGACCTCCAGGCTGGTCGGATCGCCGCTGCGCTCCGGGTGCACGAGCGGAAACGGTGGGGACCCGGCGAGCGCTTGCATCGGCTCGCTCACCGTGACGATTGCACCACCGGGTACGGCTTCGAGGCCGATCGAGAGCCCCGACCGCATGCCAGCCTCGACCTGCGCCGCGAGCGCGGTCGGAAGGAAATAACGTGCCTCGTCGCCACTCCCGAAGACCGGGAGGATGAGGGCAAAGACCCCGACCGCGATCGATCGCTTCATTGGTCGCTCGCCGCGCGTTCGCGCTGAAGGACGCCGTCGAGGATGCCGTTGACGAACTGGCTCGACCGCTCGCTGCCGAACCGCTTCGCGATTTCGACCGCCTCGTCAATTACCACCAACGACGGCGTCTCGCGGGCAAACAGCAGCTCATAGAGGGCCAACCGCAGGATATTGCGGTCGACGGCAGCCATCCGCTCGAGCCGCCAGTGGTCGGTCTGCTGGGCGAGCCGCGCGTCGAGCTCATCCCGCTGCGCGGCCACGCCACGGACCAAGTTGATCGCGAACTCGCGGGTCGACACAGGCGCAAGACGGAGCTCCTCGAATTCGCTGAAAATCCTTTCCAGGTCGGTCCCGGCCAGCTCGTGCTGGTAGAGCATCTGCAGGGCAAGCTCGCGCCCGCGCCGACGGACGCCCACCAGCTACTCCCCGAGTCGCCGATACAGTTGGACCATCTCGATCGACGCTTGCGCCGCCTGCCAGCCCTTGTTCCCCGCCTTCGAGCCCGAACGCTCCAGCGCCTGCTCCACGGTGTCGGTAGTCAGCACCCCGAACGACACCGGGATGCCGCTCGAGAGCGCGACCTGTGCGAGGCCCTTCGCCGTTTCCGCCGCGATGTAGTCGAAGTGGGGCGTGGCGCCCCGAATGAGCACCCCGAGGCCGATCACGGCGTCCACCCTGCCCGACACGGCTAAGCGTTCGGCGACCAGTGGGATCTCCCACGCGCCAGGGACCCGCACCACCGTGATGTCCTCGTCGCGCGCCCCGTGCCGTGCGAGGCAATCGAGCGCCCCTTCCAACAACCTCCCGGTAAGGAGTTCATTGAAACGGCTCACCACGAGACCGAAACGACTCCCCTTGGCATCGAGCATTCCTTCGTAGGTACGTGGCATACGCTCTCTCCGTCACTTCATTGTATGCCAGTTGCCCGACCATACGTCGGAATCCGTGCCCCGAAACGGGCGCACCGCCCCCTTGCAACTTGAGAGCGCGGGTGTTAAGTTGCTCTTGTGAAGGTCTTCACTTTGGGGTAAGATCGAGGAGTGAAGGCCGCGACTTGACAAACGAACTTCCCCGGTGGGGCGCCCCGCAGGGTACCGCCGTTGGATCTCCCCCCCAAGACATCCGACAACCGGTCCCCACCGCCCCATCGGGGGGTTTTTTTTCTTCTCTCGCGCAAGGACGCTGCCGATGCGCCGGCGTTTGCCCCTCTCGCGGCCAAGTTAGAATCCCCCACGGGACATGCGCCCGCGACCTGCGTCGAACGGTTCCGCGGCGAAAAGGCCCATCAAAGCTGAGGAGGTCTCTCGATGAAGCGGGTCCTGTCCGGTAACGAAGCCATCGCCCGCGGTGCGTGGGAAGCTGGCGTCCACCTCGCCGCCGGCTATCCGGGCACCCCGTCCACCGAACTCCTCGAGGAATTGGCACTCTTTCCCCACGTCTACTGCGAGTGGTCCACCAACGAGAAGGTCGCGGTCGACGTTGCGGTGGGGGCTGCCTACGCCGGCCGCCGCGCGCTAGCGGCCATGAAGCACGTGGGCTTGAACGTCGCTGCCGATTCCTTCCTCTACGCGTCGTTCACCGGCGCCGAGGCGGGGTTGGTCATCGTGTCGGCCGACGACCCCTCCATGCACTCGTCGCAGAACGAGCAGGACAATCGGCGTCTGGCGGAGTTCGCCCGCGTGCCGTGCCTCGACCCAGCAGACTCCCAGGAGTGCAAGGACTTCACCATTGCCGCATTTGATCTCTCGGAGCGCTTCGACACGCCCGTGCTGCTACGCACAACCACCCGCACCAACCATTCCTCGACCCCGGTTGAGCTGGGAGAGCGCACGGAACACGCGCCGCGCCGCGATACGTTCCCTCGCGATCCCGCCAAATACGTGATGATCCCCGCCAACGCCCGCAAGCGTCACCCGGTCGTCGAGCAGCGTCGCAACGACATCGCGGCGTGGGCGGAGAAGTTCTCCGCAAACCGAATTGAGTGGCGCGACCGCTCGCTCGGCATCATCACCGCAGGGATCGCCTACCAGTATGCCCGTGAGGTGTTCCCGACTGCGTCGGTGCTCAAGCTCGGCATGGTGTACCCAGTGCCAGAGGAGCTCATCCGCACTTTCGCACGAGGGGTCGAGCGCTTGGTCGTGCTCGAGGAGCTCGACCCGGTGATCGAGGAGCGAGTTCGCCTCCTCGGCTTGGCGTGCGAGGGCAAGTCAATCTTCCCGCTGTGCGGCGAGCTCGACCCCACCGTCGTGCGTGAGGCCGCCGCGCGCGCCGGACTGGCCGTGGACCGTGCGCCGGTCGCCTCCCGGCACCTGCCCAAGCCCGAGCTGCCAGCGCGGCCCCCGGTCCTCTGTGCCGGGTGCCCTCACCGCGGCGTATTCCAGCTCCTCTCCAAGAAAAAGGTGCCGGTCACCGGCGACATTGGCTGCTACACGCTCGGCCTGCTGCCGCCCCTCTCCGCCATCCATTCCTGCGGCTGCATGGGCGCAGGCATCGGCGTGGCCCACGGCGCAGCGCAGGCTGGCATCGCGGAGCGCATGGTCGCCGTGATTGGCGACTCAACGTTCTATCACACCGGATTGCCAGCTCTCGCCAACGTTGCTTACAACAAGGCCAATGTTCTGACCATCATCCTCGACAACCGCACCACCGCGATGACCGGTCACCAACCCAACCCCGGCACCGGCTTCACGCTCGGCCAGAAGTCAACCAACGTAATCGAGCTGGAAGCCTTAGTGCAGGCGCTCGGCATCAAGCACGTGGCAACCGTCGACGCCTACGACGTCGAGGGTCTCGAAGTCGCCTACAAGCAGTTGATGGAGCACCACGAGCCCGCCGTGCTTGTGGCACGGCGCGAATGCGTCCTGCTGCCTGAGATCCGCAAGCAGTGGGTGCCGCTCGAGGTGGTCGAGGAGAATTGCACCGGATGCGGGATCTGCTTCCGCATCGGCTGCCCGGCGATCCTCAAGAGCGAGGAGCTGGACGCGAAGTCAGGCAAGCCCCTTGCGCTCATCGATCGCGACCTGTGCACCGGGTGCGAGGTGTGCGTCCAGCTTTGCCCCCACGACGCGATCCTCAACCGCGACCAGATGCGCCTCGCCGAGGAGCACCAGCCGGCAAGCTGCCCGACGCCGATCCCGGGAGGGAACTGAGCCATGACCGGCCAGACCGCCTACTCGTTCGTTCTCGTTGGCGTCGGCGGCCAGGGCACGCTGCTTGCCAGCAATATCCTCGCCGAAGTTGGCCTGGCTGCGGGCTACGACGTGAAGAAGTCCGAGGTGCACGGCATGGCGCAGCGAGGCGGCAGCGTGCTCTCCCACGTACGATGGAACACCGCGCAGGTTCACTCGCCGCTGGTTGGCCTCGGCGAGGCGGACATCTTGCTCTCGTTCGAGAAGATGGAGGCGATGCGCTTCGCGGAGTTCCTCAAGGGCGGCGGCACCGCGGTCGTGAACGAGACGGCGGTGGTGCCGATC
This sequence comes from Thermoanaerobaculales bacterium, assembly GCA_044447965.1. Taxonomy (GTDB): domain Bacteria; phylum Acidobacteriota; class Thermoanaerobaculia; order Thermoanaerobaculales; family Thermoanaerobaculaceae; genus DATIYW01. The sequence continues at coordinate 2,339 of JBIOGJ010000017.1, read as the reverse complement.
ACCGTTTCCTCGGGACCCTCGGTCTACCCCGACGACACGCATTTGACCAGGGTGTTTGCCGCGCTCGACGCCGAGCTGGTCATGGTGCCGGGCGAGCGCCTCGCCCAGGAGGCCGGCAACGTGAAGGCGGCCAACGTCGTGCTGCTCGGCGCCGTGTCCCGTCTTTTGCCGTTGGCCGAGGACATGTGGTGGGATTGCATTGCCCAGCGCGTCCCCGCCAAGCACCTCGCCATCAACCACGCGGCGTTTGCCGCCGGACGCGCCGTCGTGGCTCCCGCCCATACCACCACCTGAGGTCGACGGGAAAGGGCAGAGGGAGGAACAGGCACGGTGCATCTGCTTCGCGCCCCGCGTTCGCCTTCGTGATCTCCCGGGGTTACTTCCCCTCTACGCTGCTTACCTGGCCCTCAATCTGACTTCAAACCAAAGCGCCCGGGTTGCCCCGGGCGCTTTGGCGCTCCAGTGAGGGCGTGAGCGTGTCGCTCTTCCCTCCTTGATTTCTCCTGCCTCAGTCGGAACCGAGTTCGTCCGCCTTGATCGCGTTGCTGGCCACGTCTTCCAGCATCTTGGTCGTGACGGACTTGGGCCGCTCGATCGCGTAGCCGAGGGCGCGGTCCCAGGTGATGTTGGCGAGCACGCCGATCGCCCGGCCGACCCCGAACAGCACCGTGTAGAAGTCCCACTCCTTGAGCCCGTAGAACCACTGGATCACGCCCGACTGGGCGTCCACGTTCGGCCACGGGTTCTTGGTCTTGCCGTGCTCCGTGAGCACTCCGGGGGCCACCTTGTAGATCATGTGGACGAGCTTGAACAGTGGGTCGTTCGGGAGGTGCTTCTGGCAGAACTCCATCTGCGCGATGTAGCGCGGGTCGGTCTTGCGCAGCACCGCGTGCCCGTACCCCGGGATCACCTGGCCGGCTTTCAGCGTGTCCCACAGCGCCTGCTTCACGTTCTCTTCTGTCGGCTCCTTGCCGCCCAGCTTCTCCTGGAACTTCATGATCCAGCGCAGCACCTCCTGGTTGGCGAGGCCGTGGAGTGGGCCGGCGAGGCCGTTGATGCCGGCGGACAGGGAGTAGAAGGCGTCCGACAGCGCCGAGGCGACGAGGTGGGTGGTGTGAGCGGAAACGTTCCCCGATTCGTGGTCGGAGTGCAGGATGAAGTACATCCGCGCCACGTCGTCGTACGGCTTGGGGAAGCCCATCTGGTGGGCGAAGTTGCCGCCGAAGTCGAGCTTCGGGTCAGCAGCGATCTGCGCGTCGCCCTTGTACTTCAGACGGTAAATCATCGCCGCGACCGAGGGCAGCTTGGCGAGGAGGTTCGTGGAGTCCTCGTAGGTCGGGTCCCAGTACGCGTCCTTCTTCATCCCTTCGTTGTAGCTCTTGACGAACACCGATTCGCGCTGCATCGAGAGGATCGCCGCGGAGAACATCGTCATTGGGTGCGTGTCGGGTGCCATCGCGCGCAGCATGTTCCCGACGTAGGCAGGAACGGCACGGCGAGACTGGAAGTCCGCAACAACCTCGAGTGTCTCCTCCTTGGTCGGCACCTCGCCGGTGAGCAGGAACCACCAGAACGCCTCGACGTACGGGTAGTCCGAGCCGGGCACCTTCGGCAGGGCCGCGAACGTCTCGGGGATGGTCTTGCCACGGAAGCGAATCCCTTCGAACGGGTCGAGGTACGAGATGTCCGTCACCAGCATGCGGACGCCGCGAGCACCACCGATGGCCTGCGCGACCGTGACCTCACCGATCTTCAGGGCCCCGTGCTCCTTGAGGAGCTTCTGCGTCCGAGGTCGATGTTCCTGAATCTTAGCGTTGAGCTTCTCCTTCAGCTTTGACATATTGCCCCCTTTACCCTGTTTGTTCGCCGCACCGGGCGGCGACTCCTGAGAGTTCACCATTCCAAGACGTAGCGTGCCACCTGCGGCTGCGCTCTGCCACCGTTCCAAAGTCCCTTGCGCTGCCCCCCGGCGTCCGTTCGAACATCCGATTCGGTCCCCCCGGACGCCCTTGTGATAAAGATAGCACACACCAAGCGGCGCGGCCACCCGGAGCGCGCCCAACCGGCGGCTGGAGTCGGGCGTGATAGGCGCTCGATGGCGTCGGCTCACCCTCCAGCCCAATTCGGCACGCCGGCAACTCTCGCTCTCGTCGGATTCTCCGACAGGCTCCTTGGTCGTCATCCCACGTCACCGCGCCCGGGCGACCCGGCGGGTCGCCCCTACCTCATTACCTTTCGCACCATCTCCTCGATCACGCCGGGCTCCAGCTCTTCGAGCTCGTATGTCACCTCGGCGATCGGCTTGTTGACCTTGAGAACGCGCGTGAGGTCGATCGGCG
>JBIOGJ010000016.1:0-67721 GCA_044447965.1 Thermoanaerobaculales bacterium | reverse complement strand
TTGCTCGGTCGAGGCGGCGCTGCCGTCGCCGAAGTCCCAGGCGTAGGTGTACGGAGGTGTGCCGCCGGAGGCGCTCCCTCCGAACTGGACGGTCAGCGGCACCGTCCCGCTCGCCACGTCCGAAGTCACCGCAGCCGTCAATGGTCCACCGCCTTGGAGCGTCGCCGACCAGGTGATCCCGGTGGCCGTGCAACATGAGGAGGATACGGCGGGCCGGACAGCGAGGTTGAGTGTGCCGCTCGCCGAAGTGGACGTCCCGAAGGTCCCCGTCAGCTTCACGTTGCCGCCAACGGTGGGGCAACTGTCGTCGCCACAGGTGAAGGTACCGCCGCTCACCGGGCAACCCCCGCTCCAGACCGTGCCGGTCGCGGTGATGCCACCGCAGGCGAAAGTCGCTTTCCAGCGAGTGAGGTTGCTGCTCGCGTCGACGTCGAATTCAAGCGGCTCGCCCTGCGACGTGGTACCCACGTAGGTGCCGGCCTCGGGTTGCGCGCCTCCGCCCGGGGAAGTGACGTGGACGACTAGATAGCTGTAGCAGGAGTCGTTGCCATCCCGGACGCGGAAACGGACGTCGTAGTCACCCTGCGAGGTGTAAACGTGGGTGGGGTTCTGGGTCGCCGCCGTGCCCCCGTCCCCAAACGACCAGGAGTAGGTTTGCGAGCCGGACGCGCCAGCGACGGTCCCGTTGAAGTTGACCGTGAGCGGCGCCTGACCAGATCCCGGGTTGGCTGAGGCCGAGCATGACAGGCCGGAGGCTGGTCCTGCCACGATACGAACGTCGTCCACCCGGACTCCGGTGCCCACCACGCCCGCGTCGTCGGACTCGAAGAGCAACGAAAGCCTGTTGCAGGCGTTCGTGGCAAGGTCCCCGAGCTTGTACCAGTGGCGGAGGTCGAAGATGAGGTGGATCCATCCGCCGGTGTTGCCCGAGAACCCCAGGCCGTAGTAGTCCTGGTCGCTGCCTTGGTAGAACAAGGCGAAGTCATCGCTGCCGCTTTCCATGTCGAGCCAGACGTAAAGATCGAGCGACGCCGCGCTGGCTCCTTGGAAATTCTCGCACTGCGTGTCGTCGAGCCACGACTCGAGGTTGAGGGGGTACCCGGCGGAGCACGTCAGGGTAGTGCCAACGGTGCCACCCCTGATTCCGTCGGCCGCGCGGTTGCCGGCGTGTGCAGCGCAAGTGGTCGAGCCCCACTGGTACGCCCCATACGTGTTGTCGTCCGGCTGCCAGCGGGTCCAGGGTGTGGTCTCGAAGCCCTCGTTGAGCACGACCCCGGAGGTTATCGAAGGGAGCACGCCGCTGGCCCGCAGCGCTCCGGCGGGGCGCCGTTCCACCCTTGGCACCTTGATGAGGAACCTCCCCCACGCGCCTCTCTGAAGGTTGGGGAACCGATCGCCAATCCCGCGCAGGAAGTCCTCCACGGATTGGGCGCCGAGGTCCTCGGCTGGCCTGCTCTCAACGGCCGAGTCGGCCACGGAGTTGGCCGAGCGCCACACGCTCGCTCGTCCCGCCGCCGCCGCTCCATCAAGGACGAACAGCTCGCCGGTGTCGAAAAAGTACGCAGCCGTCTCAACCGTAGCGAGGAGGCTCTCAGCCTCCGGCTGTGGGACGTTGGCGAATCGGAACGCCCGGTGGCGCTCGAGACGATCCTCCGCCGGCAGCCGGGAGACCAGCGATAGCGGGTATTCTGGCGCGCACGTGACGAGAAGCCGAGCCTCGGGGGGGTGCGCGCCGCGAGTCCCCGTGGGGAGTGGGGGCGGCGCGGATGCCCCGGTCGTTGCGCCGAAGACGCTGCAAACCAAAGCGAAGGTCACGAGGAAAAAACCAGTGGCGAGACCCCGAGGCTGTTCCATTTCCGGCCCCCTTTGTTCGTGGTGTAGATCGTCTTGACCTCTTCCTCTAATATATGGTATCAATACTGAGTAATGTCAACAAATACAGAGTCTAATGTTGAGTCTCTGTTGGGGCGGAGTCGTGAGAGTCCTGCGCGGGCGCGCTGCGCCATCGCGTGTCGTCATTCCCGCCTGCGCGGGAATCACGGACCGCTTGGTCGATTTGTCGTCCCCGGTCACATGTGGGAGTGCGGGAAGGCGCCAGTGGGTCGGCGGGTTCTCAGCTAGTGCACGGCGGTCGATCAAGGTGGCGGAGGAATGCGGCAGGTCGGGCGGAGGGGAGCATGGCTGGAAGCAAGTACTTGATCATCGGCGGCGGGATGACCGCAGACGCGGCGGTGGGCGGCATCCGCAAGGTGGATCCCACTGGCGAGGTTGCCCTTATCAGTGCGGAGCCGCACCCTCCGTACAACCGACCGCCGCTGTCCAAAGGTCTGTGGAAGGGCAAGCCGCTCGCCGGAATCTGGCGGAATACCGAGGCCGAGGGCGTAACGCTGCACCTCGGCCGCACGGCGCAGAGCATCGACCTTGCGAAGCGGCGCGTGGTGGATGACGAGGGCCGCGAGCACACGTTCGAGAAGCTCCTGCTCGCCACCGGGGGCACACCGCGACGCCTCCCGTTCGGCGGCGACGAGATCATCTACTTCCGCACGCTCGACGATTACCACCGGCTCCGCGCTCTCTCAGCCGAGGGGAAGCGCTTCGGGGTGATCGGCGGCGGTTTCATCGGGTCGGAGCTGGCCGCCGCGCTCGCGGGCAACGGCAAGGACGTGATGATCGTGGTCCCCGAGGAGGGCATCGGCGCACGGCTGTTTCCCCGCGACCTTGCGCTGGCGCTCAACGAGTTCTACCGCGCCAAGGGCGTTGACGTGCGCACCCTCGCACGGGTGACGGACCTCCAGCGTGAGGGCGGGAAGTTGACGCTCCACATCCTGAAGGCGGACGGGGTTTCGGAACGGATACCGGTCGATGGCATTGTCGCCGGCCTCGGCATCAAGCCGAACACCGACCTGGCTGCAAACGCCGGGCTCGCGGTCGACAACGGGGTGGTGGTGGACGAGCAGCTTCGAGCCAGCCATGCGGAGGTGTGGGCGGCGGGCGACGTGGCCGCGTTTCCCAGCGCGGCACTCGGCGTGCGGGTGCGGGTCGAGCATGAGGACAACGCGCTCGCACAGGGGTCGGTTGCAGGCCAGAACATGGCGGGTGCGGGGTTGCCGTATCACCACCTGCCGTTCTTCTACTCGGATCTGTTCGAGCTCGGCTATGAGGCGGTGGGGGAGATGGACCCGCGTTTTGAGACCGTCTCCGATTGGCAGGACCCGTTCCGCAAGGGCGTGGTCTACTACCTGCGCGATGGACGGGTGCGGGGCGTGCTGCTGTGGAACGTCTGGGGTAAGGTGGACGTGGCGCGCGAGCTGATCGTCGCCAAGGGTCCGTTCCGGCCAGGCGATCTCAAGGGGCGGATCGAGGGCTGATGCTGGTCGCCGGCGAACGGCTGGCCCACCGGCAACGGCGCGAGCCCGGTGCATGGGGAGAGCAGCGATGATCCATGTCAAGCGGATCTACGAGCCGGTCTCCGCCCAGGATGGAAAGCGTGTGCTGGTCGATCGCCTGTGGCCAAGGGGCGTGAGCAAGGAGGCGGCGCGCCTCGACTGGTGGGCGCGTGAGCTCGCGCCGTCGGGTGAGCTGCGCAAGCGGTTCCACCACGACCCCGACCGGTACCGGGAGTTCGTCGCCGCGTATCGGACCGAGATCGAGGGCAACCCCGCGCTCGAGCGCCTGCGGGCGCTCGCGGCCCAACGGAACCTCACCCTCCTGTTTGCCGCCCGCGACGAAACGCACAACAACGCGACGGCACTCGCCGAGATCCTCGCGTCGTCTCGCTGACAACGCGGCGCCTTCCAGGCTAGAGTGCAGGAATGCAAACCGACGACAAGCAACAGCGCGCGACCCTCAAGCGAATCGCCCGTCAAGCGATGGCCGACCGCGGTCTCGAGGCGGATTTCCCCGCGGCGGCGCTGGCCCAGCTCGACCGGATCGCGGCATCCCCGGCGCCAACGGATGGCTCGACCCGCGATCTGCGCGGCTTGCTCTGGTGCTCGATCGACAACGACGACTCAATGGACCTCGATCAGCTCACCGTTGCCGAGGCGCAGGCCGGGGGCGCCGTGAAGGTCCTCGTGGCGATCGCCGACGTCGACGCGCTGGTGGTCAAGGCCTCGGCGATTGACGATCATGCCCGCACCAACACGACGTCCGTCTACACCGCGGCGCAGATCTTTCCCATGCTGCCGGAGCGGCTCTCGACCGACCTCACCTCGCTCGCCGACCAGCAGGAGCGGCCCGCCGTGGTGGTCGAGATCGTGATCGGCGCGGATGGCGCAGTCGCGGCTTCGGACCTCTACCGGGCGAGGGTGCGCAACCGTGCCAAGCTCGCATATAACGGCGTGGCCGCCTGGTTGGACGGTCAAGGAGCGATGCCTGCGCCGGTCGCCGCGGTTCCGGCCCTCGAGGAGAACCTCAGGCTGCAAGACCGCGTCGCGCAGAAGCTCAAGGGCCTCCGCCACGAGCACGGCGCCCTCGACCTGCAGACCATCGAGGCGCGGCCGGTGTTCGACGCGGAAGGCATTCGCGACCTCGCGGTGGAGGAGAAGAACCGCGCCAAGGACCTGATCGAGGACTTCATGATCGCCGCCAACGGGGTGACCGCCCGCTTCCTCGCCGCCAAGGGGCTGCCATCGCTGCGCCGCGTCGTCCGCACCCCCAAGCGGTGGGACCGCATCGTCGAGGTCGCAGGCCAACTCGGCGTCCACCTGCCCGTCCAGCCTGATCCGCGTGCGCTCGCGGCGTTCCTCACGGCTCGCAGAGCGGCCGACCCGTTGCGCTTCCCCGACCTCTCGCTGACCATCATCAAGTTGCTTGGTGCCGGCGAGTACGTGGTCGAGCTGCCCGGACAGGAGGCGCCCGGCCATTTCGGCCTTGCGGTGCAGGACTACACGCACGCCACGGCCCCCAATCGGCGTTTTCCCGACCTCGTCACGCAGCGCCTGCTCAAGGCTGCGTTAGCGGGCGGGCCGCCGCCATACGCCGGGGAAGAGCTGGCCGCGCTCGCCCGCCACTGCACCGACCAGGAGGATGCCGCCAACAAGGTCGAGCGCCGGGTGGCGAAATCCGCGGCGGCGATGCTGCTCGCCGGCCGCATCGGCGAGCGCTTCGATGCCATCGTCACCGGCGCGGCCGACAAGGGAACGTGGGTGCGCATCTTCAACCCGCCGGTGGAGGGCCGCCTCGTGGCTGGCTTCCCGGGCCTCGACGTGGGCCATCGCGTGCGCGTCGCACTCGTCCATACCGACGTGGAGCGAGGCTTTATCGACTTCAAGGCGCTGGACGGTGGCGGCGCCGGTGGCTAGTGCATCGTGCGCAGCTCTGCGATCGGGTGCACGACGCCAGCGCGGACGACGTAGCGCACCTTGCAGAAGTTGGCCGCGCCCGCGGTTGGGTCGGCCGCAAGCACGAGGAGGTCGGCGATCTTGCCCTTCTCGATCGTGCCGAAGTCGGAGAGCCGGCCCATCGCTTGCGCGCCGTTGCGGGTGGAGGCCACCAGCACCTGCATCGGCGTCATCCCCGCCGCTTGCATCGCCTCCATCTCCGCGTACACGGACGGGCCGTGCAGCGTCATCGGATTGCCCGCGTCGGTTCCCATCGCCACCGTGAGGCCAGCGTCGGTCACGGTCTTGAGGTTGGCGGCGGCGACCTTCTCCTGGCTTGCCACCGCGTTCCTGCGCGCCTCGGCCTTCTCCTTGTCCACCTTGTCCGCGCCGACCAGCGCGGCCTCGGCGATGCGGACACGAGTCGCCGCATCCACGCAGTGGTTGGGGTCGTCGAGGAACGGCGCCTTACCGGCCAGGACCGCGTCGAACATCCGCGCATAGCCGCCGAATACCGTCAAGGTCGGACAATAGATCGTGCCGTTTTGCTTGGCCAAATCGAGGAACTCCACGTCCACAGGCAGATCGATGACGCTGTGGACCAATATGTGCGCGCCCGCCCGCAACGCCTCCTTGGCCTCCTTGAGGCCGGTCGCGTGGACGATGAGCGGCAGCTTGAGGCGGCGTGCCTCCTCGCCGGCGGCGTGCACGGCGGCGGCCATTTCCTCGAACGGGCGATCCTTTTCCATGATGAACCACACCTTGACGGCATCAGTGCCGAACGCGGCGAGGTAGCGCACGCCTTCGCGTGCCGCCTTCTCGTCGGCGAGGTAGATGAACTGCCGTTCGGCGGGGAGGTTGAGCCAGTGGTCGCGGGTCGACAGCAGCGGCCCGGCGGCGGCGACGTGGGGCGCCCACGCGTCGTTCTCGGCCCGCTTGCGCAGGTCCCACGTCCACGGGTAGCCGCCAACGTCGAACACCCCGGTCACTCCCGAGCAAAGGTCGGCGGCGAAGAACCGCTCCGGGTGGTAGCGCAGCCCGGCCTCAACCTGCTCGTACGGGTAGCGCTCGCGGAGATCGAGCGCGTCGGGGCGCCCATCGGCCCAGCCGGTTTGCGAGAAATGAACGTGCGCGTCGATCAGGCCCGGTGTCAGCCACAATCCGGTCACGTCGATGACCTCGGCGCCGGCAGGCAGCGGGCACGTCCCGCGGGCGCCCACGCACGCGATCTTGCCGTCGCGAATGAGCACCATCGCGTCGCGCAAGGGCGGCCCCCCGGTGCCATCCACGACCGTTCCTCCCACGATCGCGCGCGCTTCCGGACCGGTCGCCGCCGGTTTTCGTGCTTGGCCCGAGATGCTGGCCGGGAGGGTCAAACCGGCGAGAATCAGTACGCCCACTGCATGGAACCTCGCAGCTCTCATGGTGTGCTCCTTGGAGGAATTGTACCGCGTCCCAGCCGCATCTGGCGCTGTGCAGTGGTCCAGAGCCGAAGGGAGGAGTGCGAACTGGTCGGCGACCCGGCACTCCGAGTGCCGGTGGGCGCCTGACGCCGCGACGGGGCTCGATAACGGCTATGCGGGCGGCGTGAAGGCGATCGACTTTGCGCGCATGAACGCCTTGAGGTTGCCGAAGAAGAGCGCCGGCTGCTCGAGGTAGGCGACGTGCCCGCACTCTGGGATCGGAAGCCAGCGCGAGTTGGGGAAGGCGTCGAGCATCTTCTTCTGCGCCCACAGCGGGATCGCGCGGTCCTGGCTGCCCGGCATGATCAGCGTCGGCGTGGTCACCGCGCGGTACTCCGGCATGCGGGCGTCGAGTGCGCCGAAGTATTCCTCCTGTGCCTCGGTGAGACGAATCAGGCAGTGGATCTGATCACGGTACCGCTCCTCGAAGCGCTGTCGCATCGGCTCGAGGTTGTCCCGGCCGACCTGGCGCAGGAAGCTCTCGCCGAAGATCTTCTCGTAGAGGTAATGCGTGTACAGGCCGAATTGCTCGGGGCCGAGGCGGTAGAAGCGCAGCGAGAGCGCCTCGTACATTTCGAACAGCTCCTCGCGCGAGAGGATGATCCCGGACAGCGTCAGCGTGTGCAGTCGGTGGTGGAATGCTCGCGCGTGCTCGATCGCCACGAACCCGCCGTACGAGATGCCCATCGAGTGGATGCGCTCGATCCCCAAGGTGTCCATGATCATCGTCAGGTACGTGGCGATGCGGGTGATCGAATACGGCTCGTCGGGCGCCGACGACTCGCCCTGGCCGAGGTAGTCGTAGAGCAGCACGTCGAACTCGGGCCGCAGCAGGGGGAGGAACGAGGCCCATGCCTTCGTGTGCATCGCGAGGCCGTTGAGCAGGCACACGGCCTCGCGTGTGCCGTCGCCGAAGTACTCCCAGTGGATCTTGTGGCCGTCAACCGCGAGGAAACCCTCGCGGGTCGGAACCGGCTGCTCAGCCATCGGGTCTCCTATGTCATTGACAGGGTGTAGCGGCGGCCCCCGCGGCCGCCCTTCGACAAGTGTCCGACCCGAGGGCGGGGGCAAGCCCCGCCCCTCGGCGCCGTGCTGACGCCATCGAGCCTACGACGCGGGCTTGAGCACGGTGCAGACGGAGGCACAGATCGGGCCGCCGATGTTGAAGGTGGCCGCAACGCGGGCGTCCTTGACCTGCAGCTCGGCGGGAGCCTTGCCCTGGAGCTGCCAGGCAGCCCAACCGATCATCGCCACGCCAGTGGCGCCAATCGGATGTCCTTTGGCGATCAAGCCTCCCGAGGTGTTGATTGCGCACTCGCCGCCGACGCTCGCCTTGCCGTCGGTCCAGAACTGCGCGCCCTTGCCGTACTCGGCCTTGCCGAGCACCTCGGCGCCGATCGCGCCCATCACCGAGAAGCAGTCGTGCACCTCGGCGACGTTGACGTCAGCGGCCTTCACGCCTGCCATGTAGTACGCCTTGTTCATTGCGGTCTTGGCGGCGCAGGGGTTGAGCACGTCGCGTCCGCCCTTGAGCAGCGGGTCGGTGGCCTGGGCGTAGCCGGCGATCTCGACGGTGTCGGCCTTGGCGATGCCGAGCTTCTTCAGGCCGTCCTCGGTCGCGATGATCATCGCCGCGTAGCCGTCGGTGATCTGCGAGCAGTCGTACGTCTTCAACGGCAGGCCGTCGACGACGTAGCGGTTGATCCCCTCGATCTTCATCGCCTGTTCGAGGGTGATCTGCACCTTCTGCATCTGGGCGTACGGGTTGTACTTCGCGTTGCCGTACTCGATCACGGCGATCTGCGCGAGGTCCTCTTCCTTGACGTGGTGCGTCGCCATGTAGTCGCGCATCACCTCGGCGAACAGGTGAGGGAACACGAAGGTCTTGCCGACCCGCTCGTCGGGGTGCGAGAAGTAGCCAAGCACCTCGCCGACGCGCTTGCCATCCATCTTTCCCTCGTTGTCGCGCATCTTCTCGTAGCCAACCGCGATGCCGACTTCGCCGTCGCCGACGAGCAGCTTGTGGATGACCGAGAGGATCGCCTGGCCGCCCGAGGCGCAGGCGTTTTCCACCGACTCGATCGGCTTGGCCGCCAAACCCGGCACCGCGGCCATCAGCCCCGAAAGCAGCCCTTGGCTGTTCAGCGAGACGTTGCACACCGCGCCGATCGACCCGACGTCCATGGCCGAGGGCGGAACCTTGATCGTGTCGCATACGCCGGTCACGGCGTTGGCGACGATCTCGGGCACCTGCAGGCCCATCAGCTTGCCGAACTTCGATTGATGGTAGGCGGCGATGTAGACCGGTTTCCTCATGACGAACCTCCCGTACGCTTCACGTCTTCCAGGAAAGCCAAACACACGGTGACGAACTCAACAGGCTTCTCCACGACCAGCGCGTGGCCGCTACCCTCGATCACCTCCAAGCGCGCGCCGGGGATCGCCGCCGCCATGGCGTGCGAGCGCTCCACGGGCATCACCCGGTCCTGCCCGGCCGCGACGACCAGCGTCGGGCACTTGATGGCGCCAAGGTAGCGCCGCAGGTCGAGGTTTTCCAGCGTGGCGAGAAGACCTACGACGCCGGCGAACCACCACTCGGGGAAAAGCTCGACCTGCGCGAGGCGGTTGTCGAGCGCCTCGCGATTGGTTCTGCGGTAGCCGTCGGAGTAGAACAACATCTCTCCTAGCACCAGCGCATCGCGGCGGTTTCCCCCTCTCGCCGCGGAGCGCCAGGCGCCGCCCAACTCACCACCGCCGCCGCGCAGCGCGGTCGTTGCGACGTCGGTTGCAGTGGCAACGATCAACGATGCAACGCGTGCGGGGTGGGTCGCGGCGAGCAGCATCCCAACCTCGGCCCCGAACGAGGTACCGAGCACATGCGCGCGCTCGATACCGAGGGCTTTGAGGAGCTCCACGACATCGGTGACGTGGGCGGACAGCTCCGCATGCGGCTCGCCCGGTGAGCAAAGCTGGCCGCGGAAGTCGCAGCGGAGCACACGGAAGCGGTCGGCGAGCGGCGGCACGAGGCCGTTCCACGAGGCGATGGTCATCATCCCGCCGTTGAGCAGGAGCAGCGGCTCGCCTTGACCGTCCGCGCGATGCGCGAGCACGGTCGTCATCGGCGCTCCGTGTCGTGGTCCCGCTCTCCGCTTCCCGAACCGTGGTGGCGAGCGTAGCGAGCGGCCAACTCGGGTTTCACCACCTTGCCGTACGCCGTGCGGGGCAGGGACTCGACGAACACGAAATCCTTCGGGATCTTGTAACGGGCGAGCTTGATCGCGAGGAACGCGCTCAACTCGTCGGCGGTGAGCTGTCGTGCCGGGCGCGGCACCACGAACGCGACGCCGACCTCGCCCCAGGTCTCGTGCGCGACGCCAATGACCGCGGCGTCCGCCACCGCTGGATGGAGCAACAGCTCGCCCTCGATCTCCGCGGGATAGACGTTCACACCGCCCGAGATGAACATGTCCTTCTTCCGGCCCGCAATGGTGAAGAAATCGTCCTCGTCACGCCGCGCCAGGTCGCCGGTGTGGAAGAACCCCTCTGCGTCGAGCGCCGCGGCGGTAGCTGCGGGGTTGTTCCAGTAGCCGGAGCAGACGTGCGGCCCCTTGAGTAACAGCTCGCCCACCTCGCCGACGGCAACCTCGTGGCCCTCGGCATCGATCAACTTGGCTTGAGTGAACATGAGGGGACGCCCGATCGCGCCTTTCTTCCGCACCGAGTCCTCGTCCGACATCGCGAAGCAGTTGACCCCCACCTCGGTGAGGCCGTACCCCTGCCGAAACACGACGCCTCGTTTCTGGAATGCCTCGATGATGTAGAGCGGCAGCGGCGCACCACCCGAGGCCAGCCACCGCACGTGCGAGAGGTCCGCGGAGGAGAACTCGGGCGTCTCCATGAGCAGCTTCCAGATGGTAGGGACACCAAGGACGACCGTGCAGCGCTCCCGCTCGATGGTGCGCCAGATCTCGGTGGGATCGAAGCCGGCGTGGAGCACGATCGTGCCGCCAATGGCAAAGATCGGAACGAGGAACGCGCCCAGGCCGCCGGCGTGGTACAGCGGGGTGAAGATCGGCGACACGTCGTCCTCGCGCAGTTGCCAGGACAAGGCGGTGTTGTATCCGTTCCAGGTGACCATGCGGTGCGGGATGATCACGCCCTTGGGCTTGCCCGTTGTGCCGCTGGTGTAGAGAAGACAGTAGGGATCTTCGGGGGCAACTGGCGTTCGCGGTCCGGGCCCTCTGGTCCGCGCAAGAAGATCCGCAAGTCGGGCGTCAGACGGATCAATCGGTTCATCGAGGGCGATCCAGTGGTCGAGGAAAGCGAGCCGTCGCAGCTCGCTGACGATCGCCGCGAACGCCCCGTCGTAGACGAGGGCACGCATTCCCGAGTCGTGCACGACGTACGCAAGCTCATGGGCGGTCAGGCGGGTGCCGAGCGGAGCCAGGACCACGCCGCTCTTCCCGGCGGCGAAGAAGCAGTCGAGAAACTCGACGCGGTTATGGGCCAGCAAACCGATCCGGTCGCCCTTGACCAGGCCGAGGTCATGCCACGCTTCGGCGGTCCGGCTGGCTCGCTCGTCGAGCTGGCGATACGTGAGGCGCTCGCCGGTGGGTACGAACACGAGCGCGGTCTTGTCCGGGCTGAGCCGTGCTCGCTCGCCGAGCAGGTCACCGTGGAGCATCGCGCCCTCCCATCCCCGGTTTCATCGCTTTTCCTCCAACGCGGATCGGAGGGCAGCAAGGAGCTTCGCCGGGCACTCGAGTGGTGGCGCATGGCCGCAGCGGTCGAGCGTCACGAGGGTCGCGTCGGGGAGAGCCTTGACCATCCGCTCGGCGTACTCGATCGGCACCAGGCGGTCCGAGGCGCCCCAGATTAGCCTAACCGGCACTCTGATCTCGCCAAGCTCGTTGTCGGAAAGGGTATACCCCTCCATGGTCGTGGCGGTAGCAGCGAAGCGGGCGAGCGGCCCCGTTCGTGCCTGGCGCACGATATCGTCGAGGACGAAGGCCGGCATCGGCGCGCTCTGGGGGTCCCTCGTCTGCGCGAGCGATTCACGGGCCTCGGACCGGTTCTTCGGGAGAAGAACGGCGCGCAGGTCGGGGCCCCTGATCGCGCCGCCATCGATGCACACGGCCATGGCGACCCGTCCGGGATGACGGTGGGCGATGAGCATGCCGATCCATGCGCCGAGGGAGTTGCCCACGAGCGTGACCCTGTCGCCGTTCGTGAGCTTGCCGATGAGAGCCTCCGCGGCCTCGAGTACCTGACGCACCTCGATCGGGCCACTCGCGGGTGCGGAGCCACCGTGCCCGGCGAGGTCGGGCACGATGAGCCGGTGGGTCTTGGCAAGCTCGGGCGCGACCCGGAACCACGTGCCGGCCTGGCCGCCGGCGCCGTGGAGCAGGACTAGCACGGGTCCGTCGCCGCCGACAAAGGCGACTTGAGGACCAACTGGAGTCGCAACCGTGAGGCGTTTCAAACCGGCGGTACGTAGTGCCCACCGGGTCTGCCAGCCAAACACGGTCAGCGGCCGGAAGCGCAGCATCCACCCAACCCACACGCCGGCCAGTACCACCACGCCGAGCAACGCAATCAGCGCGACCATCCTTGCCCGCATCTCCTATCTCTTCACTGTTGCCTTCGCCTCGCTCCCCGTCCTAAGGCATCCTGAATGCCGCCCCCGCCTGGTTGTATCCCACGCCCGAGCCAATGAACACGGCCAGATCGCCGGCATGGACCTTGCCCCGCTCGCGGGCGTCGTCGAGCGCCATAGGGATGCAGGCGGATCCGGTATAGCCCCACTTCTCCATGATCGTATGGGTCCTCTCCATCGGCAGGCCGAGATCCGCCATGACCAGCTCGACCGATGGCTTGCGCACTTGCGTGAAGATGATGAGGTCGATGTCGGCCAGCGCGAAGCCCCCTTCGTTTGCAACCCTGCGGGCCAGCCTCGGCCACCCTTCATGGTTGATCTCCGGCGGGTAGCGGTCGAGGATCTTGACCGTGGTGCGTCCCGCCTTGACCGATTCCACGGTCGCAGGCTCGAAGGTGCCGCCGGAGTAGATTCCCCAGTGGTGATGGTACTCGCCGCCCGCCTGGCTGGCCGAGGAGACGAAGCCGGGCGTGTCCCGAGGCTCGAGTACCGCCGCGCCCGCACCGTCGCCGTAGAAGAAGATCATCGGGTCGTTGGGATCGGTGAGCTTGTGCATGAGGTACACGCCCACCACGAGCACGGTGCCAAGTCCTGGGTTGGTGGCGATCATCCCGGCGCCGATCGCGAGCGCGGTGGGGAACGAGGCACACGCACAGCCTACGTCGAAGGTGCCCGCGTTCTTCGCCCCCAGCTTGTGCTGGAGCACGACCGACGTTGCCGGCGTGATGTAATCCGGGGAATCGGTGCCGAGGATGATGAGATCGACCTCCTCGGGCTTGCGTCCGGCCCGTTCGAGTGCCTGCTGGGCCGCCGGAAGAGCCACGTCGGAGGTGGCCCAGTCGTCGGGCGCCCACCATCGGCTCTTGATCCCGCTCGATGCCTCCATCTTGTCCACGAACTCGGGCACGACGGGATCGAACCGCGCCCGCAGCTCGTCGTTGGTTACTTCGCGCGGGGGCAGGAAACGCCCGGTCGAAACGATGTTGGCGAAGCGTTCCATTTTCACCTCGCTCCTTGCCCGAATTCCCTACCTCTTCCCTGTTGCCTTCGCCTCGCCGCCTGTCTAGGGCATCCTGAAGGCTGCCCCCGCCAGGTTGTAGCCCACGCCCGAGGCGATGAACACGGCCAGGTCGCCCGAATCGAGCTTGCCCTGTTCGCGGGCGTCGTCGAGGGCCATCGGGACGCAGGCGGATCCGGTATAGCCCCACTTCTCCATGATCGTATGGGTCTTCTCCATCGGCAGGCCGAGATCCGCCATGACCAGCTCGATCGATGGCTTGCGCACCTGCGTGAAGATGATGAGGTCGATGTCGGCGATCGCAAAACCGCCCTCCTTGGCGACGCGCCGGGCCAGTCGCGGCCAGAACTCGTGGTTGAGCTCCGGTGGGTAGCGGTCGAGGACCTTGGGCGTCGTGCGGCGCGCTTTGACCGATTCCACGGTCGCGGGCTCGAAAGTGCCACCGGAGTAGATTCCCGAGTAGCGGTGGTACTCGCCACCGGCCTGGCTGACTGAGGAGATAAAGCCGGGCGTGCCCCTCGGCTCGAGTACCGCCGCGCCGGCGCCGTCACCGTAAAGGAAGATCATTGGGTCGTTGGGGTCGGTGAGCTTGTGCATGAGGTACGCCCCAACCACAAGCACCGTTTTTAGCCCCGGGTTGGCGGCGATCATTCCGGCGCCGATCGCCAGGGCCGTGGGGAACGAGGCACATGCGCAGCCGACATCGAACGTGCCGGCGTTCTTAGCCCCCAGCTTGTGCTGGAGCACGACCGAGGTAGCAGGGGTGATGTAGTCGGGGGAGTCGGTGCCGAGGATGATCAGGTCAACCTCTTCCGTCTTGCGTCCGGCCCGTTCGAGTGCCTGCTGGGCCGCCGGAAGAGCCACGTCGGAGGTGGCCCAGTCGTCGGGCGCCCACCAGCGGCTCTTGATCCCGGTCGAGGCCTCCATCTTGTCGACGAACTCGGGGACCGCGGCGTCGAACTTCGCACGAAGCTCGTTGTTGGTCACCTCTCGCTCGGGCAGGTAGCGCCCGGTCGAAACGATGTTGGCGAAGCGTTCCATGTTCACCTCGTGATTCCCCTTCCGTTGCTCGGTTGCCGGCGCGTTCGCGGTGCCATGGGAGCCTTCCCCTTCGGTACGCTCAGGGTCAGGATGGCCGCGGTGCGCCCGGGTGCACCGCGGTCACGTCCCGAGTACGAGACCGCCATCGACTGAGATCACTGCACCGTGAACGAACGAGGCCGCGTCGGATGCGAGCCACACGTAGGTGGTGGCGATGTCCTCGGGCTTGCCCATGCGACCGAGCGGCGTGTGCGAGACCATCCCGTCGATCACCTTCTCGGGCATGGAGGCGATGATCTCGGTGGCGATGAAGCCAGGCGCCACGGCGTTGACGCGAATCTTGTAGCGTCCCAGCTCGCGCGCCCACGTCTTGGTCATGGTGATCAGCCCGCCCTTGGTGGCGGAGTAGTTGGTCTGGCCGAAGTTCCCATACAAGCCAACCACGGACGATGCGGAGAGGATCACCCCACCACCGGCCTTGATCATGTGCGGCACCACCGCGCGCGTGCACAGGAAGACGCCCTTGAGGTTGACGTTGATCACGGCCTCCCATGCCTCGTCGCTCATGGTCGAGGCCACGGCGCCGTCCCTCCACTTGACGAGCTGTGCGTCACGCACGATGCCCGCGTTGTTCACCAGCACGTCGATCCCGCCCCACCGTCCGATCAGGTCGGCGACCGCCTGTGCCACCGCGGCACCATCGGCAACATTGACTTTGGCGAAGAGCACGTCACCGCCGGCGTTGCGCAACTGGGCGACCAGCTCGGCCGCCTTGGTGTCAGACACGTCCCACGCCGCCACCCGGGCGCCTTCCTGGGCGAATCGCAGTGCGGTCGCCTTGCCGATGCCTGCTGCGGCCCCCGTGACAATCACCACCTTGCCCTTGAGTCCAGTTTCGAGCGCCATCCCATGTCTCCTTTTGATTCAATCGCGCCTGGCTCCGACGGCCAGAGGTTTTCTCTTGCGCTTGCGGCGACCGGGCAGGGGAGGGGGCTCTGACCCCTGACCCCTGTCCGCTGTTCTCTATCTTCAGAACGAGTAGCGCAAGGCGAGCTGGACCTCTCGCGCCGGCAGCGTTGCCGAGTACGTGCCGAACAGCGGGTTGGGCACGTACGCGGCGTGCGGGTTGGCGATCGTCGGTCCCGAAAGGTACTGGCCGGAGTTGATCGAGTTGACGTCGTAGTTGACGGTGTTGAAGAGGTTGAAGGCCTCCGCAATGACCTCGAGCCGGCCCGCCCTCGAAATCGAGATGCCCTTGGTTAGACGCAGGTTGACCTGGCGGAACGGCGGCCCGTCCTCACCGTTGCGTGGCACGCCCGGGGCGCGGTCCGAGTTGAAGAGGTCGCCGTTGTAGTCGTACCCCAGTCGCTTGGTCCACGGCTGGCCCGAGCCATACTCCAAGATCGGCGCCACATGCAGGTCCCACCCCAGGTTGAACACTCCGGACATCACCACGTGATAGCGCTCGTCGGACTGGCTGCGGCCCCACTCTCCCTCTGGGTTGGCCGGGTCGCTGGGATAGCCGGCGGTGTACACGGGGCTGAAGTCGTCGGACAGGTTCTTCTTGGAGGCGAAGGTGACCGATGCGGTCAAGACGTGCCCGCCCTTGAGCATGCCGTTGAGGCTGAGCACCAACGCCTTGTACTCCGAGTGGCCGTCGTTGGTATAGGTGTTGATGTTCGTGTAGGCGGGGTTCGGCCGCAGGTGGGTGGCGTTGCCGCTCCAGTTCACGTCGCGGATAAAGATCTCGTCATGGCCCTTGTCGTACACCGCCTCGGTGTCGAAGAACATCCCGGTGTTGCCCAGACGCATCGTCCATCCGAGGGTGGCCTGGTCCGCGTAGGGGTTCTTGTAGTCGTTGGCGAGCAGCGTGATCGACGGCGGCAGCGGGATTCCCGAGGTGGTGAAGTGGGCGGGATCTAGCCAGGTCCCCGAAGAGAACGGGAGGCCAAGCAGCGCGCCGCTGATCCGCGTGTAGAGCTTGCGCCCCGTGACGCCGTTCTGCTCCAGCTCGGCGAACGCGGGGACGAGCAGGAACCGCCCGACGAAGCGGCCTACGCCGCCGCGCACCAGGTTACGGCCGTCACCGGACACGTCCCACGAGAAACCGAGGCGCGGCTGGTAGTTGGTGGTGTCGCGCTTGCGGCCGTTGGGGACGAGCGGGGAAGAATGAAAGTCGGGGTTGTTGCCGTTCGTGTCGAGGTCCCAGCGCAGCCCGTAGTTGAAGGTGAAGTTCGGCGCCGCACGCCAGTTGTCCTGGATGAACACTCCCCAGATGTCCGTGCTGAGTTTGGCATCCGCGGACCCGACGCCGTACAGGTACTCGATCGGCAGTGCGCGGGTGTCGGTCGCGTAAACGATCGTCCCATTCGAGAAAGTGGGGATGTCGGATTCTTCGTTCACGTGCTGGAAGGAGAGCCCCATCTTCCAGTCGTGTTTGTTGCCGTAGAGGTGAGCGGTGTCGCGGATCTCCCACTGTGTGCCGTCGCCAACGATGTCGCCCGTGGTGTTGGTGCCGGTCTTGAGGGTGTTGCCGGCGGAGAACCATTCTTCCGGGGCGGTCGAGTTGGTCGGCTCCTCGTACTTGCGCCGGCCTGCCTGAAGACGCAGCTCGTTCATGTAATTGGGGCTCGGGACCAGATCGTCTTCCAAGGTGAGGTTCCAGTTGTCGCGGTTGAGCTGGTTGCCCCAGGACTGATCGGAAACGCCGCCGACGTGGAAGTTGTCCTCACGGTAGCGCTCGTAGACGAGCTTGGCTGCCATCCGCTGGCTGTCGGACACCGAGTCGTCGAGGCTAAAGAACCCCAGGGTCTGGTCGAAGGGATGCTTGACGTCAGCGGCGAGCGAGGCGAACGCGCCGCCCGGGCGGAACGGGACGATGTTGTCCTCCTTGATGTACTCCGCCGAGGCGAAGAAGTGGATCTTGTCCGTGACGATCGGCCCGCCAAGCGTGAACCCGTACTGGCCGCGGTCGTAGGTGTCGCACCCCGAAATGCCGCGACACGGCAAATCCAGCGCTCCCTTGGCCCGCAAGTCGTTGGCGCGGTAGTACCCGAAGACGACGCCTTTGAAGAGGTTGGTTCCCGATTGGGTGACGATCGACAGGGCGCCGCCGGCTGAGCCGCCGATCTCGGTGTCGAAGCGGTTGTTGATCACCCGGAACTCGGCGATCGCGTCCTGCGAGAATCGCGTGCGGGAGAGTCCCAGTGCGGGGTCGGTGAAGTCCACGCCGTCGACCATGATCGTGGCCTGCGAGGCGTTGCCAGCCGAGCCGATATCCGGGCCGTTGGTGATGAAGCGGTAGCCGCCGCGCTCGCGCTCGACGCCAGGCGCGATGAACGCGAGTCGTTCGAAGTCGCGATCCGGCACGGGTAGTTGCTCGATCTGCTCGGGGACGATGTTGGTCGACGAGTCGGTCTTGATCACGTCGACGAGCGGCGCCTCGGCGGTCACGGTTACCTTCTCCGCCTGCGCCGTCTCCTGCTGCATCGTGACGTTGATACGTAGAACCTGACCCACCCGCAGCGCCAGGTTCTCCTCCGTTACCGCGCGGAAGCCCTGCAGTTCCGCCCGGACGGTGTAGATGCCCGGAGGCACCGCGGCGATTCTCGCCGCTCCGCCCGCATCGGTCACCGTGGTTCGTTCAAACCCCGTTACCGGGCCGGTCAACTTCACCGTCACGCCGGGGAGCGGCAACTTGCCGGTGTCGAAGACCAGCAGTTCCACCGCGCCGCTGTTGACCTGGGCCGCCGCCGGACCTGCGAGCAGGCCAGCAAGGCAGACCAGCGCCGCGAGCCTCATCAGTCGCGGCCACGCTTTTGAGTTGCGACTCGACACGTTCTCCATACGTCTCCTCCCGGGCGCGAGGCGCCCATTCTTCACGTATGTAAGGGAAGGTCCGAACCAGTAGTGAGCGTTGGATTCGAACCGGAATGAGCCATTGACGCTACGGCGTCTCGGGTCAAGCGTGCGCCCTGGTTTGTTCGGAGCTTTCGCCTCCGGGCAAGCGAGCTTGGGTAGCCGGCGAGTCGTGACTTGGACGGTCATGCCGTCTTCGCCCTCGCGCCTCGTGGCCGCCGCCGGCCGCCGTGAGCGTCCTCTTCCTGCCTCAACATCCCGTGGCGCAGCATGTCCGCGATCTCGGCGATCACCTCATCGGTGCTCTTCCCAAAGTGGTTGGGTACGCCGAATAGGATCTCGACCGCGAAGTAGTTAAGGAAGAACCGACTTGCGAGCATCACCGCGGAGAGCCTTGAGATCCCGGGGCGGAGGCGAGGGTCCTCGGCCACATGGTGTTCCGCCATGAAGCTGCCGAATCGCTTCGCCATCTCCGAGTAGAACCTGCGGATGTGGCTGCCCTCGAACTCGACCACGTCAACGTAGATGAGCGCCACGTACCGACGGTACCGACTCACGCTCTCCCGCGAGGCACGACCCAGATCCTCCAGGTTGTCCGGGAACGAGCCGCGTGCGAGCGCCTGGTTAAAGGGGAGATCAGGGCTTTCGATCGCGGCCCAGTACTGGTCGAGAAGCGTGCGGAAGATCGTCTCCTTGTCGGGGAAGTGGTGGTACACATTGCCGGTAGATAGCCGGGCGAGGGCCGCGACGTCGCGGACGCTGGTGGCTCGGTAGCCCTGCGTCGAAAAAAGCTTGAGCGCGGCCTTGAGGACCTGTTCGCGGCTGCGCTTGGACTTGTCCGTCTGTTTCATAAACCGATCGTTCGGTTTTTAATATAACTCAGGGATCCCTCTTGTCAAGCCCCCTGGAAGCCTCACTGCGGTAGGAGTCCGAGCGCCGCCTTTGCGAGGCGCTCCGGCGTCCATCGCGCACGGGCGCGGAAGGCCGCACTCTGACCCGCCGCGTCGCGCAAGGTGGGATCTCTTGCCCAGGCAGCGATGAGCACGGCCAGGGCCGCCGCATCGGTCGGTGGGTAGACGTCGCCGGTGACACCCGGCTCGACCAGATCGCGCACACCGGGCAGGTCTGCCGCGAGGGAGGGAATGCCGCAGCCCGCCGCTTCGGCGATGGCGCGGTGGGCGTGGTCGGAGCCAGCGGCCGGGAAGACGAAGATGTCCATGGCGGCGTAGAGATCCTCGAGCCCGTCCTCGAGGTAGCCGGGCCAGGTGAGGCGGTCCGCCACTCCCAGCTTCACCGCGAGCTTCTGCAACGCAGGGACGTGTGGTCCCTTGCCGATGATCATGCCCCATACGCCCGGCGCCGCGGCGAGCGCGTGGATGAACAGGTCGTGGCCGCGGCCGCGGCCCACCTTGCCGATGGTGCCGGCCAGGAAGGCGTCCGCGGGGACGCCAAGACGCTCGCGGGTCGCTCGACCTGCACGGCTCGGGACGAACCGCGCCTCGAGGGCGACCGGCATGACCACTGCCGAAAGCCCGCGCAGCGCCGGGATTCGTTGACAGAGTGTCAGCATCGTCGAGTTGGACACGGCAACTGCGGCGGTACCGCGGAACAGCCAACGGTGAAACGGATCGGAGCGCAGGTGCTTGGGATGGTGAACCCAACGGCACACGCGTGGGTGCGCGCCGCGCAGTGCGAGGCGGGCAAGGACGTGATCGTGCGGCACGTTGGCGATGACCGTGTCAAAACCGCTGGCGAGCTGGCGAACCCGCCGCACCGCCCTGCGGAGATCGGCCGGCGAACGCTCCTTGGCCAGGATCGGATGGCACCATTCGAAGCCCGCCAGGCGCTGTTCGAGGTTGCGGCCGGGGCGATAGGCGAAGTGGCAGTCCACACCGGTGCCGCGCAGCGCCTCGGTGAGCTGGATCGCAGTGGCCGCAGCGCCCGTCCACCGATCGGCGGCCACGAGCTGGAGTACTCGCATCGAAGAAGCAGGCTACAGGAAAGACAGGCTCCAGGCTACAGGAAAGGCAGGCCGAGGCGATCGCAGGTCTCGGGCCTCCGTAGAACGCTTGTATCGCCGTTGTCTTGTCTGTAGCCTGTAGCCAGCTTCTTCCCGTGCTAGCATTTGCGCGGAGGGCGACATGCCGGTTGACCCGCAGCTCCTCGAAATCCTCGTTTGCCCCGAATGCAAGGCCGATGTGGAGCTGACCCCGCTCGCGGCGGAAACCTGTGCCATGCTGGTGGAGCGCTACCGCGACAAGTTCCGGGACGAGACGCCGGAGGTGCGCGAGGGGCTCAGGTGCACAAGCTGCCATCGGATCTATCCGATCGTCAGCGACATTCCGGTGATGCTGGTGGACGAGGCGCTACCCGGCGCAGGGTGATCCCAGTTGACGGAGAAGGCCGAATCGGGTCACGCCCGCGCACGGGTGGTGGCGGCGGGCACACTTGTGGCGGTTGCCGCCACCTCCTCCCGTCTTGGCATTGCCAACCCGCTCTTGGCCGTGCTTTTGGTCGCGGTTTGGCTCGCTTGGCGTAGGGGTGAGCTGGCCGGGCGTCCGTACGCGCGCGTGCTGCTGCCACCCCTCGCCCTGTTTGCCCTCGCGTCGTTGCTGTCGGCGATCTTTTCGCTCGACGTGCTGCAGAGCTTCGACAAGCTGCCGCGGCTCGGCGTGCTGCTGCTCGTGCCGGCTGCCGCTGCGCTGCTCGATGGCCAGTGGTGGGCGCGCTTCGTCGCCTCGCTCGCGGTGGTGGCGACCGTGCTAGCGGTGTGGGGCATCGTTCAATACGCGCAAGGAGCCGACTCGCTCGAAAACCGCATCCACGGTCCGGTGGCGCACTACATGACCTACTCGGGCTGGCTGCTCCTTTGCGTGGCCGTGATGATCGCGGAGTTGCTGCTCAACCCCGAGCGGCGGATCTGGCTGCTGCTGCCTCCGACGCTACTCGGCACGGTGGCGCTCGTCCTCTCGTTCACCCGCAACGCGTGGGTGGGACTCGCCGTGGGACTGCTCGTGCTGGCCGCCACGTGGCGGCGCCAGCTCCTCGTCCTCTACCCGGTGCTGGCGCTCCTCATCTGGCTGGTGTTCCCGCGCCCGATCCTCGACCGGGCTATTTCGATCTTCGACCTGCGGCAGCACTCGAACTACGACCGCCTGTGCATGACGATCTCCGGTGTCCAGATGGTGCGCGACCGTCCCCTCACTGGAGTGGGGCTCGCGATGGTGCCCCGCCTCTACCCGCTCTACCGGCGCGACGACGCTCCCCGCTGGCGCGTGCCGCACCTGCACAGCAACCCGGTGCAGATCGCCGCGGAGCGTGGCCTCCCCGCGCTCGCGGCCTACCTCTGGCTGATCGGCGCGTACGTCGTCGCCACCTGCCGGGCGCTTCCACGCCTCGTCGGTCCGGCGCGCGCAGCGGTCGCAGCCTCGTTGACCGCGATCGTCGCAATCACGGTTGCAGGCCTTTTCGAATACAACTTCTGGAACGCCTCAGTGCAGTACCTCACCTTGGTGATCATGGGGGCCGGCGTGGGCCGCGCCGAGGAGGCGCCGGCGTGAGCGCCCGCATCTTTTCGGTTGGCGAGCTGGTCCGCGACGTCAACGCGACGCTCGCCGGAACGTTCGGCGAGGTGTGGGTCAAAGGCGAGCTGTCGGGCGTGAAGGTCGCCGGCTCTGGGCATCGCTACTTCCAGGTCAAGGACGCCGACGGCACGCTCTCTTGCGCGATGTGGGCCGCACGCGCCGATCGGTTGAAGTACAAGCTACAGGACGGCATGGCGGTGTTGTTGCGCGGGACGCTCGAGGTCTACCCGCAGCGCGGCAGCCTGCAGCTCATCGTCATCGAGGTGACGGTGGCGGGGAAGGGAGAGCTCCAGGAGGCATTCGACCAGCTCAAGGCCAAGCTCGAAGCCGAAGGGCTGTTCGCCGCAGCGCGCAAGCGTTTGCTGCCCGCGTTGCCGCAGCGGCTCGGTTTGGTCACCTCGTCGAGCGGCGCCGCGGTGCGCGACGTGCTCAAGGTGCTTTCGCGCTGGGACCACCTCTCGGTGCTGCTCTACCCGGTGCGCGTGCAAGGCAAGGGCGCCGAGGGTGAGATTGCCCGCGCGGTCCGCTACCTCGGCCGTTCGGGCCTGGTCGACGTGGTGCTGGTCGTGCGCGGCGGAGGCTCGCTCGAGGATCTCTGGGCGTTCAACGAGGAGATGGTGGCGCGAGCGATCGCGGCCTGTGAAGTGCCGGTCATCAGTGGCGTGGGCCACGAGGTCGATTTCACGATCGCGGATTTCGTCGCCGACGTGCGCGCGGCCACGCCGACGCAGGCCGCGGAGATGGTCGTGCAGCGCCTCGAGGAGCAGCGGCGGCGGGTCGAGGACGCCGAGGTCGCGCTGCGCATCCGCATCGCACGCCGGCGGGAGAGCGCACGCCTGCGCTTGGCCGGTCTCGAAGGCTCGCGCGGCCTCGCCCGCTTGCGTCTTCGGGTCAAGGAGCTCGAGCAACACCTGCAGCGTCTCGAGGGTCTGCCCCAGTTGCTCCGGGCGCTGGTGGGCTCGCGCCATCGCCGCCTCGACGCCGCCGCGGGCGGCCTCTTCCACTGGCCGGTGCGGTTTGGCGCACCGCGCCAGCGCGAGTTGGTCACGGTCCGGCTGGCGGTCGCTGTGGAGCGTTTGCGCTCGCTGGTCTCTCGTCGCGGCCTCGAGCTGGGCGCATGCGAGCGGGCGCTGGAGGCGCTCTCGCCACGGCGGGTGCTCGAGCGCGGGTACTCGATCACCTCGCGCGAGGGAACCGCGTCGCCGTTGAAACACGCCACCGCGGTGACGGCCGGTGAGCGGCTGGTCACCACCCTCGCGCACGGCACGATTCGCTCGCTCGTGACCGGAAAGGCCGGCGAGCAGGGTGACCTCTTCGAAGACCGTGCCTCGCGACCCGTGGCCGGTGGTTCTAACGAAGGGGATGCGGAGCGGGGAACCGGCCGTGGGAAGCGGGCCAGGAGCGGTGGGGAGGGGCAATGAGCAAGGAGACGTTTGAGGAGGCTCTGGCGCAGCTTGAAGAGGTGGTCAAGCGCCTGGAGGATGAGTCGGTTGGACTCGAGGAGGCACTCAAGCTGTTCGAGCGCGGGGTCAAGCTCGCCCGCCGCTGTCGCACGCAGCTTGGCGGCGTTGAGCGCCGCGTCGAGCAGCTCCTCGCCGAGGCGGCCGAGGGCGAGGAAGGCGCCACGGCGCCGTTCGCTCCCGAGGAAGGATGACCGTCGCGCTCGAAGCGCTGCTCGCCAAGGAGAGGCGTTGCATCGACGCCGCGCTCGATCGTCTCCTGCCATCGGCCGAGGAATGGCCGATACGCC
The DNA here is from genome assembly GCA_044447965.1 of Thermoanaerobaculales bacterium. Taxonomy (GTDB): domain Bacteria; phylum Acidobacteriota; class Thermoanaerobaculia; order Thermoanaerobaculales; family Thermoanaerobaculaceae; genus DATIYW01. The sequence continues at coordinate 44,030 of JBIOGJ010000016.1, read as the reverse complement.
TCCACGAGGCGATGCGCTATGCGGTGTTCGGTAGCGGTAAGCGGGTGCGCCCGATCTTGCTGCGCCTCGCCTGCCGCGCCGCCGGCGGCGATGCCGACACGGTGGTCGAAGCCGCCTGCGCACTTGAGCTCGTGCACACGTATTCGCTCATCCACGACGACCTGCCCGCGCTCGACAACGACACCCTGCGGCGGGGTCGCCCAACGGTCCACGTCGCATTCGATGAGCCGCTCGCCATTTTGGCGGGCGACGCTCTCCTCACCGAGGCGTTCGCCGTGCTGGGAAGGTATCCGGCGGGGCGTGGGTTCGGTGCGCGCCGCGCCCAGGGAAGCCTCCTGCTCGCCGAGGCGATCGGCTCGCGCGGAATGGTGGGTGGCCAGGTGGAGGACCTCGAGGCCACGGGTCTCCCTCTCGATGGTGCAAGGCTCGACCGCATCCACCGCGCCAAGACCGGGGCGCTCATCGGTGCAGCGGTGGAGATGGGCGTGCTCTACGCCGGGGTCAAGTCACCGCGTCGCGCCGCGTTCGCGGCTTTCGGGTCGCGCCTGGGCCTGCTCTTTCAAATCGCCGATGATATTCTGGACGTGACCGGTTCGGCCGCCAGCCTGGGCAAGAGCCCGGGCAAGGACGCCGCCGCGGGCAAGCTGACCTACCCGGCGGTGTATGGCGTCGAAGAAGCGCGCGCCCGGCTTGCCGACCTGGCCCAGGCGCTCGCGCGCGAGGCGCGAGCGCTCGAAGGGGGCGAAGGCCCGCTTGCCGCAATGGTCGGCTACGTGGCGCGGCGGGATCGCTAACAAATGGGCTTGCTCGAACAGATCAACTCGCCAAGCGATCTCCGGCAGCTGCCTGAAGAGGTGCTCCCGGAGCTGGCCGAGGAGCTGCGCGCATTCCTGGTGTCCTCGGTGAGCCGCACCGGCGGCCACCTCGCCTCCGGGCTCGGCGCGCTCGAGCTGACCCTCGCCTTGCACTATGTCTTCGATACCCCGCGTGACCTGCTGGTCTGGGACGTGGGGCACCAGTGCTACCCGCACAAGGTGATCACGGGAAGGCGCGAGCGCTTCCATACCCTGCGGGCGTGGGGCGGCATCTCCGGCTTTCTCAAGCGCGATGAGAGCGAATACGACGCCTTCAACGCCGGCCACGCCTCGACCTCAATCTCGGCCGCGCTGGGCATGGCCAAGGCGCGGGATCTGAAGGGCGAGGACTTCCGCGTGGTAGCGGTGATCGGCGACGGCGGTCTCACCGGCGGCATGGCGATGGAAGGATTGAACCAGGCCGGCTACCTCGGCAGCCGGCTCATGATCATCCTCAACGACAACGAGATGTCGATCTCGCCCAACGTCGGGGCGTTGCAGGGGTACCTCAACCGCATCCTGCACGGCCAGCCGTACCGCCGCCTCAAGGACGATGTCGAGAAGGTGCTGCGCGCGATCCCCGCGGTCGGCGAGGGAATGGTCAAGCTCGCCAAGCAGGTCGAGCACATGGCCAAGCAGCTCGTCGTGCCGGGCAGCCTGTTCGAGGAGCTCGGGTTCAAGTACGTCGGGCCGATCAACGGGCACTCCTTGCCGCAGCTCGTTAGCACGATGCGGCAATTTCGCGACTGGGGCCACCCGGTCCTCGTGCACGTCGTCACCCGCAAGGGCAAGGGGTGGGAGCCGGCCGAGTCGGACCCCGTGTTCTGGCACGGCATCACGCCGTTCTCGGTCGAGACCGGGGAACTGACCGCCAAGAAACCGGGGCCACCGTCGTATACCCGGGTGTTCGCCCAGACCGTTACCTCGCTTGCCAAACAGGATCCGCGCATCGTCGCGATCACAGCGGCGATGCCCGAGGGCACAGGCCTCGACGTGTTTGCCAAGGCGCTCCCGGAGCGTTTCTTCGACGTCGGCATCTGCGAGCAGCACGCGGTGACCTTCGCCGCCGGCCTCGCCACCCGCGGGATGCGGCCGGTGGTGGCGATCTACTCGACGTTCCTGCAGCGTGCCTACGACCAGATCTTCCACGACGTGTGCCTGATGCGGCTGCCGGTCGTGTTCGCCCTCGACCGCGGCGGGCTGGTTGGTGCGGATGGCCCGACCCATCACGGCGCCTTCGACCTTTCGTACCTGCGAGTGTTCCCCGGCCTCGTCGTGATGGCGCCCAAGGACGAGGACGAGCTTCGCCACATGCTCGCCACCGCCTTGGCGTGCGACCGTCCCGCGGCGATCCGCTACCCGCGCGGCAACGGCTACGGCGCGGCGCTGAATGGGCCGCCGCGGGCGCTGCCGATCGGTAAGGCAGAGGTGCTGCGCCGCGGCAATGACGGGCTGGTGTGGGCGATCGGTACGATGGCGAGCGAGGCGCTGATTGCCGCCCGGCAACTCGCTGGCGAGGAGGGCGCGGACCTCACCGTGGTCAACGCGCGCTTCGTCAAGCCACTCGACCTTGAGCTGCTCGCGGCCCAACTCCGCCCCGGATTGCGCCTGCTCACCGTCGAGGAGAACGCGCTTGCGGGCGGGTTCGGCTCCGCGGTGATGGAGGCCGCGGCAAGGCTGGGGGTTGCTGACGTGCGGATCGAGCGCATCGGCATCCCGGACGAGTATCAGCCGCACGGCTCTCAGGAAACGCTGCGCGCCCGTCTCGACCTCGATGCCGCCGGGATCGCGCGCCGCGCCAGGGTGTTTTTCGCCACCGTTACAACCTCCGCTGCGACGCCGAGGCCGCTGCGCCTGCACTCTCGCGTCGAACCCCACGAATAGGCGGGCTCAGGCTAACGAAGCGTCTGGGTGAGCAGACGGCCGCCCAGGGTCGAAACCAGAAGGGCGCCGCCATCGGACCGGAGGAGCACACCAAACGGCCGGTCGAGATCCGGCGCTGATGCGTCGCGCCGGAACGTGCGGAGCAGGGCGCCGGCGGTCGAGTATCCGCGTACCTCGTTGGCGAGCGGGACCGTGACCCAGATCGTGCCGCCAGGGTTCAGCGCCACGCTCGGCTCCGAGTAGGCCGCAACCTGCCACCCCGGTACTCCGAACTCGCGCAGGAAACCACCGTCGCGGGTGAACACCTGCACACGGGCGTTGCCGTTGTCGCAGACGACGAGACCCGAGGAGCCCGCCGCAACTCCTATCGGCTCAATGAACTGGCCGGGCGCACTGCCGCGCCCGCCCCACTCGATTTCCTTGTCGCCCTGAGCCGAGAAGCGGAGCACGCGATGGTTTCCGGTATCGGTGATGAACACCGCGCCGGCAGCATCGACCGCGATCCCGCGCGGGCCGTAAAAGCCCGCGGACCAAGCCCGCAGGAACCGCCCCTTCGCGTCGAATGCCTGCACCCGGTTGTTCCAGGTGTCGGCCACATAGACCGTTCCGTCAGGCGCCACGGCAACGCCGCAAGGGTCGTCAAACTCCCCCCTGCCGTTGCCCTGCCGCCCCCACGCGGCAAGCGGCTTGAGGTCGCGGTCGAATTCCTGGATGCGGTCGTTGCCGAAGTCGCACACGTACACGTTGCCCGCAGCGTCGGTGGCGATCCCGCGCGGCTGGCGCAGCCGTCCGGGCGGGTCCTGGGAACCAAGTAACGGTGAGGCTGGTGCCTCGGTTGGCTCCGGGATCGCGGTTACGGACTCAACAGCGACGGGGCCGCCCCCCGAGAACGTGCTGTTGACACCAAAGATCATCACGCCCGGGTTGCGGTAAACCGGCGTGAGCAGATCGGTCCAGCGTTCGAAGTTGGCGAGGTTCCCTCCGCCATAGGCGCTGCGCTCGATCGGGCCCACGTAAAGCAGCGCGACGCGGTAGCGCTGCAGCGCGGCCGCGACCTGACTCTCCTGGGCCGAGGTGTAGATCGTCTGCACGTCGGCCTTGCGCTGGTTGATCGCGCTCCAGGGATGGCCGCGCTGGAACACGTGGTAGTCCCAGCCCAGGACCGCCGGCAGCCCGGTGTTCATGCTCACCCGGCCGAACTCCTGGTAAGAAGGTCCAACCGCTTCGCACAACACCGGGACGCCGTGAATCTCCCGGTTGAGCCACGCCATCGCCGCGCCGTCCTCGCTCGCGTGGTGGGCGAGGTACGCCATGCCGTCGAGCGTCCAGGAGGGGCCATCCACGTGGCGTGGGCGCAGCGACCCGACAGCGCCGGTGACGGAGGTAAGCAGGCCAATTGCCACCGCGGCGCCGGCCACGACGCGCCAGACGACCACCCCGACACGAAGCGTGGAGCGGCGGCGCCACACCTCCGACCAGGCAACCGCCGCTGCCGGCGCGAGCAGCAACCACGCGTCGAGGTAGAACTTGAACACCGTGTTCATGCGATCCCAAACGAACACCACCTCGCAAACGGCCGTGAGTCCAAAGGCAAATGCCGCCAGCGCCGCGGGGATCCGAACGGCCTCAGGCGTGCGGCTCGAGACGGCGAGGCACGCGCCTACGGCAGCGAGGGCGAGCGCGAACGCGCAAACGGAATTGGCCGGTTGGAAGCCGCGAGAGGCCAGCGTGCTCCAGTTGAGGAGGGTGGCCGCGAGGAGCGCTGCGACAACGAACACCGCCGCTCGCTGCCCTTTGCTCCAGCGCGACCTGCCGGCCAGGCCAGCGCTCCAAGCGGCGAACAGCAAGGGCACGAGAAGGACGATGAAGGCACCGAAGATGTTCAGGTAGTCGGTGGGCCGAGCGTACGGTCCGAGCTCCCAGCCCCACTGCCGCGTCGGTGGGGAGAACCGCAGCCAGAACGGCGCGTACGCGGCGATGGCGCCCGCTAACACAACGGCAGCGGGGAGGAGGACCCGCGTCACCCCGGTCCGCAGTAGCCTCCCGAAGCTAGCGCCCTCGCGGTGAGCCAGCCAATGCGCAGCAAGCAACGCGACGAGCAGCCCCGTGTAGGTCGGCATGCTCCACCCGTTGGTGACCGCGGTCGCGCCGAGGAGAAGCGCCGCCAGCGTCACCATGCCGATGGCGGCGAGGCCTGGCCTGGCGGGTCGCGGCTGGGCCGATCTACCGAGCCAGACGAAGAGGATGCAAGAAAGCGCGACGGCCCACGGCATCGCCATCACATGCGCGTGCAGGTCGGCGAAGACAAAGCTCCAAAACGGGAACTCGTTGATCGTGTCGGGAACGACACGGGAGGTCGCCCAGAAGTAGTCGAAATTGATCACGTGTCGAGCGATGAGCTCTCTGGCTCCGGACAGGTTGCCAACAAATACCGTCAAGCACACTGCGGCGACGCCGGTGCGCCAGCTCCTTCCCAGCACCCAGCCAGCGGCGAGCGCGGCGACGGCGGTCAGTGCGGCAACGGCGGGAATGCCGAGGTTGAACATCAACGCGGGGTGGATCCCCAGCGCCTTGCCGATCGCCGCCACAACGAAGTGGCCGAAGTACGTGTAATTGAGCGCCGACCCCGCGAGCCACGGCTCCGGAGGGGGTAGCGTGGCGGTGCGGTAGAGCACGTTCAAGAACGAGAAATCCATCGGTTTCTCGCCCCAGTAGATCGCAGGATTGGCGAGACGCAGGCCGAGGAAGACCGCGAACGTGGCCCAGAACGCGACCTCGGTGACGACCAGCTCGGTTCGTGGGAGCGGCCGCCGCGGCCAGCGGCGTCGCACCGCCAGCCCCGCCGCGACCAGCAGCGCCGTCGATGCAAGCAGCGTCGGTTGCGTGAACGGAAGCCAGCCAATGCTCGTGGCGATCCATGGCAGCCAGGCGAACAGCAGTACGCCGACCACTTTCGCCAGCGCGGCCATCCCCGGCCGCGCGGGAAGAGCGGCGCGCAGCAGCGGCAGCGCCGCCAGGCCGAGTAACTCGAGCAACGCCGCGCACAACACGGTGGCGGCGAGCGAGGAGGTGGTGAGCTCCACGGCGGCGGAGGAGACGGCGCCAGGGTGGGCGAGCAGGAGGTCGGTGCGCGTGAGCGGGTGGGAGGGCAGCCGGCGGAGGATCTGCGCTTCAATGACGCCGGCCGTGAGATGTCCGGTGTTGCGAAAGATCACGACCTTGGGGTGGTCGTAGACGGAGAACGACTCGTCGGCGAGCTCGTCGGGCAGCTCGACCCCGAGCAACCCCGGCCGCGACGCCTCCTCGTTGACCAACGTGTAGCCGAGATCACCGGAGAAGAGCAGGAAGAAGTAGTTGTTCGTGAGGGGGTACCTCGCCGGGGCACGGGTGATCGCGCCGTAGAGCCGCTTGGTTTGGAACACGACGATCTCGGAGGAGGCGAGATCATGGGCGAGCGCCGTGATCTTCGCGCTGGTGTCGGGCTCGTAGTAGGGCACCTCCTTGATCGTGTAGCGGGTGGGAGAGAGGCCCGGCAACTGCAGCGGGAAACCCTCGTCCCAGTGGGGCACGAGGACGCGGCTGCCCGCCGGTACATGGGCGTAGAACCAGCGCGAGGCGGCCACCTCCGTGTAAGGTCGGGCACCGATCGCGAGGAAGGCGGCGAGGTAGCAAGCGGTGGTCGCGATCACCCCGGCACGGGCGAGACGGCCCCATCGCGAGCGCCCCGCCCAGCGCTCGAGCACGACGGCGCCCCACAGGATCAGCAGCGGGTACACCGGCAGCAGGTAGCGGAGAAACTTCACCTCGAACCAGAACGTCGCCGCAAGCGAGGGGAGCACCCAGGCGAGCAGCACCCACTCCCGTGGCTCGACGCGCCGCCGTTTGGCGAGGAGCGCCAATGTGCCGGCGATGGCGGCGAGGCCAAGCAGCGGCCCCATTCCCCACAGCAACATCTCGCGCAGGTCGTAGACCAGCTTGGGCACCCCGATGTACTGCGTCGTGTAAGGCAACAAGCCCGCGTGCCGCACCATCGCGCTTTGTTCAAGGACGTCGTGCAAGTAGGCGCGCGAGTCGAGAATCGCGTACGGCTCCCCGGCGGCGAAGGCGAGCACGGTGCATCCGAGCGCGAGCGCCAAACCGCGCATCATCCGCGCCGACCGCGCTCCGGCACGGACGTGGAAGAAGGCCGCGAGCGCGAGCGGCAGCAGCAGTGGTAGCGCGCTGAACTTGGTCGCCAGCGCGAGTCCTGTGGCGGCGCCGGCAAGCACGAAATCGCGAGTCTTGCCGCGCTCGGCGATCTCGACCATGCCGAGCAGCGCGAGCAGCACGAGGCACGCGAGCGGCGCGTCGTTGGTGGCGAAGCGGGAGTTCTGCACGTGGAGGACCGTGGCGGCGAGCAGGCCGCCCGCGAGCAGCCCGACCCGCGCACCGTAGAGGCGCCGCCCCAGCACCGCGAGTAACACGACGGCCGCGACGCCCCAGAGCGTCGCGAGGGCGCGGCCGGTGTAGATCGCCCCATCGTACGAGGAGAACCAGGCGCTGAGGTGTGCCAGCGCCGCGGTCACGAGCTTGACGAGGTAAAAGGGAAAGGAGCCGTACGCGAAGAAGTGGGGGTTCCACTGGAGCGGCCGCAGCGAAAGCTCTCCCACCGCCATCGCAATGCGGCGCTCGTCCGGGTGGAAGAAGTGACCCTCGTCCCAGTTGAGACCGCCCACGCGGACGAGCAACGCGAAGGCAGCCAGACCGAGGAGCTGAGCGCGGAATCGGGGCGGGGAGTTTCCCATCGGCCGGGGCCGTTGACTACCGGGCATTGCCTACTTCGGGTCCGATGTTGACGGCGATTCCCCGGCAGCGGCAGCCGGCGGGGCGTCCTGCCGCTCGAGGTAGTGCTGGAACAGCTCGCCCCATGGCGAGGTGCGCAGAAACTCTCGCACGCGCCGTTTGCCGAACACGGGATACCAGAGATAGTCGTGGTAGAGGTACGAACCGGCCACGAACAGATTCACGAGCGGCGTGTGGAAGAACAGCTTCTGCAGCGCCTTGCCCGGTCCGAACCAAAGCACGTCGCCGACCCGGCTCGCGAGGTTGTCGCCAACGGAAAAGTGCCAATTCTCGGCGCCCAGCTCCGGCTGCCCGACCAGCTCGATGTCGCGCGGGTCGGCGGTGCCGAGGCCGCGTTCGGCGGCGAGCGCGAGGTAGCGAATCGCGAGCGGATCGAACCCCATCAGCTTCGCGGCCACCGCGTCGATCGCCACCTGATCGGCAGCCGCGAGCAGCACATCCTTGCGCACCGGCTGCATCGTGCGCGGCCCGGGACCGTTGCCGACGGTGGTGCCGTCCATCACGGCGAACAGACCGGCGTGGATCTCCTTCTGGATCGTGAGCAGATCGACGAGCGTCTCGTGGATCCAGGTGTGGGTGTAGTGGCGACGGGTGGCGAGCAAGCCGCCAAACGCGTTCTTCATCGCCCCCGTGGTGGTCGTGTAGATGTGGCACTTCACCGTGGGCAGGTGGACGATGTTGGTGCCGAGGAAGAACTCGGGGATGCGGATACCGCGGGGGAAGACCTTGGGCAGCGCGAGCATCGCGCCCTTGGGCTCGTAGTGCACCCACTTGAGGTCCCACGGGTAGCAGTTGTAGCGCACCGGCACCGCGTGCCGTGCCAACACACCCAAGAAGCCGTTGAGTCGCTCGCCCTTGGCCGGGTTGGTGACGACGGTGTCGTTTTGCACGCACACGAGATCGCCGTAGCCGGCTTCGCGCAGCGCGAGGATGGTGCCTTCGAGCTGCCACGGCGTGGTGTTGGCGGCGGGGTACGGGAAGTGCCAGGAGATGTTGTCCTTGAGGATGGTCGTCGCGCCGGGCCGCAGCGCTTGGCGCACACCGGCCAGCTCCATCACCCGCGCAATGTCTGCCAGCACCGCGTTTGGCTTGGTCCTCACGATGGCGACGCGGCTCTTCACGCTCGCCCTCCCACGAAGTAGACGATACACCCCGCAAGCGCAGCCCACACGAGCACGCTGGCGAGGAGTGGGCGGTCACTCACGAGCGCTGCCGTCGGGTCCTGCGATCCGGTGTGGGTGAGGAGGAAAAGGTAGCGGAGGATGCCAAACAGTACCACCGGCGCGGTGAGCAGCAGGGCGCGCGAGTTGTGAATCTTGGCGATGGTGTCCGGCGCGACGGTATAGAGCACATACGCGATGAGCGTCACGCCCGCGAGCAGCGTCACCGATTCGGTGAGGAACGCGGCCGGGTAGAACGGTGTGCGCGCGGTGGGATGCTCGACGGCGGGCACCCGTTTTCCGAAGGCGAGAAGGAGTGCCAAGAGGAAGCCGCAGATAAGCAGCCAGTGGGAAATCGGCACCGCGATAACGAGCGCTCCCGCGACCAGGCGCACCACGAACCCGGTGGCGAGCACCATCGCCTCCAGCACGGGCACGGTCTTGAGCACGAGGGAATACAGCACCGACAGGCAAAGGTAGCCGCCCAGGGCAGCCAGGGTGGGCAGGCCCAGTGCGACCGCGATGCCCACCGCCGCGGCCATAAGCAGCACCGCCAGCGCCAGCGCTTGTCCCACCGACATCGTCCCTGCCGCCACCGGCCGTCGCGACTTGACCGGGTCGAGGCGGTCCGCCTCACGATCGAGCACGTCGTTGACGAGGTACCCGCCGGAGGCGGCCAGGCAGAACACCAGCGCGGCGCCGCCCACGCGCAACAGTGCTTCGGGGTCGAAGGCGTGGCCGGAGAACAGGGCGGGCGCGACCACGAAGCCGTTCTTGAGCCAGTGTCGCACCCGAATTGCCCGCACGAGCACGCCGATGCGCTTGCTCATCATCGCGGACGCAATGCTAGCATCGCACGTGTCCCGCGTTCGAGTTCGCCTCGATCTCGTGTTGGTGGAGCGCGGCCTGGCGCCGACGCGAACGCGGGCCGCCAGCCTCATCCTCGCGGGCGTGGTGCGGGTCAACGGCGAGGTCGCGGACAAGGCGGGTCGCGCGGTCGTGCCCGACGCGAAGATCGAGGTGGTGGCGCCGGACCATCCCTGGGTATCGCGCGGCGGCGTCAAGCTCGCCGCGGCGCTGGCGGCGTTCGGTGTCGCCGCGACCGGCAAACGCTGCCTCGACGTGGGCGCTTCGACCGGCGGGTTCACCGACGTGCTGCTCGAGCGCGGCGCGGCGCAGGTGGTGGCGCTCGATGTGGGCCGCGGTCAGCTCGATTGGCGGCTCCGGCAGGACCCGCGCGTCGTCGTGATCGAAGGCGTCAACGCGCGCCACCTCGCACCCAGGGACCTTACCGGGCCGTTCGACCTCATTACCGTGGACGTGTCGTTCATCTCCCTTCGGCTCGTCTTGCCGGCGCTGCTTGGGTTCCTCGCGGCCGATGGCGACCTCGTTGCGCTGGTCAAGCCGCAGTTCGAAGCGGGCCGAGGTGAGGTGGGCAAGGGTGGTGTCGTCCGCGATGCTGCGGTGCGCGAGCACGCGATCACCGCTGTGCTCGCCGCGGCGCACGAGCTTGGCCTGGCATGCGTCGCGCGGATCAGCTCACCGCTCGCGGGACCTGCGGGCAACGTCGAGGAGCTCGCCCACCTGCGCCGCCGACCGTGAGGCACGACCGGAGTCGGGCGGGCACCCCGCCGGCCTGGTTTCTTTCTTTCCGCGGCCGAGGGCGGCCGCGCCACAAAACCGTCGGGGAGCCGCCTACCCTCTGTCAGGCTTGGTCCCGTTGGCGGCGTTGCGCTCCGGCTCGAGACCGAGCGAGAAGGTGCCGTTCTCCTCGCGGCGTGAGAGACAGCGGAACGCGACCAGCGTGGTCGTGCGCTCCACCCCAGGCAAGGCGGCGATCTCGCCGGTGACCAGCTCCTCGAGGCGCTCGTTGCGGGAGGTGCGCAGCACCGCGACGAGGTCGTAGGCGCCCGCCACCGAGTACAGCTCGTGCACCCCCTCGCGCTCGAGCAGCGCTTCAGCCACGGGATGGAGCTGCCCGGCCTTGACGTTGATGAGCACCACCGCCTCGAGCATGGTTTCCTCCCTGGCTTCGCCGCGCTCCGGCCCAACCGGCCCCGAAAAGGCTAGCAGAGTTTGCGCATTCGGGCGCGGTGGCAGCTGCTCGTCCGTGCGAGGTGGCGTATCGGGCGGATTTGCGTCATCGTGCTTGTAACGGAGGAGGCAACGATGCGACGTGCTCTCGTGATGATCGGCGTGTTCGGGTTGGCGGTGGCAGCCGCCATGGCGCAGAACGCGCCGAAGGTTGACGCGCGGGAAGATCTCAAGCGGGTGGACATCGAGTTCTGCAAGGCCGCGGCCGCGCGGGGTCTCGAAGGCTGGCTCGCGTATCACGCGACCGACGCCGTCATCTTCCCGGCCGCGGGGCCGATCGTCAGCGGCCTGGCCGCAATCAAGGCGAGCTACGCGAAGAGTGGGTTCACGCCCGAGGGGCTGACCTGGACGCCGGTGGGCGCCGACGTTGCCGCCTCCGGCGAGCTGGGCTACACGTATGGTACCTGGGAGTGGAAGGGCAACGGCCCCGATGGCAAGCTCGTCGTGCAGCGCGGCAAGTACGCGACGGTGTGGAAAAAGCAGGCCGACGGTAGCTGGAAGCTCGTCCTCGACATCGGCAACGAGGAGCCGCCCGAGCCGCCGAAGGCGCCATAACGGATCGCGTGCCAGCGCACCCGCGGTCGAGACCTGCCTCTCCGCTGGGCACCGCACCGCTCGCATCCGCGGACGGGGTGGCCTGCTTGCCCGGCGGGTGTGGGTTCGGTCATCATCGCGTCGTGCTCAAGCGCTACGAATCATCGGCCATGCCGGCCCACCCAGGCGGTAGCCCGTTCAAACGAGGAGCCCGCGAATGACCAACTCCCCAACTGAAGGGCTTGGCTTCGAACGCCTGCTGCTCTTCAGCGATGCCGTCTTCGCCATCGCCATCACGCTCCTCGTCATCGAGCTCAAGCTCCCGCCCCTCGCGCATGGGTCGAGCGAACGAGACCTCGGTCTGGCCCTGCTCTCGATTCTTCCCCAGCTCATCGGCTTCGTCATCAGCTTCTTCCTCATCGGGCAGACCTGGATCGAGCACCATCGCATCGGCCGCCTGCTTACCGGGTTCGATCTCGGCATGCTGTGGTGGAACCTCTTGCTGCTCTTCTTCGTGGCGCTCATGCCGTTTGCCACGGCGGTGCTGAGCGAGCACATCACTTCGCGAATCGCCGGAGCGGTCTACGCGACCTCCTTCGCCGGACTGGGGCTCGCGAAGGCCGGCCTGTGGCGGCGCGCGGTGCACAACGGCCACGTTCGGGCAGACCGGCTCGTCGTGCGCGGCGTCAACCGTCGTGTCTGGGCGACGCCGCTCACCGCGGGTGTCGTTGCGGTCGCCGCTCTCGTCGGCGTTCCGTTCGCCTTCGTCGGCTTCATGCTCATTCCCATGGTTGCGTTTTTCTTGCAGCGAGTGCCGGGGGCGGCCTAACCTGGGCCTCCGGACGACGCGGGGTTGTCCCGCTAGAGTCGGTGCGTCGGCCAAGCGTTGGAGGGGATCTGGATGGCGGGCAAAGAAACGGTGCCGAAAAAAGTTCCAGTCGCGCAACCCGATCTCTCATCGAGGCCATTTCAGGTCACGGCCGAGCGCACGATGGCTGCGCCACCGCGCGTGCTGTTTCAGGCTTGGACCGAACAGTTCGACCGCTGATTCGCCGCTCCCGGCACGGTGTTGATGCAGCCCCGGATCAACGCGCCGTTTTTCTTCGAGACGCACTACGGAGGCGAGCGCCACCCGCACTACGGGCGATTCCTCAGGCTTGAGCCCGATCGGCTCGTCGAAATGACCTGGCTCACCGCCGCCGGAACCGAGGGCGTCGAGACGGTCGTGACGGTCGAACTCAGGCCGAACGGAAGCGGGACGCGTCTGCGGCTGACCCACGCGGGTTTTCCGGACGAGGACTCGAAGCGCCGGCACGCGGAGGCGTGGCCCAACGTGCTCGAGCACCTCGACATGGTTCTCCGCGTCTAGGCCAGCCCCAGACAACCAGCGTCCGACTGGGGGCATGAGATGGCGCTGAGCGCGTTCGCCGACAAGTCCCACCCACCTGGAGTCGACGAGCTCATCGCCGCGCTCGGCGGGTCGGCTGCGCTGTGGGAGGAGCTGATCTCCCACGCCGTCGCCTCGTACGCGCCAATCACCGAGACGTGGAACTTCGCCGGGGCGAAATTCGGCTGGTCGCTGCGGCTCAAGCGCAAGGACCGAATCGTCCTCTACCTGATCCCGCAGGTGGGCCAGTTTCTGCTTGGCGTCGTGCTGGGGGACGGGGCGGCGAACGCTGCCCGTAGCGCGGGTTTGCCCGAATCGGTGGTGGCGCTTGTTGACGCCGCTCCGCGCTACGCCGAGGGTCGGGGCATCCGCATGCCGATTGCGACGCGCGACGACCTCGTGGCGGCGCAGACGTTGACCGCGCTGAAGATGTCGTGATCTGCTCTTTCGCCGCCGTGGCGCGGAGCCACCTAGTCAACGGCGGGGGATTCGTCGAGCGCCGCGCGAACCTCGCGGGCGAGGGTGCCCATGTCGAACGGCTTTTGCAGGAATCGCATCGTCCCGCGGCTTACCCCCTCGCGGATCGTCTCGTCGTCGGTATAGCCCGACATGATGATCACTTTAAGACTCGGCCATTGCTCGCGCAGCCCGCGGGCGAGCTCGCCGCCATGCGCGCCGGGCAGGACGAGATCGGTGAGAAGCAGGTCGAAGCGTGGCTTGCCCGCGAGGAGCACCGCATCCTCGGCGTTTCCCACCGGCATCACCTCGTAGCCGATTGAGGTGAGGATCTGCGCGAGACCCTCCCGGGCGCTCGCCTCGTCCTCGACCAGGAGGATGCGTTCTCCTTGCCCCGGCGGGATGTCCGCCACGTCGAGTGGCGCCGGCGCGGCGGCTCGCACATCGGAGGCGGTCTCGGGTAGCATGACCCGGATCACGGTTCCCTCTCCGACGCGGCTGTGGACATCCACGCTGCCTCCATGCGAGGTGACGATGCCGTGCACGACCGCAAGTCCGAGCCCGGTTCCTTTTCCGGTACTCTTGGTCGTGAAGAACGGCTCGAATATCCGCGGCAGGATCGCCTCCGGAATGCCATGACCGCTGTCCTCGACCTCGAGCCAGACCGACCCGGGGTCGGTCCTCCCGGTGCGCACCACGAGGCGTCCTCCCTCGGGCATCGCGTCGGAGGCGTTCACGACCAAATTCATGATTACTTGATCGAGCTGCCCGCGGTCCGCGCTCACCTCGAGGTGACCGTTGGCGAGGTCCAGCTCGAAGGCCACGTCCTCCCTCACGAGGCGGCGCAGCATGTGCACGGCGCTGCGCGTTACCTCGTTGAGGTCGAGGTGCTCGGACTTGGTGCTCTCGCGCCGCGAGAAGAGCAGCAACTGCCGAGTGAGCGCTGCGCCGCGCCGGATCTGCTCCTCGAGCTCGCTCGCGATGACGCCGGCCGCATGCGCGTCCGATCCGCTCGCATGGAGCAGCTCGGTGTGCGCGAGCATCGCCTGGAGGAGGTTGTTGAAGTCGTGGGCGACGCCGCCGGCGAGCTGCCCGATCGCGTGCATCTTATCCGCCTCGCGCTGCGCCTCCTCGGCACGCCGGGCCTCCGTGATGTCGCGAGCGAAGATCGCGACCCGCGTGACGGCGCCCTTGGAATCGAATACCGGGTAAAAGGTGCTGTCGAACCATCGGCCTCGGCGCTGGTCCACGAAGCGAACCGGCCGTCCGGTGCGCACGACCTGGTCCGCAAATGCGCGCCGGTTGGCTCCCACGGCGGGCTCGAACTGGGCGAAGAAATCGGCCCCGACGATCGCTTCGGGGGTCGTGTCGAGGCTGTCGGTCACCATCGCGTTGGCCACCAGCACGCTGCCGTCGGCGTTGAGGAGGATGGCGTTGTCGCTCGTCGCGTTGATCAGCGCCCGCGCGACCTGCTCGCTTTCCCGCAGCGCTTCCTCGGCGCGCTTGCGCTCGATCGCCTGGGCAACCTGGGTGGACACATAGGTGAGGATCTCCTTCTCCGCCTCGCCGTAGCGCACGGCACCGCTGTAGCTCTGCACGGCGAGAACGCCGATGACGTGATCGCCTGCCTTCAGCGGAACGCCGATCCAGTCGATTGAGGGCGACCCGAGCGGCTCGATCTCGCCCCGCTTTTCGAGCTGATCCAGCACCTCGGGAGTGGCGAGCAAGGGTTGGCCAGAGCGGAGGACGTAGCCGGTCATCCCCCGTCCAGGCTCGAACGGCTCGGGAGGCGGATCAATCTCGTCCACGAAGTAGGGGAATAGGAGCAGATTCCGGCTCGGATCGTGAAGCGCGATGTAGAAGTTCTTCGCGTCCATGAGCCGGCCGATGACCGCGTGGATCGAGCGGTACAGTTCGTCGAGGGTGCCGGTGGCGGAGGTTGCCTCGGAGATTTCGTAGATCGCGCGCTGGAGCTCGCGTAGGCGCCTTTCCTCGGTGGCGTTCCTGACGATCAGGATGACCCGGTTTGCGTCCATCGGCGATACCGCCCCGGAGAAGAGCAGGTTCGCCCCGCCAATCGACAGGTTGTATTCGACCGGGACGGTCTGGCGCGTCTCGAGGGCGCGCGTGATGTGGCTCAGGAAGAGGGCGGCCTGGTCGGCCGGAAAGACCTCGTCGAGCTTTCTTCCGATCAACTCCCCTGCCGGCTTGTAAAGCAGCGATGGGTCCGTAGGCGCGATCTTGAGGTAGCGCCCCTCCCGGTCAAAGACAATGATCACATCGGACATGGCCGCAAACAGGGCGCGTAGCTCCGCCTCGGAGGCGCGTAGCGCTTCCTCCGCCCGGCGCCGCTCCGTGACGTCCTCCAGCGTCATCATCCGGGTGCCGCTGATCAGTTCGGCGGTGTAGAACACCACGTTCCTGACGCGTCCGTCCTTGCAGCGTACGTCGAAGGTTCTCGCTGCGATGCCTCCCGCTCGGTGGCCTGCCCAATCCTGGTTCCAGGCATCGGCCACCTTCCGGCGGTAATCCGGGTCGGGGTAGGCGAGCCCGCGCCACGTCGCCAGGCTGGGCACGTCGTCGAGGTCGTAGCCGAACACCTCGGTGAACCTGCGGTTCACGAACTCGAAGGTGCCATCCGGCGCGACGCTGATGACGCCGAACGGCGCGCTGTCAACCAGCATCTGGAAGCGCTCTTTCTCTCGTTGCAGCACCTCCTGGACCCGCACCCGCTCGCTCACGTCGCGGACCACGGCGCACAGGACCGTGCGGCCGCCGAACGTGAACATCCCCGCCGAGATCTCGACCGGGAAGACCGTGCCGTCCCTTTTGCGATGCGCTCGGAGCATCACGCCCAACCGTTCTCCGTTCACGGTTCGGCGAACCGAGTCATCCGACGCTTCAGGCTCGGCGGTGATGTCGCGGTGTGTGACGCGGAGGAACTCCCCCCGGCTGTAGCCGTACAGCCGCTCCGCGCCCTCGTTCACGTCGAGGATTTGGCGGGTCTCGGCGTCGAAGACAACGACAGGATCCGGCACCGTCGAGAACAGCCTCTGGTACCGCCCCTCGCTCTCCCGAAGCGACTCCGCGACCTTTGCGGCGCGGACCACCTCCGAGACCAGCGTGTCTCCCATTACCACGACGATGGCCAGGAACGCGTACTCGAGCGTGTAGATCGAGGGAATCAAGCGAAAGCTGAGGAGGGTGTCGTTGACTGCGGCGAGGAAGAGGACCGCGATCGCACTGCCTAGCAGCAGCGCACGCCGGCGCTCGCCGCGGCGAAACTGCTCGGCGATGACGACGAACGCGTAGGTGAACAGGCCAAGGCTCACCACCGTGTGTGCCAGCGAGAGCGGCCCCGCCGTCGTCTCGTTGTACGCGACCGCGAGTCCGAAGGGCAGCCGGACGTGCGCGACCTGCGGGACATGGGTCCAGATCAGGCCGGGTCCACCGACAACGGCTGCCACCAGAATCCCGGCGTAGCCGAACGTCAGCAGGGCCGCTGGCCACCGGTGCCTCGTACCCGTGTAGTCCGCGACGAAGAAGGCCAGCAGCGGGGCCGCAACGGTGAGCGCCACCGTCTGGGCGATCTCCCATGGCCACCCTCCGCCGGGCGACGCCGCGCCGTAGAGCCCCGCGCAGGCGACGCAGTACCCACTGATCCCCAGGGCGAGGAGGGCGAACGTGAGGTAGGCACGGGCCTGTCTCGTGCGGAGGTAGATCGCCAGGTGGTGAAGCCCCACGTAGGCGTTGACGCTGGCCATGACCAGCGGCGGGATCGAGGCCGCGGCGAGCATTTGCTTGGCGAGATCCGCTCTTGTGAGTATAGCTGCCGCTTAACCCGACGCGCGGCCACCGCCTTCGCGGTGGCCATCCCTGTCTGGATCGAGGTGGACCCGAACAAGCTGACGGGTTGCGAGCTCTCGATTGGCGGGTGCGGTACGCCGTGCCAGATCGTCACGCACCCGATCCGACCACTGTCGCCACCCGAGGGGAGAGGGCGTGGCAGCCTCGGCTTTGCGCAGCCGCTTGGCAATTGGCCGGCCACGTGGCAGCATGCGCGCCGATGCGACGGGGTTTCGTGGCGCCCGCAGGGCGCGCGGGGATCGCGTTCGACTACGCGCAGATCGTGGCCGGCTCGCTGATGGTCGCGGTCGGCACCAACCTGTTCTTCGTGCCCAACAACGTGGTGTCCGGCGGCGTGACGGGGATCGCGATCCTTGCTCACCACGTGTTCCACACGCCGGTGGGGATCGTCGTGCTCGTGTTGAACCTGCCGCTGCTCTGGCTTGGCTGGCGCTTCGCCGGCGGCTTGCGCTTCTTCGTTCGCACCGCGGTTTCGGTCGCGGTGCTCTCGGCGGGGATCGACATCACGGCGGGGCTGCTCCACGCGCCGACGCACGACCGCTTGCTCGTGATCTGCTACGGCGGGTTGGTCGACGGCCTGGGCATGGGCCTCGTGTTCCGCGGCCGGGGTAGCACGGGCGGGACCGACGTGCTCGCGCGGTTGGCGCACCGCTACTTCGGCGTGGGGATCGGCCAGGCGCTGCTCGCGATCAACGTGGCGATCTTCGGTGTCGCAGCGTTCGTGTTCGGCGCCGAGGCGGTGATGGTGGCGCTCGCGTTGGCGTTCGTCTCCGCGCGGGTGCTCGATCTCGTGCAGGCCGGGTTCTCCGCGGCGCGCGCCGCGCTGATCATTTCCCACCGGCCCGATGCTGTGCGGGAGGCGGTGCTCAAGCGGCTCGGCCGCGGCGTAACGGTGCTGCACGGCCAGGGCGGCTACACCGGCGAGGAGCGGCCGGTGCTTTACGTGGTGGTCGCACCGCACGAGGTCGGCCGGCTCAAGCGGCTGGTGGCGCATGTGGACCCCGCGGCGTTCGTGGCGATCACGCCGGCGCAGGAGGTACTCGGCGAGGGGTTCGCGCCGCACGCCGGGGAGGAGGCGACATGAGGGGAAGCGCTTGGCGGTGGGCAGTTGCCGTGGTGATCACGCTCGCCTCGGCCGTGTGGCAGCGGGTATCGGGACCGACGTACCCGGCGCGCGGCACCGTGACGCTCGGTGGAGAGACGATCGCGCTGCGCCTCGATCGCTCGCACGTGGTCGGCTCGGACCAAGAGGTGGAGGTGCGGGCCGGGAATGCCGCCGTGACGGGCGAGCTCGTGTGGCGGCGGTTTCCCACCAGTGAGCCGTGGCAGATCGCTCCGATGCCGCGCCGCGGCGAGGTACTCTCGGCCGCGTTGCCGCGCCAGCCGGCGGCCGGCAAGCTCGAATACCAGGTGCGCCTGAGCCGCGGCGGCGAGCAGGCGGTATTTCCGTCCCGGCCGGCTGTTACACGCTTTCGCGGCGAGGTGCCTGCGGCCGTGCTGATCCCGCACATCCTCGCGATGTTCGCCGCGATGCTTCTCGCGACGCGGGCGGGGACCGAAGCGCTGGGTCGCAAGGGCCGGCCGCGCCGGTTCGTGCTGGGCACGCTTGGCTTCCTGCTCCTCGGCGGCTTCGTCCTCGGGCCGCTCGTGCAGCGCTTCGCATTCGGCGAATGGTGGGCGGGCGTGCCATTCGGCTGGGACCTCACCGACAACAAGACGCTGATCGCGCTGCTTGCCTGGTTGGCGGCGCTGTGGGCGGGCCACGGGGGCAGGCAGGGACGAGCCGCAGCGCTCGCTGCGGCGCTCGTAACCCTAGCCGTGTTTGCGGTGCCGCACAGCGCCTGGGGCTCGCAGCTCGACTGGAGCAAGCTCCCGCCGCCGGCCGCAACGGCGCCGCCGCGCTGACGCGTCTGGTCAGACTTTTTCGGGAGGCACGTTCGTGTTCGAGGCGGCCTGCACGGCGGCGGCAACCTCCGGCATGATGCCGCGCTGTCGGTAGACGGGCCGGACCAGCGCGCGGATCGTTGGGAGCTTGCGCGCGAAGGCCGCGGCGCCGAGCAGGCAGATCACGCCCCCGAGCATGACGGTGTGCTGTGCCCCGATGCGGGCGGCAAGCGCGCCGCCCGCCAGGCTCCCGAACGGCGCCAGACCGACGAAGCCCATGATGTAAAAGCTCATCACCCGACCGCGATGCTCGTCGTCGGCGATGGTCTGGAGCAGCGTGTTGCTCGCCGCCATGTGGGTGATCATGGTGAACCCCACGACCGTCAGTAGCGCCAGGGAAGCGGGAAGCGAGTGGGAGTACGAGAATCCGATCAAAGCGGCCCCGAACCCGGCGGCGGCTAGCGGTATCCATCTCCCGAGTCCGACCACGCTGCGCCGCGAGGCGAGAATGAAGGCGCCAACGAGGGCGCCCACGCCGATTGCGCAGGAGAGGAACCCGAGGGTGCGGGCGTTGCCGTGGAGCACCTGAGAGGCGAAGATCGGCATCAGCGTCGCGTACGGCATCGCCGCGAAGCTGACCAGGGAAAGGAGCATGATGATCCAGCGGAGCGGGGCGAAGCCGAAGGTGTAGTCGAACCCCTCACGCAACTCGTGGAGGACATCGCGGTGCTCGGCGCGCGCGCGGTGCGGCGGCACCTGCATCGCGAGCAACGCTGCGATCACCGCGAGGTAGCTCGCGGCGTTGATGAGGAAGCAAAACCCCTCGCCCACGGCGGCAATGAGCACGCCGGCCACCGCCGGGCCGATCAGCCGTGCGCCATTGAACATCGAGGAGTTGAGCGCGATCGCATTGGGGAGGTCGGCGCGGTCCTCGATCATCTCGACCACGAACGACTGCCGCATCGGCATGTCGAGCGCGTTGAGCATGCCGAGGAACGTGCTGAGCACGAGGATCTGCCAGACGGCGATAGCGTGGCCGAGGACGAGCAGGCCGAGGGCGAGCGCCTGGAGCCCGAATAACGACTGCGTCGCCACCAGCGTGCGGCGCTTGGGCAGGCGATCGACGATCACGCCCGCAAACGGCGAGAGCAGGAAGGTGGCGATTTGCGCCGAGAAGCCGACCAGGCCGAGCAGAAACGCCGAATGTGTGAGGGAGTAAACCAGCCACGACAGCGCGATGCTCTGAATCCACGTGCCGACCAGCGAGATCCCCTGGCCGGCGAAGTACAGTCGGTAGTTGCGAAAGCGCAGCGCCCGCAACACGCCGGCCAAGCCACCGCTCCCGCTCGCGGCCCCCCGGGGAGATGTTGGCTTTTGGTCTTCGTTCTTCATCAGGTCCCCGCTGGCGGTCGGGCGAACTGCTCGGGACTACCTCGCTCGCAGCAGCAAGACTGGCACGTTGACGTCGTGCTGCACACGGCTGGCAGTGGTCCCAAGAAACAGGTCGGCAAGGAGGCGATGCCCGTGTGTGCTCATGGCCACGAGGTCGCAGCCTTGCTCCTGGACCCACCGCACGATCTCGGTCACCGGGTTGCCGTAGGCGAGCTTGGCCTCGGTTTCGATGTCTTCGGACGTGAACTCCGCGCGGACCCTCGCGAGGTAATCCCGGTCCTCTTCGACTTCGCGACTCACCGCGTCCGGCCCGTACCATCGCGCGGCCCAGCCGTCGGCGACGTGCAAGAGGACGACATGGCTCGCCATGAGCCTTGCAAGTGGCTTCATGTGGTCGAGGATCGCCCGGTCGGTTGGGGTGGCGTCTAAGGTGATCAGGATCTTCTTGTACATGCTCGCCTCCGGAGGCTCAGCCACCCAAGTATCTACCCTCCCGTGATGACGTGCCATGCCGTCTTGAGGGAGTCCGGCAGGCCGTAGATGTCCAGGGCCGTGATGAGAAACGCACTTCCCCAGCCCGCAACCGTGAGGAACCATCCGATCTTCCAGCCGCCCATGCGCTTGCGCGAGCTCGCGAACTGCAGCAGCGGGAACATCGCAAACGGAAGTTGGAGCGCCAGCACGACCTGGCTCAAGGTCAACAGGTCGGTAACGCTGCTTTCGCCGCGCAGGCCAATGATCAGGATGGCCGGAATGATGGCGAGCGTGCGGGTGATGAGCCGGCGCAGCCACGGACGCACGCGCCAGTTCATGAAGCCTTCCATCACAACCTGGCCAGCCAGCGTGCCCGTGATCGTGCTGCTCTGCCCACTAGCCAGCAATCCAATCGCGAAGAGCGTGCTGGCGAACACCGTGCCCAGCAGCGGGGCGAGCGTGAGGTACGCGATGCGAATCCAGTCGCTGTCGGGGCTGAACGTCACCACTGCGCCACCAGGGACGGCCACGCTGGTCTTGCCGTAGAACACCAGGGCCGCGAGGACGAGAATGGCGGCATTGACGAAGAACGCGATGACCAGCGCGACCGTGGAGTCAATCGTGTTGAAGCGGATTGCGGTCCGAATCGATGCCGCGTCGCGCTGGAAGTTGCGCGACTGGACCAGGGCCGAGTGAAGGTAGAGGTTGTGGGGCATCACCGTGGCGCCGATCATGCCGATCGCGACGTAGACCATGCCAGCCTGCCGGAAGCTCGGTACCAGAAGGGAGTGCCCCATTTCCAGGAAGCTCGGCCGCGTTTGGGGCAGCACGAAGATCTCGATGAAGTAGCAGAAGGCGATGGTCGTGACGAGGAGCAGAATGATCGCCTCGATCGTCCGCATGCCGAACCGCTGCAGCGCCAGGAGCAGCAGGACGTCAAGACCGGTGATGAGCACCGCCCAGAGCAGGGGGATGTTGAACATGAGGTTGAGCGCAACGGCGCTGCCCAGCACTTCGGCCAGGTCGCAAGCCCCGATCGCAACCTCGGCCATCATCCAGTTGGGCCAGCGAGTCCACTTCGGGTACCAGTCGTGGCAGCACTGAACGAGGTCCTTGCCCGTCGCGACTCCGAGCCGCGCGGAGATCACCTGCATGAAGATCGCCATGAGGCTCGCCAGCGCGACGACCCAAAGGAGGCCGTACTTGAACTGCGCCCCACCCTGGAGATCCGTGCCCCAGTTACCCGGGTCCATGTAGCCGACGCTCACGAGCAGCGCGGGGCCGACGAACGCCCGCCACTGTCGCATAAAACCTTCCGAAGGGCGGGGGACGTTGACAGAGCCGTGAAGCCCCTCGAGGGAGACCTGGCCCCCCTCCGCGGGTGGGTGCTCTTCGCCGATCGAGCCTTTGCGCTTCATCGCGAGCGCCTTTCCTCCCTGCTCACAATTCGACGTGCGCGCGTACGCCGCTAACCAGGACGGGACCTCGGTCCGGATTGTAGGCCGGGTGGTTCACGTACCCAACGTCGCCGGTGAGGAACACGTGGTCGGCGAGCTTGAAGAGGTAGTAGAGCTCGCCGATTTCCTCGGGCTCATAGTGCGGAAGCCTGCCATCACCGATGATGAATCCGTAGCCACCGGCAGCGAGGTAGTCGCGATGGTCACGGGACAGCTCATTTACCACGGCCGCAACCGCAACGACGTCGTCAGGGCGGTGCCAGCCCGTGCCTTTGAGGCTCAGCCCAAAAGAGGCCGTGCGGTCGATCTCAGTGAAGACGAACGATTCCGTGCGGCCGTCGTTCCAGCCGAGCCGACCGAAAGCCCCGAGGTACCGCGTCATCTCCTGCTCCCCGTTGAGGCCGAAGCCGTATTTGGTGGAGTAGGTCTCGGACAGCGTGATGTCCGGGCCATTGGGACCCGGCCGGTCGATCGCCTCGCGGTAGTTGCCCATGTGTGCGTCGTTGCGGTACGCCAGCACGCGAACCGTGCCGGGGTGTGTGCCGAGGGTCCAGCGGTCCTCGAGCTCCAACGCTTGGCCGTGGGCCTTGCCGAGCCGGAAGTCGTAGGCCATGCCGTTGGCCACCTTTGGCATGGTGAAGAAACCGTAGCGAACGGCCCAGCGCGGCTGGTTGAGCTCTACCGTGAGGCCGATGGTGTAGCCCCTCGTATCCGCGGGGTAGTCCCAGGCGCCGTTTTCCATCAGCGCCCAGTTCTCGAACTGCGTGCGTGGGTTATGGCTGAAGCTGTTGGCGTCGAAGAGATCCGGTGCGGCGAACTTTCCGACCGTCACCGTGACACGCCGCACGCTCTGCCATCCGGCGATCTGGTCCTGGTCCGCCGCCACCTGCTCGCGCTGCCCGCCGAGGCCGAAGGTCTGACGGACGAACAATCGCGCGGCATAGGGCTGAGGCTCGGGGCTGCTCACTCTTGGCATCTCCCCGTTGGGGAAGCCAGCGATTCCAGTCACGCCGCTGAACCCTTCGCCGCCGGCGATCTCGGGATCAACGTGGAACTCGCCCCCCTCCCAGGGAAGCCGCATACCAAGGAAGAGCGTCGAGGTCTCCGACGTCCGACGCGGCTCTTCCGGCTGGAGGCTGTTCGCTCCCGCGTAGGGGGAGGCGAAGGAGCCATGGTGTTGAGTGATGACCGTCGCCTGGAAGTGGACGCTGGGCCACGGTTCTTCTGCAGCGACCGGCGCCGACTCGGCGACCGCCGCCGTAGGCGCCATCGCCTGGTCGGTGGCGACCGTCTCGGCAGATTGGGCCAGCGCGAGGAGAACGACCATGCCACGCATCGGTGCCTCCGGTTCGACGCCAAACGCATCATGTATTGAGTATGAGACTCTCTCTCATTATTGTCAAGGGGCAGTGACGGCGCATGGCGACAGTGGTGTTGGAGTGACGGCGCATCGGGCCAGTGGTCTTGGCAGGTTGAATACTGGCGGGCTCGGAGACGAGAACGTCTCCGGTCGTGTTAGGTAAGAGCCGGGGGTGAATGGGCGCGGTCATGGCTCATGGTAGGCGGCATCTGGGGAAGGTTCGACGTGGACCACGACATCGGCCGCGGGGAATCTGCGTCGCACCGCTGCCTCGGCCGCCGACGCGATGGCGTGGGCATCCTCGATGGAGGAACTGCGGTCCACGGTGATGGCGAGGTCAACGAAGGCGTTGGGACCAGCGCGGCGGACGCGGACCCTGTCGACTCCGGCGACGCCGGAGACACGAGCCGCGCGGGCGACCTCCTCGCGCATGCCAGGTGGTACCTCGTCCATGAGGTCGGCGACGGTCTTGCGGCCGAGGCGGATACTTATCCAAACAACGATCAAGGCGACGCCAAGTGCCGCCACGGCGTCGGCGTTGAGCAGCCATCCGAGGCCCGGCCGGGACGCGAGGACCACGCCGACCAGGCCCATGATCACGACGGTGGAGGACCACACGTCGGTCGAGAAGTGGAGCGCGTCAGCCTCGAGTGCTGGGCTGTTGAAGGCGACAGCGGCGCGGGCCAGCGCGCGGGAACGCGTCAGGTCAACGACGATAGAAACGAGCATGATCGCAAAGGACCAGACGCTGACCTCGACCACGACATGCTTGAGGAAGAGGCGTTCGACGGCCTCGGCGATGATCCAGAGACACGTGACCAGGAGCAACGCCGTCTCGACCAGCGCCGAGAGGTTCTCAATCTTGCCGTGGCCATAGGTATGTCTTTGGTCGGGCGGCCGGCTCGAAGCCCGCACCGCAAGCCAGGTCGCCACGGCGGCGACGAGATCGAGGCCCGAGTGAGCGGCCTCGGAGAGTATCCCGAGGGAGCCAGTCGCGAACCCGGCCACGAGCTTGATGGTGGTGAGGAAGACCGCCGCGCCCATCGAGCCCAAGGCCGCAGACCGCTTCTCGCGCTCGTCCCGCAGGCTCAGCCGGGCGACCGTGAGATCTGGTACCTCTTGGCGAGTCTCAGGACTGATCAACGTCATAAAAGGATGATACACAACATTGCAGAGAATGTGTGAGATCCTCTCACACGTCTGACGCCGGCGACGACCGCGAGTGTCGCAGCTCTCGGCGGCTCAAACGATGAAATCGTAGCGACGCTGGAATCTAAATGCCACGCTTCCTTCGGGAGTGAGACCGGATGGCGGCCTGGCAAGGGCCGGACCCCCCAAAGGGCGTCCAGCGAAGGCTGGCGCAGGCAGTCTTCCCGCGCTGGCATCGAGGGCGTCGTCCGCGGGCGGCACTCGCTGCTGTGGCAGCCTGTTAGACTCATGGTCGCGTTGCTGCGACGGGCACCAGCCGATGTGAGTTGGTACAAGACAGTGGCGGCCTCGGCCACGGCGGGAGGCGATCACGAAAGAAATGCCGGGTGAGCACAGCGTGCTGACCGGTGAGGAGGAGGCGGAGAACGCGGCGGTGAGGCGAGAACGGCCCATGTTTGGGTGGGTCAAGCGCGTCGAAGGCTTCTCGCGGGGGTTCTTCGTCGCGGCGACGTTCGTGATCGTGCTCGCGGTTGGTCTTGTCGACTACGCCACGCGCTGGGAGTTTTCTTTCTCCGTCTTCTACCTGCTGGCGGTGGGAGTAGCCACCTGGTTCGTGGGCAAAGTCTTCGGTGTGACCATCTCGGTTGTCAGCGTGGTGGTCTCGTTGGGTGGTGATTTCGCATCCAGCCCGCATTATGACTTTCCTCTCCAACCGTACTGGAACGCGTCCATCATCTTGGCTTTTTATCTCATTGTCGTGTGGCTGCTCACCCGCCTGCGAGCTTTGCATCAGGAGCTCGAGGACCGCGTGCGGCAGCGGACGGTCGCCCTGACCAATGAGATCGGCGAGCGCCAACGCCTGGAGATGGAACTATTCGAGATCAGCGAGCGCGAACAGCAGCGCATCGGTCATGATTTGCACGACGGCCTCTGTCAGCACCTGACCGGCGCGGCGCTCGCTGGCCAGGTCCTCGAAGAGAAGCTCGCGGCGCACGGTGCCCCCGAGGCGGCAGACGCCCGAAAAGTCGTCGAGCTCGTCGAGGACGGTATTACCCTCTCGCGCAATTTGGCGAGGGGTCTGGACCCGATCGAGATGACGGCGGACGGGCTGATGCAGGCGCTCAACGGGTTGGCCGTCACCACCGCCGACTTGTTCAAGATCTCCTGCCGCCTTGAATGCGATTCGCCGGTGCTCATCCACGATCCCGCCGCATCGGGCCACATGTATCGAATCGCCCAGGAGGCGATCAGCAACGCCATCAAACACGGCAGGGCAAAGACCGTCACCGTCCACCTCGAGCCCCTTGAAGATGGCCTTGAGCTGCGCATCACAGACGATGGTGTGGGCCTGCCTGACGCACTCCCCGACAGTGCCGGAATGGGGCTGCGCATCATGGCTCATCGCGCCGGCATCATCGGCGCCACGTTCGTCGCGCGCCGCAATGACTTTGGCGGAACAACCATCGCGTGCGCGCTACCGCAGCGACGCGGTTCGGAGGATCCCGCATGAGTAGCCTAAAGGCGAGGATCTTCCTGGTGGATGATCACCCGCTGGTTCGCGAGTGGCTCACGAATCTTATCCATCAGCAGCCTGATCTGATCGTTTGCGGCGAGGCCGAAGACGCCGCGCAGGCGCTCCCGGGCATCGCCGAGTCGAAACCCGACCTGGCGGTCGTGGACATATCTCTCGAGGGCAGCTCGGGCATCGAGCTGATCAAGGGCATCAAGGCGCTCAAGCCTCCCGTCGCGGTCATCGTCCTCTCGATGCACGACGAGAACCTCTACGCCGAACGCGCTCTGCGCGCGGGCGCTCGTGGCTACATCATGAAGCGCGAGACGGCGAAGCGGATCATCGTCGCAATCCGCCAGGTGCTGCAGGGCAAGCTGTACCTCAGCGAGCGGCTCATGGCGTTGTTCGCGGAGAAGTTCGTGGACGGGAGAGTCCCCGCTGGCGAGCCGTCAGTGGAGCTGCTCAGCGACCGCGAGCTCGAGGTGTTTCAACTGCTCGGACAGGGCCACGACACCCGCCAGATCGCAGAACGGCTCCACGTCAGCCTGAAGACGATTCAGACGTTCTGCGCCCGCATCAAGGAAAAGCTCGATCTCAGCAGCGCCACCGAGCTCCTGCGCGAAGCGATTCGATGGCACGAAGATATGCAATCCAAGTAGCGACAGCTCATGTGTAGGGCCTGACCCTACGCAAGATGCAGCTTCCGCCCGATGGACGGCCTCGCACGTCACGACTAGGCTCCTCAAGTGAGACGCAGGATCGCGATTGGAGGATGGCACACCAACCGTGCTTGGCCGGGAGGGTGCGGCTGGTGGCACCCGCAGCGACGGCAGCGTTCCGGGCCGCAACAGTTCGGAGGGGGATTGATCGTGAAGATGGTGCTTTTCTGTGCGTGGCTCACGATGGTCAGTGGCACGGGCGTTGGGGCGGAGTCCTTCTCGGGTGGAACAGCGTCCCCGAGTGAAGCCGCAGCGCTGCCGAACGAAGCGCGAATTCCGCCGGTGATGGATCTCGGCACGGCGTTGCGCATCTTCCGCACCACGGGCGTGGACCTGCTCATCGCTGACGCCGCTGTTGATGGCGCCCGCGGCGACGAACGGATCGCGGCCGCGGTTGCCAACCCGGCGTTCAGCCTGGGGGCTGGCAGGACCAGCGGGTACGACTCATCGCTCTGCCAAGGCTGCTCGAACGTCTCCTTCAGTGCTGGCGTGTCCGACCAGGCCGCCGTCTTCGACACCCTAGTCGGGAAGAGAAGGCTGCGAGTGAACGTGGCTCGCGCTGCCCTCGAGGCCGCCGCGCGCTCGCGTGCCGACGCCGAGCGGACCGGAGCGCTCGCGGTCGAGCAGCAGTTCCTCGCCGTGGCGCTGGCCGCGGCGGCTCGGGAGTACGCGGAACAGACTTCCGGAGCGACGAGCGAGACATTTCGCCTTGTCGATCTCCGCTACCGCAAAGGCGCCGTTTCCGAAGCCGAGTCCGCCCTCGCCGAGGCTGCGAAACTCGAGGCCGAGCAAGTGGTGAGCCAGGCGGGGGAGGCCGAGCGCCAGGCGAAGGTCACACTCGCGTTCCTGCTCGGGGTGCGTGGTCCCACGCCGGAGTTCGAAGTCGAGCGCGAGTTCTCGCATTTCCTGCTGCCGGGTAAGCTCGCCAGCGCGAACCGTGAGAGCCTGCAAGCGGCAGCCCTCTCCAACCGGCCAGACCTCAAGGCGCAGGAGGCGCAGCGGCTGAGGGCGGAGGCCGGACTTGCCCTCGCCAAGCGGCAGCGCTTCCCGGACGTGGACCTCGCGTTGGGGTACTCGCAGGAGGGGCATGGGCAGAGCGCGATTCAACCCCCGACCACGACCGTCGGCGTATCGTTTGCCCTGCCGCTCTTCTACCAGCAGCAAGGCGAGCTCGCGAAGACCAACGCGGACGTGCGGACTCAGCAGCTTCAGCTTGTCAAGCTGCAGGCGCAGGTCAACGCCGACGTCGAGGGTGGGTTCGCCGCCTTCACGGCCTCCAGGGAGCGGGCGCAGCGCATGGAAGGGCGCCTGCTCGAGCGGGCGCGGCGGGCACGCGACCTGGTCAAGCTCCAGTACGAGAAGGGTGCGGCCTCGCTTCTCGAGCTGCTCGAAGCGGAGCGCTCGCTGATCGCCACGCAGACCGAGTACCTCCAGGACCTGAGCGACTACTGGACCGCCGTCTTCCAACTCGAGGCGGCAGTGGGAGAGGAGTTGAGGTGATGAAGCGAGCGATGACGATTGCAGCGCTCATGGTGCTGGTCGGGCTGGTGGCCTGTCGTGGGGCTTCGGACCCGCGGTCCACCTCCCAGCCGCCCGCCGGCGAGACCTGGATCCCCGAGCAGCAGGTCGCGGAGGCAGGGATCGTCGCGACCACGCTCGCAGAGCAGGAGATCGGCGTTGAGCTGACGCTGCCTGGCCGCCTTGCCTTCGATGACACGCGGGTTGCTCACGTCTTCTCGCCGGTAACCGGGCGGGTCGTGCGCCTGGTCGCTGCACCTGGACAGCGGGTGAGAAAGGGAGACGCACTTGCTGTGATCGAATCGCTCGACCTGGGCTCGGCGGCATCCGACCTGGCCAAAGCGAGAGCCGACCTCCTCGCGGCACGGCGCGACTACCAGCGCACCAAGGAGTTGTTCGATGCGCACGCCGGCGCCGAGCGCGACTACGAGGCCGCCGAAGACCGTTTCCGCCAGGCCCAGGCCGAGCTCGAACGTGTGTCGGCCAAGGCCCGGCTCCTCGGTGCACCCGCCGATGGCGCGGTGACCCAGGAGTTCACGCTGCGGGCCCCAATCGACGGCGAGGTCATTGCGCGGATGGCCAATCCCGGTATGGAGGTGCAGGGGCAATACTCCGTTGGCAGCGCGGTTGAGCTGTACACCGTCGGCGCGGGCGACCGGCTATGGGCGCTCGCGGACGTGTACGAGAACGATCTGCCCCTGGTCAAACTCGGCGCGCCAGCGGTCGTGCACGTGGTCTCGTGGCCAGATCGCGCGTTCGCCGGCCATGTGGACTGGATCTCCGGCTCACTCGACCCCACCTCACGGACGGAGAAAATCCGTTGCACGCTCGAAAACCGCGATGGCGCCCTCAGGCCCGAGATGTACGCGACCGTGGTCGTGACCGTGCCGGGCCGCAGGGCGCTCGCCCTGCCGCGCGACGCCGTGTTCCGCATGGGCGACGCGACGGTCGTGTTCGTCCGCACCGGCACCACGCCCGATGGTTCGGTCAAGTTCGTGCTGCGTCCGGTGGTGGTGGATGACGAAGGCGGCGCGGGCCCTGTCGCACTCCTCCACGGCGTGAGCGCCGGTGAGGAGGTTGTCACGGCCGGGACCGCGCTGGTCGCCGGAAGGCTGTCCCGATGATCCGTCGCCTGGCGGGTTTCGCACTCGGGTTCCCGGGCGCCATCATCCTGCTTGTCGCCGGGCTGGTTGGGGCTGGGCTGTACTGCTACTCGGTCCTCGACATCGAAGCGTATCCCAACCCGGTTGCACCGCTCGTCGAGGTCATCGCTGTGCCCGACGGGTGGAGCGCCGAGGACGCGGAGCGTCAGTTCACCGTGCCCCTGGAAATCGAGCTGTCCGGTATGCCCGGCCTCGACCACATCCGCTCCATTTCGATCTTCGGAGACTCGGACGTCAAGTGCTACTTCAAGTGGGGCACGAGCTACGAGCAGGCGCGACAGGAGGTCATCAACCGGTTGCAGTTCATCCAGCTCCCCGGCGGGGTCCAACCGTTCATCTCGCCGTGGAACGCGATCGGCGAGATCTACCGCTACATCGTGCGGGGAAACGGTTACCCGGTCCGGGACCTCAAGACCGTCGAGGACTGGCTGCTCGAGCGGGAGTTCAAGCAGGTACCCGGAGTCATCGACGTTACGAGCTTCGGCGGGGAGACCAAGCAGTACGACGTGGATGTCGACCCCATCCGCCTCCGCGGCTACGGACTGACTCTTCCCCAACTCACGGCTGCGCTCCAGAACGCCAACGTCACGGTCGGAGGCCAAAGGGTGACGCTCGGCGAGCAATCGTACACGGTCCGGGGGCTCGGCCTGATCCGATCGGTCGCGGACATTCGCAACATCGTGGTCCAGGCGGCCAAGGGTGTGCCGGTGCGGGTGCGGGACGTCGCAGAGGTGAGCGTTGCAGCGCACCCACGGCTCGGCATGGTCGGCAAGGACGACGATGCGGACGTCGTGCAGGGCATCGTCCTGATGCGCTATGGAGGCCGCACGACGCCGACGCTCGAAGGCGTGCACAGGAGGGTCGAGCACATCAGGACCAGTCAGGTCCTGCCGCCCGGCGTAACGATCGAGCCGTATTACGACCGCGGGACGCTAGTCCACACGACGACGCACACCGTGCTCGAGAACGTCATCCTCGGCATCGCCCTCGTCTCGCTCGTCCTTCTCCTGTTCCTCGGCAACGTGCGGGCCTCACTCATCACCGCGCTCAACATCCCGCTCGCGCTGCTAGCCGTCTTTTGCGGGATGGTGATCAGCGGCACTCCGGCGAACCTGATTTCGCTCGGTGCGGTGGACTTCGGGATCATCATCGACTCCACGGTCATCGTGATGGAGAACATCTTCCGCCACCTCGGGATCCGCGGGAAGGGAACGATTGGCGAGCGCGTGACCTCGTCCGTGAGCGAGGTCGGGAGACCGATGGCATTCTCGACGCTCATCATCGCGGTTGCCTTTCTGCCGCTATTTACTATGACCGGAGTGTCGGGCGTCATTTTCTCACCGCTTGCGCACACCTACGCGTTCGCAATCGCGGGTGCGATTTTGCTCGCCCTCACCCTCACGCCGCTGCTCTCGGCTCAATTTCTCCGGGCGGAGGGCGGGGACGAGGAAAGCTCGCTGATGCGCGTTCTCCACCGCATCTTCAACCCGATGTTCGACGTGGTGCTACGCCATCCCGTGAGCGCCTCGGTTGGCATCCTGCTGCCGATCCTCTTCTGCATCGGGCTGTTTCCTTTGCTGGGCCGGGAGTACCTTCCGAAGCTCGAGGAGGGCAACCTGTGGATCCGAGCCACACTTCCGATGTCGGTCTCGCTCGAGACCTCGTCCCGCTACATCACCTCGGCGCGGCAGATCATCCGACGGCATCCTGAAGTGATAACCGTGGTCTCGCAACTCGGCAGGCCAGACGACGGCACCGACGTCGTCGGGTTCGAGAACCTGGAGTTCTTCGCGCCGTTGAAGTCGTTTGCCGAGTGGCAGCATGGGATCAGCAAGGACCAGCTCACCGATCAGCTCTCGGCGGAGCTGCGGGCCGCGTTCCCCGGCGTCCTGTTCAACTTCTCCCAGTACCTGTCGGACAACGTCGAGGAGGCGCTCTCCGGGATCAAGGGCGAGAATAGCGTCAAGGTAATCGGGCCCGACCTTGGGACCAACGAGCGCATCGCGCGCGAGATCGTCGAGATCATGTCGCCGATTCCGGGGATCAAGGACGTCGGCCTCTTCACCTCTCTCGGTCAACCCAGCATCAAGATCGAGACCGATCGGGCGCGGTGCGATCGCTACGGCATCAACACAGGTGACGTCGAGGCCACCATTCAGGCGGCCATCGGCGGCCAGGCGGTGACCCAAGTGCTCGAGGGCGAGAAGCGCTTCGATCTCGTGGTCCGCTGGCAACACGCGTTCCGTCACGATGCCAAAGCCATCGGCGCCATCACGGTGGCGGCCCCGGACGGGGCCTCGGTACCCCTCTCCCAGCTCGCATCGATCACCGAAGAGGGCAGCCCCTCGAAGATCTGGCGGGAGGACCAGCAACGTTACGCTCCGGTGAAGTTCTCGATCCGCGGCCGGGACCTTGCGGGTGCTATCAATGAGGCGAAGACTCGGATCGCGCAGAAAGTGCAGCTTCCCTACGGAACGCGGCTCGAATGGGCCGGCGAGATCAACGAGCTGCGTGAGGCCGAACAGCGCCTGCTCGTCATCATACCGATCACCGTCCTCCTGATCGTCTTCCTGGTCTACAGCGCCACGCGGAACGGGCGCGACAGCCTCATCGTCTTGATCAACATCCCGGTCGCATGTGCCGGGGGTATCATGGCCCTCCTAGTCACGGGAGAGCACTTCTCGGTCTCGGCGGCAATGGGGTTCGTGTCGATCTTCGGTATTGCAATCCAGGACGCGATCCTCGTCGTGACGTACGCGCAGCGGAAGTGGGCCGAGGGGATGACGGTGGAGGAGGGGGCGCGGGCAGCGGCCGTCCAGCGCCTCCGGGCCTCCCTGATGACGACGCTAGTCGCGATGTTCGGCCTCCTTCCCGCGGCGATCTCGCGGGGTATTGGCGCACAAGCGCAGAAACCACTCGCGATCGTGGTGATAGGTGGAGCGCTCGTGCTCGCGTTTGTGACGCGCATCCTCCAGCCGCCGCTGCTGGTGCTGTTGCACCGGCGAGGCGCGAGCGGTAACTCGGAGGCGGCTGTCGCGGGGTCGGCAAACGCAACCGCTTAGCAGGGAATACTCGGGCGGTGGAGTAGAATCACAAACGGGGGATGTCGCCCAGGAGGTGTAGCAATGTTCGAAGGTGCTTTCTCGCCGATGCACTGGCTGGTGGTGCTCGCGATCGCATTGTTGATCTTCGGGCCTAAGCGGCTTCCCGAGGTCGGGAAGGGCCTGGGAACGGCAATCCGCGGTTTCAAGGACGGACTCAGCGGCAAGGGAGAGCAACCCGCCAAGGACGAGCCGGAAGCGAAGGACGCGCCGAAGACGCCCGCGGCGTAGGAGGGTGTCAGCTCGCCTGTCAACACATAGGCTCGTCGCCTCACCAGGCTCCTCGCGCTAGGTCGCTCCTTCGTGCCCATCGTCGCGGCTGCGATGGCATCGGCCGGTAATTCATCGCCCAGGGTTCCTCGAGTCTGCCCGTGGTGGGGAGCTGGGCAGCGGTATCATCCCGGGCTGGAGGTGCACCATCCGCCTGCCTCGAGCGCTCGATCCGGTAGAAATCCGCGTCCTCGGCTGCCTGCTCGAGAAGCAGCAAAGCACGCCGGAGTACTACCCGCTCACGGTGAACGCGCTGGTGGCCGCGTGCAACCAGAAGTCGAACCGCGAGCCGGTGATGGAGCTGGCCGAGATCGACGTGCGCGGCGCCCTCAACCGGCTGCGCGAAGACGTGCTGGTGTGGGCCGTCGATGGGGCCCGCGTCGAGCGGTGGGAGCACAACCTCGATCGGCGACTTGAACTGGACGCAGCCGGGAAGGCGCTCGTCACGGTGCTGCTGCTGCGCGGGCCGCAAACTCCGGGTGAGCTGCGGATGCGTACCGAGCGGATGCACCCGTTCGCGTCGCTTGCGGAGGTCGAAGCCGAGCTCACACGGCTCGCCGGCGGGGCGGAGCCGGTCATCGCGGAGCTGGCGCGGGAGCCCGGGCGCAAGGAAACACGGTGGATGCACCTCGCCGCGGGCGAGGTCGCTGTCGCGCCGCCGCGAGCCCCCTCGCCCACGATTGCTGGTGCCTCCCTCGCCGAGCGTCTCGCGATACTGGAGAAGCGGGTCACCGAATTGACGGAACAGCTCGATCGTCTTCGCGCGTCTCTCGGCGACGAACCCTGAGCGTCGTCAATGCGACAAGGCGCGGGAGTAGGGGCGACTCGCTGAGTCGCCCCGGGCCGAGACGGCGTCTCGCCCCCGCACAAAGAACCTCGCGTTTGCGCCTAATCTACCGTCAGGGTTTTAGAGAGGTTGCGCGGGTAGTCGGGGTTCATCCCCCGGGCGACGGCAAGGTGGTACGCGAGGAGCTGGAACGGCACGGTCCCCGCAATGGCGTATTCGAGATCGGAGCCGACCGGGAGCGAGACGAAGCGTGACGCCTCAGCCTGGAGGCCTCCGTGCGGTCCCGCGATCACGGTTGCGTGGCCGCCGCGTGCGGTCACCTCGGTGACGTGGTTGGTAAGCATCTCGGCGCCGGACGGCGGCGCGGTGAAGAACACCGGCGTGTCCTCCTCGACCATCGCGAGCGGGCCGTGCTTGAACTCGGAGGAGAACATCCCCTCGCACGGCAGCCCGGTCACCTCCTTGCACTTGAGCGCGCCCTCGAGGGCAACGCCGTGGCCGAGTCCGTAGCCGAGGATGAAGAGGCGATCGCAGGCGACGAACTGCTGCGCGAGCTTCGCCATCGGCGCATCGGTGCGGGCGATCGCGCGCTCGATCCAGTTCGGTGCGGCGTCGAGCTCCTCGACCGGCTGTCCGCCCACCGCCGCAGCGAGGGCGATGAGCGCGATGACCTGGTTGGTGTAGGTCTTGGTGGCCGGCACCGAGATTTCCCAGCCACATGCGAGCGGCAGGTAGACCGCGACCTTGCGGGTCAGCGTCGAGCCGAGCACGTTGACGAGGCCGAGGGGCACGACACCCTTCGTGGTCGCGAAGTTGATCGCGTTGAGGACGTCCTTGGTCTCGCCGCTCTGCGAAACGTAGAGTGCGGCGTCGCCCGGCCGCAGCGCCGGGCCGTACTGCTCGATGAACTGCTGCGGCAGCACCGGGATTGCCAACTGTGCCGCGAGGCGCGACCAGAACGTCGAGCCGATCACGCAGGCGTGGAACGACGAGCCGGCGCCGACGAGGAACAGCCTTTCGGCGTGGCGCAAGCTCTCGACCATGCGCGGCAGGTATTCGGAGGCCTCGAGCAGGTGCAGCAGCTCGCGGGCAACGGTGGGCTGCTCGTGGATCTCCTTGAGCATGAAGTGGGCATAGCCGCCCTTCTCGGAGGTGCCCATGTCATCGCTGACCTCGTGAGCAGGACGGATCACCTCGCTGCCGTCGGCCACGTGAAAGAGCCGCACGTTACCGGGTGCCAGCACCACCATTTCGCCGTCCTCGACCGGGATGACCTTGCGGGTCAAGGGCAGGATCGAGGGCAGGTCGGAAGAGCAGCAGATGAAGTCCTCGCCGAGGCCGACCACGAGGCCGGACCCCTTTTTTACGGCCACCAGGCGGTTTTCGATCTGATCGGTGACGACGAAGGCGAAGTCGCCCGCAAGGTCGTTGTACGCGGCGCGCGCCGCCTCAGGGAGGGCGAGCCCGCGCGCGACGTAGCGCTCGACCGCGTGCACGCACGACTCGCCGTCGTTGGTGCCGCGCACGGTCATTCCCTCGGCAATGAACTCCCGCCGCAGCTCGGCGTTGTTGACCACGTTGCCGTTGTGGGCGCCCACCATCGTGCCGTTGGAGTCGAGGTGCGGCTGGGCGTTTGGGATCGAGGGCGCGCCAAACGTCGCCCAGCGCAACTGGGTGATGCCGCGCAAGCCGGAGAGTTCCGCAAAGCGGAGCTTGTCGGCAACCTCCGCCACCTTGCCGACGTCCTTGCGCAGGTCGATCGTGCCGTTGGTGCGCACGGTGGCGGCGCCGACCGAGTCGTAGCCCCGGTAGGCGAGGCGCTTGGCCGCGCCGGTGAGGAGTTCCCCGAGCGGGCGCTCGCTCGCAACCACGATCCCGAAAATGCCGCACATGTTGACCTCCAGCCACCCGACCACCCGAAGGCAGGGCATTCTACTCGCGTGGCGAGGGCGCGCAGGCGAGGGCGCCTGCGCCACGGGCGAGGGTGTGGGGCGGGCGCCTTGCCCGTCTGCTTTGGCTCTCTTCGCGGTCGAGGGCGGACGCGCCACGTTGCCAACGCGACCGGCGGCGGGTAATGTGCGTATTGTGACTTGGTCTCGACTCCTTGGGACAGGAAGGACTGGTGCCATGCGCCGAATCGTTGTGGGAGGTCTGATCGTGTCGTTGGTGTGGGTCTGCGCTGCGTTCGCCCAGCACGAGCCGCCGGCGAAATCGCCTACGCCGGGGGCGAGCGCAGAGAAGGGTGGTGAGGTCGAAGCCGCGAAGGGTGAGGCAGGCAAGCCCGAGGCGGCGAAACCCGAGGCATCTGCGACCGACCACACGGTGCGCATCGGCGACCAGAGCGTGGCGTACACCGCGACGGCCGGAACGCTGGTGCTGCGCGACGAGAAGGACGTGCCGATCGCGCGGATGGGGTACATCGCCTACACGCGAAAGGGCGTCGGCGACCCGAGCCGCCGTCCGATCACGTTCGCGTATAACGGCGGGCCCGGCTCGTCCTCGATTTGGCTGCACATGGGCGCGCTCGGTCCGCGCCGCGTCGTGACCGCCGACGCCGCGTCCACGCCCCCCCCGCCCTACCAGGTCGTGGACAACGCGTTCAGCGTGCTCGACGTGACGGACCTCGTCATGATCGATCCGGTCGGGACCGGCTTCAGCCATGCACTGGGCAAGAAGGACGACAAGGATTTCTGGGGCGTGGATCCCGATATCAAGTCGGTGAGCGAGTTCATCCTCCAGTACGTCAACGAAAACGACCGCTGGAACTCGCCGAAGTACCTGCTCGGTGAGAGCTATGGAACGACCCGCTCGGCCGGCGTGGTCAACCTGTTGCAGACCGAGCATGGCATGGCGTTCAGCGGCGTGGTCCTCGTCTCGGTCGCTCTCGATTTCAGCGCGATCTTCGACCAGGCCGGCAACGACCGCCCGTTCACGCTCTACCTGCCGACGTTCACCGCGGTCGCGTGGTACCACCACGTGCTGCCCGAGCGCCCGGACAAGCTCGAGTCACTTCTCGAGGAGGCGAAGCGCTTCGCGGCGGGGCCGTACGCCGACGCGCTCATGAAGGGCGATGCCCTCTCCGACGTGGAGCGCGATGCCATCGCCGAGCAACTCCATCGGTTCACCGGACTTTCGGTTGACTACATCAAGAAGGCCAACCTGCGCGTGCGCGAGGGCGAGTTCACCCAGGAGCTGCTGCGCGAGCACCGCGAGGTCGTCGGCCGCCTCGACGCGCGCTTCCTCGGCGCCACCCCCGATCCGCTCGCCCAGGACGCGGAGTACGACCCGCAAGAGGCCGCGATCAGCCCGGCGTTCACCGCGGCGTTCTTGGACTACCTGCACCGCGAGCTCAAGTTTGGCCGGGATAAGACCTACAACGTGGAGGCCGGCGAGCTGTGGATGTCGTGGTCATTCACGCACAAGCTCCCCGGAATGCGCCGCGGGCGGCCGCAGCCGGTCGTCAACACCGGCGTGGATCTCGCGCAGGCGCTGATCCACAACCCGGGATTGCGGGTGATGGCGCTCAACGGCTACTTCGATCTCGCCACGCCGTTTTTCGGCACCGAGTACATGCTCTCGCATCTCGGACTGCCACACGAGCTCTCCTCGCACATCTTGATGCGGTACTACGAGGCGGGCCACATGATGTACCTCCACGAGCCGGACCTCGCGAAGATGAAGGCCGATGTGGCCGCGTTCATCGCTGAGACCTCTCGCCTCGGTGGCGCGGCTCACCCTTGAGTGCGGGGTGGGGAATCAAGTAGGAGCGCAGTAGCCTGCCAGCCGTTTTCCCACCGCCGAGGGTGGCCGCGCCAAGACAACGCCTGTGGGGCGGGCGCCCTCGCCCGCCATCCCCTCGGGCGTCCGGGTAAGATCGCCGGCATGACCGCGATTGCGTTCGCGCACCGGGTCGGCGAGCCGTTCCCCTCGGAGCTCGAGCTGGACGTCGCAGGGCTCACGCTGCGCGGCACCTCGATTGCGGCGCGCGCCACCGCGTTCGCGGTGCCCGAGTTCGGCGTCGCGCTGGATGTGGGCCGGATGGCGCCTGCGATCGCCGCCCAGCCGGTGGTGCTCCTCTCCCACGCCCACCTCGACCACCTCTCCGGTGTGCTCGCCTACCTGAACGTGCGCGCCCGCTTCTACACCGGTGAGCCGACCTCGCTGATCGTGCCCTCGCCGGTCGCGGGGCCGCTCAAGCAAGCGCTCGCGCTGCTTCCGGGGATGGAATCGGTGCGCAAGCGGCTCGACCTCGAGGTGGCGATCCGCGCCGCGGCGGCGGGCGAGACCGTGGTGGTCCCGGGAGGGACGGCGACCGCGTTTGCGGTAGACCACGGCGTTCCCACGTTGGGATGGGCGCTGCGCCGCGAGGGCAGCCCGCGCGCCGCGCTCGTCTACGCCGCCGACGGCAGCGCCGATCCGTTCAAGGCGAACCCCGCGCTGCTCGACGCCGGCGCCGCGATCGTCGAGTGCAGCTTCGTCGAGGAGAACCGGCGCGTTGCGGCGACGCTCTCCAAGCACGCCCACCTCAAGGACTGGATCGAGCTGGCGCCGCGCCTGAGGTGCGACACGCTCGTGCTCGCACACCTCCCGGAGATCAGCGCTGCGGAGGCAGCGACGCTGTTCGAGCCGCTCGTGCGTGCCTTCCGGGGCACGCTGATTGCCTGGCTGCCCCGCGAGTGACACAAGAAGTCTCCAGGCTGGCCTCCGGCATCACGATCAAGGGGCGAGGAGGTTGGTGGCAGCGGCATCCTGCCGCGAGAGATTGGCTCTGACGCGTTGCTCGGTCGCACCTGGAAGGTGCTCCCACGGACAATGCCGCTTTACCACGGGCACAATTGTTCAAGCAGATCTGACAAATTGACGCAGTTGGCGGTGTCGTTCTGCACAATAGTGCTTGACAGAGCGGCGATTGCTCCGGAGAATACGCCAAACGCAACGCGCGTTGCTACCGCTGGGGCGGGCTGTTAACTCTGACAGGTGCAACTTGGTAGGGACTCGGGCCAGGGCTGAGGCTGGCCATCGGGGGCGGAGCAGCAAATGGCAGAGGCAAGGGCGTTCGGAGCGGACGATCACGAGGCCGCAGCACCGCCGTCGGCCGGGCACTCGGCTCCCCACGCGGGTCTCCCGAGCGCGGTCGTGACGCCCGCTGCGGCATACCACCGCTACCATATCGCGGCGAAGCCAGCCGCCGAAATCGTGCGCCACCCCTCGCGCTTCCGCGTCAAGGTGAAGAAGCATCGCCTCGCCTTGATGGTGCTCAAGGAGCTGCTCGATCCACGCGTGAAGCTACCCGTCGCGCTGTCGCGGCCTTGCGTCTACGGAGTGTATGGGCGTCCGATCGGCGGCATGGCACCGATCCACTCAAAGTGTGTCGGGTGCCTGCGGTGTAGTACGCAGTACCCCGAGATGATCACCATCCTGCCCAACCCGGCGCGAATGCGGTTGGGCGATAGCTACATGAAGCCCGACTACGTCGACACCATCATTTACGAGGCGGGCGCCGGCCACGTCCCGGTGCGGGGCGCGGGCTACCGTGGCGCTTTCGGCGGTGAGGGCTGGGACGGGATGTGGACCGACATGTCCGAGATTGTGCGTCCCACCCGCGATGGCATCCACGGCCGCGAGTTCATCTCCACCGCGGTGGATTTGGGTGAGAAGCCATCGTTCCTGCGCTTCGACGCCAGCGGGCAAGTCGTGGGCGGCGTCCCTCGAGTGGTGTCGCTGCCGGTGCCGTTCCTCTTTGACGCGCCCCCGGCCGGCTGCAACGACGCAGCGCTGGCGCGCGTGCTGGCGGAGGCTGCGCGGCGCGTGGACACCTTTGCCATCGTGCCCGTCGGGCGCGCCGTAGCTTTGCAGCTTGATGGCGATCACCTCGCGCCGCTGGTCGCGCCGGGTGAGCTCGAGCTGCTCGATCGCCTGCCCGAGGCGCCGCGCCTCGTGTTCCTCGCGGGGTGGGACGAGGGAGCGTTTGCCAAGCTGCGCCGCCGTTTCCCGGCCAGCTTGGTGGGTGTGCGGGTGCGGGCCGATCACGATGTGCTGGCGCTGTTTACCGCCGGCGTTCGCATCGTGCACCTCGCCGCCGACTACCACGGCCGCGCCGGCGAGCGTTTCGTCATCGACCTTTTCCAGGCGGCGCACCGGCGCCTGCTCGAGGCTGGGGTGCGCGAGGAGATCACGCTGGTCGGCAGCGGCGGCGTGGTGCTCGCGGAGCACGTGCCCAAGGCGATCATTTGCGGCCTTGACGCGGTTGCGCTCGACACTGCGCTGTGGGTGGCGCTGCAGGCGCGGCTCGACGGCGAGGTGGTGGACCGCCAGACGGCACGGTTGTCGTTTCCCCGCCTGCCGCTCGAGTGGGGTGCGCAGCGGCTTGCGAACTTGGCGGGCTCGTGGCGGGACCAACTGCTCGAGGTGATGGGAGCGATGGGGCTGCGCGAAGTGCGCCGGCTGCGCGGCGAGTTGGGGCGCTGCATGTTCCAGGCGGAACTCGAGCGCGAGGCGTTCGGGGAGATTCACGCGCGCGCGGAGAAGCAGAAGGTCACGGCTGGCATCTGGCCCGCGGTCCGTGAGGAGAAGGACCAAACCCTGGTGGCCGCCTCGACATCTGCGGCACTGCCGCCAACGGAGGTCGTGCCAGCCCTGACCGGGGGCGCGCATTCCTTGCCCGCCGGAGCCAGCACCGAGCAACAGATCGTGGCGAAGCACACCAGCGCGATTCACCGCGGGTTTGCGTTGTTGCCATCGCTCGGGCTGGGCCGGCCGCCGGCGCTGGGCGATGCGCGCTGGACCTCCGACCTGATCCTCGCGACCTGGCAGCAGGCCGCCACCGGCCGTCCGCCCGAGAACGGGCTCGAGTACCGCGTTGGCCGTTCCGGCGGCGGGTTCGATCGGCTCGATTTCGCCTTCCTCCCGCGCGACCGTTGGGTGCCCGAGGGAGAGCCGATCGACACTACGATCCCTTTGAACCGTCGCCGGCACGATCGGCGGGTGGAAATCCCGGTGCCTTGGTACGGCGCGGGGATGTCGTTCGGCTCCGTGAGCGAGCGCGTGATGCTCTCGCGCGCGCTCAACGCCAAGACGTGGCGCACGTTCACCTCCACCGGCGAAGGCGGCTACCCGGCCTCGCTGCTGCCGCTTGCGGCCCACGTCATCACGCAGGTGGCGACCGGGATGTTCGGGGTGCGCGAGGAGACGATCCAGGCCGCGCCGATCGTCGAGTTCAAATACGCGCAGGGCGCCAAGCCCGGCCTCGGCGGCCACCTGCTCGGCGACAAGGCCACCACGGTGGTCGCGCAGATGCGCGAGAGCGTGCCGTGGGTGAGCCTGTTCTCGCCGTTCCCGTTCCACTCCGTCTACTCGGTGGAAGACCACAAGAAGCACATCGACTGGATCAAGACCGTCAACGCTGGCGCGCTCGTCTCGGTGAAGGTCTCGACCCCGACCGACGTGGACATGGTTGCCGTGGGGTCGTACTACGCCGGGGCGCACATCATCCACATCGACGGTGGCTATGGCGGTACGGGCGCGGCGCCGGAGATCGCCAAGAAGAACATCGCGATGCCGATCGAGCT
Organism: Thermoanaerobaculales bacterium; assembly: GCA_044447965.1. Lineage (GTDB taxonomy): Bacteria > Acidobacteriota > Thermoanaerobaculia > Thermoanaerobaculales > Thermoanaerobaculaceae > DATIYW01. The sequence goes on along the minus strand of JBIOGJ010000016.1, from coordinate 2,600 downwards.
GGCAATCCCCAAGGTGCATCGCTTCCTCCTCGCAGAGGGGATCCGCGACGAAGTAGTACTGATGGCCTCCGGCGGCATCCGTACGGCGTGGGACGTTGCCAAGGCGATTGCCCTCGGTGCGGACGGCGTGATTCTCGGCACCAGCGAGCTGGTCGCGCTCGGCTGCACGCGCTGCTCCAACTGCGAGCGCGGGCGCGGCTGCCCGTTTGGCTTGACCACCACCGACCCGGAGCTGCAGCAGTTCGTCGAGCCCGAATGGGGCGCGGCACGGCTCGACAACCTCTATCGCTCGTTCCAGTGGCAGCTCACCGCCATCCTGCGCCGCTTGGGCCTCGGCAGCGTCCGCGAGCTGAGGGGAAGGACCGAGCTGCTCGTTTACCAGGACAGGGAGGAACGACGATGAACCGCGACGCGCTCGTGCGCTCGCTCCTCGCGTCGCGGCGCCCTCTCGTGGACGGAGCCGAAGCGCCGCGCCACAAGGTGGACGCCGAGGGCGGCTGCGGCGTGATCGGCATGGCGGCGAGCGTGCCGATCGCCGGCAAGCACCTGCTGCGCTCGCTCGAGCAGATGCGCAACCGGGGCAACGGCAAAGGTGGCGGGATCGCGGCGGTGGGCCTCGACCCGCGCTTCCTCGGTGTGGATGCTGCCGTGCTGGAGCGCGACTACCTGCTCGCGGTCGCACTCCTCGACACGAACGTGCGGGCGCAGCTCGAGGCCGAGTTCATCCAACCGACCTTCGTGGTGGACCACGCGATGGACCTGCCTGCGCTGCCGGATCACCGCGCGATCCCTGGCCTCGAGGTCGCGCCGCCCAAGGTGCGCGCTTACCTCGTGCGGGTGCGCGCCGAGGCGCGCGAGCGGTTCATGCGCGAGCACGGCATTGGCGAGGCCGAGGAGGCCACGGTCGACGACGAGATCGTCTACCAGAACAGCTATCGGCTCAACAAGGCGTTCTACGCCTCCACCGGCGAGAAGCGCGCCTTCGTGCTCTCCCACGGCAAGGACCTGCTGGTGCTCAAGCTGGTCGGCTACGGCGAGGACGTCGTCCGCTACTATCGGCTCGAGGAAGTCACCGCGCATGTGTGGATCGGCCACCACCGCTACCCGACGAAGGGGCGGGTGTGGCATCCAGGTGGGGCCCACCCGTTCATCGGCATGCACGAGGCACTCGTGCACAACGGCGACTTTGCCAACTACGCCTCGATTGCGAGCTACCTCGCGCAGCGCAACATCTACCCGCTTTTCCTCACCGACACCGAGGTCGCAGTGCTCGTTTTCGACCTGCTCCACCGCACGTACGGCTACCCGCTCGAGTACGTCATCGAGGCGCTTGCCCCCACCACCGAGCGCGACTTCACCCTGCTGCCGCCCGACAAGCAGCGGATCTACCAGATGCTGCAGGCCGTGCACATGCACGGCTCGCCCGATGGGCCGTGGTTCTTCCTCCTCGCCCAGGCCGATGTCGCCAAGCGCGCGTACCGCCTCATCGGCATCACCGACACCTCGATGCTGCGCCCACAGGTGTTCGCGATGCAGCGCGGCGAGGCGGGAGTCGGCTTCGCGGCCTCGGAGAAGCAGGGGATCGACGCGGCGCTCGCCAGCATCGCCGCCGAGGACGCCCGCTTTTGGCCGCGCGCCGATCTCTACTGGAACGCGCGCGGCGGCAGCCACACCGACGGCGGCGCGTTCATCTTCAACGTGACGCCCGGCAACGGACACGGCGCCGAATTGGTCTGCACGGACAAATTCGGCCGCGCGATCGAGCCCGACCCGGCCAAGCGGCCACCTTCGTTTTCCCGCGGAGCGCCCGTGGTTCGCGTGGTCGGCGGGCCGCGCGGGGGCACGGTGCCGGCCGAGCTGGCGGGAAGCAAGCCGATGCCGGAGCAGCTCTTTGCCGAGGTGCTTCGCCGCCTGCCGGACTGGAGCTACGCTGACCTCGGCGAGTTCCTTGCCGGGATCGAAGCGTGCAGCACCGCTGACATCGCCGCGGCGATCGAGTCGGTCACGATGCTCATCGACCGCCGCATCGACACCGGCGAGCTGAAGCGCTCGGGCGTGGTGTCGCTCGCCGAAGCGAGCCTCGCGCGCATCGTCGAGCGCATCCGCAGGGAGTCGCCGGCGGGATTTGCGTACCTCGCTAACGGTGACCCACTGCCGCAGGGTGATCCGGGGCGCGTCCTCGTCATCGACGCGCGTGCCTTCCCGCCCGAGGGACCCGAATCGCTCGGCCGGACGGTCGTTGCCGCTCACAAGCTGGGGTTCTCTCGGTTTCTCCTCGCCAGGGTGACGGGGCAGCGCTTCATCGGCTGCGGCCTTGGACCGGGCACGGAGCGGGTGAGGATCGACGTGTACGGCTCCTCCGGCGACTACCTCGGCTCGGGGATCGACGGCGCCGAGGTGGTGGTGCACGGCTCGGGACAGGACCAACTCGCGCAGATCATGAAGGACGGGCTCCTCGTCGTGCACGGCGACGTGGGGCAGACCTTCGGCTACGCCGCCAAGGGCGGTCGCGCGTTCGTCCTCGGCAACGCCGCCGGCCGTCCGCTCATCAACGCGGTGGGCAAGCCGCGGGTCGTGATCAACGGCACCTGCCTCGACTA
>JBIOGJ010000015.1:0-68647 GCA_044447965.1 Thermoanaerobaculales bacterium | reverse complement strand
TACCGACCGTCCGCTCCCCAACCGTGAGATCGTTGACGACACCTTCCACGCCTTCCGTGCGCCACGCGACGCGCGCGGCCTCGGTCCGGGCCTCCTCCGTGTCCACCACGCCGGTCAGGTACACGGTGCCCTCACGGGTCTGGACGTCCACCTCCCGCGCCTTCACCTTGTCGTTGGCCGACAGCGACGCCTGGATCACCGATGTGATCCCCGAGTCCGCATGCCGCGTGTCTTTGGTCGTCATCGACGAGGCACACCCGGCAAGCGCAAGCAGCCCGACGCCGACCAGGGAGCCTGCCGCCACAACGAGTATCCGTTTCATGAGACACCGTCCTTTCTCGAACGTGTCTCAAACTAGCCCTCGGACCCCGCCTCGGGAAGCGCACTTACTACCCAGGAGCAGGAACGCGACGTGGGTAGAAACTACCCCTCCGGCGAAGGCTCCTCAACCGCCGCCATCGCGCCGTCGTTACTCCGCCCGCGCTTGGAGAATGAGGCCGCGCGTGGTGCGCAACGAGGTGCGGGGCGCCCCCGCAGCTCAGATTGTTGGGGGCTGTGCGGAGCCTGACGGCGCGTCGGGCGCCTTCGACGCCCAGGCGACCTTGCCCGCGATGGCGACCCAGTCCGGACCGCTGTCGACCGTCTCGATCGTGAAGGGAAGGTCCTTCGGCATCTGGAAGAGCGTGATGTCCGTGTACGTTTTGGTCAGGAACGGCCCGATGAAGTTCACGAGCCAGCCGACGATACCCTTGCAATGCGGTTCGACCCGCACGTTGCGGAGAAGGAAGTTGCGGCTTGGCGCATCGACGACGAGGTCCGCCTCCACCTGCGTGTCGCAGAGCTGACGGAAGAGATGGCCCTTAGCCTCTTTCTTCTCCACCGTCACGCCAAGGCCGACCAGGAAGCAGTCTCCGCCGCACGGACCGAAGTGACGCGGCTCGATCACGAAGTTCACCTTGCGGAGGACGGGGGGGATGTCCTGAATCCACTTGGCGCGCAGGACCTCGAATGCGGCCTTTTCGATCGGAGGCCACGGCACCGTAAAGCGGTACTCTCCCGTGGCGGAGCCTTCGCCGGCGCTGTCCGCGCCCTGGAGGTGAAGCTTGGCCGCGAACCGCCCTTGAAAGAGGAGCTGGACTCGCCGCTCGCCGACCTGCGCCACGGGATAGCGCACCACCAGCGGGTAGTCCATGCGGTACTCGGATTCCAGCTCCACATCGCCGGTCGCCCGCCCCTTGTCGATCGTCGCCCCTCTCGTTCGGAGCTTCACGTTGCTCAACGAGACGACGGCACCACCCCGTTCGATCCTCCCCGCTTTGCCGGACAGCTCCGCGTCGACGATCCCGGAGTACTGCCCGTCCGGCTGTAGCCGCAGATCGCGGATGACGAAGTGTGAGGGCGCCTCGACGCCGACGATCGGGCCGCCCGGTACGAGAAGCTCGCCAGCCGTCAGGTCGACGGCGAGGGTGGCGGCAGAGAGCGTCACTTCGACCGTACCGTTGGGACCTGATGCGACCTGGAAAGCGCCTTCCTTCATGTCACCGTGCGAGAAGGTGCAGCGGCTCCCGACGAAGGCGATGGCACCGTCCTCCATCTCTCCAGTGACCCGGCCGGCGACCTCGAACTGCTCCAACCTGCCTTCCCGTGCCGGCTGAAACCGGCCGGTGGCGATCGCGACACGCGCGGGCGCGCCGTCCCTTGGCTGCGACGCGGTGTGGAACTCGACCATCGTGCCAAAGCTCAAGGGGCGGCCGCCATAGGCCACAAACTGCGAGTCGTGGATCCGCACCTCACTGATCAGGTCGATGAAGGAGGGGCCAGGAGGCTGTAAAGGAGCCGGGGATGTCGGAGGGGGGGTGTTGTTGCCGCTCGCCGCAGGCGCCGCCGCGGACGTTGCCCCCAGAATGTCGCCGTGCATGACCGATAGGACGTCGGTACGGAACTCGAGCTTGCGCAACGCCGACCTTGCCAGACCCCGAAACACCCATAGGATGGGTCTCCAGATTCCGCGGCCGCGGTAACGGCCCTCGGTGATTCCCTTGCCCGCCTCGAAGCGGAGGCTGTTGATGAGAACCTTTGGCCGCAGGTGATTTCCCTCAAGGAGTAACGTGCCGCCGCTGACCGCCAGGTCGAGACGGCTGACGTGCCCTTCGACCGCCGTGGCCACGATGGCTACCGTCGGCGTTCCGACTACCTCCACCTTCCACGCATCGGCCACCGGGACGCGCCCGGCACGCAGGTCGAGCTCGAGGCTAAACGTGCCGCTGTCGACACACTCGGCGATCTGATCGAGCACGGCCTGTGAGCCCGATGCCAGGGGCGGCGGCGAGGGCAAGACGGCGACGACCGGCGGCGGGGTGCCTGGGACCTCCGGGGCCCGTGCGAGGGCGGGTGTCACGACAAGAGCCAGGAGGAGCATGGTGGTCCAGGCAACGCGGCCCAGCGCTCTCGACGACGGCATGCTTCGCGATGGCTGTGACTTCATTCTGTCTCCGATCTGATCGTCTGAACCGTGCGCGACCTGGTGTACTTGCTCCGCACAAACGGGCGTTCGGCCACGGCGTAGAAGGCGTAGATGAGCACGTGGCCGGCGGCAGCGGCGACGAAGCCGGGGAGAGAGCCGTAGAGGAGCGCATAACCGTACCCCTGGAGCTGTCCCACGGAATACATGGGGTTGCGCAAGAAGCGATACGGCCCGCCGTCAGACGCGGGCGCCAGTGGGCGCCCGAGGAACATGTCGCGGAAGAAGTACACGTCCACGCCCACAGTGAGCGTGGCCCACAGCTTGACGAGGAGGCCCACGACGAACAGCGCTACACCTGCGGCGAGAAAGAGGAGCGCAGGCACCGCCTTCTCCCACCTTTCAAAGTGCAGCGCCGCCATGCAGCCGACCCCGAGGCCCTGGTTGAGGAACATCAGCCCGGCCAGGGTCTCGTACGCGCGGAAGGCGCGCTCCTCGCCGAGGCGCGCGATGGCCCGGGCAGGGAGGTTCGATCTGAGAATCGCCGCGTTGCCTCCGTAGTAGAACAGGAGCGTGAAGAGGAGGTAGGGGAGCGTGAGCCGCCAGTCGGCGCGGTCGATGAGAACGTGGGCGAGGAACACGGAGAGCACACTCCCGGCCACCCACGCCGCGTTGAGGTGCTCGAGCCGCCACCCGGCCATCGCGAATACCGTTGACACGAGTCGCATCACCCCGCGGAGAACTCCGCCCTCCCACAGGGTTGGTCGCACCTGGCGCGCAGCGCCGGTAGGCACGTCATGATGGCCGTGTTGCTCGGCTCGCAAGCGGAAGTCGCTCATGCCTCACCTGCGCTGGCGTCGCAGCTTGTCCAGGGCACGAGGAGCTTACCACCTTGAAAGATGGCGACGCATTTCATGGAACGCCTGCCTTGCGAAAGCATATCTCGAATCTACTGCTGCGGTCTCCCCCTTGGATGCGCACTTTCTACCCGGGAGCGAACTTGCGAGTTAAGTTAGGAACTACCCGGGCGGCTGATCGGTACCCTTGGCGGGGGATACAGGAGCGTTGGCCTGTCGGTGCGAGGCAGGCCGACGCAGGTCTTTCGCATAACGAGCCGTGCTATAAATTGTGCCAGCATGGCCTGGGCCAGGACAAAGGCATTGGCAGCGAGGTTCACGCGGGCGGAAAGTGCCGCCGCCGAGATGGCCTTTTACTTGGCGCTGTCGCTGGTGCCCTTGGTCGGCGTCACGATAGCGCTGGTCAGCCGCTGGCTTCCCCTCGACTTGAGCGAGTCCATTGAGGAGGTACTGCGCGCCGTGCTGCCGGCCGCGGCCCACGTCGCGCCCGGTGAGGTGCTGGGCTGGGCGCGCTCCTCGGCCAGCCAGGGGTGGCTGACGGTCGGCTTCGTCGTGGCGCTGTGGACCTCGTTTCGTTTCATGTCGCTTTGCATTCGTTCGCTCGGCGAGATGGTCTCCACCGACATCCGCCCGTGGGGGAAGGGCTGGCGCTCGGCTGTCAGGTCGCTGCTGCTGCTCGTGGTCTGGATCGTGGCGCTGGTGGCGACGGCTCTTTTCCTCCTCGCGGCGCCTGCCATGGAGCGAAGCCTGCTTCACCTGTCCGGGCTGTCGGCGTTTTCGCTTTCGGCCTTCGCGGCGCTGCGGGTGCTTCTTATCGTGGCCGTTCTGTTCGGCGCGATTTACCTGACCTACCGCGTGGTCGTCGGCACGCGGGCGGGCTGGTTCCGGGTGGCATTGGCCGCGCTGCTCGCCTCCCTGGGCTGGATCGGCGCGAGCCGGAGTTTCACCCTTGCGGTCCCGGTGCTCTGGAAGGCAACGCAGTTCTACGGCACGCTCGGCAGCGTGGTGTTGTTCCTGCTCTGGGCCTACGTGATGGCCTGGGTCCTACTGCTCGGCGGGTTCCTGCTCGTGCGGCGTGGCCGGGCGCGAGCGACTCGCGGAAGGACATAGCGCTCCCGCTTGTTTGCGCAGCGAGCACAACTCAAAGGAAAATAGACGAGGCAACTTGAGGAGGTTTGAGATGGAAGAGGCCAACCACACCCGGACCTATGCCGTCATCTTCTTCCTGCTTGCGGTGCTGGGCATCGGTTTCGTCTGCTACCGCGTGCTGTCGCCTTTCCTCGCCGCCATTGCCTGGGCGATCGTGCTCGCCGTTGCGTTCCAGAAGCCCTGGTCGTTCCTCGAGCGCCGCATGCCCAAGCATCGCAGCCTCGCCGCCGCGCTGTTGACCCTCGCCGTCGCGGTCGGGGTGCTCGTCCCAGCGAGTCTTCTGGCGGGGATGCTGGCCAACCAGATTGTGGTCTTGGTGACAAACATCACGAGCAGCTTGAGCGCCGAGAACGTCAGGTCGTTTTCGGACTTCGTGGCGCTCCCCAAGGTCGCAGCCGTCCTCGACGATGCGAGGAATTGGGCGGGCATCTCCCCCGAGGACTTCCAGAAGCTGGCCGCCGGGGCCGTGACGCGCATCTCGGCTGTGGTAGGTACGCTGAGCGGCAAGCTCGTGCTGGGGGCGTTCGAGGCGATGCTCACGGTCTTGCTGGTGATCTTCCTGCTCTTCTTCCTGTTCCGGGACGGCGAGAGGATGGCCGCGGCGACCCTCGACCTCATGCCCACCGGCGCAGAAGGTCGCAGCCGCATGGCCCGGTCGCTGCAGTCGATGCTGGCCGCGATCTTCCGAGGCTCGCTGCTGTGCGCCCTCGCGCAGGGCCTGCTGGGCGCCATCGGCTGGTGGATCGCGGGCCTTCCCTCGCCGGTCCTTGCGGGGGTTGTGATGGCGATTGTGTCCCTGCTCCCGGTGGGGGGAACCGCGCTGGTATGGGTGCCAGGCACCGTCTGGGCCTGGTCAACGGGCCATCACACTTCCGCGGTCTTTCTGTTCGCGTGGGGACTCGTCGTCACCTCGCTGCTGGTCGACGCGATTCTGCGCCCGATGCTGGTCAGGGGCGCCGATGAGCTCACCACTCTGATCGTGTTCCTCGGGGTCTTCGGCGGCATCGCGGCATTCGGGTTGCTCGGCATCTTCATCGGTCCGGTGGCGCTCGCGATTGCCGTCACGTTATTGGAGGTGATGCGCGGTCACGCCGGCAGTCTGCGACTCGACGAGACCAGTTGACACGGGGGCGGCGGCCCCTGGACTCGCGCTATTAGGGGGACGCGCACCGGGGGTTTGGGACGGGTCGCAGAATCACGCGGAGATTGCAAGCGAACTCCGATCGTTCGTCGAGATGAGCCGGGCGGCGGAGCCGCTCGACCGCCCGCCGGGCCGGCGGTGGAGGTTGGTTACCAGCCATGTAGTTCTTACCTAGTCCGTGCCTCCATTTCTCGGTAGAAAGTGCTCTTCTCGGTGAAGGACCTGAGGACTAGATTCGAGACACATCTTAGGGAGGACGGTATGCCATGAAATGCAAAGGAGATGAGCCGGAGGTAGGCGAAGGCCTGATTCTCGGCCACGGCGATGTCGGAGTGGTAGCCCTTCTGGCCCCGCGAGGCAAGCTTGCGGCGCCGCGACTCGGTTGCCAACCGGCCAAGCTCCTCGATCACATTCAGGACGCAATGGACCACATAATTCCCCGGCGAGCGTTCCCTCGGCAACAAGGGCAGCAGCCAGCCTCGCTACGAGTTCCACATTCGGAGCGTATTCTCGCGCGACCTCTGCCGTCGATCCTCGAAGAGAGCAAGCCACAGGCTCGGCACAATAGGCCTCGCACGGACGGTAGGTGGATCACCACCTTGCTGCTTCCGACTACGCAAAGCGACGGGCGTGAACGGCAAGGGTTCCATCGGCTCGTCGGCCTGTCGGGCTTGGGCTGGGCATTCGTTCTCACCGCGGTCCTTTGGGAGGTCTTCGCCCTCGCATTCTCCCAATGTGCCGGTTGGGGATGGGACAAGGGAGCATTCTTTTTCGCTTGGGGCCTTGGGGTCTTCGCCTTTGGGTTCTATCTGAGAACGAGCAGGAAACGGTCAGGAGTCTCCGGTCTCTTTCTCGGCGTGAACATCCTCGTGTTGAGTGTTCTCTCGCTGGTCGTCGCCACGAGATAGACCAAGCAGTGGAGGTGGTGCTGGCAGACGTCGGGCACGCTTGACGAGGTTCCTCGATGGCGGGTGATAATAACCGCACGATGTGGGTCGTCAGCGCGGCGTGTGTGCTCGCTGCAATGGGTGCGGGCGCAGGCACGAATGAAGTGGCGCCCGGCACGCCGATCGTGGACGTGCGCATCGAGCGTCACGATATTTACGATCTCGACGACCCAGCGACTTCGGCTTGGCCGTACCGCTGGGTCGATGCCCTGCACATCCAAACCCGTGAGGAATTCATCCGTTCGCTGTTGCTCTTCCACGTCGGCGACCCGCTCGATCCGGCGCGACTCGCGGAGAGCGAGCTGATCCTGCGCGGCACGGGCTTCCTCAACCCGGTGCACATCTCGGCGCGCCCCGCCCCTGGTGGGGCCGAAGTGGTGGTGGAAACCCACGACCAGTGGACGACCGGGGTCGGTATCGACCTCGGCATCTCCGGTAATCGCCGGCACGCCGGTGGAAGCATCTCGGAGGACAACCTTCTTGGCCTGGGCAAGAGCGTCCTTCTCGATGTCCGTTCCGACCCCGAACGCACCACCACGACCTTCCGGTACAGTGACCTGACCTTCCTGCGCAGCCGCTGGCAACTCGGACTCGAACACGACAAGTCCTCGGACGGATCTACGGATATCTTTCAACTCCAGTACCCGTTCTTCGCCATCTTGACGCCGCGGGCCGGCGGCGCGGCATGGCAGCGCCAGGGGCTGCAGGAGTACCTGTGGTCGGGTGGCCAACGGAACGTGGCGGGCCAGGCCAATACACGGACCTTCGAGGTCTGGGGAGGGTTGCGGCTTCCGGGCGACGGCATCCTCACCAATCGCCTCACGGCTGGGGTCTTCGGCGACCAGGCCGTCTTCCGCGACTGGCAACGCCTCGACGGCTCTCCTTATCCGCAGCCGCAAGACCGCAACCTCCTGGGTGTCGAGGTGGGTTGGCAGCACCAGATCCTCAACTTGAGGGTGGTTCAGGGATTCCGTGCGTGGCTGCGGCAGGAGGACCTCCTGCTGGGGCCCAACTGGCAGGTGACGACCGGGCTCTCGCTGCCGGCGTTCGGCGGCGACCGCACTCGTTTGCGCTACCAGGGCTCTCTCACCGTGGGACAAATGAATGGGAGCAGGTACTCCTGGTTGATCACCAGCCTCTCGGGCCGGCTCGAGCAAGGCGGCATTGCCAACGGCCTCGCTCACCTTGAAGTGGGAGGCGCGCTCACCGGAACGGCAGGCTGGCGGGCCCGTGCCGCGGCGGACCTCGGCACCAACCTCGACGGCGATCAGCAGCTCACGCTCGGCGCTGACACCGGCCTCCGCGGCTACGACCCCAACACGTTCGATGGCACCTCCAGGGTGGTGACCAACCTCGAATGGCGCCGCCGCATCACCGGCGAGCTCCTCCACGTCGCGGCGTTGGGCCTTACCGCGTTTGCCGATGGCGGGAAGACTTGGGGCGCAAGGGTCGGGCCGCCGACCGACGGGTGGCGGGGCGATGTGGGCGCCGGTCTGCTGGTCGAGATCACCCGTGCCTCGGTGGTGCGCATCCTCCGCCTCGAGTTCGCGTACCCCGATCGCGGCAAGGGCCCGGTGTTCCAGCTCACCAGCGATTCGCTGTTTTGACCTTGACCCCAGCATGCGGCGGCTCTATTTCCGTGCGCCTTCCCCTTCGCTGCGAGGGGGTGGCTTAGCGGACCGTCCTCAGAATATGGAGGCACCGCCAGCGGGGCTGGTCGGGGGACGAACGCGGCAGCGGCTTGAGGCGTCTTGCCCTCCGTGGACCCCCGGACTTGCGCCACCGGTTCTGCTAGAATCTTGAGACAGTGGCAAGCTGACTTGAACCTTGTGGTAGCGGAGGAGGGGACCGTCATGGAGAACGGATCGGCGTGGCGGATCTTGGGCATCGTCTTTCTCGCAGTTTTCGGGGTGGCCATCGGGGGACTCTGCTTCGCCCAGGAGGGCGTGCAGACCGGAAAGGAGGCGGCACAGGGAGAGCAGCAAACCCCGCCGAAACAGGAGGAGCAGGTCCAACCGAGCAGCGGGGTGGTTGAGCAGGTCATGGTCACGGCGCAGAAGCGCCCGGAGGACGTCCAGCAGGTTCCGGAGGCGCTCTCGGTGCTAAACTCCGAGAACCTCGGCATCATCTTCACGAGCGGTCCGGACGTCCGTACTCTTTCGGGGCGCGTGCCAAGCCTGATGATCGAATCGTCGTTCGGCCGAGCCTTCCCGCGCTTCTACATTCGCGGCCTTGGCAACACCGACTTCGACCTCAACGCTTCCCAGCCGGTCTCGATGGTGGTCGACGAGGTCGTGCTCGAGAACCCGATCGTCAAGGGCATGCCGTTGTTCGATCTCGACCGGGTCGAGGTGCTGCGCGGCCCGCAGGGGACGCTCTTTGGACGCAACACGGACGCGGGCGTGGTCAAGTTCGATAGCAAGAAGCCGTCGCAGACGTTCGATTCGTCGTTCAGGGTTTCGTACGGGACCTTCAACAACGTCGATATCAACGGAGGCATCGGCGGCGCCTTGAGCGACACGCTCTCGGCTCGTTTTTCGGTGTTGTGGCAATCGCAGAGCGACTGGGTCAACAACGACTACACGCACAAGGACAACGCGCTCGGCGGCTACGAGACCGGCGCCGCCCGCCTCCAGTTCTTGTGGAAGCCCGATGAGAAATTCAGCGCGCTATTCAACGTGCACGGGTGGCACGTCGACGGCACCGCGCGGATCTTCCGGGCCAACATCATCAAGCCGGGGACCGACGATTTCGTCCCCTCCTTCCAGCAGGACACCGTCTACCAGGACGGCAAGAACGCGCAGCTCATTAGCTCCCTGGGCGGGATGCTCCGGCTGGAATACGACCTCGGCGCCGCGACGCTGACCTCGGTCACGGGCTACGAGAGAATCAACAACATGTACAGCCGTGGCGATATCGACGGTGGCTACTCGGATGCTTCTCATCCGCCCTCCGGACCGGGGTTCATCCCGTTCTCCTCGGAGAGCGCGGACGGGGAGCCCTTCCTCGGACAGACCACCGAGGAGCTGCGGCTCGCCAGCAAGGACTCCGGGCCCTTCCGGTGGCTGGTCGGCGCGTACTACTTCCACGAGAACGTCGACATCGACTCGTTCAGCTACGACAGCGAGACGGCGGGCAACCCCCAGAACGGGCACGCCACCCAGAACCAGAAGACCAATTCGTACGCTCTCTTCGGATCGGTCGACTACAACCTCTCGGACGACTGGGTGATGAAGGCGGGGCTGAGGTACTCGAACGACAAGAAGGACTTCGTCGCCGAACGACCGCAGCCGGTCTTCCAGCCGCCGCTAGTGGCACCGATCAGGGAGCACACCCAGGCCGACAACGTCAGTTGGGATCTGAGCGCGACCTACAAGGCCAGTCCGGACCTCAACGTCTACGGGCGGCTCGCCACGGGCTACCGCGGGCCGAGCATCCAGGGCCGGATCCTGTTCGCGGCCGACTTCTCCGGCGGCACGGATCCGGCGACCAACGCCGTTTCGGTGGCCAAGGCTGAGACGATCAAGTCGGCCGAGGTCGGGATCAAGTCGATATTGGCGGATCAGCGGCTGCGCCTTAACCTTGCCGCCTACATCTACCAGATGGACAACCAGCAGCTCACCGCGGTCGGCGGCAAGTACAACGTCGCGACGCTGCTCAACGCCAATCGGACCGACGGGCACGGCTTCGAGGCCGACATCGAGTACATCGCCTCGGCCAACGTGTTCGCCAACTTCGGCCTCTCCTACAACCCGACTAAGATCGACGACCCCAAGCTCACCGTGACACCCTGCGCGGGCGGCTGCACGGTCCTGGACCCGCCCGGCCCGAACGGCACCGTGTACGTCAACGGCAACAGCCTGCCGTACGCACCGGAGTGGATTTTCGACGGCGCCCTGAACTTCCAGTCGTCCCCGGTGAACAAGGGTTACTTCGGCACCCTTGACTGGGCCTACTCGAGCAAGAAGAGCTTCTTCCTCTACCGGTCGAAGGAGTTCAACTCGGACGCCCTGGAGCTCGGTCTGCGCCTGGGGTACGGCTGGAACGCGGGCAAGTACGAGGTCGCGCTGTGGGGACGGAACATCCTGAATAAGACGATCCTCGAGGGCGGAATCGACTTCGATAACCTGACCGGCATGACCAACGAGCCAAGGAAGATCGGGATCGAGTTCATCGCGAAGTTGTAGAAGTCTTGCTCTGCATCGACGCTCGGTGGGCGGGGAGCGGTCCCCGCCCACCGGTTTTCTCCGTCCGGGGTCGCGAGCTCGACCTGCCAGCTTCGGCCATCGCTCCCATTGCGGCTACCATGGGGTACGCGATTGCTTTCCGAGGAGGTGCCGATGTCTCACCGTTGCGTGTTGCTCGCGGTCCTGGCTTGTGGTGTGGCGGCCTGGGCCCTCGCACCGCCGGCTGCGGCGGAGGACGTGTGGCTGGTGGATGGGGGTCTGGTCGTCGTGATGGACAAGGCGGGGACGGTGATTCCCGGCGGGGCCGTGGCCGTTCGGGGGAACCGGATCGAGGCGGTGGGGTCGGCGGCGGAGCTCGAGAGCCGCTTCCCCCAGGCGCGGCGGCTCGATGCCTCCGGCCGGATCGTCATGCCTGGCCTGATCAACGCCCACACGCACGTGCCGATGACGCTGTTTCGCGGAGTTGCCGACGACCTGGACCTAAAAGGGTTCCTCTACGGCCGCATCTTTCCGTTGGAGGCGCGATTCGTCGACGAGGAGTTCGTGCGCTGGGGGACGCGCCTGGCCTGCCTTGAACTTTTGCAGGGCGGCGTCACCACGTTTGTCGATATGTACTACTTCGAAGACGCCATCGCCGAGGAGGCGGCGCGTTGCGGGATGCGCGCGGTGGTCGGGGAGACGCTGATCGACTTCCCCGCTCCCGATAACAAGACCTGGGCAGACGCAATGGCGTACACCGAGAAGTTCCTGGTGCGCTGGCGGGGTCATCAGTTGATCACGCCCGCAGTGGCCCCACACGCCACGTACACCGTGTCGGCCGACCACCTGAGAGAGGCACACGCCCTGGCGGCGAAACACGACGTGCCGATGCTCATGCACTTGGCAGAGGCTCGCTCCGAGGTGGAGTTGATCCGGCAGAAGTACGGCAAAGGGCCGGTGGAGTACGTGGCGGGGCTCGGCATACTCGACCATCGGGTCGTGGCGGCCCACATGATCTGGCCAACTCCCGCGGAGATCACGCTGCTCGCCGATCGCAAGGTCGGGGTAGTGCACTGTCCCCAGTCCAACATGAAGGGCGCGGCCGGAGTGGCCCCCGTGCCCGCGCTGCTGAACGCGGGGGTCGCGGTCGGCCTCGGCACCGACGGGGCGGCCTCCAACAACGACCTGTCGCTGTGGGAGGAGATGGACACCGCGGCCAAGCTCCACAAGGTGACGAGCGGCAACCCGACGGTGCTGAGCGCCAGAACCGCCCTCGCCATGGCGACGCGCATGGGCGCCGAAGCCATCGGCCTCGAGCAGGTGATCGGGTCGCTGGAGGTGGGCAAGCGGGCCGACCTGATCCTGGTGCGCACTGATGGCTTCCATCAGATCCCTCACTACGACCCGTACTCGCTGCTGGTCTACTCGACCAAGGCGAGCGACGTGGACACGGTCATCATCGACGGTGACGTCGTGATGGCGGCAGGTCGCGTCCTCACCGTGAGCGAGGGCGCCGTGCGAGAACACGTGGCGGCGTACCAGGAGCGCATCACCGCCGCCAACCGTGAGCCCCGGAAGTAGGGCCGACCGACCTCGGAATCCAACCGACACGCGTTGATGCGCCTGGTAGCTCGGGCGGGGGGAAGAAGCCCAAGCGGTCGGGCTGGCCGCTGTCCAGGGTCTGGTACTGAGCCCCGGTCGATCCGCCCGCTGCGAACAAATCACGGGCTTCTACGTATTCTCTTTCAACGAGGCCGGCGTATGTCCGGGCGGCTGGCGTCCGCGCGGGATGGCGCGGTGCCGGAGGGAATTCCGGGTGGCCCTGACAGCGTCCAAAGGATCAATGGCATTGCGCGGCGGGCAGCCGCTGCGAGAAGAGGAAAGTGACCATGCGGCGCAGGCGAGTCTGGCTGATTCTCGGCGGGGTAGTCGTGGTCCTTGGCGGGGGTGGCTACTACTCCTGCTACGCGAAGAAGCACGCACCCACTGAAGTGTCGGTGGCCAAGGTCGCGCTCGAGGATGTCGTCGGGAAGGTCACGGCCAACGGCAAGATCCAGGCCGAGAAGAAGGTCGACCTCGCGGCTCTGGTCATGGGCCAGGTCGTCAACCTGGCGGTGCGCGAGGGCGACCCGGTCAAAACCCGGGACTTTCTCCTCCAGATCGACAAGACCCACGCCGCGGCCGAGGAAGCAGGCTCGGCGGCCGCACTCTCCGCCAGCCAGAGCCAGTTGGACTCGGCCCGGGCCTCCCTCGAGCAGGCCCAGGGCGACTTCAAGCGGGCCGACGAGAACTACCGCTCCGGCATCATTCCGGTGGCCGACTTCCAGCACGCTCAAGCGGCCCTCGACACGGCGCGGGCGGCGTACCAGACCGCCGTGCACCAGATCGAGCAGAGTCGGGCGGTGCTCAACGCCTCCCGCGACGACCTGTCCAAGACCACCGTTCGCTCGCCGATCGACGGCATCATCACTGCCCTCCGGATCAAGTCCGGCGAGGTCACCGTGGTCGGGACGATGAACAACCCCGGCACGCAGCTCATGACCATCTCCGACATGTCGACGGTGCAGGCGGTGCTCATGGTCGACGAGACCGACACCCCGAGCATCGCCCTCGGTCAGAAGGCCCTGCTAACCCTGGATTCCTACCCCGGCCGCCCTTTCGACGGGGTGGTGACCGAGGTCGGCAGCTCGCCCATCGCCAAGGACGACGTCGAGCTCGTCGGTCTAACCACGACCTCCGACGCGATCAACTTCAAGGTTCGGGTCAAGATTCTCGACCCGCCGCCGAGCATCCGCCCGGGCTTTTCCGTGACCGCCGACATTATCACCGGGACCCGGTCGAAGGTGCCGGCCATCCCCTTGGCGGCGGTCGTAATCCGCGACTCGCCCAAGGGTGAGAAGGACGCCACCGGCCGGCTCAAGACCGAGCAGGGCGTCTATACCGTGGTCGGCGGCAAGGTGGGCTTCGTCCCGGTCAAGACCGGCCTTTCCGGCGAGCTCCAGATCGAGGTCACTGACGGCCTCCAGCCTGGGGCCGAGGTGGTTACCGGCCCGTTCAAGACATTGAGGACGATCAAGGAGGGCGACCGCGTCAAGCCGATGAGCGAGGAACGGCGCAAGGCGCTGGAGGCGAGCGAGGCGGCGGCCTCCTCGTAAGCCGTGAGCTTCGGCGAATTGCATCGCATCGCGCTGGTGGCCCTAGGGCGCAACAAGTTGCGCTCCGGCCTCACGCTCCTTGGCGTCATCATCGGCGTGATGACCGTGGTGTCGGTCGTGTCGATCATCGCTGGCCTCAACACGTACGTCGCCACCAAGCTGACCAACCTCAACCCCGATGTCCTGGTCTTCACGAAGTACGGCATCATCCGTAGCCGCGCCGAGTTCATCCTGGCCACCCGGCGCAAGGCCCTCACCATGCGCGAGGCCCGACTGGTGGCCCAGGAGTGCCGGAGTTGCGCCGCGGTCGGGGCCCAGGCCGGGCAGAGCGTCACCGTGCACGCCGGCAACCGCAAGCTGGCCGGCGTCCAGGTCACCGGCTACACCGCCAACGTCGATTCCATGCTCAACCTGGACATCGCCGAGGGGCGGTTCTTCAATCCGACCGAGGAGCTTCACGCCGCGCCGGTGGCGGTGATCGGCGCCGACGTCAAGGACCAGCTCTTCCCCACGCTCGATCCCATCGGCCGGACCATCCTGGTGCGCGGGTATCCGTTGCGGGTCATCGGACTGCAGGCGCGGCTCGGCCAGTTCCTCGGCCAGGCGCGTGACAGCGTCGTCTTCATGCCCATCACCCTCCTCCAGAAGGTGCTCACGAGCGACAACGGCGTTTCCATCATGGTCCGCCCGGCCGGCGGCATGACCGCGGTGGACGCGACCCAGGACGAGGTGCGGACGATCCTCCGGTCGGTGCGCAAGACCGGATTCAAGGACGCCGACCCGTTCGGCGTCGTCGGCTCTGAGGCGATCAAGAGCCTGTGGAACTCGATCAGTCAGGGGGCCTTCGCCGTCATGATCCTGGTGTCGGGCATCTCGCTGGTGGTCGGCGCCATCGTCATCGCCAACATCATGTTCGTGTCGGTGGTCGAGCGCACCCGGGAGATCGGCGTGAGGAAGGCCCTGGGCGCCCGCTCGCGCGACATTCGCCGGCAGTTCCTGCTCGAGTCCGTGATGCTGGCCGGGGTCGGCGGCTTGATCGGGGTGTTGGCCGGAGCGCTGGTGGCGATGGCAGTCAACGTCTACTTCCCGGCCGAGGTCAAGCTCCAGTTCATCGTCCTTGGGCTCGTCGTGGCCACCGTCACCGGAGCCCTCGCCGGCCTGGCACCGGCGGCCGCGGCGGCGAAGAAAGAACCGATAGAGGCATTGCGCTACGAGTGAGGTGAGACGATGAGCCCATTGCTCAAAAGGTTCCGCCACGGCTTCGCTGAGAACGCGCGCTTCGCCATCGCCGCCATCCGCGACCACAAGCTCCGGGCAAGTCTTACCGTCCTGGGCATCGTCGTCGGGGTGACCACGGTCATCGCCATGGTGGCCATCATCTCGGGGTTCAACAACAACGTCATCGGCACCCTCCAGGCGTTCGGCGCGAGCCGCATCGAGTTTCAGAAGTACGAGGACCGGTTCGGCCCGGGCGGGCCGGCCGCCGACGAGGAGAAGCGGCGGCGCAACCTGACGGTGGCCGACGCCGAGGCGATTCGCGAGCTCGTGCCTGAGGCCAGGACCGTCTTGTCCCGGATCAGCTATGACGGCGGCGTGGTCCACGTCAAGCACGGGAACCTCGAGGCCAACCTGCCTTACGTGATGGGGACCGACGAGAACTACCCAGTCGGCATGGCGTACCCGGTGTCGCACGGCCGGTTCTACAACGCGACCGAGGTGGCGCACTGCGCCCCGGTCATCGTCCTCGGCGCCGACGTCAGGGAAGCCATATTTCCCGACGAGGACCCGCTCGGCAAGGACGTCACGGTCAACGGCGCCCGCTACCGGGTGGTCGGCGTCCTCTACAAGAAGGGCGAACAGCTCGGCTACTCGCCCGACAACAAGGTGCTGCTGCCGTTCGGCACCTTCGAGCGCCAGTTCTCCAGCTTCGTGCGCGACAACGGCGTCATCATCGGGGTCCTGCCGCGGGACCCTAAGGACCTGCAGCTCGTGATCGACCAGGCCACCGAGGTGCTGCGCCACCGGCGTAAGGTGCCGTTCAACAAGCCCAACGACTTCGCCATCAACACCCCCGACCAGCTCATCGCCCAGTTCAAGGCGATCACCGGCGGGGTCACCGGGGCGATGGTGTTCATCGCCCTCATCTCGCTGATCATCGGCGGGGTCGGGGTGATGAACATCATGCTCGCCACGGTCACCGAGCGCACGCGGGAGATCGGGGTGAGGAGGGCAGTGGGGGCGTTGCGCCGCGACATCGTCGGCCAGTTCTTGACCGAAGCGGTGACGCTCTCGTCGATCGGCGGAGTGATCGGCATCGCGCTCGGGCTCGCCGCCGCCGCCATCGTGCGGGCGACGGTGCCATCGCTTCCGACCGACGTGCCTCTGTGGTCGCCGCTGGTCGGCCTGGCGGTGTCGATGGGGGTGGGAATCGTGTTCGGCCTCTGGCCTGCGGTCAAGGCCTCGCGCCTCGATCCGGTCGAGGCGCTCCGCTACGAGTGAGTGGCCTTGCGGGCGTCCCGATCTCGCTCGTTGGCGTCGGGTGGGTCGGGTAGGATGAGCGCCATGTCAACCGACATCAGGCAGCGCCCAACCGGCGGGTTCCCGGCGGTACCGATCCTCAGCTTTCTTCTCGTGGCAGCGCTCGCGTGGATTGCGATCGCCAGCATCCAGCCGCCGGCCGCGGCGCCGGCCGACGCGCCGCCGGATCGTTTCTCGGCCATGCGAGCGCTCGAGCAGTTGCACGAGATTGCACGCGCCCCGCACCCGACCGGCACTGCGGAGAACGCACGCGTTCGCGAGGTGATCGTCGCTCGCCTGCGCTCGCTCGGTCTCGCGCCGGAGGTCCAGACGGCGACCGCGTCATTCGCGGAGCAACGGTGGGGGCCGTCGTACGACGCGGCCACCGTTCACAACATCGTGACGCGGATCAAGGGCGAGGGCGGCAGCAAGGCGGTGATGCTCGTCGCCCACTACGATTCCGTTCCCAGCGGGCCGGGCGCGAGCGACGACGGCAGCAACGTGGCGGCGCTGATCGAGACCGCGCGCGCTCTCCTGGCGGGCCCGCGCCTGCGCAACGACGTCATCGTGCTCACAACCGACGGCGAGGAGCTCGCCCTGCTCGGCGCCAAGGCGTTCGCCGACGAGCACCCGTGGGCGCGCGACGTCGGCGTGTTCGTGAACTTCGAGGCGCGCGGCACCGCGGGGCCACCGCTGATGTATGAGACCACCCCGGGCAACGGCTGGCTGATCCGGGAGCTGGCGCGCTCGGGCGCGCGGCCGAACGCGTCGTCGCTGTTCGCCGAGGCCAACCGGCGGTTGCCGACCGGCGACTCGGACTTCTCGGTGTTCAAGCAGGCCGGGATGTCAGGGCTCAACTTCGCCTTCATCGACGACGGGCCGCGCTACCACACCGCGCGCGACGATGTCGGCCACCTCGATCCTCGCTCCCTGCAACAGCACGGCGACGCTGCGCTCGCGCTCGCGCGTCGCTTCGGCAGCCTGGAGCTGAGCCACCCGGCGGGCGGCGACGCCGTCTTCTTCAGCGTATTCGGGGTCGTGATCGCATATCCGGAGTCGTGGGCCGTGCCGCTCATGGTCCTTGCCGTGCTGCTGGCGATCTTCGTGGCGGTGCTCGGTCTGAAGAAAAGGCGGCTCACCGTGGGCGGGCTCGCGGTCGGCGCGGTCGGGTTCCTCGTGGCGTCGGCGGTCGCGGCCGGGATCTGCGAGCTGGCGTGGCGGACGCTGCAGCGGACACCAGCGGTGTCGTTCGGCTCGTACGGCATGGCGTACAACGTCCACGAGTACGGCGCAGCGTTCGTGGCGCTGACGATCGCCATCTTCGCTGCTTCCTACGCGAGCGTCCGCAACCGCGTCCGGCGCGCGAACCTGGTCGCCGGCGCCCTCTTCTGGTGGCTCGTCCTCGCCGTGGTCACGTCGCTCGGCGCGGTGGGTGCGAGCTACCTCTTCCTCTGGCCGCTCGTGGCCGGGCTCGCCACCCTCGCGATCGAGTTCGCGCGGCCGGAGCCAACGCCGGGGACGCAGCTTGTCGTTTGGGCGCCGGCCGCCGTCGTGACGCTGCTGCTCGCCGGCGCCGCGCCGTACCTGTTCCTCATGCTCGCAGCCGACTCGATGCTCCTGGTCACGGTGCCGACGGCCATCGTCCTGGGCTTGCTGGTGCCGCAGATCCACATCGTCCAGGAGCGCGCGAGGTGGCTGCTGCCTGCGCTTGGCCTGACCGTCGCCCTCGCTGCGTTCGGCGCCGCAGCCGCGCACAGCGGCTACGACGAGGATCACCCGCGCGGCGACAGCCTCTTCTACGCGCTCAACGCCGACACTGGCAAGGCCGCCTGGGCAAGCCGCGGCCGTGACACGGACGCGTGGACGTTGCGGCTCCTCGCTGGGACGACCATCGGGAGCCTGGCGGAGTACGGTCCGTTCCAGGCTCGCTACCTGCACGTCGAAGCGCCGGCGATCGCCGCCGTGCCGCCTCAGGCGACGGTCCTGGAGGACACGACCGCGGGCGGCATCCGCACGCTTCGCTTCCTGATCGAGCCCGCGCCCGGGACACGCACCGTTTGGATCAGCGTGCCGGGCGCGGAGGTGTTGCGGGGCACCGCCAACGGCAAGACGCTGCCCGAGCCGAACACCCCCGAGAAGCGGAAGGGCTGGCAGCTCGATTTCACAGCGCCGCCCCCGGAGGGTATCGACCTCAGGGTTTCCCTGCGGGCGACCGGAGCTGTCTCGCTGCGCGTCACCGACCTCACCGACGGCCTACCCCAGGCGGGCGGTGTAGCCCTCGCGCCGAGGCCGTCGTCCCTGATGCCGTCACCTTCGGTGCCGTTCGACTCCTCGACGTTGGTGAGCAAGACGTTTCCGCTGCGCTAACCGCGGAGCGGATCGACCCCGCACTCCACGCCGAGCAGGCAATTCGCTCCTGCACTTTGCCAAAATCGTTGGCCCTGGCACCTATCGGATATAGTGTTCAGGGGGTGACTGCGGACCCCCAACCGGAGCGCCCCACAATTCCGCCAAATGCGTACCAGGCACCAAATAACCAAATAGCACCAAATCCTCTCACGAGGCGCCCAAGCGTGGTCCCGCCTTGCCTCCGCGGATTGAGCCGACAACCCTAGAACCGTTCGTCATAGAGCCGACTGATGCGGGTGAGGGCGCTCGCATAGTCCAGCGCAGTAGCGCCCGCATCGACCCACTCAAAAGGAAACGGTTCCTCGTTACTCGCCTTAAACCTCAGGAAGACCACCTCGTCGTAGGATGGCCCGATCTGCGCGAGGATTCGTCGCATCGCCTCCGGCGCCTCTCGCGCGGGCGAGATTTCCGAGGGGAAAACCCGATCGCGCTCGTAGCCGACGCACCGGTCGGCGTGGTTGACACCGACGAGGGCAACGGTGATTGCGTTTGGTCCTTGGTGCTTGAATTGCGTCGCTTGCCGCCGAAGGTCGTTCATGACCCGATCAACTTGCTTGATCATCGCCTTCGCAAGGATCTTGGTCTCAACACCGATCTGAACATTGGCAATCAAACCGCGGGCGACCCTGAAAGGTGGCGCCTCACGGGCCTTCGCTCCAGGGACTAGTTCGCCCAGCGAGCCGTCGCCGCGTCTCGCGGCGATCCCCCACGCCTTGTTCGCGGTGTTGACGACAACCTCCTGGGCTGCGACCGCGCGGACGAATCGCTGCGCCTTCTTCAAGCGCACCAAGTCCTCGAACAGGAATTGTGCCACCCAGTCGCCGTGAGTGCTGACTCGGTGGAGGTAGGGCCTCCCATCGAACAGGTTGCGGAACGCCTGAAGGAGCTCGAAATCCACGCGCTGTTTCCTCTCGGCACGTTCACGGTAGGCTGCCCTCGTACCTGATGTCAAACGCTCGCGGCTGTTCAGCCAGCGTAGTTGGGCCGCCGCAGCTTGATCTCGGCAGGGCCACGCGTGGGGAAGAGTTGGATCTGCGCGTTTTCAGCTCGCAGTCGCTTCTCGGCAATATCGAGGTATGTTGGGTCGATCTCGTTGCCGATGGACGACCGACCGGCGCGAAGCGCCGCGACCGATGTCGTACCAGTTCCCAGGAAGGGATCGAGAACCGTGTCCTGGACAAACGAGAACATCCTCGCGAGTCGCGACGCGAGCTCTACGGGAAACGGCGCGGGGTGCTCCCGGGTGGACGCTCCCGGAATGTCAGTCCAGAAGGTGCGGAACCACCGGGCGTGGTCCGGCTTCTCAATACGTGACATCTTCCGCTGGACGTCAGTGGGCTTGCGATACCCGCCTGGCTTTCGGAGCATAAGAACGTACTCGATGTCGTTCTTCACGATCGCGTTGGGCTCATAGGGCTTACCGAGAAAGGAAGATCCGTTCTCCACCTCGTGGGTTGCATTGGCGATCTTGTGCCAGATGATTGGTGTGAGGTAGTCGAAACCGACGCGTCGACAACGCACAACGATGTCTGCGTGTAGGGGCATGACCATATGCCGCCCCTTGTTCCTCCGCCTAGCGAGGCAGACATCACCCACTACACACACCAGACGGCCGCCAGGCACCAGAACGCGGTAGCTGTGCTTCCACACCTGATCAAGCCCGTCGTGGAAAAGTTCATAGTCGCCGATATGGCCCATCTGTTCGGGGTGCTCGCGATAGCGCTTAAGCGTCCAGTACGGCGGCGAGGTCACGACGAGGTGGACGCTCGCGTCATCGATCCAACCAAGATCACGCGCGTCCCCGAGGTTGAGGACGTGAGACGTGGGTGCCAACAGTTGCTGGGGCGGCACGGGGCCGCCCCGTAGCGTCGCCCGCTCACCATGCGTCTTCATCGTAGGCGTAAGCGCTCCAGGGCTCATGATAGTTCCCTGGGGGGTCGATTGACAGATCGCGCTCTGTAGTGTGGCCTCATCCAAGGGTAGGGCCTGCGAGGACTCGGCCGGTGCCTGAGGGCCTGCGTGCTCGTCGTCCGACATGTGCGTCCCTTTCTGATCCTAATCTAGCGTCGAATCATATGATTGTCAACATAGCGTCCATACTGACCATTATCGTGTTCTGCAGGCGCAGGTGGTCCGCAGTGGCGTACGAAGGAAATTCGCCTGCATCGGTACCAGGGATCACGATCGCACCGTCTCGCTCAGCGGGGCTCGGTCTCGGTCGACCCGGAGATCACGTCAGCCGGAACGGCACGCTTTGAACGATTGGGGCGCGATAGACTCCGCCTGAGGAGAACGCTCCGTCGGTGAGGCTTCGGGTTGTCGTTGTCGCGGCGGTTGGGCTCCTTCTGGCAGTCGGCTACGCGGGGGTGTGCGGCTACATGTTCCTTCGGCAGGAACATCGGTACCAGGACTCACCATCTCACCATGGTGGCCAACTCATTGGGCAAGGCCAGGGCAAGAGATCCCATCGAGTGTCAGGCACGCATCCGGCGGCGGATGCTAAGCTGGTGATGTGAGCCCGACGGTGATGCGCGTGGGGCGTTTGCGTTTCTACTTTTTCTCTCGCGAGGAGCCCCGCATGCACATTCACGTCGAGGGTCCGGCTGGCGAAGCGAAGATCTGGCTCGAGCCGGAGATCGCAGTCGCGGAGGATCACGGTCTCGGCACCCGTGACCTCCGCGCGGCACTCCGGGCGATCAGGGAGCACGAGGATGAGATCCGCAAGGCTTGGAAGGTCCACTTCGACGGTTGAGGTTACGAACGTCTCGAGGCATGGCTTCTGGCTATGGCTCGGGGCGCGTGAGCTGTTCGTGCCGTTCGACGATTTCCCCTGGTTCCGCGAGGCGGCGATTGGAGAGCTGCTCGACGTCACGATGCTGCATGCCGGCCATTTGCATTGGCCGCAACTCGACGTGGACCTTGCCGTGGAGTCGCTCGAGCATCCCGAACGCTACCCGCTGGTGAGCAAGGCAGCGCCGCGCGTGGCGGAGGGAGCCACGAAGCGGCGCAGCCGGTCGTAGTAGCACAGGATGTTCCGTCGGTGAGGCTTCGGGCCGTGGTCGCGGCGGTCGGGCTCCTTTCGGCAGTCGGCTACGCGGGGGTGTGCGGGTTCATGTTCCTCAGGCAGGAATCGTTCGTGTTCTTCCCCGAGCGTCACATCGCCGGGACCCCTGACGACGTGGGCCTGCCGTACCAGAACGTGCGGTTGCGGACGGCGGATGGGCTCATGCTGGCCGCGTGGTGGGTGCCGGCCGAGTCGCCGCGAGGTGCGCTGGTCTTCGCGCACGGCAACGGCGGCAACATGTCGCACCGCCTCGAGAAGGTGCGGCTCCTCCACGACCTGGGCGTCTCCGTGCTGGCTTTCGACTACCGCGGCTACGGCGAGAGTGAAGGGCAGCCATCCGAGCAAGGCACGTACCGCGACATGGACGCCGCGATCGACTATGTGCTGCAGGATAGAAAATTCCCGCCGAGGAAGCTCCTGTATTTGGGCGAGTCGCTCGGGGGAGCGGTCGCGGCCGAAGCTGCGTCGAGGAGACCGCCGGCTGGGCTGATCCTCGAGTCCACCTTCACGAGCGTGCCGGCGATGGCGAAGCGCTATTACCCGTGGTTGCCCGCGCGGCTGCTCCTGACGATCAGGTACGACTCGCTCGCGCGGGTGCGGGGGCTCGCGTGTCCGCTGCTGGTCTTCCACTCACCCGACGACGACATCGTTCCGTACTCGATGGGCCGCGAGCTGTTCGACGCCGCGCCAGAGCCGAAGACGTTCGCGGATCTGTCCGGGGGTCACAACAGCGGCGGAATTGCGGTCAACTCGACGTCGCGATCGGCACTCGACGCGTTCATCGCTGCTGTCTTGCCGCGATAGCCCCGGCCTCAGGTGCCGACCTCCGACCGCTCGGAGCGCGAACGGCGTCCCGATCGAGAACCATTTGGCCCAGTTTTGCGTCTATAGGGGTGACACGTGGTTTGGGCCGAGGCCGGAAACATCGGCTGGAGACGGGGGGGTGTCATGGCAACGAGAATTCAAGAATTCGAGCGACGTCGCGCCGGTGGCGGTCCGAGCGCCGGCACGATCGTACCGATCATCCTCGATCGTGGCGAGGGGGCAAGGGTGGCCACGATCGAGCTTCCGTACAGGCCGTTTGTGGGCATGCGCTTCGAGTCCGGCGGGATGGTCTGGGAGATCACGCACGCCAAGGACGCGCTTCGGGGCTGGGTCGCGCGGGCTGCGGAGGGCGAGACCCGCGCAGCGAGCTGATGCGATCGGTCCCGCTGGTCGGCTTCGGACCACTGCCACTGTGCGATCAGCTCAGTCGGTGGTCTTCACGGGGAGCACCGTGCGCGCGTCCTGGCTTGAGCGGTCGACCACGGAGGCGACGACCGCGATCGGCTGCGTGGTGATGAAGAACAGGTCGGTGGTCCGCGGCGGCAGGCAGACGGTGGCGATCGCGCCGCCCAGGTCGACCTTCAGTTGCAGTGCGGACTGTGGCGCGAGCTTGAACGTGTAGGGTGTCGCGACGGTCACGCCATTGACGATGAGCACGCCCGGGCTGCCTTTATGCGACTGCTGCAGCACCACGCTCGCTGCTACGTCACCCGGGTTGGCGAGGTAGAGATAGACCTCGAACAGCGGCGGGTGGCCGCAGCGGTTGGGGTCCCACACGAGAGCGGGAAGCTGGTATGTCGCGCCGGGAATCGCGAGGTCTGCGGGGCCGAAGCCGGGCACATCCTGGCCAAAGCCGGACGGGCTCGCGACGGGCGACGCCGCGATGCCGACGTTGACGACCTCGCTCACGATCTCGATCGGGCCGTTGGCGTCGAACAAAAGGCCGCCGAGCGCCATCTCGGGACACTGCAGGTCGAGACTGAGGTCCTGTGTGCTCAGCGCACGCGTCGCGTACGGGGCCACCTCGACGGAGGCAGCGATCGGGGGGTAGCACGGCGTCGGTTCCTTGAGGACGCCCGGAAGAAAACGAGGGACGCGGACCGCGACCGCCGTGGGGCCCGGGTTGACGAGGAACACCTGCGACACCCAACGGTTGGCGCCCTTGCCGGGCCATGAGAAGGCGAACAGTGGCAAGACGTACTGCTGGGCACCGGCTGCGGCGGCAAAGGCGACCGCAGCCAGCCCGGTTACCAACGCTCTCCGCATGTTGACCTCCACATCTGGGCCGTGGTGCCCTGTGACCAATCTCGGCCTTACAACTGTCCGTGTCCAGCGAAACCTCCATCAGACGGAGTGAGGAGGGGAGTTGCCATTGAGCGCGTTGCACGCTGAACTCCGGCGCCCGCACGCCTGCTCTTG
Source organism: Thermoanaerobaculales bacterium (assembly GCA_044447965.1). Classification (GTDB taxonomy): domain Bacteria; phylum Acidobacteriota; class Thermoanaerobaculia; order Thermoanaerobaculales; family Thermoanaerobaculaceae; genus DATIYW01. The sequence goes on along the minus strand of JBIOGJ010000015.1, from coordinate 44,537 downwards.
ACACTTGGTGAAACGTATAACATGATATTGAATATAAGTCTCATAATAAGGAGAGCGAGATGACGGGAAGCCCGCAGGACATGCCATATAGAGCAGAGGCACTTCAACCGGTCCGTCTTGAGAGCAACGAAGGACCTTCCAGAGGAGACCCGCGCAGAAAGAGACTCGACCGGCCGATGCCGGCATCAACGGGGAGCCTCGTGATGACCCTCCTCCTCTGCGCCATTGCCGTCGAGGGTCAGGCTCAAGTGAGTAACCGCTACCGACACTCCGAGGGGGTCCCTTTGGAACTCTATGGCAACGCGGCAGCCGTGCAAGACTCAACTCACACTGCCTCGTCCTCGTTGTTCCCCCGAGGAGTCTATGACGTGGGCCCTAATGTTCAGGTCACCACGACGAGCTACGAAGCCGAAGAGGAGATCGCGGTGCACCCGCATGACCCCGACTTTCTGCTCGCCGCCATCAGTGACTTCTCCATTGATCGCTACGGGTACATAGGCAACACGACGAAGTACGCTTGGTCGCGCGACGGGGGCTCTACCTGGAACGAGAGCTTCGCCGCCCTCGACAACACCCCTGACCGAGCGCCCATCACCGGCGACGGCATCACATGGCAGCGCATGAGCGATCCGGTCGTCGCGATCGACGGTGCCAACAACATCGCGTACATGTCGAACCTCTACTTCATGATGTTCAGCAACGCCAACGGTGCCTACGTCAGCGCTGCCCCAATCCACCACGGCAACGTCTCGTTCACTGCCGCCGCGACGCGGCCCGTTGTTGTGAACACCGACCCCAACACCGGTTTCTTCGAGGACAAGGAGTGGATCGCCGTCGACAACTCGCCCCGCCACGCCACCAAGGGCAACGTGTATGTCGCCTGGGTCCACTACCTCGACCTCGCGCATCAGGGGTTTGGCGGAGAGATCCATGTCGCCGCCTCGAACGATCACGCCGCCACGTTCAAACCGGGCGCCATCGTCAGTCCACCGGATCAGGTGAATGCCGTGCAGGGCCCGCAGGTCGCCGTGGATAACGCAGGCCGGGTTGTCGTTTCGTGGACCTATTGCCTCAATTACCTCGTCAACCCGAATCCCTACGCTAACTCCAACTGTCTCCTGAGCCAGGTTTGGGGCGCAGTCTCGACCGACGGGGGGGACACCTTCAGCAACCCCATTCAGATCTCGCCGACCATCACGGATCTGGATGGCAACGGGTTCCCTTCGTACTATCGCAAGTGGAGCGCTCCGGCGATGGCTGTCGATCCGAGGACTGGAGCGCCCGTCATCGTGTACACCGATCAGCCGGGTGCCAGTTCCGCCGTCGAGTACATACGATGCCAGCCTGGTTTCGCGGGACCATGCACGGCGCCGCAGACGATCAGCGATTCTTCCACTGGGCAGCGCACCTTTCCGGCGGTTGCTGTGGACCCGTCTGGGAAAGTGCACGTCAGTTGGTTTGACAGCCGAAATGCTCCCGACAACCCGGCCTCGAGCGAGTTAGACGTGTACGCCACATTCGCCGACGAACCGACCCGTCCCTTCCATGCAAACGCACGAGTCTCCTCAGCAACGACGGACTTCGGTACGCGCTACTTCATCGGCGACTACACCGGGATGGCGGCTTCCTCCGGAATCGCTCACCCCGCCTGGACCAACGGCTATCTGCAGACCGCGACCTTGGAGCTACGGCCGCGGCACTGAGCAAGAGCCGCAAACCGCAGTGGGCCATCGCCGTAGCTGGCCGTAGGCCACTTGGGTGGTTGGGCTTGATCGGTTCCTGTGTACGCCTTGCGTAGAGCAGCAGGAAGCAAGGAGGTCCACGATGGGGAGAACGCGGCCGGCATACCCGCCGGAGTGTCGGCGGCAGATCGTCGAGCTGGTGCGAGCGGGGCCGCGATAGAATAGGGGCGCGAGGTGCGACATGAACAAGGCTTGTGTGGTCGTTCTTGCGCTCGGTCTGGTATTCGGGGTTGCGTCTGCCGCGGCTGGGATGCTCCTGACCCTGGCTGATCAGGCCGCGCCGTTCCAGGTGACGCCCCAGTTCACCGCGGCAGAGAACGTCGTCGACGAACTCACCGGCACGCCAGCCACAGACCCCGAATCGCAAGCCAGGCTGCAACAGGCCCGAGCCGTATTCCAAGCGGCGTTGGATCAGTCTCCGAAATCCACCCTCGCCCTTAACTACCTTGCGAGGACCTACTCGTTTGCGGGTCAGGACATGGCGCTCGGAATCGCCACCTTCGAGAAGAGCCTCGACATCGACCCCAACCAGCCAAATACGATCGCGTGGCTCGTTGATCTGTGCCTCGATGCGGGCCAGCGATCGAAGGCCGGCCAGATACAAGCCCGCCTGGTGAACCACACTGCCAATCCGCAGCTCGCCGCGAAGGTCGAACGGCTGATCGGCGTGTGGGACTGCAAGGAAGGGCAGCGCCTCATCAACGCGGGGCAGGCCAATGAGGGCCTCGCTCTCATGGACAAGGCGATCCAAAACAGCCTGGATCCCGAGGTCCAGGCGAGCCTCCGCGAAATGCGCACGGCGGCCTCACGCGAGTGGGAAGTCTCGCTCTACAACGAGGCGCTCGCCAAGGTGAAGGCCAAAGACTACCGCGGGGCCTGGGACATTCTCGAGAAGCTGCTGCCGGCGGCCAAGGATCCGGAAGTCGTAGACAGAGCGCGGCGACTTCGCGACAAGCTCGTGCCGGTGATCGCTCAGACTCCCAGGAAATAGGCACCGAGCCCAGTCCCCTTGTCACCCAAACCGCGAGAACCCTGAGGAAAGCCGCTCGTCTATTTCTGCATCATGACCGTGGTCGGGTCGTTGGTGAGGTTGTCGATCACCGAGGCAAACCCAAACACCCCCGATCCAGTCTGCACCGTGATCGTGGCGTACCCGCGGTCCATAGCCGTCTGGCCCGCCCCGTTCTTGAATGGCTGGGTTACCTGCGACCACTGCCCGGCAGCCAGATTCACCGTGTAGCCGGCGAGCCCGGTACCCGCCCCGTCAAAAAGTTCCACCTGCACCGTCGCGGCGTCCGAACCCACGTTCACCACGCCGATGTTGCAGTGGTACGAGGCGTTCTCGGTAAGTCCCGGCAGGTACGCGCTCTGCCCGGCTGCCAGACCCTCGCTCGCCACTACCGCTGGGTAGTCCTGGCCCTGTGTGCCATTGGGGTAGCAGCTCGCGTCAGACGCGACCTGGTTGTAGGTCCGCGCCGTGACCTTGAGCGGTCGATCCGAAAGAATCTCGAGCGCCCCAGAATCGCTTGCGGGAAGCTGCCCAACCACGTCGGTAAGGATCGACTGGACGTGCGGCGAGACGTACGTCGTGCTGGTCACGACACCGGCACTGCCGAAGAACTTGATCTGCACGTTGGCCGTCACTGCGCCGGCGTTGAGCATCCCGAGGTCGCTGCGCCACCGGCTGTTGTTCTTGCCGGCGATGTGGCTCGCGACCGGCACCCAGACGACGACCGGCTCCACCGTGATTGTCGCCGTCGCCGATGCGGCGTGACCGCATGAGTTGCTCACCCGCACCCAAAAGCTCGTAGTGGCGATCAGCGCCGGGGTGGTGAAGCTGGCGGCGTTGGTCCCGACCGGGTGCGAGGTGTCGCCGGAGGAGCCCTGGTACCACTGGTACGAGAGGGGAGCCGTGCCGGTGGCGGTCACGGACAGCGTGGTGGTCTGCGCGCTCGTGATTGTCTGGCTCTGCGGCGGCGAAGTGATCACCGGCGGGTCACACGAAGGCGCCACGGTGATTTGGTGCTGGACCTGTTGCGTGCCTCTGCAGTTAGTCGCCGTCAAAGTCACGGTGAACGTCCCCGTCGCCGTGTAGCGGACGGAGGGGCTTTGCAAGGTCGACTTGTGACTCGGGATCAGCGGCGGAACCGCGTCGCCGAAATCCCACGACCACGCCGTCGGGCCACCGGTGGACTGGTCGACGAAGTCGACGGTGTCCCCGACCCTGACCTGCGGGTCGTCGAGGCTCGCGCCCCACGCGAACGCCGCCGTTGGCGCCGCCGGCGCCTGGCAGTTGGTTGACGCGGTCGCCGTGGCGCTGTCCGCGTGGCCGCAGGCGTTGGAGACCCGCACCCAATAGCTCGTGGTGGTCGTTAGCGCCGGGGTGGTGAAGGTGGCGGCGTTGGTCCCAACCGGTTGCGAGGTGTCGCCGGAGGAGCCCTGGTACCACTGGTAGTTGAGCGACGCCGTGCCCGTAGCGGTGACGCTCAACGTGGCGGTCTGCCCGCTTGTGATCGCCGTGTTCTGCGGTTGGGCGGTGATCGAGGGCGGCGTGCAGTCTGCGGGTGCCACGAGGGTCCACGCGGCGCCGGTGTTGGAGCTGTCGCTGCGCCCGGCGACGATGGCGGCGTTCCCATCTGCCAGGATCGGCACAGACATGCCCTGCTCGGCAGCCCCGACCGCGCCCGTGCCAATTAGCTTGCCGACTTGCTGGGTGAACTGCGCCGTCGCTACATGCGCAAGGAACAAGATCCCGAGGACCGCACTTACCTGCCGTGTCATTGTCTTCTCCCTTCGTTACTCACCGCGAATCCGGCCGGAGACACTATAAGCCCGTTGTCGGGCACGCTGCGCGAGCTTCGCGGGCTCGTTTCCCTACTCTCCGAAGTCAGGCTCGCGCTCCTGGCACGCGAGCAGGCGCTCGGCGAGCGTGGCAAAGCCGAGCTGGAGCGCGCACTCGACACCGCGGAGCTCGTGCTTGACCGCGAGAGTTACACGCGGCTGGCTCGCGCGTGGGCGAGCCCCTCGGGCGCCCTGGCTGTGCCTGAGAAAGTCTTGGAGGCCACGAATGACTGAGGCGGGTGCGATCTTTCAGCGGCTGGTGGAAGAGCGCCTGCGTTTTGTCGGCGACTTGCTCGCGCGCTGGCTGGGCAAGCGCCGCCGGACCTTGTACCTGTTCCAGGCTGTCAGGCCGTGGTCCGATCCCGTCGCGCCCCAACTCACCGCCGGATCAGCAGGGCGCCGAGAAGCGCTAGCAGCGCAGCGAGGAGCAAGATGGCGCGACCACCGAGCGTCGGAATCGGCGTGGCTCCTGGGGCGGACGGGTCGAACTCGATCGCGCCGATGTCACAGACGCCGATACGCGCGTGTCCGCGCTGGTCGGTGGCCAGGCACGTGGCCGGGTTGCCGGCGTCGATGGCCGGGCTGCCAAACTGCAGCGCCATCGTCTGCGTCGGGCCGCCGTTATTCGCCAGGGCCAGGAGAAGCGGGTCCGCGATCGTGATCGTGGCGCCGCAACTGTTGCCGGGGTACTGAAGGTTGTGACCGCCGTCAACGAACGAGCCGCCGGCGGACAGGCAGTTCCCACCCGGATTGTTCGCGATGATCGTGTCCTGGAACGTGACTGTCCCATCAGCGTTGACCGCCCCGTTGTCGTTGTGCGAAGTGTTGTTGGCGATCGTACAGTTCGTGAAGGTCGCCGGCCCAGAGGTCGAGATGGCGCCTCCACCACCGTTGGTCCCGCTGTAGTTGCCGGCAACCGTGCTATCGGACATCGTCAGCGACGCCGTGATGTTGGTGCACAGGAGCCCCGCCTGAGCCGCTGCGTCCTCGTGGTTGCCGGTCATGGTCGAGTTCGTGATCGTCAGCGCCGCCCCGCTCACGACGATCGCGCCACAGCCCGCGTTTGCGGTGGAATTACCGAAGATCGTGCTGTGGTCGATGGTGACGGCGCCACCGTTCGAGTTGATGGCGGCTCCTCCGTCCCCGTTGGCCGTCGTGCGGCCGTTCGCGAGCGTGATGTTCTGCACGGTGAACGACACGCCGCTGACCGTGAAGAGCCCTATCGCGCCGCCGCCGTCAAGCGTGACGAGGCCACCGCCGTCGATCGTTGTCGCCGCGCTGATCGTCTTGCGCGTCGCCAGCGTAATGGTGGTCGGTCCAGCCCCGCAGTTGAACGTCACGGTGCCACCGCCGGAGAGGGCAGTCGTCAAGTGCGCGTCGTCGCAGGTCGTGACGGTCCCACTGGCCAGAGCTGCGGTCGCCGTAAACAATACGAACGCTCCGGCCATCACACTCGCGAACACGGACATTCGAACCCGCATGACTCTCTCCTTCCAGGCACGTCTGTGGCGGCGTCTGTTTCTTGTCAAACGCTGCTGTAGTTTAGCAGATCGACGCCGAGGCCGTCAGCGCGGGCGTGTTCCAATCGCGCGACGTTTGCCTCAGGCGCGCCACCTCGATAGGGTCCCGCTCCCGCATCGGCCCGCCGCACCACGGGCAACGGGGCGCGGTTGCGCTTGTCGGTTTGCGTTCGGTTGCGGTAGCCATGCGCGTGCGGCTCGCACCGTGGCGACGAGCACGATGGGCGCGGTTGACGGCGACTCAGGACCAAGCTTGGCTGCATCAGGTCACCTGTAGCAACTTACGACGCCGGGGTGGATCGATGAAGAGAACGCGAGTGTTGCTCCTAACAGCGTTGCTCTGCGTGCCAGCAGCCGCGTTCGCGAGCGTGGACCCGGAGCGCACCGCCATACCAACGCTCGACGAGATTGGCCTCCTGGTGCTGGGAGTGATCTTGGTGGGTGGGGGTGTGTTCGCGCTGCGCCGCTGGAAGCGCTGACTCCGACCTTCCTTCACCGCTCCTTCGAAGTGGGCGCACAGAGCTACGGTCAAGCGGTTGGTGGCCGCGGCCCAGATAGCTGACGGACTCGACAAGGGAGCTTGGCGTGGGGCGCTTCCGGGCGCCCTTGCTTTGTATGCGCCCTGCGGATCGTCTTGTCCGAAACGCCGACTGCGGCACCAGCCAGTTCGTTTGCAGAACCGACCCTACCCACCTGTTTGGGTAGGGCCTTTCCCGCAAGCATCCGCTCTCTCGCCTCGGCTTCTAGCAACGGCTTTGCTTGCAGGCCGATCATTGCACGCTGGCTTGGAGTCAACTGGCGGCGGTTGCACCAAGGTTGCACTGGCGTTTCGAATGAAGTCTCGTGCGAGAGCTAAGTGTTTGCCGGAGGTGGGATTCGAACCCACAAGGCGCGTGAGCGCCCGGAGATTTTAAGTCTCCTGCGTGTGCCATTCCGCCACTCCGGCGTCACGACAGGGTATAGGCTACGGGCTCCAGGCTTCGGGTTCAAGGCGGGGGAGCGCTGAGCGTCCCCGAGCCGTTGCGTAGCGCCCGCGAGCTCAGCCCGCTGCCGCTTGCTCGCACGCCACCTTGTGCCCGTGGCGGCTGCCTCACGAGTGCAGCAGTGCGGCGACCTCGGCGACCTGGCGTAGCGCTTCGGCGGCGGGGCCGTCCACCATTTCAACGTGGCCGCCGCGCTCCATCACCGTGCGCGCCATGCGGTCGACGAGGTGTGCTTCGCGCGCCACCGTGCTACCGCAGACGGCGCAGCGCTCGTCGGCCGGGTCGAAGAGCATGTTGCAGGTCTCGCAAACGCCGCCCTCGACCGCGACACCCTGGAGGTAGACGAGCTTCCACACGCGGCCTTCGTTGATCGCATCAAGTGTGGCGGAGAGGCCGGCCACCGCGCGGCCGCCCTTGTGCACCTCTTTGAGGAGGCCGCGCACGACCTCCAGCTCTTCGGCGCGCTCGAGCCGCATCTGCACCTCGCTCGCGCGCGCGAGGATGTCCTCGGCCGTGGCGGTGACCGGTATCGGCAGCACCTCGACGAGCCGGCCGCGCTGGCGTTTGGGCAGCGCGCGGGCAAGCTCGGCGGCGACGCCGAGGTTGCCGCCGATGATGAGGCGGTCCACCTCGAGCTGCTCCATCAGGCGTGCGATCTCTCCAGCCACGTGGCGTACGTGGCTCGACACGCTCTGGTCGTGATGGCGCTCCATCCGCGGCTGCGAGCGCAAACGGTCCGAGGTCGGCGCGTCGGGGCGAGGCGGCACCGCCGAGATGAGGTCCTTGTGCTCTTCGATGTCGCCGAGGAAGACGGTGAGCAAGCGCGCGCGTTTCTGGTCCACGAGCACAACGCCGAAGCGCTCGTGCTCGTCGAGCGCCTCGATGAGCGGGCGGAGGAAGGCGCCGTGGTTCCAGTACGCGCCCGACGGCAGGGCGATGCGGATCAGCTTGCGAAAGGTGACGCCAAGGTGGCGGTGGCGCGCGACCACAAGCGTCTTGGCGGTTGGCTCGATGCGCTGGATGATCTCCTCGATTTCGCTACAGACTAGCGGCAGCTCGGCGTCGTCCGGGTGGGCGGCGCGCAGTTGGCGAAGCATGTCCTTCAAGTGTGTCTCGAACTGCCGCTTGCGGTTGGCGGCGTTCGTTTGATCAACGTCAAGGTAGACGGTGAGTGTCTTTCCAGGCGCTTGAGAGAGATCCTGCAGTTGCTCAACGTCGCGGTGTCGGATCATCGAGGCCCCCCTTTCGACCCACCTGATTTAAGTATAGGGTTGCCGGCAAGCCCCACCAGGGACGCGAGCACGATGCCGGCGGTGACCGCGACGTTGAGCGACTCCACCCCCCCGGCGAGAGGCACGTGGACGTGAATACGGCAGGCCGCAACGACCTCAGGCGCAAGGCCTTGGCCCTCGTTGCCGAAGGCGAGGAGGAGGGGCACGCGCGGCTTCCAGTTGCGCAGGAGGGTGCCGCCGGCGCCTACGGTCGCGGCCACCTGGCCCCTTGCCTCGATGAAGCGGGCTGCGAGCGCGGCGAAGTTCACGTTGGGCTCGACCAGCAGCAGCAACGCCTGGCCGCCCGAGGCGCGCACCGAGCGGGGAGAGAACGGATCGGCACAGCCGGGGGAGCACGCGACGCCGCTCGCGCCGAACGCAGCGGCGCAGCGAATCACCGCCCCAACGTTGCCGGGGTCCTGGACGCGATCGAGGTAGATCACGACGCCATCCGGCCGAACCGGCGTGGACGGACACGCGACCACGGCAAGCAGACCCTGGGTCTGGCGCGTCGGCGCGAGGTGGGTCAGCGTGCGAGCGTCGACGAGATGGGCGCGGCCTGACTCCAGTACCCGTTGCAGGGCAGGCTCGGCGCCGATCTCCGCGAGTGCGTCGGCCTCGCCGTAGAGCTCGACGATGGGGATGCCGAGCTTGGCCAGCTCGACCGCGAGCTTGAGGCCGTCCACAACCGTGAGGTCCTTCTCCTCGCGCTGGATAATGCGGCGTAGGCGGGCAAGCCGGCTGCTATGCCGCCCAAGCGGTGTCTGAGATGGCGACTGATTCATACAGCTAGTGTAACCGCATCGCCGCAACGCCCCGGCGAGCTCTGGCCGGGGCGCGCGCAGGGGACAGTTGCGGTTGGGTGCGCCCGCCTCTAGCATCGTTGCCGAGATGGGAAACCAGCATGTGCGCCCGATTTGGGTAGATTCGCCAGCGGCCGTCGCGGAGGTTTGTCGCCGCGCCCGGGCGACCGGGGTGGTGGGTGTTGATACTGAGGCCGACTCGTTCCACTCCTACTTCCACAAGCTCTGCCTGATCCAGCTCTCCTTCGCCGGCGAGCACGTCTTGCTCGATCCGCTCGCCCTCGGCCGCGAGGGCTTGCAGCCGTTCGCCGCACTGTTGGCTGATGCGAAGGTGGAGAAGGTTCTCCACGGCGCCGACTATGACCTGCGCGTGCTGCACCGTGATCTCGGCGCTCGCGTGGTTGGGCTGCGCGACACGCAGGTGGCGGCGCAGCTCCTTGGTGAACCGCAAACCGGGCTCGCGACCCTGGTGGCGAAGGAGCTCGGGATCGAGCTCGACAAGCAGTTCCAGCGCGCCGACTGGGGCGAGCGCCCACTGGCGAAAGAGCTGCTCGCATACGCCGCGGCGGACACCGCCCATCTCGAGGCGCTGCGCGACAAGCTCACCGAGCGGTTGGCGGCGCTGGGCCGGCTTTCGTGGTGGGAGGAGGAGTGCGAGGCGCTGGAGGGGATTGAATGGGAGGCGCCGCGGCCGGATCCGCTCGCGTTCGAGCGCCCCAAAGGGGCACGGCGTCTCAGGGGTGAAGCTCGCGACCGCTTCGCGGCGCTGTTCGCGTGGCGCGAGCGCATGGCGGCGGAGGCGGACGTGCCGCCGTTTCGCGTGCTGCAGACCGAGACGATGCTGGCGCTCGCACAAGCGGTGCCGCCGGACCTCGCCACGCTCGCGAGCGCGCCTGCAATCGGCAAGGCCGCGGTTCGCCGGTACGGCGCCGAGCTGCTCGGCCTGCTCGCCCACGCGCCGCCGGCGTTCCCGGCCGCACTCCGAGAGCGGCCGCACGTCGACCGGGCCAAGGAGCGGAGAGTACGGCAGGTGCGCGACGTGCGCGATGCAGTTGCGAAGGAGATCGAAATCGAGCCGGGTGTGCTTGCGCCCCGAGCCGCGCTCGAGTCGGTCGCCGAGCGCTTCCCCCACGACGCGGCGGCGTTACGTGGCTGTCTCGGCCGTCGCTGGCGCACCGAGGTGTTGGCCGCGCGCCTCCTCCCCGAGGTGGCGGCGTGGGGGGGCGGCGGTGCCGAGCCGCAGTGACGAAGCGATCGTGCTCGCTCGCTACCCGTTCCGCGAGCGCGATTTCATCGTCGCCCTGCTGACCCGCGAGAGTGGGCAGGTGCGCGTGGTGGCGCGGCGGGTCCGTAGCGCGCGCGCAGCCGGCGCGAGCGCGACCGAGCCGCTTGCCAAGGTCCGAGCGAGCTACTTCGAGCGCGCCGGCAGGGAGCTGGCCACCCTCGACGAGGCCGAGGTGATTCGCTCGGCGTTCTCGCTGGCGGCCGTGCCGTTGGCCTGGGCCGCGGGGCAGGTGGTGGCCGAGCTGGCGCTCGTGTACTGCCCAGCGGGCCAGCGCAACGAGGCCACGTTCCGGCTTGTCGACCTTTGCATCCTTCGGCTCATCGCCGGCCACGATCCGGTCGCCGTGGTCCACTACGCCGAGCTGTGGTTCCTGCGACTTTCCGGCGTTTTCCCCGAGCTCGACCGCTGCGGGGTGTGCGGGGCCGCGTTGCCTCCCGGCGCGCGCACCTACGACCCGAGCGAACGTGGGTTCGTATGCGCCGAACACCGGCCGAGAGGTCCGGCCGTACGGATCGACGCGGCAGGCGTGGCGTGGCTTTCCGACGCCTCGCGAGAGAGCCTCGACCTGGTCGCCGCACCGCCTCCGGACGATGTCGCCGGGTGGCTGGCCGGTCTGCGCGAGCACTTCACCGACCGCCGGTTGCAGAGCTGGAAGTACTTTCGCCACCTGCTCGGGGAGCCCCGGATGCAGGTTTCGGGCTCAGACCGCGGCTGAAACGAGTTCTACGCGGCGTAGGGGCGGCCCGGCGGGTCGCCCGGGCGAGGTGGCGCCTCGCCCCTACGCCGGGACTGCCTTGTGGCCGTAGGCGATCACGCCCGCCTCGCCGTCTTCCTGAATCCTGCGGAACTCGAGGCGCACCGGCATGCCGGTCTTGACCTGGTCCAGTGCGACGTCGGCCACCTGACAGGTCAGGCGTGCACCTTGCTCGAGCTCGACGATTGCCAGCACGTACGGCGCGTCATGCCGGAACGCGGACGGCGCCACGTGGATCACCGTAAAGGTGACGACCTTGCCCTCCGGACGCAGGAGGAGCGGTTCGAAGTTCCTGCCGCGACACGAAGGGCAGACGAGGCGGGCAGGGAAGACCACCTCGCCACAGCCGGTGCAGCGGGTAGCCTCGAGGCGATACCGGTTGGGGAACTCGCGTGCGACCCGGGCGGGGTTGAGCGTGCCCATCAGCGCACCTCCAGGATGTGAACCAGGGTCGAGGCGCCCGTGCCCCCCATGTTCTGCGCGAGGCCGACGCGAGCGCCGGGAACCTGGCGCTTCCCCGCGTCGCCACGGAGCTGCGTGGTCAATTCCACCGCCTGCGCCACACCGGTGGCGCCGACCGGGTGGCCTTTCGACTTGAGCCCGCCCGACGCGTTGACAGGTTGCTCGCCACCGAGGGCGGTGCGGCCGGAGGAAGCCTGGCACCCGCCGTGTCCGGGCTCGCACAGGCCGAGCGACTCGAGCACCATGATCTCGGCGATCGTGAAGCAATCGTGCACCTCGGCGAGTTGGATGTCGCGCGGTTGCTTGTCCGCCATGGCGAAGGCGCGCTGCGCCGCCTTGGTCGTGGCCGGCAGTGCCGTGAGGTCGCGCCGGTCGTGCAGTGCGATCCGGTCGGTGGCTTGGCCGATCCCGGTGATGCGCACGAGCGGCCGGCCCTTGGCGAGGCGCTTGGCCACGCTCAGCTCGGCCAGCACCACGGCCGCGGCGCCGTCGGTGATCGGCGAGCAGTCGAGCACGTTGAGGGGCGATGCGACCTTCGGGGAGGCGAGCACATCCGCCACGGTGATCTCCTGGCGGTACTGGGCGTTGGGGTTGAGCGCGCCATGCTTGTGGTTCTTGACCGCGACCATCGCGAGCTGTTCGCGCGTGGTGCCGTAGCGCTCCATGTGCGCGCGGGCCATCATCGCGTACAGGGCCGGGAAGGAAGCGCCGTCGAACACCTCTCGCTCGGCGTCGGCGGCGGTGGCCAGGGCGGCCGTGCAGTCGTCGCCGGAAACGTCGGTCATCTTCTCGACGCCTGTGGCGAGCACGACGTCGGCAAGACCGGCGGCGATCTCGGCAAATCCGGTCTTGAGCGACAGTCCGCCCGATGCGCACGCGGACTCCACGCGGGTCGCCGGTACGCCGGCGATGCCGAGCTCGTCCACCAGCAGCGCGCCGAGGTGCTCCTGGCCGATGAACAGGCCGGGGCTCATGCATCCCACCGTGACGGCATCGACGTGATCGATTCCCGCATCCGCGAGAGCCGCGAGCGCCGCCTCTGCCCACAGCGTCCGGAGCGACGCGTTCCACATCTCACCCCACCGCGACAACCCGACTCCGACAATCGCGACTTCGCGCATGTCTCCCCCTCACTCCGCCATGCGAATCTTGCCGCGCAATTTGGCGTAGGTGCCGTATTCCAAATACATTTTGTTGTTTTCGAGCTGCGCCCGGGTGTGCGGTGCCAAGGCGCGGACCTCGTCGATCCGCTCGGTCACCGTCCACACGAAGCCGTCTGAGCCGGAGCCCGAGCCGTACGACACCATGAGGATGCGATCTCCCGGCTTGGCGATGTCGAGGATGGCCGTGAGACCTATCGGCGAGGCGCCGGAGTAGGTGTTCCCGAGCCAAGGGGAGAGCCAACCTTGCTCCATCTGCTCCTTGGTGAAGCCGAGCATCTTGCCGGCGCGCATGGGGAACTTGCCGTTGGGCTGATGGAAGACTGCGAACGCAAAGTCGTTTGGCTTGAGGCCGCTCTTTTCCAGCAGCATCTTCGTCGCCCCGAGCGTGTGCTTGAAGTAGGCAGGTTCGCCGGTGAAGCGCCCGGCATGGCGGGGGTAGTGCATGTACTCGCGCCGCCAGAAATCCGGCGTGTCGGTCATGAACGAGACCTGCGCGTCCAGGGTCGCGACGATGTTCTCAGCGCCGAAGATGAACGCCGCCGCGCCCGCCGCCGCGGAGTACTCGAGGGCATCGCCCGGCGCCCCTTGCGAGGTATCGGCGCCGACCGCCAGCGCGTGCGTGACCTCGCCGGCCTTGACCAGGGCGGAGGCGAGGAACATTCCCTCGCTGCCCGCCTTGCACGCGAACTCGAGGTCCGCGCAGTGCACCGCCGGCGTGGCGCCGAGCGCCTCGGCCAGCACCGTGCCGGAGGGCTTCACCGCGTACGGGTGTGACTCCGAGCCGACGTACACGGCACCGATCGTCTTGGGGTCGATCCCGGCTCGTTTGAGCGCGTGGCGGGACGCCGTGACCGCCATCGTGATGGTGTCCTCGTCGTGCGCCGGCACCGACTTCTCGTGCAGCTCGAGGCCCTTCTCATAGCTTGCGGCGTCGGCGCCCCAGACCTTCGCGATGTCTCCCAGGCGGATGCGGCGCCGCGGGACGTACGCGCCGTAGCCAACGATGCCAACCTTCATCGAGCCCTCCCCCCGGGGCGAAACCCCAGTGTGCAGCGGCCCTTCGAGGCCGCGGGCGACATTACGCCAGTTCCGCCATGGTCGCAAGCCGGGCGCTGCGACGCCGCGTCCTGTGTTACCCTACGCGGTCGTGCGCGCCGGCAACGGCGCCGAAGGTGATACTCGGTGGACCTCCAGTCGCTGATCCTTTCCCTGTCCCGTTTCTGGGGTGAGCAGGGGTGCGTGCTGCAGCAGCCCTACGACCTTGAAATTGGCGCGGGAACCATGCACCCCGAGACGTTCCTGCGCGTGCTCGGGCCGGAGCCGTACCGGGTCGCGTACGTCCAGCCTTCCCGTCGCCCCGCCGACGCCCGCTTCGGCGAGAACCCCTTCCGCCTGGGCAAGCACTTGCAGATGCAGGTGATCCTCAAACCCTCGCCAGACGACGTGCAGGCGCTCTACCTTACGTCGTTGACCGCCTTGGGGATTGATCCCGCGGTCCACGACGTGCGCTTCGAGGAGGACAACTGGGAGTCGCCGACGCTCGGCGCCTGGGGCGTGGGCTGGCAGGTGTTGCTCGACGGGATGGAAATCTCACAGTTCACGTACTTTCAGCAGGCCGGTGGGCTCGACCTCAAGCCAATTTCCGCCGAGATCACGTATGGCCTCGAGCGCATCGCCATGTTTCTCCAGCGCAAGGACTCGATCTACGACATCGAGTGGGGCGCCAATCTCAGCTATGGGAACGTGCGCCATCAGGACGAGGTCGAGCTGTCACGCTACGCGTTCGAGGTCGCCGATGTGGAGATGCTGCGCCGCCACTTCGTGGACTGGGAGGGCGAAGCGGCGCGCTGCCTAGACGCCGAGGAACCCCTGGTGGTCCCGGCGCTCGAGGCGGCGCTCAAGATGTCGCACCTGTTCAACCTGCTCGATGCCCGCGGCGCGATCGCCGTCACCGAGCGGGTGGCGCTGATCGGCCGCGTGCGCAAGCTCGCGATCCGCTGCGCCAAGGGATACCTCGAGCAACGCGAGCGCCTAGGCTTTCCGCTCGGAAACGGGAAGAACGCTGGCCACGGCAAGAACGGTGGTCACAACAACGGTGGCAGCGGGGCCAAATCCGACAAGAGGCGGGAAGACCGATCGCACCGCAAGCGCGACGCTCACTCGGAGAACGCGCGATGAGCGGGGGAGAGTTTCTGCTCGAGGTTCTGTGCGAGGAGATCCCCGCCAAGGCGCTGCCGGGGATCCGCGAGCAGCTCGTCGAGCTGTTTGGCAAGGAGCTGGTCGAGGCCGCCTTCTCGGGGTGCGGAGTCCGCGCGCTTTCCACCGTGCGGCGCCTCGTCGTCTCTGTCACCGGTTTGCCCGAGCGACAGCCGGACCGCGAAGAAGAGGTATTCGGCCCGTCGGTGCGCGCGGCGTTTTCCGATGATGGCTCGCCCACACCGGCCGCGCTTGGTTTCGCCAAAGGCCAAGGTGTATCGGTGGACGGGTTGCGCGTGGTTCCGGGCCCCAAGGGGGACGTGGTCGCGGCAACGCGACGAATCGAGGGGCGCCCGAGCGCCGAAGTCCTCGGCGAGATCGCCGCCCGGGTGTTGCACTCCCTGCGCTTTCCCAAGACGATGCGCTGGGGTCGCGGAGACTTCTCGTTCGTTCGCCCGGTGCACAACGTCCTCGCGCTCTTCGGTCTTGGCGTTCTCGACACGGTCGTCCAGTTCGAGCTGTTCGGCTTGCAGTCCGGCTCCACGAGTTTCGGGCACCGAATCTTTCATCCTGAGCCCGTCGACCTTCTCGGCAAGAAAGGCTTCGGCGATTACAGGAACTGGTTGAAAGCTGTCGCGGTGATGGTGGACCCGGAAGAACGGCGCAACTGGCTTCGAGCGCGGATGGACGAGCTGGCGTCGCAGGTTGGGTGCTCTGCAAGGCAAGATCAAGCGCTTCTCGATGAGATCGTGGAGCTGGTGGAATGCCCCCGCTTCGCCCGGGGAGAGTTCGACGAGCGATTCCTCCAGTTGCCTGAAGTGGTGGTCGTGACCACCCTCAGGCACCACCAGAAGTGCTTCGTCCTCGAGCGAGCCGGCAAGGTGGCGCCGTTCTTCCTTGCCGTGTGCGACTGGCAAGGTGAACCGACCGAGGAGATCGTCCACGGCAACGAGTGGGTCGTGCGAGCGCGTCTCGCGGATGCGGCGTTCTTCTTTGCCCAGGACCGCAGGCAACCCCTCGCGGCCCGCCGCGCGGCGCTCGAACGGGTCGTGTTCCACCAGAAGCTCGGAAGCTTCGCGGCGAAGGCCGACCTCGTGGGTGAACTTGCGGCCAGGCTCGCGGCAGAGGCTGAGCTCGGCCTCGAGGCGGACCTCGTACGCCACGCCTGCGCGTTGCTCAAGCTGGACCTCACTACGGCGATGGTCGGCGAGTTCCCGGAGCTTCAAGGCGTGATGGGCGGTATCTACGCACAAAGCGAAGGCGAGCCCGAAGCGGTCTGCGACGCGATCGCCGACCAGTACCAGCCCGCTGGCCTCGAAGGGCCGCTGCCACGTGGTCCTCTCGCGGCGATCGTTGGTGTGGCGGACCGGCTCGACACGCTTGCAGCGCTCTTCAGCATCGGCGAGGTGCCCTCGGGGAGCAAGGACCCGTTTGCGCTGCGCCGCGCCGCGCTCGCGGTGGTGCGGATTTGCGCCGAGGCACCACTCGCGCTGGACCTGCGCGACGCGGCGCGGCACGCGCTCGCGCTGCGGGAGCACGGCAAGGCGAAGGGCGGTGAGGGTCTCGCCAGGCTGTGCGAATTCGTCCAGGAGCGTTTGCGCTACTACCTGACCGCGACCGCCGGCGTCAGCGCCGCGGCCGCCGATGCGGTCATTGCCGCGCGGTGGGGCGTCGTTCCCGACGACCTTGCGAGGGCGCGGGCGGTCGAGGCGGTGCGAAACGAGGACGTCTTCGCGGCGCTCGCGGAGGCGTTCAAGCGGGTGAGGAACATGGTGGCGAAGGGTGGCGTGGGGGCTGCGAGCCCGAAGCGGCTGCGCGAACCCGCCGAAAAGGAGCTGGCGCGGCAACTCGACAAGGTGGAAAAGGACGTGCTCAAGACTGAGTCCCGCACGGATCATCTTGCCAGCCTGCGGGCTTTGGCCACGCTGGCCGCGCCGTTGGACGGTTTCTTCACCGATGTCCTCGTCTTGTGCGATGACGTGGAGCTGCGCGATGCGCGCCTGGCGCTGCTTGCGCGCGTCGAGAAGCTCTTCCTCCGCCTCGCCGATGTTTCGAAGCTGTCGGCGTGACCGGCAGTGCTAGGCAAAAGGGGAGAAGCACGAGAACCTGACCACGCGACCCAAGGGCGATTTCTCCCCACCGCCCTGGGTCGACGACCCTCGGTACGGATGCTGTCATTGGCAAACCGGTAAGTGATCATCAGGGAGGTGCACGTGAGCGAGACGACCAAGAAGATGGTTTACGCGTTCGGCGGCGGGGCCGCCGAGGGTGGCGCGGAGATGAAGGACCTGCTCGGCGGCAAGGGCGCCAACCTCGCCGAGATGGCGAGCCTGGGCATTCCCGTGCCGGCCGGGTTCACGATCACGACCGAGGTGTGCACCGCGTACATGCACGCCCACACCTATCCGAGCGCCCTCCAGGGCGAGGTCAACGCGGCGCTCGCCGAGGTCGAGCGCATCATGGGCGCGCGCTTCGGCGACCCCGCCAACCCGTTGCTGGTTTCCGTGCGCTCCGGCGCGCGGCGCTCGATGCCCGGCATGATGGAGACCGTCCTCAACGTGGGCCTTTGCTCCGCGACGATTCCCGGGCTGATCGCGAAGACCGGCAACCCGCGCTTCGTGTACGACGCCTACCGGCGCCTCATCGCGATGTACTCGGACGTGGTGATGGAGAAGGCGGCCGGCATCGAGCCCGCCGAGGGCAAGGGGATCCGGGTCCAGCTCGACCGTATGCTCGACGAGGTCAAGAAGGCGAAGGGCTACGCCTCGGACGCGGAGATTTCCGCCGATGACCTGAAGGCGCTCGTCGAGCGCTTCAAGGCCAAGGTCGCGGAGGTGCTCGGCAACGCTTTTCCCGACGATCCGCGCGAGCAGCTTTGGGGCGGGATCGGCGCGGTATTCGCCTCGTGGAACGGCAAGCGCGCCGTGTCGTACCGGCGCATCGAAGGCATCCCTGACGAGTGGGGCACCGCCGTCAACGTGCAGGCGATGGTGTTCGGCAACATGGGCGACACCTCGGCGACCGGCGTCGCGTTCACCCGCAATCCAGCCACCGGTGAGAACAAGTTCTACGGCGAGTGGCTGGTCAACGCCCAGGGCGAGGACGTGGTGGCCGGCATCCGCACGCCGAACCCGCTCAACGAGGACACCAAGAACGAGCAGAACAAGCACCTCCCGTCGCTGCAAACGGCGATGCCTGCGGTGTACCGCGAGCTCGACGGCATTCGCACCGCCCTCGAGAGCCACTACCACGACATGCAGGACATCGAGTTCACGATCCAGGAGGGGCGTCTGTGGATGCTGCAGTGCCGCACCGGCAAGCGCACCGGCACC
Source organism: Thermoanaerobaculales bacterium (assembly GCA_044447965.1). Lineage (GTDB taxonomy): Bacteria > Acidobacteriota > Thermoanaerobaculia > Thermoanaerobaculales > Thermoanaerobaculaceae > DATIYW01. Next base: position 26,185 of record JBIOGJ010000015.1, on the reverse strand, counting down.
GCCGCGCTCAACATGGCGATGGACATGCTGCGCGAGAAGCTCATCAACAAGAAGGAAGCGGTGATGCGCCTCGCGCCTGCGCAGCTCGACGAGCTGCTCCACCCGATCGTGGATCCGGCGGCGGAGAAGCGCACAGAACCCATCGCGAAGGGGCTGCCAGCAGGTCCCGGCGGCGCGGTTGGCCAGATCGTCTTCACCGCCACCGATGCGGTTGCCTGGACCAAGGCCGGCAAGAAGGTGCTGCTCGTGCGCGAGGAGACCAACCCCGAGGACGTCGAGGGGATGCGGGCGGCGCAGGGCATCCTCACCGCTCGCGGTGGCATGACCAGCCACGCCGCGCTCGTCGCGCGCGGCTGGGGCAAGTGCTGCATCGTCGGCGCCGGGTCGCTCGAAGTTGACGCGCACGCCAAGACCGTGAGCGTCGGGGGCCGCACCTTCCGCGAGGGCGACGTGCTCACCCTCAACGGCACGCGCGGTCACGTCTACGCCGGCGCCCTCGGCATGATGGACGCCACCGAGAACCCGCGCTTCGTCAAGTTCATGAAGCTCGCGGACGCGATCCGCGTGATGAAGGTGCGCACCAACGCGGACACGCCGGAGGACGCCGCCAAGGCGCGCGAGTTCGGCGCCGAGGGGATCGGGCTGTTCCGCACCGAGCACATGTTCTACGGCAAGGGCGCCGAGCAGCCGCTGTTCCTGCTGCGCAAGATGATCGTCTCGGAGGGCGAAGCCGAGCGCCGCGCCGCGCTCGACGAGCTGTACCCGTTCGTCAAGAAGGACATCAAGGCGACGCTCGCTGTCATGGACGGGCTGCCGGTGACGATCCGGCTGCTCGACCCGCCGCTGCACGAGTTTGTGCCGAGCGGTGACGACGAGCGCGCCAAGCTTGCCGCCGCGCTCGGCATCACGGTGGAGCAGCTCGCCAAACGTGCGGAGGACCTGCACGAGTCCAACCCGATGATGGGGCACCGCGGCGTGCGGTTGGGCGTGACGTATCCCGAGGTGTCCGAGATGCAGTTCCGCGCGATCTTCGAATCCACCGTCGAGCTGCTCCGCGAGGGCAAGAAGGTGTTCCCGGAGATCATGGTGCCGGTCGTCGGCCTCGTTGCCGAACTGGACAACCAGCTCGTGCTCGCGAAGAAGGTCCATGCCGAGGTGTGCGCGAAGTACGGCGTGCCGCACATCGACCACATGTACGGCACGATGATCGAGATCCCGCGCGCGTCGCTGACCGCGGACAAGATCGCGCAAACCGCGGAGTTCTTCTCGTTCGGCACCAACGACCTCACGCAGATGACGTTCGGGTTTTCCCGGGACGACATCGGCGGGTTCGTGCCGGATTACCTCGACAAGAGGCTGCTGCCGGCCGACCCGTTCCAGATCCTCGACCGCGAGGGCGTCGGGCAGCTCGTCGAGATGGGCGTGCAGCGCGGACGCAAGACGCGCCCAAATCTCAAGGTCGGCATCTGCGGCGAGCATGGCGGCGAGCCGAACTCGGTGGAGTTCTGCCACGTCGTCGGGATGGACTACGTCTCCTGCTCACCATTCCGCGTGCCGATCGCGCGTCTCGCCGCCGCGCAGGCGCAGCTCACGCATCGCCGCAAGGCGAAGAAAACGAAGAAAGCGGACTAGAGGGAGCGGAACTTCACTCCGCCTGGGCTGCTGAAAGGGAAGGCCAGTCGGCTTTGCCGGTCGGCCTTCACGCTCGAGAGGTCGGAGCACTGCACCCTGGCTTCCAGGTGCGCCCCCCTCACTCGGAGCGCTGCTCCACCCATGGGCCCGTCCTCCTAACTCCGGTTTGACCACCTTGGTCGCAGGGCACTGACCGTCACAGGGCACGACCCGTGACCTTGACACCACCGTCTGTCGCAGTCCATCCTCAAGGGTAAGTGGAAGGCAACCCCTTCTCGCTCGTTGCTTGACTGGGTTGGCATACGGAGGCCATGGTGATGAGATCTACTCGACGCGTTCTATCCAGCGTGTTCCGAGTCGTGATTGCGTGTTGCGGCCTTCTGCTCCCTATCGTCGCAGGCGCGCAGGCTACGAATGCGAACACCATCACGGTGCCAACGCTCGACGGCGCCGGGCTCGCCAGCTTGGCCGGCGTGCTGACGATGACGGGCGCGTGGGTTCTCGCGCGTAGACGCAGCAAGAAGCGCTGAGGTCACGCCAATCGCCCTAAAGTGGTTGCCCGCCGGGTGGCGGAGCCGCAGACTCGCGTGGGTGATTTTCCTTATTGGCGCGACCCTGCCGTTGATCGACCTATGGCGCTGGTGGGCCTTTCATCATCGGGATCAAAAGGGTTACTACGAGCAGCGTGCCGACTGGTCGGCGCCGTATCGCGGCGGGATCGATTTTTCGGTCTTCGTGTATCGCGACCGCAACCGCGATGGGCGGCTCGATCTCGGCGATCGGCCGATGGCGGCGGTCGCCGTCGAGATGACAGACCCCCACGGCCACAAGACCGTCCAACGCTCAAATCTCAGCGGGTTCACCAACTTCCTGATGTCCGTGTCGCAGCGCAAGGCCGTGATCCGGGCGCCCGGCAGGTATTCGTTCCGCGTGATCGTCCCGGCCGGCTGGACCGTGACCTCGGGCAACGCAACCCAGAGCACGACGTTCGAGCCCCGGCCGGGAGCGCCGGCGGATCTCATCGCCAGGAATCCAACGCTCCCCATCGGCTTGGCTCCCGAGCTCTTCATTGCCGGCAGAGTCGTCACGCGTAACGCGGGCGGCGCCTCTGTGCCTGCGGCGCACTCGGCGCTGTGGGCCACAAACCCCGGCGGCGAGAGGATCGGCGTGACCTTGGGTGACAGCGCGACGTTCAAGATCCCGGCGGCGCAAGGGCTTTGGCAGTTGAGCGCCGAGGAGACAGGAACCGGGAAGCATGTCGAGCGGAAAGTCCTTGTGCGCGACGTTCCGGTACGTGTGTCTGCAATCGTGCTCGGGGAGCAAGATCGCGAGGCGGTTACCCAGCCCGCAGCCGCGCGCGTGACGGTGGACTTCGAGTCCATCACGGGGACCCCGGTCGCCAAGATTCCATCCGGCGTGGCTGGCGTAAACTGGAACTATTTGAACGCGATCGAAGTCGTGTTTGCGGAAGCCGAAGGCTATGCGAACACGGTTACCTCCGGCCATTACGTCGGATACAGCAGCTCCGGACATCCCGTCACGATCTCGCGTCCGGAAGGGTTCGACTTCTTCGGTGCGTATTTTGGTGTTGCCTTACCGCAAGCTGAGGGCGAGACCCTTCAGGTTCAGGCTTTCCGCGCTGGCAAGGAGGTCGGAGGCGACGAAATCCCGCTGTCGTTCCTCGGCCCGGTCTGGTTCGATGCAGACTACCGGGACGTCGACCAGGTCGTCCTGACCACGCTCCACTACTGGCAGTTTGTCACCGACGACATGGTGATCGGCCTCCGTGAAGCGACGCCGGCTGATGTGCGTCCCCCTGCCTTCGCTCCAGTCGTGACACCCAGCAGGTGACACTCGAGGGCGCGATGACCGGGGTCGCCTAGGAGCTCACGAATCGACCGATTTGGCCGACTTGCTGCGGCGTGTGGCCAGACGTGGCCGCATGGCCTGGAGGGTGAGGCTGCCAAATTGGGCGGCGGCGCGTGGCATACCGCGGCGGCTGACAGTCCGGTGGAACGCCCACGAGACGATGGTCTTGGCGGGCTTGGTCCGCTCCGAGCGCGGCCGGGGCCGCAGGCTGATCGCGTTGGTGGGGCACACGACGGTGCAGACCCCGCAGCCGATGCAGCGCTCTGCATCGACCGCGTAGTTTCCGCCCTCCTCGGCGATGGCATCCATCGGACACCGCGGTGCGGCGCATTCGCCGCAGCCGGAGCACGCATCGGCATCGATGGCGGAGACCCAGTTGCTGCGGACGAGCAGGTGCGGCGCGCCGAACTCCGTCACGCCGCGGAGGAAACCGCAGCAGCAGGAGCAGCAATTGCAGACAAACATCTGGTCGCGCTTCACGTTGTACGTGCAGTGGACCAGCCCTTCCCGCTCGGCAAGGTCGAGCACGGCCAACGCTTCCTCCCGCGAGACCCGGCGTCCATAGCCCGCGGGGAGGGTGCCGTCGTAGGCGTTTTCCTGGGACGAGAACGCCATGCAGGTCTCGACGGGGTGGGAGCACGGCTTGCCCAGGGCAGCCTGCTCGGTTCGGCAGATGCACGGTTGCAGGTTGAACGAGCGCGCGGATGAAAGCATCCTGCGCATGTCCTCGTACGCGAGCACCTCGGCGTGGGCGTCGATCGGGAGGTTGACCGGGACGACGCGGGCGAGCGCGGGCTTGTGGCCGCCCACGGCCGGAAGCAGGTGCGGGGCGTATTCCTCGAACATCGCGGCCAGCTCGGCGTCCATGCGCGGGAGCTGAAACTCGTAGATCCCGACCACGAACGGCGCGAGCATGTAGAGCTTCTTGCCGCGCATCATCATCGACCCGATCTGACCGCGTTCGACCATGGCGTCGAGGATTATTCGCAGGTCGGTTGCCGGGCGGCCGAGCCTGCTGCCGATGCCTTCGACGGTCTCCGGAACCGGGAGGAGACTGACCGCCATCGCCGCGTCCTCGGGGGAGAAGATCCTCGCGAGGATGCGCAGCTCGATGGCGCTCTCCGTGCGAGGGAAGCCCGAGGGGAGCTGGTCGAGCTTCGCCGCCAAACGCTGGTAGATTGTCTGCATGGCAGTTGTCCACTCGCAAGATTAGCACCGGCGAGAAGCATTGGCATCTTTGGCGGCAGGCGTGGTTGAATAGGACGATGGACGCGGAGCATCCGCTTCAGGACGCGGCGCTGCAGGCGCCGGAGGCACCGGGGATCTACCAGTTCCAGGACGCCCGGGGGAAGGTCCTCTACGTCGGCAAAGCACGCCACATTCGACGGCGAGTGCTGTCGTATTTCTCGCGGCAGCTCGAGCCGCGCCTCGCCGCGATGCTCGCGCGGGCGCGCAAGCTGGAGTTCGTCGTCACTGCCACCGAGGTTGAGGCGCTCATCCTGGAGAACCGCCTGATCAAGCGCTTCAAGCCGCGCTTCAACGTGCTCCTGCGCGACGACAAGACCTACCCCTACGTCAAGCTCACGACCGGCGAGCCGTGGCCGCGCGCCTACCTCACCCGCAGGATCCTCGACGACGGGCACAGCTATTTTGGCCCCTTCCTCGGCAACCACATGGCGGCGCGGGTGATGGATCTGATCCGCACCCGCACCCAGGTGCGAACCTGCGGCTGGGACCTCAAGCCGGAGGGGACGCTGCCGCGGCCATGCCTCTACTACGATATGGGCGCGTGCCTTGGACCTTGCGTGGCCGGCCTGACCACGGCCGCCGAGTACCGGCGCGCGGTCGAGGAGGTCTCGCTGCTGCTCGAGGGCCGCCACCAAGAGCTGAAGCCTCGTCTCGAGGCGCAAATGTGGCGTGCGGCGGAGGCCAACGAGTTCGAGCGGGCGGCCCGCTACCGCGACCTGTTGCAGGCGCTCGACGAGTTGTCCCGCGGGCAGCACGTGGAGATTGCGGGCTCCGGATCGGTCGACGTGGTGGGCGTCGAAGGCGATGGGCGCGACGCGACCGTGGTGGTCCTCCTCTACCGCGACGGGAAGCTGGTCGACAAGCGCGAATTCCACTGGGAAGGCCTCGACGGGCCGGCCGACGCCGCGTTTCTTGGTGCTTTCCTGGCTCAGTACTACGCGGCCAACCCTGCCGTTCCCGAGCGACTCGAGCTTCCGTTTGCGCCTGAAGACGCCGACGTACTCGTGGGCTTTCTCCGCCAGCAGCGCCACGCCTCGGTCAAGCTCCTCACGCCGCGCCGTGGCCAGCGCGCTCGCGTGCTCGACCTCGCGCTCGACAACACCCGCGAGGCGTTTCGTATCCGCTTCCGGCACCCCCGCCGCGAGGCGGAGCGGGTGGGGGAGCAGGTGTCCTCCGTGCTTGGCCTGGCGCGCCCCGTGGGCCGCATCGAGTGCTTCGACATCTCGCACTTGCAAGGCGAGGCACAGGTCGCGTCGCTCGTCGTCTGGGAGCGGGGCAAGCTCAAGAAAGGCGAGTATCGTTCGTTCAACGTCCGGGCCGGCGAGGGCGCCGACGACCCGGCCGCGATCGCCGAAGCGGTGGAGCGGCGCTACCGGCGCCGGGGCGCGGAGGGGGCCGCTCTTCCCGACCTCGTGCTGATCGACGGGGGATCTACCCAGCTCGCCGCCGCGCGGCGCGCGCTGGCGACGGTGGGATGCGACCTTCCCGCCGCCGCACTGGCAAAGCGCCTCGAGGAGGTATACCTGCCGGAACGCAAGCGGCCGCTTCTGCTCGAGGCGAACGACCCGGTCCGGCTGCTCCTCCAGCGCGTGCGTGACGAGGCGCATCGTTTCGCCATTACCCGCCACCGCCGCCGCCGGAGCGCGCGGCGCATGGCGACGCAGCTCCTCGCCGTGCCCGGCATCGGGACCAAGCGGGCGCAGCGCCTGCTGGCGGAATTCGGCTCGCTCGACGGCGTGCGCGAGGCGGATCGCGAGGCGCTCGCCAAGGTGATCGGCGCGAAGGCAGCGACCGTCCTCTACCGCATTTTGCATGAGGCCAGTCCGCCACCCTTTGACGATCGGTCAAGGGGTGCAAAATCCGCACCCCATTGACGTTCAATCGTTTAGCGCGAACGTGACCTCGCATGTTTGTCAAAGTGTTTGTCAACGCTTCCGGCCTGACGCCTGGCCGAAGATTTCCTCGCCGATCGCAGCCGAGGCGGCGGCCTGCGTGCCGGGCACCACATGCGTGTAGGTGTTGAGCGTGAACGAGGCGTTTGCGTGCCCCAGGCGCTGGGCGATCGTCTTGAGGTCGATTCCCCGGGCGAGCAGCAAGCTCGCGTGCAGGTGGCGGAGATCGTAGGGCCGGAAGCTGAGCAGCTCGAGCGTTGCCGCCGGCGCGTGGCCGGCGCCGTCGCGCTTGTGGGCCGGCCTCCCTTCCGGGCCTAGCTCGAGCAGCTCGCCGCAGACGGTGCAGGTGAGCGCTGCGCGCCGCTGTGCCGGCCGGAAGCGGTACTCGCGGACGTTGCGCCAGTCAAGCGGCTGCCCGAGCAAGCCCGCGAACACCAGCCCGCGGTCGGTGTAGTGATCCGCGTACCGCATGCGCTCTTCGCGCTGGTGCGCGCGGTGGTGCCGCAACACGTCGGCAGTCTCGGGCGGGATAGGGAGCGTTCGCTGCCCGGCCGCCGTCTTTGGCTCCGCGAAGGTCCAGCCGCCCTCCGCAGTGCGCTCCGGGTTGGCATGGCGCGAGAGAGCCCGTCGCACGCTCAGCGTGTCAGCGTCCAGGTCGACGTCGCCCCACTGCAGGCCGAGCGCCTCACCGGGGCGGAGCCCGGTCGTGACCATCAGGCACCACAGCGGCCAAAGGGAATCGCGCTGCAGCTCGTCAAGCAACCGGCCCCGCGCATCGCTGTCAGGCACCCTCAGCTCGTGCCGCTGCTGGTGGGGCAGGTCTACCTCTTCCATCGGGTTCCACGCGAGCATGCGCCAACGGCGGGCCGCCACTAGGGCAGAATTGACCAGGGCGAAGGCGTAGCGGATGGTGCGCGGCGCCAGCCCTCGCTCCGTGAGCTTCGCGACCAGCCCTTGCAGGTGAAGGGGGGAGAGCTTGTCGAGGCGGATCCGCCCAAGCTCGGGCAGCACGTAGGCGTTGACGACATGCCGGTAGCTTTCGAGCGTGCTGGTGCGCGTGCGCGGCGTGACCGCCTTCACGAGCCACTGCTCGAGGAATTCGCCGAACGTCTGCCGCGAGGGCACCACCAGGCGGCCGGTGTCCTTTTCCCGGAGCATCGCGCGGAGCGCCTTCTCCGCTGCCTTGCGGCCACCATGCACCGTCTTGGCCTGGTAGATCTTCTTGCCGGCTGCGTCGCGGCACAGGTACACGCTCACGAGCCAGCGGTCCTCGCCACGCGGTTTGATCTGTCCTGCTGTCCTCGCCATGGTGCCTCCTAGCTCACCGTGAAACTGCGCAACGTTTCCACCTCGTTAGGCCCGTCGACCGTAGTGACGGTGAGCCAGCCATCCGGTGTCAGCGCGGGCGCTGAGGCTGGTTCCATCTCCTCATCGTCGTCACCTTCGCCGAGGGCCTCGAGCCGGTTGTCTTCGGCGGTAAGGTAGCAGTCCAGAAGAGCATCGAGGTCAGTTGCCAACGCAAAGGCCCTGTCAGCCACTTGCATGAGATCCGACACAGCGAGAATCTCCATCGCGAGCTGGGGTCGGTTGCCGGCGGGCACCTGGGGAACGGCCATCGTTGCCCAGCCCTCGTTGTTGGTCAAGATCGCTACCGCTGCGTCGAGGGTGCCCCCGAGCTCGTGCTTGGCGGCATCCAGGAGTCGGCGCCAGCCATCGATGATCCTGGGAAAATCCCGGGAATGTTGGGGGCCGAGGGTGCGCTGCTGAATGGAGTCGATCGCCGCGGCAAGCTGCGCCTTGGTCTTGGGTTGCTGTCTCGCCATGGCTGCCCCCTAGTCGAAGGCCCGAATTTCCTTCCGAACGGCGTTGAAGTTGGCATCGAAGACCAAGACCTTGATGACGTTGTCCAGTTCCTCGCGCACGGTCCCGCCAAGGTCGCCATGCTCGGTGCAGCCAAGATCATCCGCGAGCCAGCCCTCAAGGGTGTAGGCCGTGCCATCGGAACGTACCGCCACGACGACCGCCGATGGCACCGACGACAAGAGCATGTCGGCGGTTGCTCGCAAGCGCCTCTTGATCGCCTGCAAGTCTCCGACAATCGCCAGCAGCTCACCGCGCGCCTGCTCGAGCGCTTCGCTTTCGGATTCCTGCCTCGTTGCCATGCTGTCCCTCCCTTGTGGCCGCGCTACAATGACGTGGAGCGCCGGTTCACAGCCTGCCTCGCTCATGCCCGCCCTGGTCGCGCCCAAGCTCCCGGGGCGGGCGTTTCTTTGCCTAGCGCCGCTGCTGCCCTTCGAGCTCGTCAAGACCGCCGAGCAGCAGGACGCGGGCGAGGGTCGCGTAGGGTACGCGCTGGGCACGCGCCGCCTTCTTGAGGCGTTTGAGTTCCACAGCGGAGAGCCGGAGCGATAATGGCTTGTCGCGCCGCGCGTGTGCCTTCACGTCATCGAGGGCTGCGAGCAACCGTTCTCGTGTCATTCGTACCTCCATACCGTAGAATGTAGGTTACTACATTACGACTGTCAAGAGGTAGCAACCTCGGCGCAGCCACCCGGTTAGGGGGTTGGTCGCGCCTGGGAAACCGCTGTGGGCAGGGCAGCGGCTTTCAAGCTATCAATGCACAGTCTCGCCCGGGGTGCGCTCAAACAGCTCCGCCCAGGCCCCACCGCCAGCCTCGTGGTCCGGCTGCGGTGTGAACATATTCAACTTGTCGGCTACCCCGAGCACGACTTGGGCCGACGTGGCATAGATCTCACCCGGCGCCACGCCAATCAGCTCGGCGAGACGTGTGGCCAGGCCGTCAAACGTGAGGCGAGCGACGATCATACCCAAGAGGTCCGCCATGATTTTCAGCATGTCGTTGCATTCGAGAAAGCCTTTAAGGAGATCCTCAATCTGCCGTTCACTGGCCCCTCGAATGTAGCGCCAAGCAGGAGACTCCTGCACAAGCAGGGGCGTCAGGGCGCGCATCGTGGCCACGGGCACCGCCTGCACCAGTTTGCCGAGGTCCACTGGAGCCGTGGTGCCTTCTCCCCCGGGCCGGAGCAACGCCTCGCCAAGTCGCCTGAGCTGTAGGAATGACAAGGGCGCGATAGTGACCCACGTACCGCCATAGGTAAACGTCCGCCCGAAGAGACGCCGACGACGCACCCCCAGCGGGGCAAGGAGTTGTTTGCGAGATCGCGCAGCGGGGTCCATGTCATTTCCTCCCGACCTGTAACGAGGTCGTCCACATGATACTCATGGCTCCCGCCTCACGGTTCCCACGTCACGAATTGCCTCCCGCCTTCGTCGGCCCAGAGGTCACGACATAGCGCGCGTAGGCTCGCTGACCCTTGGCAAGCACACGAGCTGCAGCGCGGCTCGCCGCGACGGCGCCAGTGCCCACGAGCGTGTTGACGTGCACGACGGTGGTGGCGGGAGCGTTGACGTTGCTGATGCTCGTATTGCTCACCGAAGGCGCGCCGCCGCCAGCGCCACCGTAGCCGCCACCCATGTACACGGACGGCTGCGCCGACCGGGTCGGCATCGAGACACCGCCGCCTGATGGGTTCGCATTCTCGATCGTCTCGATGTTCTGCATACCCCTTTCAAGCGCGAGCGCCATCATCGCCAGACCGACAGGGACGAACGGCACGGTGGCCAAAGCATTCTGCGCAGCCTCGCCCATCTTCACGACGGCATTGGCAAGTGCGAACCCCTTGATCTTCGGGAATGCCTCAGCGAGCGCCGCCGTGGTTTGGTCCGCAGTGTCAAGCGCCTTGTCGACCGCGTTCTTGGCGACAGCATCGTCAATGGCCTGGAACACGTCGCCCATTGCGGCGTGAACGTCTTCCCGGTCCTGGTCCGTCAACTCTTCGGAGTGCAGCGCTTCCTGAAGCGTAGACATCGTGTCGCGCAGATCATCGAGGGACATCTTCTTCTTGCCGGCATAGAACTTGGAATAGATGTCCAGCAACTTCTTCTCGTTCTTGGTGATCTCGTCGGCTTCCGTCGCGCGTGCCTTGCGACCCTCCTCAAGCTCTTTCGAGTACGGCATTCCGGTGAGCGGATCAATCGCGTCGATTGCTTTGAACTTCTCCTCCCTGCCACGCGGGAGCTTGTCCTCTTTGTCCGCCTTTTCTTTCGCTTCCTTCTGTGCCTTCTGTGCCTTCTCGAATGCCTCCACGATGATCTTGGAGGCGTCGGCTTGCGCCTTGGCCGAACGCTTGGCCGCTTCGCCTCCCTTGGCCCAGGCATCGATGACGCCCTGGAATACCTCCGCTCCCTTCTTTGACGCCTCGTTCATGACCCTCTGCGCTTCGCTGGAGCGGAAGGTGAGTTCGTACCATGATGCCTTAGCAATCCCGACTAGGCCGATGAACGCGGACTCAAGAGTGGCCAGGACATAGGACAGCGCCTTGAGCGCCGGAGCCGCGACGCTCTGCAGGCCCTCAATCGCCCGCCCCATCGCCTCCTTGCTGTCGGTCCACGCGACCTTCTGGCGGGATAGCTCCATCGCGACCGTGTGCACGCCGGCGCCGGCGTCGCCGAAGTCCTTGACCAGCCTCTTCAGCATGTCGCTCGCATCGCCACCGCCCTTGATCGTCTCGCGGAGGAACTGCACGAATGGCGACGTGCCCATGAGCCGGCCCGTCTCGATGGCGCGGGCGAGGTTGCTCACGTTGCCCTCGAACGTGCCGATGCCGCGCGCAGCGGCCCCGGACGCGACCTCGGCGAGCAGTTGCGCGGCCGTAAGATCCTTCGTCGCGCCCATGAGCTGAATCACCGCGGGCACGAGCTGCTCTTTCATCAGCCCGCCGGCGTGCTCGATCTTGTTCACCCACGAGTCGAGATTCGAGACTTGCTGCTGTGTGGCGTTGCCGAGCAGTACCGCATTCTCTCGGAGCTGCGCCATTTGCTTGTCGGCCTCGACCGCCTGATTGAAGCTCGACCACAGGAAGCGCACGGCCGCGGCGAGCGAGACAAACCCGGCCACCGCGCCGAGCACCTTGCTCTTGAGGGTGTCGAAGAGCCCGCCGCCGCGCTCTACCTCGTCGTGGAGATCCTTCTGTGCCTTCTTGGCCTCGGTCGCAGCGATGGCTTGTTTCTCCATCGTCGCGTTGACCTTCTGCAGCTCGGCAACGACTTGAGACAGGACTTTTTCTTGACTCTCCACACCTACCTTGAGCACGACCTCGAATTCCGTGTTTTCAGGCATCGTCAGCCCCTTTCGCTCATCTGCCGGCGCGCGAACCGCTCCCAGCCGTCGCCTTGTTCGTTGTCGGGTTTCTCGCCTTCGCTTTTGCTCTTGTCCTGGTTGCCGGGTGGCAACTCGGTCGTCTTCCCGGTCTCACCTATGACGCGGGCAGCGAACGCATACCAGCCCTCCGAGATCTCCGTACCCCCGCCGAGCATCAACTCCGTGAACGCCCACACCAACCAGTCAAGCCGGTTGGGAGAGCGCATGCCGGAGTTTGGCTCCCACGAGCACAACTCGTCCTCAAGCTCGGGGAAGGCACCGACGTGGTGCACCTTGCCCTGCTCGTAGAGAGCGGAGACGGGCTCAGCACGGGCCGCCTTGCCGCGTGAGGCCGTGAGCTTCTTGAACGGCACGTTCTGGCCGATCGGCCGATCCTCCGCGTCGCGAACCGTGCGGATGGTCTGCTCCACCATATCGGCGCCGAAGTTGGTCTCGGCAACGATCCGGTCCCCTTTGTGGACTTGGTGGAGGTGGACGGCCAGCGCGCCCCACTGCGCGGGGCTCATGACGGCGCTGCGATCGTCGAGAACGTACCCGTGGCCATCCGAGCCCAGGCCCGCAACACCGATGCCGCACTCATCGGATCCCTCGCTGCTCGTGCCGCTTGGGTCGATCGCCACCACGACGCGAACGAGGTCCGGCGCCCTGGCAACGCGGTTGCGCTCGAGCATCTCGCGCTTCCAGAGCGCACCTTGCGCGTCCTCGAGCACCAGGCCGTCAAGTTCTTGCCGACCCTTGCGCGTGCCCTCGTAGCGAGCGATCACCTGGCGCCGGAACGTCGGGGCGAGGTTTTCGAGGTTGTCATAGGTGCGCCCGCGCGTGACGACCGTGTGCGGGTCCGCGAGCAGCTCCTTGATGAGCTTCACAGGGCGGGGCGTCGTGGTGACGACGGCTCGCGGATCGGAGCCGAGACGCAGGCCGAACATCAAGTTCGACCAGGCATCGTCGCGGAACCGCCACGACGCCAGCTCATCGCACCAGGCGCCATCGTGCGCGGGTCCGCGAAGTTGATCCGGCTCGTCGCCGCTGTACGTGCTGGCGATCGCACCATTCGACGGCCAGCTAAGCCGGCGCTTGCTGGGCTCCCACAGTGGACGATTCCACGGCGGGGAGATAGCGAGGATGCCCGACTCACCCTCGACCAGAACATCGCGGACGTCCGCCGTCGTTCTGGCCACGAGCGCCAGCCGCCTACGTCGACCAGATTCGACCTCACCGCAGACCCACGCGGCGCCCGTCCTGCTCTTGCCCCACCCGCGCCCGGTGAGGATGAGCCACACCGACCAGTCACCCGGGGGTGGAAGCTGCTCGCGCCGCGCCCAGAACGGCCAGCAGTACGCCACCTGCTCCCGCTCGGCCTCGCTCAGCCCGTCCCACACCGCACGCCGACGCTCGGGCGGCAACGCGGCGAGGCGCGAGGCGAGCGAGCTACTCACGGGGCTTCTCGCCAGCCGGCAATGCGGGCGAGGTCGCACCGTCGCCCGCCGGGAGCGGATCGGACACCGGCTCACCGATCAACGCGGAGAGCTTCGTCATCAGGAGGCTGGTCTCCACGCCGATCGGCGCTCCATCGCCGCCGGTGTGCTCGAGGCGTTGAGCGGGCCGGCCGTAGGCATAGGCAGCGACCAATTCGAGCGCCCGGAAGGCCACCTGGCCACGGCCACGGGCCAGCGCGATCAGCTTTTTCCACCCGCCCTCGTCCTCTTCCATGAATTCACGGCAGCGTTGCCGAAATACCTTTGCGATCGCCGGACGGCCGCCGGAGTTTGGTGTGGGCGTTCCCGGGACGAAGCGCCCTCCCGCGTCACGCTCGATGATGCTCATGGCTCACCCTTCCGGTGGTACGGTCGGCGGAATCAACGCGGGAGCGTGATACGAGCCGATGCGCCACCTCGGGCTGAAAACTTCGCGAGAGCCTCCAGCAGTGAGTTCGCGCAGTGGGTCGGGCTCGCTCATCTCGTACGCCACGCTGTTCGCCAAGCGTGCATCGCGTTCGCTGAGGCGGTCGAGAACACCGACCAAGAGACCCCTGCTGTGACATAGCGTCCGGTACGCCGCACGGGCCTGGGCGATGAGCCGCCGCGCCTCAGCGGCGAGCTCGGCGGCCTCGGCCTTGTTGCGCAGGATGCGCACAGCCGCACTCGCAATGTCGTGTTGCATGCGCGACGCCAGCTCGTTTTGCTCGGCCTCAAGGATCAACGTGGCGAGGCCATCGGCGTGTGCACGAAGGCGCACTAGCTCAGACTCCACCTCCGCGAGCTGCCTGCTCACCTCCTCACCGCTGGCAAGCCGCTTCGCGAGTGTGACCCGCTTGTCGGCGGTCTCGGTAGTTTCCTGTTGCACCGCGTCTCGTCTCGCCTGCAGCTCCGTGAGACGTTGCCGGGCTGCGTCGTGTGTCTCGGTGGCGTCGCGCAGTGCCGCCTCCTCGACGCCTTGCACGGGAGCAGGGGCGTCCGCCGGCGCCACGACGGCGCCGGCCCCCGGCTTGGCTCGTGAGAGAAACCCGAGCGCGTTCATCCCTTGCCCCCTTGGCCGCCCTTTTCGGACGCGAGGCGCATCTGGGCCTCGATTGTTAGCGTGGCCGCACGCTCGGCGTCCGCTTGTGCTCGCGCTGCCTCGGCCTGAGCGATTTCGTTGGCAGTCATGATCGGTGTGGCCGGCACGGTAGCGGCCGGGCCCGTGGCGTTGCCGAATTTGTCGATGCTCATTGCTTCCTCGTTTCTGGCGCGGAGCGCCGGTTCACTTTCGGCCCTTGAGAATGGTCTTGACGGTCTCACGCGCGAGCAGAACGCCGACGCGCTGTTGCGCATCCTCGATGGTCGGTGCTGTGTTGATCGCAAGCTGCGCCTCGGCCTTGAACGCTGCCTGGGCGTCGGCTGCGACGGACTCGCGCACGCGTTGCTCGACCGCCACCCCGACGATGCGCAAGTCCTGCAGCTCCGCTTGGCGGTGCCGGGGCGTCCACCCCTCAACCTTGGCGGCGTTGCCGCGCGCGCGCATCCTGTCGAGTGCCGCCAGTGCGTCACGGCGCTGTTGGAACTTCACAAAAGCCTTTGTCGGCATGGCCTACTCCCTGCCGGCTCGTGCCGGCTGTCCGTACTGCGTTCGCTGCTCGGCCGCCTTTGCCTGCCCGGATGCCGTGCGAACCTCTAGCGCGCAAGCCCCTGTGCAGCACCGCGCACTCTTCGTTCCACCTGCAGCGATCAGACCTCTCACGACCACTGGATTCCCACAGGGAAAGCGCGCCGCGCCGAGGCTCACCCCCGATGGAGGGAAGGTAACCACCGGACCTCGGCGGGCGCGTTCCACCGCGGCGGGGTGGTGCAAACCGCGGCAGCTTCGTTTGCAAGAAAAGGGCGCCCGCCGGGGGATCGATAGGGGAGGAGATGGCCCCACCCCGGCGGACGCGATTGCCGCGAGCGGTACGCGAGAGCCGCGGCAAAGTCATAGTGACCTCTTGATGGTGTCTCTAGACCCAGCTTGAAAGTTACTGTGCGACAGAGAGATGCGCTTTACTGTTTGTCGCCTGTTTGTCAATCTTCGTCCCGCAAAGGCGAGAACGCGACGAATCGCCTTGCGAAAGCCTCGTCGCGCTCCCAGCCGCCAGATCGGCCGCTCCGGTCCCGGTCGAAATTCGCTCATGACCCACCCCCGGCGGCGTGTTTCGACGCTCTCTCACGGCCTCGCTCGAATCGCTCGGTGCGTTCGGACCTCCGCAGGGCTTTACCGCGACGAATTGCACGAGCCGCAAGTAGCTTGTCAGCGAAGATGGCAACCGCCAGTTCTAAGGGCGTCGCGACCAGCACGGCCTTCGTGACCTTGAGCAACACGCTGCCGTCCTCGAGCACTTCGGCAGACGGACGCGGGGCGCTCATGTTCGACCTCGGCCGGCGTGTTCCTGCGAGATCACAGGTTTTCGTGTCCCCTCTGTCCCCGATGTCCCCGTGCCCTCTCTAGCCTGCTCGTAGCGTGCTTCTCGGCGGGGACATGCGGCGGGGACACCATGTCCCCGTATCCCCGTCTCTCTCTCTCTTTGGGGATATAGGGGACATTGGGGATACAGGGGATACAGGGGATAGGGGGGATGCGTGTTCATACCGACCTCAAGGGCAGCGAGTACGTGTTAGGCCCGAATCTGACTACTTGTCCCTCGCTCACCACCCGCTGGACCAGCTTCTTGGTGTTCTCGTACTTGGAGCCGGTGGCCTCGCTGAGCTGGCGGAGCGTCATTGGCTTGCCGCTCTCACGAAGAGCCTCAAGCACCGCTTGGCGGGCCTGGCTGGCGATCACTTCGGCCGCGTCGCCGATGCAGCTCCACAGTCCGCACGCCGGATCGAATGATAGGGCGAGCTTGCGTTCGGGGAGGTCGCGGCCTGTGATGAGCAGCTCGCCTTGACGCGCGAGGCGCCCGCGCTGCAGCACGAGTACGCCGTCCGCTGTGCCGGGCAGTCCGAGTGTGCCGCTCACGGACTCGAGCCCATCGAGTTCGCGGTACTTGCGGTCTTGCTTGCGCGTGTGGACGCAGCCCAAGACACCCAGCTCGCGCTCGATTGCTAACGCCTGGAACGGCGCGGCAAACTCAACGTCGAGGTCGTACCCTGAGCCCCTCTTGCCGCCAGTAGGAGGTCGCAGACGGGCGAGCGTGTCGAGCACCACGAACTTGAGACCAGGGTGGGCGTCGTGGTAGCGCCGCAGTTCGTCGACGGCCTGCGGCCCGCGCCACGGCCACGAGGTCGCGTCGGCGAGCAAGAGATGCTCAGGCCAAATGTCGCCGTTGGGCAGCATCATCCCGAGTCGCTTGTGGAGTCGGCGCATCCCGTCCTCGAGCCCGACGAAGAGCACCATCGCCGCCGAAGTGCGGACCCCGAGCGCCTCGCCACCCATCGCTTTCGCGAGGGCGAGGAGAAGTGCCAACCACGACTTGCCAATCTTCGGCGCCCCTGCGAGGAGGAATAGCCCGGCAAGCACGAGCCCCTCGATGATCTCGACAAGGGGCGGGAATTCGCGATGCTGCAACTCGGCCGCGGTGACGGTGACGATTCCTTGAACTGCTCTTGCTGCTGCCACCTCGGCAGCCCTCGCCTCAACCTCAGCAAAGGTCGCGGCCTTCATCGCCGGCCTCCCGATTGCCGCGTGAGGCGTCGCTGCTCGAGTGTGAGAGCGTCGCCAATGATGCGCGCGGCTTCGGGTTCGGGCAGCGGCGGAACGAGCCGCGCTTCGGCCCATGCGCGGGCGAGCTCCACACCTATCGGCGCGTCGTGCCGGCGGAGCAGTAGGCCGGCGACGCGGAGCAGCGTCTCATGCCGGTGGCCTTCAGGTACGGGACCGTGTAGCAGCGCCACCCACTCGTCGGCGGGTCGCGCTTGGCCAGGTGGCCGTGCTGGCTGGCAGCGCTCGATCACCCACGCGGGCGCCGGTGCGATCTTGGCCAGGCCGAAACCGTCCAGCCAGGAGTACAGCCCGAACACCGACCGCGACGGCGGCACGATCACATAGCCGCCCTGGCCGCGCACGTCAACGCACTGCAGCAAGGCGCGCTTGCAACCGATGGCGACGCCAGTGGGCAGCCGATACCATAAGTGCCGATGCCACTGCCCGCGCCCGGTGATTGCTGTCAACGTCGCCGGCAACGTGAGGCCCTCGGCCTCGAGCGCTGCCCAGCCGGCCGGGCCGTCCACGTCCACCACGACGGCGCCCCCGGGAATCGCCACACCGATGAGCGCTTCCGGCAACTGCTGCCACCAGGCGCGAATCATCTCCGCGTTGGTGGTCGCATCGAGGTGGCCGTGCTCGGTCAACGGTTGCTTATCTCGGTTACATGGGAAGACCGGCCAACCGGCTGCAGCATAGGCCAGGGTCGCATTCACCAACGCACTTGTGGTTTGTGTTGGGTGTTCGGAGGAAGCGCTCATGCGGCCTTCCGCGTTAGCCGTCGCGCTTGCTGCACCAAGAGATCTCCCGCGAGGATTTCGGAGACGGGGCGCAGCCGCGATAATCGGCGCTGCCTTTGCGGCAGTTCGAATCGCTTTCTTTCGTCACGCGGAGGCGGGTCGGTATTCATGCGGCTGGCCTCTGCTCGGCGAGGGAGCCGCCAGCGGCGAGCCAAGTCACGAGTGCATCGGCGTTGATGAACCAGCGAGCACCGACCTTGACCGCCACGCCGACGGGAAAGAGGCCGGCGCGGAGCTGCCGCTCCAGCACCTTCGAGCTTTTCGAGATCCCCGGCGGCGGGTCCCCCGCAACTTCTCGTGGGGTTTGCAACTTGGGTGCGACCATCTCGTTTCCTCCGCTGGGCACCGCATGCTATTTTGCGGACCCTTGCGGGAACACTCGCACCTCCCGCGACCAAGCGCCCGACGCTTTGTCGCGTGTTTCTTGCGTGACTAAATGACGAAGTTACTTGCCGGAGAGATAGCGCTCGAGCTGTCGAGCGTCGGGCACGTCCGGCACGTTTCCGGCCTCAAGGGCGTCGTGAATGTAGGCTAGCCGGTCGGCCGCGGGGGCCCCTCTGCGGGCAGCGGAATCGTAGAACTGGCGGAACACACCCTCCAGGCCCTGAGTCACCCATCGGAGCCCGTCACGCGGCGCGCGGCCCTTGTTTGTCGCGCCATCGAAAGCTAGGGCTGCCTGTCTAGCCGCCTCGCGCATCAGCACCAACTTGTCAACCATGAGGGGGTCGTGAAAGTAGCCCATGGATTCCCCTGATAGGGACAGGGCCGCGCCCGCCGATATCGGTAGTCGCCGAAGTGCGTCAATCATGTGTTGCGTTGCGCCAGCGACGGCACGAAGAGCTTTCATAGTGTCGGCGGGCCTCAGGCTATGGTCGAGAAGTTCACTCGCGGATTCGTAGCGCCCAAGCCATGCTTCGGTCTGCACCCTCGCCTCTACGGCTTCTGCCGAGCCATCGCGTAGCCCGAGAGTCCGCTGGAGTTCACGCCAGCTCGCATCATTGAGCCGTCGTGGCAGTGCGTTCACTGGTGGATCCTTGCCCACGCTCTACCTCCGAACCGCTGAGAATCGTCTCAGCGTTAGTCCGTCACCTTGTTTGTCAACGTTTCGCTGCCCTCGAATTCCGGCCCGTTTCCACGAGTGCCGAGCGGTGCCTTCCGCCTCCTCAAGTATGTATCCTCGCATGCCTTTGCACAACCTTGCATGCCGAGTCGTTTCCTGGGGGAGTAGACGATCGGTCTCAACCGCGCTAGTGTGACGCACATGAGCGGGTCGTCGGCAGCGAGTCAACTTGCCTTGTGGGTGGGGCGGAAAGGGAAAGGCTCGGCGCGTCTTCAGTGGGCCGGTGCGGAGCTTGTGCTGTTTGTGTCCGGCCTGCAGATCGTGGGTGTCGAGGGCGACGACAACGATCTCCTCGCCGCAGCGTTCGGGCTGACCGACAGCGGGGACTGGTTCGCCGAGGCGCAAGCAGCGGTGGCGGCAGGGCAGGTGTCGCAAGCGGAGTCGAACGCGGTCGTGAAGCGCGCGCTCGGTGCGCGCTTGCGCGAGTTCTTTCTCGCCAGCGATGCCCAGGTCAGCTTCGGCCCGGAGCTCCCGACCGAGGAGCGCGGCCTGACGGTGTCCTACCCGCACCTCGTGGTGGAAATGACGCTCGGCAAGGATGGCGAGGCCCTGGTTCCGATCTTCCTCCCCCAGCCGGAGCAGGTACTGCGTTGCCTGCCCGACTATGCGCGGCGCGTCGGCGCCCTCGGGCTCACCGACGAGGCGGTGGCGATCCTTGCGAAGATCAACAACCAGCGCACCGCTCAGGAAATCGCCGACCCCTCCCCGCACGGCCGCGAGGTCGCGCTCCGCCTGCTGGCGGCCGCGGTGGGAGCAGGACTGGCGGAAGCGAGCGACCGGATCGTCGACAGGCCCCTGATGGAGATCGCATCGCCACTGCCAGAGCCCTCGACGCACCACCGCCGGTGGTGGCTCGTGCTGCTCGCCGTGCTCGTGGTGGGCCTCGCTGCAGCGGCGCTCGTGTACAAGCCGTGGTTGTTGACCAAGTCGGCCGGCACTGGGGGGCCTTGGGCGGTCGCCGTGGATGGCGGCTGCCAGCCTGCCGAGCTCGAGCGCTTGTATCGCCGCCAGGAGCAGGACAAGACGAATCTCCGCGTGGTGCCGTTCGGACGTGCTCCCGATCAGTGTTACCGCCTCGTGTGGGGACACTTTCCGACCAAGGAAGAGGCAGAAGACGCCAAGCCCCGTCTGGGCGACGCCACCGTCGCGCGCGGTTTCGTGGCGCACGTCGTCAAGGTGGAAACGGGTTCGCCTTGAGGGCGCGTTGAGGCCAGGCTAGAATCGTCTTCCATGTCGTCAGAGAATCTGGAGGTCGGGAAGTTCGAAGCAGCGGGATTCCCGGCCGTCCTCCACGAGCTGGTCCGCAAGCTGGCCAGCGGTCGCCTCGACGTGACGAGCGCGGCGGGGACGCGGCACCTTTGGCTCGAGGCCGGCCACGTTCGCGCGGTGGTCTCCGAGCTGGAGGACGAGAAGCTCGGCAGGTGGCTGTCAAAGCGCGGCTTGATCGAGCCGCACCGGATGGCGATCTTGTTGCTGCGCCAGCCCGAAGGCGTTCGTTACGGCACGTTCCTCGTACAGGAGGGCCTGCTTGTCGCCGACCTGCTCGTGCGGGAGCTGGGGGCGCTGTCGGTGGAGATCGTTTCACGGCTGTTGTTCGATCCGGCCGACTTCTGCTTCGATCCCGGCGACAATCTTCCCGGCGATGCTGCCTCGCTGGAGATGACCACGGCGTCGCTCCTCGCCGCCGCCGCTCGCGCGGTCACGGACGCGAGCCGCCTTGAGGACCTCGTTGGGCCATCCCGGTATCTGTGGGCAGCGCAGGACGCGTTGTTGCGTTACCAGCAGGTTCAGCTCAGTCCCCAGGAGGGTTTCTTGCTCTCGCGCCTGGATGGGACCAGCACGGCGCTCCAACTGCGGCGTGTCGCCGGCCTGCCGCCGGCCGAAGTCACGCGCGGGCTGGGTGTGCTGGTCGCGGCGGGTCTGGTCGAGACGCGAGACGAGCCGGCAACCCGCGCTGTCGCGCGAGGGATCGTTGCCACCGCGCCAGCGACCACGGCTGAGCCGCCAGCGACCGAGAACCTGCAGTACACACCGCAGCAGGCTCGAGAGTACGCCGACGTCATTCGCCTTGCGGCCGAGTTCCATCACCGCAACTTCTACAACCGCCTTGGTCTGAGCCCGGGAGCGACGCAGGATCAGATCCATTCGCGTTATCTCGAGTTTGCGCGCGTGTACCACCCCGATCGGGCGGGCGAGCCCCATCTGCGCTCGCTGCGCCACGAGTTGGCAGCGATCTCCTCGGCGCTACACGAGGCCTACCAAGTCCTGAGCGGTGCAGAGACACGGACCCGCTATGACCGAGGCAACAAACCGGTCGCGATCGCGGAGCCCGACACCATCTCCGATGCGGATCGCCGCGCCCAAGCGCGCGCGGAGCTGGTGAACGCCAACGTTGCGCGCGCCAAGGAGCTGATTCGGGTTGGCGACCGTGGCATGGCTGTTCAGCTCCTCGACCAGGCAGTTCGGCTCGACCCTCAGGCGGAGCCGTTGCTACTGCTTGCCCGTTTGGAGCTGCAAAACCCGATGTGGACGCAACGGGCGCTGGACCATCTCAAGCATGCGTTGGCGCTCGCGCCACGTTTCACGGAGGCCTGGCTCGAGCTCGCCAGTTTTTGGGGAGTGCGCGGTTTGCGAGAACGTCAGCGGCAGTGCCTCGATCAGGTCTTGACGTACGATCCCAACAACGCGGACGTCAAGGCCGTGCTCGCTGGGATCAAGTCCAACATCAAGAAGACGAAATAGCCGTTCCGAGGCGGCGGGAAGCGGGCCATGCCCTGGGTACTGGATGGCAACAACCTGGCGCGCGGAGGCGACCGCGAGCGAGTCCGGCGAGCCGCGCTCGCACTCGCCCGCCGCGAACGAGTGCGGATTCTCGTTTTTTTCGATGGGAGTCCGCCGGAGGGTGGTGGTGCGGTCGAGAAATTGGGCGCGGTGGAGGTTAGGTATGTCCCGCACGCCGACACGGCGATCCTGGCAACGCTCGGCCGCGCCGGACGGGCATGGCGCCTCGCGACGGATGATAGGGGTCTCGCCGCGCGGGCGCAAACGAGTGGCGCGCAGGTTGTCGGTGGCGCGGCATTTTGGCAGTGGGTCGCGCGGGAACCATCTGCCGGCGGAGAGCAGCGCCCGAGCTCGCCCGACCTCGAGCAGGAGGCCGCCTTCTTTGCTGGCCCGCGGCACAACGTCGAGGGACCGCAGCGTGTCGTTCGCCGGCGGCGCCACCTTGCCGCGCGTAGGCGCTAGAATGGCGATGACACCTGAGGGAGCGGGTGCTCGCGACCGGCAGCAGCCGGCCGAGGAAAGTCCGAACTCCTGGTGGGAGCACGCTGGGTAACGCCCAGCCGCGGTAACGCGAGGGAAAGTGCCACAGAAAATACACCGCCCGGCGACAGTCGTCGGGTAAGGGTGAAAAGGTGGGGTAAGAGCCCACCGCTCGGCCGGCGACGGCCCAGGCATGGCAAACCCCGTGCGGAGCAAGGCCAAATAGGGGAGCTTGCGGGACCCACCCCCGGTTCCGCCCATGGTGGCGGAGGGCTCCCGGGTAGGCCGCTCGAACCCGCCGGCAACGGCGCGGTCAGAGGAATGAGCACCACCTCTCTCGCGAGAGGCACAGGATTCGGCTTATAGCTCCCTCGGGTGTCTCCTCATCTAATACGAATTCAATGTCATACGTGGTGGTATGACCTCGGGGCATGACGAGCGGCGCAGGCGCGCCGCACGGGCTGCGAGGGGTGCCGGTACAATCGCAACATGGCGATCCGGCTGCGACCGCTCCCCGCGCCCGTCCGAACCGGGGCGCGCGTCGGTGTGATGGCGCTCGCGGGCGCTCCCAATCAGGAGGCCCTGACGGCCGGTCTTGAGTGGCTGCAAGGACAAGGGTTCGAGGTCGTGCCCGCCACCAACCTCCTGGCGCGAGCCGGCTATCTGGCGGGTTCTGATGAGCAGCGCCTCGCAGGCCTGGTGGCCTTGCTCGAGGAGGACGTGGACGTTCTCCTCGCCGCGCGCGGCGGCTTCGGCACGACGCGACTGTTGTCGAAGTTGCCCTGGGACAGACTCGCGGCGTGGGGTGGCTGGATCGTGGGCTTCTCCGACCTGACTGCCCTGCACGCCGCGGCCCAGAGCCGGTTTCCTTTCGCCACACTGCACGGGCCGGTCGTGACTTCGCTCCGCACCGATCCACGTAGCGGGGAGATGCTACTGGCGTGGCTGCGCGGCACGGCGCCTCGACGGATCTTCAAGGTAGGGGAGGCAAACGTCGTGCGAAGTGGTATCGCGCGAGGTGTCTCTGTCGGTGGCAACCTTTCGTTGTTGGCGTCGCTGGTGGGAACACCGTTCGAGGCCGATCTCGACGGGGCGGTCGTTTTCCTCGAGGACGTTGGCGAGCCCCTCTATCGCCTCGATCGTTTGTTGACCCAACTGCGGCTGTCCTCTAGACTCGCACGGGTAAAGGCGGTCGTGAGCGGCAAACTAATCCGTTGCGGGCGGGGGGAGCATGGGTGGCGGCTGCGCTGGCGCGCGCTGGTCGAGGAGGCGGTTCCGCCCGAGGCGGTCGTCGTTGAGGGGTTGCCGTTCGGCCACGGCAAAGCCAACCTGCCATTTCCGCTCGGCGTCGAGGTCGAAGTGGACACCATCCGGGGCCAGATCTCCTGGGGAGGTGCGTAGGTGTCGAAGATCCGCGTCGGCAGCCCGATGAACTCGAAGCTGGGCGAGTTCATGCGGCGCTTCTCGGCGGGGGCAGTGATCGTCGAGGAGGGTGACATCGGCGCCGAGATGTACATCATCCAGCAGGGCCAGGTGCGCATCTCACGCAAAGCCGGCGGCAAGGACCGCGAGCTTGCGATCCTGGACAAAGGCGACTTCTTCGGCGAGATGGCGCTTCTCGAGGAGCTGCCGCAGCGCTCCGCCACGGCCACCGCCCTGACCGAGGTTGAAGCGCTGCAACTGACCGCCAATGATTTCGATGGGATGCTGCGCCGGAAACCCGACATCGCGGTGCGGATGATGATGAAGCTGTCCGAGCGCCTCCGTGAGGCCAACCGTCGCTACGAGGAGGTGTTGGGCAAGAAGGCCGAGCTCGCGGCGCTTGCTCCCGCGCCGGCGAGCCAGGGTGTGGAGGCGTGGGCGGTTCTGTCGCACCTTGCATCCGGTCGGTTGTTCCCGTTGCGATCGGTTGGCGATACCACGCTCGGCCGCCACGACCCGGTCACCGGCGTAACGCCGGACATCGACCTCTCCTCGCTCGACGCTGAACGGACGGTGTCGCGGCGGCATGCCACCATCCGCTCCGCTGGCGCCGACCTTTCGGTCACCGAGACCAACGCCTCCACCAACGGAACGTTCGTCAACGGCACCAAGCTCGAGCCGTTCCAGCCGCATCCGTTGAAGGGCGGCGACCTGGTCCAGCTCGCGCTGGTCACCCTGCGCCTCCACATCGTCGCCGAACCGGGATGAAGCTCACCGCCTCGAGCCCGCTGGCGGCGCTCAAGGGAGTCGGGCCCGCGGGTGAGCGTGCCATGCGTGCGGCTGGCCTGGCGACGGTGGGTGAT
Organism: Thermoanaerobaculales bacterium; assembly: GCA_044447965.1. Lineage (GTDB taxonomy): Bacteria > Acidobacteriota > Thermoanaerobaculia > Thermoanaerobaculales > Thermoanaerobaculaceae > DATIYW01. Next base: position 1,685 of record JBIOGJ010000015.1, on the reverse strand, counting down.
CTGCTCTGGTACCTGCCCCACCGCTGGGAGGACCGTTCCAACCCGCGCAGCATCTCCTCGCTGACCGCGCCGGACGTGATGGTGACGGTGGGCGGCCGGATCGTCGAGCTGGTGGAGCGACGTGCCCGGGTGCGGCGCTTGTCGATCGTCGAGGCGGTGGTCGACGATGGCACCGGCGCGCTTGCCGTGGTGTGGTTCAACCAGCCGTACCTCGCGAGCACGCTGCGCGAGGGGATGCGGGTCTGGCTCTACGGCGCACTCCGCCCCGCTCGAAGTGGTTGGGGTCTTCAGCTCGTTGCCCCCGAATGGGAGATCGAAGACGAGGACGCTGAGCCGATCCATCTCGGCCGCATCGTGCCGATGTACCGCCGGGTCGGCAACCTGGGCGGACGGCGGGTGCGCACCCTGGTCGCGCGCGCTCTCGAAGCGTGTGGTGAGCTCGCTGATCCACTTGCAACCATCCTCCCGACCGACCCACCGATGACGCCGCTTGGGCGCGCGTTCGGCGCGGCGCACTTCCCGCCGCCGCCCGCTGACGAATCTGCGCTGACGCAGTTGCTTGCCGACCTGGCGTCACGCCGCACCCCCGCGCTTCGCCGCCTCGCATTCGAGGAGCTGCTCGCCCTTTCCGTGGTGCTCGAGCGCGAACGAGTCCGGCGCGGTCGGCAGCGGGCTCCTGCGTGTGTCGTGACCGATCAGGTCCGCGACAACGCGCGGGGCGTGCTGCCGTTCCGGCTCACCGAGGCGCAGAAGCGCGTCCTTGCGGAGATCGTCGCTGACCTGCAGCGGCCGTTCCCGATGGCCCGCCTCCTCCAGGGCGACGTGGGCTCGGGCAAGACGATCGTGGCCGTGCTCGCGGCCGTGGTTGTGATGGGCTCGGGGCATCAGGTTGCGCTGCTCGCGCCGACGGAGCTGCTCGCGCAACAACACTTTGGCACGCTCGTGCGGCTGCTGCGCTCGACGCCATACGCTCCCGAGCTGCTCATTGGTTCGCTGCCCGCCCGTGAGAAGGAGGCTGTGCGAGCGCGGCTGACCAGCGGCGCCGCGCGCTTCGTCGTGGGCACCCACGCGCTGATCGAGGATGCCGTGGTGTTTGACCGGCTCGGCCTCGCCGTGATCGATGAGCAGCACCGCTTCGGCGTCGCCCAACGCCAGGCGCTGTTAGACAAAGGTGAAGCGCCGCACCTGCTCGTGATGACGGCAACGCCGATCCCACGCTCACTCGCGCTGTCGCTCTACGGCGACCTCGACGTTTCGGTGCTCGATGAGCTGCCGCCGGGTCGCACTCCGGTGCGCACCGTGCTCCGGGAGGACGACGCCAGGCCGCGGCTCGCCGAATTCATCGGCAAAGAAGTCGCTGATGGCGGTCAGGCGTACTGGGTGTTCCCGCTCATCGAGGAGTCCGACAAGCTCTCCCTGCGTGCAATCGCCAGCCACGTGCGCACGGTGCGAGGCGCGCTGCCTGGCGTGCGGGTCGAGGTCGTCCACGGCCGCACCCCCGCCGCCGAGCGCGAAGCGGTGATGGCCGCATTTGCCGCCGGCGAGATCGGCGTACTGTGCTCGACCACCGTGATTGAGGTCGGCGTGGACGTGGCGAACGCTTCGCTGATGGTGATCGAGAACGCGGAGCGCTTCGGTCTTGCCCAGCTCCACCAACTGCGTGGGCGGGTGGGGCGGGGGCGCCG
>JBIOGJ010000014.1:0-71409 GCA_044447965.1 Thermoanaerobaculales bacterium | reverse complement strand
GTGATGGGTGGGTGGAAGGCAAATCCGCCCGTCGGGCGAAGCGGCGATCGCTCCGGAGGCCGCGGGGTATCCAGCGCGCGGATCGGCGCCGGGAGACGCTGGCCCCGAGCGAACGCCTTTTTTGCGCGAGGGGAACAGCGAGGGTCACGGCGGCGAGACGCGCTGCCGGGTCGCGGCCGGAGGAGCTTCGGCGCGGAGCGAGCGGTGGCGAGCCGGCGCCGAAGTGCCGCAAGCCCGACGGGCATCAAGAATCCGTTGTTCGTGGTCCGTCACTGGTGTAACAGCGGCCGGTGCGGGATGTCGCTGCCATTGCGGCAGAGATGCGACTCGCCACCGCAACGTGCACAAAGTGACGCGAGGTGCCTACCTCGTGCTCGCGAGCAGTCCCGCGAACCGGTGCAGCTCTTGCGCATCGAGGTCGGAGACCGCCCAGTAGCTCATGCCGGAACGCGCCCAACGAATCAGGTGATAGCCGTTCATCGTTGTCGCCACCGGGGCGATCTCGCGATCCGACCGGGCGGGCCAGGTGAAGACGTTGATGACGTGCAGGCGCCGGCGGTACACGAGCGCGGCAACGGGATGGAGGCCGATCGCGTCGAGCCGGCCGCCGGCAAGGGGAAAGCCTTCGGCGCTGAGGTCCATAACACTGGGGGAGAAGTCGAGCTTGCCCGCGAACCACGGCTTGACCGTGTGCTGATCCGACGAGGCGACCTCGGTGAGGTGATCGCCCGCAAGCGAGCGCAGGTGGGCGGCGAGCACCTCGCCCTCGGCGACCCGCTCCGCCGATGGGGCAAGCGCGAGCCGGGTCGCGAGCGAGCCGATCGCGACGCCAAGCACGAGCAGCGCCGCTGCAGCCAACCACGTTCGGCTCCAGGCGCGCCCCGGCCGCGCGGCGCCAGCCCGCGCACGCAGCGCCGCGTTGAGGCGCGCGCGAAGGGCGTCGGGCGCACCAAAGCGCAGCGAGGGATCGCGGAACGACGCCCGGAACGCGCGCTCGTTGGCGACTATGGCGCTGCATTCCGCGCAACTCGCAAGGTGACGTTCGGCCTCGAGCGTTGCCGCCGGACCGAGCTCACGGTCCAGGTAGGTCGGCAGCGCAGCGCGCAGCTCCTCGCAGCTCACCTCACGCCCCCCCTCCGGCGCCCGTCAGTCGCCGCTTGAGCAGCCCGCGCGCGCGCGCCAGCCGCGACATCACGGTGCCGATCGGGATTCCGGCCACCTCGGCGATCTCCTTGTACGATAGCCCCTCGATCTCGCGCAGCACGATCACCTCGCGGAACGTCACCGGCAGTTGCTCGATCGCCTCGCCCAGCTCGCCGACCTCGATGCGATGCTGCAGCACGGTCTCGCTGTCCGGCGCGCCGTCGGCCGGGCCCAGGTCATCGTCAAGAGGCTCGCTCTTCCCCATCGCCTGGCGCCGCCGGAGCGAGGTGTAGAACGAGTTCCGCACGATCGCGAGCAGCCAGGCCCGCCCATCGGTGCCATGGAATCCGTCGAAGTAGGTCAGCGCGCGCAGCATGCCCTCCTGGACGAGGTCCTCGGCGTCGTTCGGGTCGCGGGTCAGCCAGCGGGCGAGGTTGTAGGCGGCGTCGAGGTAAGGCAGCACCGCGCTCTCGAAGAGCTCGAGTCTCTCCTGCCCGGATCCCGCCCCGCCCATCCGCCGATCGGCCTCGCTCCGGCGTACCAGACTTCTATGGCGGCGGCTTTATTCCCCGCGCGACGGCATCAGAGTCTCGGAATAGAAACCTTCAGAGGGAGTACAGGCAGGTGACGGCGGCGCGGCGGGCAGACGCGAGCTGAGCCCGGGGACCGCTGCGAAAGGGGGAAACGATGAGCGACATCATCAGGCTCGACGACGCCCACGACGGCATCGACCGGCGCGGGTTTCTCAAGTGCATGGCGTGGGTCGGCACCGGCGTGGTGTGCGCGGTCGAAGGCGGCGTCTTGACCTCGCGCGCGCTCGGGGCGCTCACGGCGGTTGGGGCCAGGCCGGCGGCGGGAGCGGGCAGCGGTGGGGGCGGCGCCTTCACCTTCGCTCAGATCAGCGACAGCCACATCGGCTTCTCGAAGGAAGCGAACAAGGATGTCGTCGCCACGCTGCGCCTCGCGGTCGACAAGCTCAACGCGCTGCCCAAGCAGCCGGACTTCGTCATCCACACCGGCGACCTCACGCACCTCTCGAAGCCCGAGGAGTTCGACACGCTCGCGCAGGTGCTGCGCGGGCTCAAGGCGAGCGAGATCTTCTACGTGCCCGGCGAGCACGACATGATTGGTGACAACGGCGCGCTTTACCGCGAGCGGTTCGGGCAGAAAGCTCCCGGAGATGGGTGGTTCTCCTTTGACCATAAGGGCGTCCACTTCGTCGGGTTGGTCAACGTCTTGAACCTCAAGGCGGGTGGGCTCGGCAGCCTCGGCCACGAGCAGCTCGAGTGGCTCGAGGGCGATCTCAAGGGCAAGCGCAGCAGCACGCCGATCGTGGTGTTCGCGCATGTTCCGCTGTGGACCGTGTACCCCGAGTGGGGCTGGGGCACTGAGGACAGCGCCCAGGCGCTCGCGTACCTCAAGCGCTTTGGCTCGGTGACGGTGCTCAATGGGCACATCCATCAGGTGCTGCAGAAGGTCGAGGGCAAGGTCGCGTTCCACACCGCGTGCTCGACCGCGTTCCCCCAGCCGAAGCCCGGCGCCGCGCCGTCACCCGGCCCGATGAAGGTGCCGGAGGGCGAGCTGCGCGCGCTGCTCGGCGTGCGGGACGTCACCTTCGTGCCCGGAGACCGGACGCTCGCGGTGGTGGACAGCTCGCTTGCGCAGCCGGGATGGCCGCGAGCCGAGGTGGTGATTCCCGATTCGATCTCGATGGTGGGATGAGCGTAGCGAGCGGGACTGCCGCACAGGCCGGGCAGACAACAGCAGATCCCTCGCTCCACTCGGGATGACAAAAGCACTCTATACCGGTCGTCAGATCGGTATGAAAAGGAGAGACAGCCATGACCAGCACTCGAGGAAGGCACTTCGCCGTTGTCGCGGTCCTCGTCCTCGCGGCGCTCGGCGCGACCGCCGCTCCCGCCGCGGAGCAGAAACCAACGGCGAACGCGAAGGCCGCCCAGGTCACGATCGACAACTTCACCTTCAAGCCGGGGACGATCACGGTGCCGGTGGGGACGACGATCACCTGGACCAACCGGGACGACATGCCGCACACGGTCGTCGCCGAGGATGACAGTTTCCAATCTGGCGCGCTCGATACCGACGAGAGCTTCTCGCACACCTTCACCGAGCCCGGCACGTTCGTCTACTACTGCTCGATCCACACCAAGATGGTCGGCCAGGTCATCGTCGAGAAGAAATGACTCATCCTCCGACCGGGAAAAGCACGGCGCGCAGCGCCACGCCGAGCCCGAGAACGAGTACGCCAAGCAGGAGGTAGACGATGCCGAGGACGAGGGCGTCGCGATCGTAACTGTGGCAAACGCCCTCCCCACCCCGGCGGAACGTCCACATGTGGCGAAGCGCGATCCCGGCCAACCCGTCCACCATGAGGAAGGTGCCCAGCGCAAACACCGCCACGACAAAGACCGTTCGCATTTCGCTCCCTCCGAATACCCGATGTCCCGCTACTCGCCGGTTCCCGGCGGCGGTCCAGCCAACTCCCCTCGCGCCCGCGCTCTCAGGGCCGGCAGTGAGGTCATTTTGCCACGTGCCTCCCGGCGCGGGTGGCTTTACGGGTGGCCGTGTCGTGGCCGCGCAGAACGACCGTCCATCCCGCCCGCTCTGAGACTCGTGGCGCAGTGCTAGTCTTCGCGGGCGTTCGAGAGCAGGCGTGAGTGGCCTGCCCCCTCGCGGACCGAAGAAACGGCCGATTCGTTCGGAGGTGATGACACGATGGCGATAGCACAACACCGAACGCTGCCTGTGCGCCGAACCCAAGGAGGAGCCTCGCTCTTGCTCTTCGCGCTGGTCGCAGGGCTGACCGGGGGCGGCGCAAGCGCCCAACAAGCCGCGGTCTCGGACACGCAGGCGCTCGGACTCGCGGAGGCGTTGCGCGTGATTGCGGGACACTCCGAGGCGGCGATCGCCGCCGGCCTCGACCTCGACGCCGCGCGCGAGGGCACGAAGCGCCTCGAAGCGCTCTACCGCCCATCGGTGTCGCTGACCGGCGGCTACATGGCGCGCGACAACCCAATCGTCGGCCTGCTTGGCGCCTTCCAGGCTTCCGAGACCGAGCGCGACTTCTTCTCCGGGGAACTCGACGCGACGTACCTGCTCTGGGACGGTGGCCGGCGCTCCTCGGCGGTCGAGGCGTCGCGCCGCGGCGAGGACGCCACCTCGCAGCGCGGTAGCGCCGAGGTGCAAGCGGCGGTGCTCGACGGGCTCGGCACCTACTTGCGGGCGCTGGCGTTCTCGGCGCAACGCGACGTGGTGCAGCAGCGGATCACCAGCCTGCAGGACCACCTTCGGATCGCCCAGGACCTCTACGATCATGGCGTGGTCGCCCGCAACGACCTGCTCGAAACCGAGGTGCGGCTGCGGCTCGTGCAGGATCAAGCGAGCCAGGTGGACAACGGGGAAGCCGTCGCGAAACAGACGCTCGACCGCCTGATGGGACGGGCGCCGAGCGAGCCGGTTGCGCTTCCGGCCGGCCTCGCCCCGCCGCCGCCGCTCCCGTCCACCATCGCAGAGCTGAAGCAGCGCGCGGTCGCGGCCAACCCGCAACTGCAAACGCTGCGGGCGCGGCAGGCCGCGGAAGAAGCCGGCGTAGCGGCGCGCAAGGCCGAGGACTACCCGAGCGCGCTCGCCCAGGCATCGCACACGTATCAGCAGAACCGCTACCTGCTCTACCCGAACGCGAACTTCCTCTTCCTCGGGGTGTCGTGGCAGGCGTTCGACGGTGGCGCGCGCAAGGCCGCCGTGCGCGAGGCGGAGTTCGCCGCGGCCAAGACCCGAGAGCAGATCGGCGACCTCCAGCGCACCCTCGAAATCCAACTCGACCAGGCGTACCGCGACTTCGAGCAGGCGCGCCGAGAAGCCGCCACTGCCGAGACCAACATCGGCGCCGCCGAGGAGAACCTGCGCATCGAAGAGGACCAGTACAAGGCAGGGCTCGCGCGCACCGCCGACGTGCTCGACGCCGAGTCGGTGCTCGCCGAAAGCCGCTTCGCGCTCGTCAACCGGAACTACGACGCGTTCCTCAAGCAAGGCACTATCCTGTCCACGGCGGGCGAGGACCTGCCCGCTTTCTTCGCCGCCGTGAAGGAGCAATGACATGATCAAGAAGTGGGTCTCGCTCGCGGTCATCCTCCTCGTCCTGGCCGTCATTGCCACCCTCGGCTACCGCTACTGGAAGCACGCGCAGATCTTCCCCGACACCGAAGACGCCTACGTCAGCGGCGACGTGTTTGCGGTTGCCTCGCGCATTCAGGGCACGCTGCTCGCGGTCGAGGTGACCGAGAACCAGGCCGTGAAGAAGGGCCAGGTGATCGCGACGCTCGATCCCGGCGACGCCGACAAACGGGTCGAGGAGGCGCGCAGCTCCCTCGACGAGGCACGCTCCTCGCTCGCCACCATCCGCGCGCAAATCGCCCAGGCGCAGGCCAAGGTCGACGCCGACGCGAGCCGCCACGAGCTCGCCCACCTCAACCTCGAACGCTTCTCCGACCTGTTCGAGCGCAACTCCGTGCCGAAGCAGCGCAAGGACGACGCGGTCAACGCGGAGAAGGTCGCCGCCGCCGATCTCGCCGCCTCGGGCAAGTCGCTCGGCGCGGTCCAGGCCAACCTCGCCGTTGCCGAGCAGCACATCAAGGTGCAGGAGGTCCGGCTCGCCAACGCGGAGCTGAACCGCACGTACTGCACGATCACCGCGCCGATCGACGGCACCGTGAGCAAGAAGGGCGCCCAGGTCGGCGAGGTGGTCGCGCCCGGCCAGCCGCTCTGTGCGATCGTCCCCCTCGAAGGCGAGCACGTCTGGGTCGAGGCCAACTTCAAGGAAACCACCCTGGGAAAGATCCGCGTCGGAGCGCCGGCGACATTCCACACCGACGTGAATGCCGACCGCACGTACCGCGGGTGGGTGGCGAGCCTCTCCGCCGGCACCGGCGCCGCGTTTTCGTTGCTGCCACCGGAGAACGCGACCGGCAACTGGGTGAAGATCGTGCAGCGCCTGCCCGTGCGCATCGCGATCGACCCCGAAAGCAACGCGGATCAGTCGTTGCGCCTCGGACTCTCGGCGCACGTCGTGGTCGACACGCAGGCGACGCCGCATACCTTCCCGGCCGCGTCTCCGGCTGCCGGCCAAACCACGCCGCGCTGAGGCCTGACGGTTCCGGGCGAGCACGGCATGGCGACCAATTTCAAACCGCCCCATCGCTACCTGATGGCGTTCACCTCCATGCTCGGCACCTTGATGGAGGTGGTGGACACCTCGGTCGCCAACGTGTCGCTGCCGCACATGCAGGGGACATTCTCCGCCGGGGTGGACGAGATCACCTGGGTGATCACCTCCTACCTGGTCGCCAACGCGATCGTGCTGCCAATCACGGGCTGGCTCGCCAATCACTTCGGGCGCAAGCGCTTCTACCTATCGTGCCTGGCGGTGTTCACGGTCGCCTCGCTGGGATCAGGGGCAGCGCCCACGCTCCCGTTCCTGGTCGTGATGCGGGTGATCCAGGGGTTGGCCGGCGGCGCGATGGTGCCGATGTCGCAGGCGATCCTCCTCGATGCCTTCCCGCCCCACGAGCGCGGCAAGGCGATGGCGCTGTTCGGCGTGGGCGTCGTGTTCGGCCCGATCATCGGACCCACCCTGGGCGGATGGATCACCGACAACTGGGGTTGGCCGTGGGTGTTCTACATCAACATCCCCCTCGGCATTCTGGGCATCATCCTCGGCACCATGTTCATCACGGATCCCGAGCACCTGCAACGGGCCGAGGGGCGGGTGGACTACATGAGCTTCCTGTTCATCTGCGTCGGCCTCGGCAGCCTCGAGGTGGTGCTCAACCGCGGGCAGCGGTTCGACTGGTTCCAAAGCAACTTCATCAGGGTATTCGCCTTGATGGCGCTGGCCGGAATCGCGCTGTTCATCTGGCGCTCCCTGACTGCCGAGCGGCCGCTCGTGAGCCTACGCGTGTTCGCCAACCGCTCGTACGCCTCCGGCACCGTGCTCATGTTCCTCCTCGGCTTCGGCCTGTTCGGCTCGTTCACGATGCTGCCGCTGTTCGTCCAGACGATGCTCGGCTACACCGCGACGTGGGCCGGCCTCGTGATCTCGCCGGGCGGCGTCGCCTCGCTGGTGGCAATGGCGATCGTGGGCAACCTGATCGGCAAGGTGGACACACGCTTGCTCGTGCTCATCGGCGCGATCCTCAACCTCATCGCGATCTGGCTGCTGCAATCCGTTGATCTAAATGTCGATTTCACCTACGTCACGATCTCGCGCCTCGTGCAGGGGTTCGGCCTCGGCTTCCTCTTCGTGCCGATCGCCACCGCCGCGTTCTCGCACCTGAGGTCCGAGGAGATCGGCCAGGCCACCGGCCTGTTCAACCTCATGCGCAACGAGGGCGGCTCGGTCGGCATCGCGCTCTCGGCCACCGTGCTCGCCCGCCACGCGCAGCTTCACCAGTCGCGTCTCGCCGACCACGTCAGCGCGTTCAACACGATCACCCAGGACCGCCTCGCGGAAGCGGCGCGCGGCCTGTTCACCGCGACCGGACAGGATCCGGCAACGGTCAAGCGCATGTCGCTCGGGATGATCTACGGCATCACGCAGCGCCAGGCCGTAGCCCACGCGTACGTGGACGTGTTCTGGATGCTCACGTTGGCGTTCGTCTGCTTTCTCCCGTTCATCCTGCTGCTCTCCGGTGAGACCGTCAAGGCGCCCGGCGGCGCCCACTAGAGCTTGTCGTCCCAGTTGGTCGAGTCCCATTGGTGCTGTAAACAGTCCGTCGAGCTGAGCCCTGCTTTGTCGCGGCCGCTCCACCCCGAATAACCGCTCCAGCAGGTTGAAGGCTCAGTTCACCTTCCGCAGGTGTCGACGAACATCCGGCACGAAGGCATAGCCCACGTTTACGTGGTGGCCGTTGGTCACCACTTTGCCCGCGACAGCAGCGTTTTCGCTCGTCAGAGCGGTCACCGTGCCGTCCGGTAACGTGACCATCACATTGGTCAGGCCTATGTTCATGCTGCCTGTCAGCGTGTAACTCTCAGGGAAGGTCTGGGATCCGAATGTGTAGCCAGCCGGGAGAGTCTGGAATCCGATCGAATTGTCGAGGATCGAGGCCGGCGTAAACACGTTTTCGAGCTCGAGATTGAGCACGCTCGGCAGCCTCAGGTTCACTGAATCGGCGATAGCGGGGTTGGCCAGTGCGCAGAGGGGACAGGCGTAGGGGACAATCTTCAGGCTCAGAAACACACGCGGAGGGTCCTCCACATAGATGTTTCGGTAGACCGAGGGATTCAGCGAACCAAAATTGGTGCCGGGGACCATCAACGACGCCACTACCGCGTTGTTTTGCCAGTTCAACGTCGTGATGCTCCAACTGAGAGTTGCGGGGGCAAACCAGTCCGTCTTCACGACGTAAAGACCGTCGATCAGGCAACCGTCTCCCGGCGAATTGTCGAACCAGCCCAGGTTCACAACGCCGCCGTTGTAATTCTGCCAAACCGTGGCGTTTGTGACGGTGATGTTGGAGCCCCACATCTTCAGGGAGTCATCACCGCTGCGAACAAATACGTTCGACGCAATCGTATTCAGCCCGAACTCGAGGCCGTCGTTGTTACCGTTCCAACTGATGGTCTTCGTGTTGTTGACCGTGCTTCTTACCAGGAGGTCGGTCGCGTAGTGATTGGTGTCCGAGACAATGATCCCATCGAGCAAGAAACTGTCAGGAGTCGAAGGACTTCCTGGTGTGCCCGCCGGGAGGGGAAGCCATGAAAGCGCGTCATAGCCCTCGTCTGCATACGCGCTTGTGCTGCTGCAAACCCTGTACATATAGCTAAACCGGCTCACATCCAGCACGCCAGGACCGTAAAGCCGCCTCACGTGGCCGGCGCCACTCTGCTCGAAGCGCAGCTTGCCCTGCACCCAGGCGCCTGGGGCGAGGAAGACATTACTGATGTTTGCCGGCACGACGAATGCCTGCGCTCCCGTTCCCCCGACCGCGACGGTCCCCTCGAAATCGAGCGTGTCGAAGTGGGAGAGATCCCCGGTGAGAGCCGCTGATGCGGCGATCGTTTTCACGTTGCTGCCGGTGGGCCTGTCGTAGGGTGGATTGAGAAAGAAGGCCAGACCCTGAATCCCGCCGCTCTCCTTCGTGTCGCCATCCCACCAGAGGATGAACTGCTCTCCCGCGAAATCCGCCGCCGCCGCCGTCGAGAGCTGGACGGTGTCGCCGCTCACCGAATCCACGTGAATCCCCTTGACGCGTGGCCGGACCCACACGTGGTTGATCGCGGGAAAGGCGGAACCCCAAAGCTTGATCACACGGAGCGCAACGGCGGTGCTTGCACTGGTGGGGATGCTCGCGAACGATATCGATGTGTCGTGGGTGTAGCGTGAGTAACTGAGGAACGGCGACGAGTTCGTCCCACCGTAGTAGGTGATGTAGACCTGCGCATCCGTCCAGCCACCACCGCCCAACTGGTATTGCACGGCATACCGGTCAGAGGTCATGGGATATGTCAATGGCGGGTTCGGATAGGTGGCCGCATCGGTCGTCACCGGACACGTCTGGGCCGAGGCAAGCGAAGGGGATGCGGCCAGGAGCAGCGACACGACTACACGACGTAGGTTCATGAGGACCCGGACGCTAGCTTTCGGTTTCGCCGGGATGAGTAGCATGGCCTTCTTGCCTCCATTGGAGTCCTTCAATCCCAACCGCCCTTCCGCACGGGTCAATTCCCCTTGCCACGGCCTCGGGGTTCAACTCCTGCCACGTCTGCAGCAACTCCAGATGTGACGCCGTTCTTTCGCGCGTTGACACCCGGATGGCCGGTGCTAGACTTCGCGGCGCGGTGACGTAGCCAAGTGGTAAGGCAGGGGCCTGCAAAGCCCTCATTCGGCGGTTCGACTCCGCCCGTCACCTCCACCGCTCGCTCCGGCTCTCCCCAACGACGTGCTCAAGGCCGGTCGCTACCACGCGAGTCGCGCCTCGCGCACTGGTGAGGTGAGCTATACTCTTCAGGTGGAACATCTTCAGCCCGAGGCCGAGCGCCTTCGCGTCGCCTTTGACCTGCACGAAGCGGGTGTCGGACTGATGCGCGCAAAGCTCCGCCGCGAGCATCCCCTTCTGGATCGGTCGGCCATTGAGGAGCTCCTGACGGCGTGGCTGCACCAGCGGCCCGGGGCAGCCGACGGGGATGCCGCCGGCGTGCCAGCGTCGTGGCCGAGGAGATCGCGCTGACCAGGATCGAGGCGGCTCTCAGGCGCATCCAAGCGGACCTCTCGGAGCTGGGGGTGCGTTGGGCTCTGATCGGTGGCTTCGCGGTGTCAGCTCGTGCGGCTCCGCGGTTCACCCGCGACCTCGATCTCGCGGTGACCGTACCGGACGACAAGGCGGCCGAGGCTCTCGTGGCTTCCCTCGTCGCGCGGGGCCATAAGGCTGTCGCGGTGGTCGAGCAGACGCCAACCTCGCGACTGGCGACGGTCCGCCTGGTTCCACCCGGCGAGAACGAGCAAGGCGTGGTCGTGGATCTCCTTTTTGCATCGTCTGGGATCGAGGCCGAGATCGTCGCCGCCGCCAGCGCCATCGAGGTGTTGCCGTCGCTCATCGTCCCGGTGGCGAGGGCAGGGCACCTGCTCGCATTCAAGGTGCTGTCACGGGACGACGAGGAGCGGCCCCAGGATGCCGCTGACATCCGCGCTCTTCTCGATAGCCTTTCCACGGAGGACGCGCGTCTGGCTGCGGAGACTGCAGCCCTCATTCAGGATCGCGGCTACGCCCGCTCCCGAAACATCGTCGCCGACGTTCGCGCCGCGCTTGCCTCGCGGTCGCGGTGACGTAGCCAAGTGGTAAGGCAGGGACCTGCAACGCCCTCATTCGGCGGTTCGACTCCCCCCGTCGCCTCCACTTCCACTGCCTCCCATCGATGGCGAACCGCCGGGCGATGGTCAGTACAGCCAGCCTCGGCCCAGCCCCATTCGCTTCATGAGCCGCTTGGTCGGGCGGGCAATCGCGGCCCAGCGCGCGGATCGTTGCTCCAGTTCATGGCTCGCGAGCATGAGTTCTCGCATCCGCGTCCTGTAGAGCACACTGAGGACGATGGCCCACCGGAGATCCCGAACGACGTCCTTCCTGCACTTCTGTCTTGCGTACGCGAGGATCTCCTCGGCGATCGCCCGGCACGCCGCGTCCCCGTATTCCAGCCGCCGGATGTTTCTCCGCTTGAGGGGCTTTGAAAAACAGCGATAGTTTTCCAGCGCGCCGGCGACATCCAGAGTCATCATGGTGCGGACGCACTTCTCGCACGCGCAACAGTTCGCAATGGCGTTTCTTTCCTCCTGGACGCCCGTCGCGCGGAAGCACACCCTCAGGCGATCGAACGTCTCCGGCCACCGCGAAATCGCGACGGTCTTCTCCACGCGCGTGAGATGGGCGCCCTCGTGGGAGACCTCCATCGTCTCGGTTCCCAGGAGATGGTCGAACATCAGGCTCGACCCATCGGGGTACATTCCTAACGTGGTGAACTTGCACCCGGATGACACGTAGTAGCGCGAGAACAGCCGTCCGAGGACCAACGCGGGTGCGGTGATGAAGGCCGCAAACGCCTGTTTCTGAATGTGAACGCCGAGGAACTGCAGGAGGTTCGTACGCACGACGACGAACTCCACGCCGAGTCTCCTCATCATCGGCTCGTAGAGTCGTTGCATCCTGAGGAAGCTGCCGGTGTTGGAGAGATCCGCGTCCAAATCGAAGCCGTTGATCATCAGGCAGTGCGTGACCCTGAATGGCGGGTAGGGCTCGTTCTCGGCCAGGTGCGTCCAGAGCGTGTGGAACGAGTCGATGCCTCCCGAGAACGCGGCGCCGACCGCTCCCGAGCCTTCGGCACGGTTGCGGCTCAGCAGGTCGTCGCCGAAGATCTCGACCTGCCGGAAGAAGCCCGGCTTCCATTCGCTCTGGATCCGCTGGTAGTCGCGCATCCCATGCGCGAGGCGGTACGAGAGCTCTCCGTGGATCGTGACGCTCTCGCCCAACCTCATGGCCAGGGGGAGCAGCGCGACCGCGAATCCGTCCGCACGATCGGTAACGAACTCGGCGAGCCTTTGCGGGAAGGTGAACCAAAGGGTGGCGGGGTACGCGGCGTCGGAATGCTCCAGCTTGACCGCGGCTTCCACGGTGGTCTCGCTTCCACTCTCCCTCATCTGCGGTCTGTCGATAATCATCGCTGCTCCTCGTGTCACGCCACGAGACCCCGTAGCTCCTCAGACTTTCGCCATTGCCCCGCGCGAGCATACCGGTGCCTCAATGCGAGTCAAGCGGCGGGAGACCAGGCACCGACAGCACCGAGCTGATGCAGCGCGTCGCGGACGACGACGAGGGCACGCTCGACGCGCTGATCGGCGCGCCGCTCCACCCACAGGGAATCCCCGTCCTCTTGGGGCGTGACGTGCTCCAGCATTGCGTCCTCGTCCACAGCGGCATGATGGGCCCGTTCTCGCTCTCAATCTGACGGTGGCGATCCGCAGTTACCCACAGTACGAGACTCACGGCGCAGCGCCAGTGAGGTTACGGCGTAGTCGAATGGCGGATGGCCCCCAGCGAACCGTCGCGGAGCTTTGGAAGTGCCGCAACATTTTCCCGGTCGACGGGCTCTGCTCCGAAGATGAGCTAGTGGGAGCACCTTCGAGGTACGACCGAGCAAGGCTCTCGAGGCCCGACTGGTCGCGGCAGGATGCCGCTCCCACCAAGTTCCTTCTTCATTCTCCGTGGTGCTGGCCGGCCAGCATGAATACTCCTAGGGCGAGGCCGTCGAGAAACTCGCCTTCGTGCTGTTCGTCAAATCGGCCGACGAGCAGTGCCGGCCGCCGTACAGCAAATCCTCGCCACTGCCCCGAGAGTCTGACTGGCCCGGCCTGCTCGTGCGGGACCTCGATGACACCAATTCGGCCGCGACAGCGAGCCCGTCCGAGTCGTGGGTTTGTTCGATGACTTGCTGTTATCATCATGCGTGGTTGTGAGGGATTTTCGACCAGCGTGTCGCTGCGAGGTACGCGCCCGTACCCGAGGCGCCTCCCGGCAAACCCAAGCAACCCGGACAATCATGAGGAGACACGCATGAAGCGTTTAGCCCTTCTGTTAGCACTGGTCGCATTGTTTGCCGTCCCATTCATCGTCATCGCCGCCAACACCGCCAAGCCGATGGCGTGCTGCGGCAAGGCGGCTGGCGTCGAGCGCACCGTCGCCAACCTCGACAACGGCGTCAAGATCACCATCACCGCCAAGGACGCCAAGGCGGTGGCGATGATCCAGAACATGGCCGCTTCCTGTGGCATGGACAAGGACTGCTGCAAGGACTGTCCGATGATGGCCGAAGGCGTCACCCGCGCGGTTGAGAAGACCGCAAATGGGGTGGTGATCACCGCGACGGCAACCGACGCCAAGCTCGTCAAGGCGATGCAGGAACATGCAGCGACCTGCGGCAACGCGAGCATGAAGGGCTGCTGCAAGGGCAAGGGCAAGTCCGCGGCCGACTGCCCGCCCGCGAAGAACAGCCCCGCAACGCAGTCGTAGGTAGACAGGGCTACCCCGAGAGCGAGCTCGAGGGGACCCGAGATTCTCCGTGGGAGCACCTTCCAGGTGCGACGCCTTGGACCAAGTCCGTTGCTGGGGTGATCTGGTCGCGGCTGGAAGCCGCTCCCACTGAAGACCGTCTCCCCTGACCTCGTGGCGCAGCCTCGCTACAATGGCCAGATTATGGTCACCCGTGGGGCCTCACCAGACGATTCCTCGATCGGCCTGCCGCTGCGCTCGACCGAGCCCGGCCACCGCACGACGCTTGGCGGCTTTCTCCGCACCCGCTTCGTGACCGGCCTGCTGGTTCTGTTTCCCCTCGCCGTCACGATCTTCTTCGGCCGCTTCCTCTTCGACCTGCTCGATCGCTGGGTGGACCCGATCTCGCTCGCGCTCTTCCACCGGCGCGTGATCGGCGTCGGCCTGGCCCTCGCGTTGCTCGTCATCTTCAGCCTCGGCGTGCTCGCCCACAACGTGATCGGCCGGCGCGTGCTGCGTTTCGGCGAGCGCCTCTTCGCCCGCATCCCGGTGCTGCGCCCGGTCTACCTCGGCGCGCGCGAGGTGACGCGCGCTTTCGCGAGCAACCGGGCGCGTAACTTTCGCCGTGTCGTGCTGATTCCGTTTCCCTACGTGGGGGTGCGCGGCGTGGCGTTCGTCACGGGTGAGTTCGACGAGTGGACGCCGAGCGGCCCACAGCGCATGGTCACGGTGTTCATGCCCACCACGCCCAACCCCACCACCGGTTTCTTCCTCGTCTACCCGATCGGCGACCTCACGCCTACCGACCTTTCGGTCGAGGAAGCGCTGCGCATGGTGATCTCTGGCGGTTTGGTGAGCGCGGCGCAAGCCCGCATGTTCCCGCCTGGGCCGGCCCCGACGACGGACAGCGCACCATGAGCAAGCCTCGCCGTCCGTTGCGCGAGCACGCAGCCGCGGTCGAAGGCGCGCTCGCCGCCGCGTATCCGGACGCCGCCTGCGAGCTTGTCTTTTCCAACCCGTACGAGCTGCTCGTGGCGACCATCCTTTCCGCCCAGTGCACCGACGCGCGGGTGAACATGGTCACGCCGCGACTCTTCGCGCGCTTTCCCGATGCGACGGCGCTCGCGGACGCGGACCAAGCGGCGCTCGAGGAAATGATCCGCTCGACCGGCTTCTATCGCAACAAGGCGAAGTCGCTCCTCGGCATGGCACGCGCGGTGATCGAGCGCCACGGCGGCGAGATCCCGGCAACGATGGAAGCGCTGACCAACCTGCCCGGCGTTGGGCGCAAGACCGCCAACGTGGTGCTGGGCACCGCCTTCGGCCTGGCCACCGGTGTGGTGGTGGACACGCACGTCGCGCGCCTCGCGGGACGGCTGGGTTTGTCGAAGCACGTAGAGCCCGAGAAGATCGAGCAGGACCTCATGCGCCTGTTTCCCACCACCTCGTGGATCGCGCTCGGCCACCGTCTCATCCTCCACGGCCGGAGGGTATGCGCCGCGCGCAAGCCGGCGTGCGGGCGGTGCAGCCTCGCCGAGATCTGCCCGCAGGTGGGCGTATGACGATTCATGCTGGTGCGATGGGCGCCAGAGCCGGTTGCCGCGGAGCCGGCGGGTCAAGCGGGAGGGACGATGCAACCACATAACCCCTGGGGAGGCGCGATCGAGGTGATCACCGGAGGCATGTTCTCCGGCAAGTCGGAGGAGCTGATCCGGCGGCTGCGGCGCGCGATCATCGCCAAGCAGCGCGTGCAGGTGTTCAAGCCGGTGCTCGACGAGCGCTACGCCGCGGCTCAGGTCGTGTCGCACTCGCGCTGGCGCCTCGAGGCGGAGCGCGTCGGCAAGGCGGCCGAGATCCTCGACCGGCTCGACCCACGCACCGAGGTGGTGGGCATCGACGAGGCGCAGTTCTTTGACGAGGACCTCGGCAAAGTGGCCGGCCGCATCGCCGACCTTGGCAAACGGGTGATCCTCGCCGGCCTCGACATGGACTTTCGCGGAGTGCCGTTTGGACCGATGCCGCGCCTGCTGGCCATCGCCGAGGACGTCGAAAAGGTACATGCGATCTGCGCGCGCTGCGGCGCGCCGGCTTCGTATACGCAGCGCTTAAGTCAGTCCCAGGAGCAGGTCGTGGTGGGCGCTGCGGACATTTACGAGGCACGCTGCCGGCGCTGCTTCGAGCCCGGCGGCCCCGGCGTTCAGCCCGAGCTGTTTCCCCCCGATGAGGAGAGAGAGTAGGGGCGAGTCGCCGACTCGCCCGCGGGCGAACCATGGCGATACCCGAGATAACTCCACCTGAGGTCGTGGCACAGACAGGGAACTGGCTCGCCACCCTTGCGCGCTTCGTGCCGACGGCGGGCGCGGCGGTTGCCGCCCTCGTCATCCTCGCAGCCTGCGCGCTGGTTGGGTACTCCCTGCTCCCGCGCTCGTGGCGAGGCCGCAGCCGACTCGCGCTGCCGCTCGCGCTCTCGGTGGGGATTACGGCGGTCGGCTGGATCAGTTGGGTCGTCGGGGCAACCGTCGGCACCGTCGCGATCCTGCCGATCTGTTTCGCACTTACGCTGCAAGCGCTCAGGATCTTGCGGGGGTTCGTTCATGCGACCCGGACGTGGCTACGGCTGGTTTGGCGGTTGGCCTCCTCGCACCCTGTCCTTTCCGTCATCCTCGCTGTCACCTTGCTCTGCCTCGTGCCTCAGCTCATGTTGCCGGTGTCGGACTCGGATGGTCTCCGCTACCACCTCGCACTTCCCAAGCTCTTCCTACTTACCGGAAAGATTTCCTATTACCCGTACGAGTACACCGGTGCGTTGCCGCAACTGTCGGAGATGCTCTACCTCCTTGCGCTCGAATTGGGCCGCCCAGAGTGCGCGAAGTTCCTCCACGCCGGGGTGTTTGTCGCCACCCTCGCAACCCTGGCATTGAGCATTGACCGCGGCAGAGCGACACGAGCGGCGGCGGTCATGGCGCCGCTTGCGTTCGCGGCAACGCCGGTTGCCCTGGCGGTGGTCGCGGCGGCTTTTGTCGACCACTTCGCCGTATTCCACTGCGCCGTCGCGCTCCTTCTCGCTTCGAGCGGGGCCCAGCCGGCGGCGGTCGCATGCGCCCTCGCGGGGGCGCTCGGCACAAAGCTCACGACCGGCCCCTTCGTAGCGGCACTCTGGCTCGTCGCCACCCTTCGAGCCGGCCGCGGTTTCCGTCTCCGCTCAGCGGTGACGATGCTCATCCCAATCAGCTTGGTGATCTTTCCCTTCGCGGTGCGCAACGTCGTGAGCACGGGTGACCCGATCTTCCCGATCGGCCGCGTTCTTCTCGGACTCCCTGTCCCCGGGGCAAGCGCGGAGACGGTGAGGTTCACCACTCATTATCACGCGGATTCGTCGCACTTCCTCGGGATAACCTGGGGTGCGAGCCAGGGAGCGGTCGGACTCGACGAGGTAGCGGGCTGGCACAACCTGCTCGCCCTTTTCGGTCTCGCGCTCGCCGGGGTGGACCGTCGCCTCCGCCTGTTCGCCGCGCCCGCGGCGGCGTACCTTGTCCTCGGGCTTTGGTTCCACCCGCCCACGCGCTACCTCTTGCCCATGTTCCTCTGCGTCGCGGCGATCGGCGCCGTGGCGCTCGTTCGCCTCACGCGCAGAGCCGCGCCGTGGCTCGGACTCGCACTGATCGCCCCGGCGCTCGCGTCGTCGCTTTCCTTCGTCCTGACGGTGTTCTCGCCGTTTGATTACATCCTTGGCAGGTTGGACAGGTCCGCGTTCCTTGCCCGGTCTGTGCCCGGCTGGCGCGCGGCTGCGCTCGTGAACGCGCAGCCACCCGGCGGCGTCGTGATGGCGCTCGGTTTCCCCTCCCCGTTCTACCTCGACCGTCCCTGGATTGCCGAAGGAATGATGGTCGAGCCTCCACTTCAGGCATGGGTTCGCTCCGCTCGTAACGATCAGGAGGTCCTGCACCGCCTGCGTGCTGCCGATGTCCGCTTTCTCCTCGTTTCGCCGACGTACGGCGGCGGCACGCCGCAAACGCTCTTGCCGCTCGCCCATTCGCGTGACGCCCTGGAGCGGGTGCTCGCGCTCCGCACCGCCCTGCGACCGATCGCCAGCCTCGACGGTGTCGACGTGTTCGAGATTCCTCCCCAGCCACGCGCACGGCCAGGCCCCGCAGGAGGCAGCCCGCGAGTGCACCCGCCCGGATGAAACCATCCGTGGCGTGGGCAGGCCCGCTCGGGGTGCTCCCGAGGCGCACCTCACTGCCCCGTGTGGCTCGTCCTTACCAGGCGGATTGACGCGAACATCGCGAGGGCGCTCTTGTAGCGGGAAAGCGCGCGTTCGGCAGCACGCCACATTCCGAAGGTCCACGCCGGGACCAGGGCTCGCCCTGCCATACCACCCGAAAGCAGGTAGCGGAAGGGCATGCCAACGTCGACGTGGTCGAGATGCCACTCCGGATAGGTCTCGACGAATCGGCTGTAGTCGCGCGCGAACACGATCCAGGGCTGGGCACCGTTGGCTCCAGATAGGGGTCCACTGGTCGAGAACCCCCACTCGGGCGCCTCCGGCTCGAACGGCTCGTGGTGCAGGCGCCGATACACGAACCGTGACCATCGGCTCACCCAGGGTTCGATCATGACCAATGCACCCCCTCGGACAACGCAGCGCGCTGCCTCGCGGAGAAAAGAAGCAGGCTTCGACAGGTGGTGGAAGACGTTGGTCATGGCGATCCCTCGCAGGCTCCCCGGAGCGAACGGTAGCTCCGAGGCGTCGGCGACGAGGTCAAGTCCGGGAAGCCAGATGATGTCCGAGGTGAGGGTGCCGGCCATGTACTCGTTGAGGAAGCTCGCCCCGGCTCCCAGCTCAAGCACCGACGCGTCGCCCGGCGGCAGAAGGGCCTCGATCTGCTCGTACCACTCCTGGTAGATGCGTCGCAGGAACATTTTCTCGGCCAGGATTTGGCGACGCAACCGCGTGGTCGTGGGATCGTCGAGGCTGAGGCCTCGGGTTAGCGGGTGAGTCAGGAAGCCAGGGATTCGCGCCGTCATACGAACTTGAGGCGAACGGCCGCCAGGGCCACCATTTTGATGAGGCGCCATCCGTCCTTCCACCGTGCGATGTTGGTCACCCCATACGTGCGCTGGTGGTACCGTATCGGCAAGTCGACGATTCGTAGGTTGAGCTTCGCTGCACCGAAGAGAAGGTCAAAGTCGCCGAACGGATCGAGCTCACCAAAATACGAGCGCTGACTCGCAATCCGGCGGTAGTCCTCCCGCCAGAGCACCTTGGTGCCGCACAGCGTGTCCTTGACCGGCTGGCCGATAAGCCAGGAGAACGCGACGCTGAACAGGCGGTTTGCGACGAGGTTTGAAAACCGCATGGCGCGGTCCGCCAACGGATAAACCAGGCGGACGCCATTGATCAGCTCCCCTTTGTTCCCCACGATGGCCGCAAAGAACCGGGGAAGGTCGCCGGGCGATACGGTGAGATCGGCATCGAGGATCATCAGGATGTCGCCACGTGCCCGTTCGAAACCGGCACGTACGGCGTCTCCCTTACCGACTCCGCTCTGGCGGAGGGTGGTGCACTGCCGGTCGGGGGCGCTTGCGATCGCCCGGCCGATCGCGCCCCAGGTGTCGTCGGTCGAATGACCCTCGACGAACACGATCTCCGTTCCCCCACCCATCTCGGGCACGCGGTCGACTACTGACGCGATGTTCCCTTCCTCGTTGCGAGCCGGGATCACCACCGAGACGGTCGGCTGGCCACCCTGCGGGCCCCGCGTCGGCCCCACCGGGCGGGCAACAATGAAGTTCGTGAAGCAAAGGAAGTTGAAGGGCCACAGCCTTGCGAGCACCCGGTTGGCAAGGCGCCCGAGCACGGGAATCCGCACGGGCACGAGAAGCTCGCCCCAGTGCCGGACGACCTCAAACCCGGCAAGACCCAGCAGTACCTTGATGTCAGCAACCGTCAACCAGTTCTGCGCTGGCAGCGGATGCGCGAGCCCGAGGCGTTGCGCCAACCTCAGGGGCAACTCCCACACGCGGCTGCGGGTATTGATGATGAGACGGGTCCGCGGCGTCGTGACCTGTTTGACCGCCTCAAGAAGGCCCTGGACATCCCAGAGATCGTTGAGCAAATCCGAGAGCACGACGACATCGAAGATCGTGCCGAGGGGGAGCTCCTCGGCGTCGCCTCGCACGAACAGCATCTCAGGATGCCGTTGACGCGCCTGGCGAAGCATCTCAGCAGATAGGTCTAGCCCCACTCCGTGGCAGGGTTGCAGTGCGGCCAGCAGATCGCCTCGCCCGCACCCGAGCTCGAGCACGCGCTGCGCGGGCGGCACGCAGAAGCGGTACACCTGCGCGAGTCGCCGCCGGTAGTCGCCGCCAAGGCCGCGGCGGACGACCCACTCGCGGGCCACACGGTCCCAGTGGGCATCGAGCAGCGCTCGGAACCTGTCACGGTCCATGACCCCACGCATGGCTGCTTCCGGCGGCAAGACGCTCCTCCCGGTGCCTCGAGCGACAACGGTAGCACTCCCCCCGCCGGTTGACGGCGAAAGTGAACGTGGATCGCGCACCAACAGCCCTTGACCGCGCCGCGGCAGGGGGATGTAATGCTGCGGTGTCACCACTGAGTGAATCGCAGTGGGGGTGTTTTCTCTGCGTTGCAGGGCGGGTTGTCCCTGCGGCGACGCAGCTCGACACGGCCGCTCTGGAGCGCTTCCGCGACATCGTTCTCAAGGCGCTCGCCGACCGACCGCGCGCGGTGCAGCGCCAGTTCGCGCTCTTTCTCGGTGTGATCCGCTGGGCGCCGCTGGTGCGCTTCGGCAGCCGCTTCGAACGGCTCGGGCCGGACCGCCAGGACAAAGTGCTCCGGTTCCTCATGCGCGCGCCGCTTGGCAAGCTGCGCAGCGGCTTCTGGGGGCTGCGCGCGCTCGTCTTCATGGGCTACTACGCCCGGCCCGAGGTCTGGCCCGAGATCAGCTACGCGCCGTCGTTCGACGGTAACGAGAGGCTGCATGGTTGAGAAGCAGTACGACGTCGTGATCGTTGGCTCCGGCGCCGGCGGCGGCACGGTGGCCAAGGAGCTGGGACCGCTATGCCGCGCTGGCCTGCGCGTCGCGGTGCTCGAGTGGGGACCGAAGCTCAAGGAGAGCGAGTTCACCGGCCGCGAGATTGAGATGGCCGATCGTCTCTACGTGGATGGCGGCGGCTTTCTCACTCGCGACGGCGCGATGACGCTGGCGTTCGCGCGCGCGTACGGGGGCTCCACCGTGGTCTACACCGGGACCTCGCTGGCCTTGCCCGAGGCGGTCGTCAAGCGCTGGAACGTGCCCGGCATCGAGTTCGACGATCTCGCGCGGCGCTGCGCCAAGTACCTCGCCGAGAACAACGTCCACCTGCTCGAGGACGACAAGATCAACGACAACAACCGGCTGTTCGTCGAGGCGTGCCGGACGCTCGGGCTCCACGTCGAGCAGTTCCCGGTCAACCTCAAGGGCTGCCACGGCTCGGGGCTGTGCAACCTCGGCTGCCCGAACGCGGCCAAGCAAGGCACCAACCGCGTGCAACTGCCTGCCGCCGAGGCAGCCGGAGTGGAGGTCGTGACCAACTGCAAGGTCGAGCGCATCGGCGAGCGCGAATGCTTCGCCACCGTGGCCAACCCGCCGTACGGCGAGCCGTCGCGCTGGGCGCCGGGCCGCTACCGCATTCGCGCTCGCGCGATCGTGGTCGCGGCGGGCGCGGTGAACTCCCCGGCGCTGCTGCTGCGCTCGAGCCTCCCGGTACCACTGCCCGCGCTCGGGCGGTACTTCACCACGCATCCCGCGCTGATCCTGGTGGGCGAGCACGAGCGGCCGATCAGCAACTTCCACGGCCACCCCAAGAGCTACGTTTGCGATCACTTCGCCGACTCGCAGGGGTTCCTTCTCGAGACCTGCATGTACTTTCCGTTCGTCACCGCCAAGAACCTCATCGGCTTCGGGGAGGAGCACGCCGAGCTGATGCGGCACATGGACCGCATGCAGATGATCCTGGTGCTCGCGATCGATCCGGCGCTCGCCGGAAACCGCGTCACCGTCGACAAGGAGGGCGAGCCGGTGGTGGACTACCGCCTCACCGATCCGGTGCTGGACTCGCTCGTCGCCTCGCAGCGGGCGGCCGCGCGGATCTTCTTCGCCTCGGGGTGCGGGCGGGTGCACGCTCCAGCCGGCGCGCGCTTCTTCGTCAACGCGGACCAGGCGGGGCAGCTCGACGAGCTGATTGCCCGCCGCCATTTCCCGCTCGGCACGGTATCGATCACGAGCGCGCACCTCATGGGCGGCTGCCGCATGGGGAGCGATCCCGCCACCTCGGTCACCGATGTCTGGGGGCAGGTCCATGGCCTGCCGTGGCTGTTTATCGCCGACGCGAGCCTCTTCCCCTCCTCGGCCGAGATCAACCCCTACGTAACGATCATGGCGCTCGCGGACCGCGTCGCGGAGCGCGTTCGCGCCGAGCTCCGCCACCTTCCTGCCGCCTGAGCGAGTTGCTCCCCCGCCGAACGATCGTGACGACCATCGATCTTGGGGTTTGCGCACCGGGGCGACCAGCGCCACGCCGACGTGTCCGTACGCTCAATAAAGGGTCGCGTCGCCGAGGCTCATCGTGCGTGGCCTCGGCCCGGCGGTGTGATGTAATCAAATCATGCGCATCGGGTTGCTGGCCGATATGCACGCGAATCGCTGGGCGCTCGAAGCGGTCGTGAACGACGCCGAGGGGCGCCGCATCGATCGCTGGCTGAATCTTGGCGATGTCCTCTACGGCCCGCTCGCACCCCTTGAGACTTTCCGCTTGCTTGAGCAGATCAACGCCAGCACGATCCAGGGCAACGAGGACAGGCGGGTCTACCAGGCAACGGAGGCGCAGGTCGCAACGAACCCGACGTTGGCCTTCGTCGTCCGTGACCTGGGGCCAGCCCCCATCGCGTGGCTGCGATCGCTGCCGAGAACGATCGACGCCGACGGTATCTTCGCCTGTCACGGTACGCCGTCCGACGACACGATCTATTTGCTCGAGGATATTTCGAGCGGTTGGCCGCGGGTGCGGACCGAGGCGGAGATCGTTGCGCTCCTCGGCGGCGTCAAACGCCCGCTGGTCGTCTGCGGCCATACGCATTTGGCGCGCGCGCTCCGGCTGGCGGGGGGGCAGCTCACCGTGAACCCCGGCAGCGTGGGCCTGCCCGCATACGACGACGACCAGCCGAGCTATCACCGCATGGAGACGTACTCGCCGGACGCGTCGTATGCGATCGTGGAGCGGCGCGATGGGGCATGGCGGGTCGAGCAGTACCGCGTACCCTATGACCACGAAGCGGCAGTGCAGCAGGCGCGCCGGTTGGGGCGCGCCGACTGGGCGGAATGGCTCAGCACGGGCCGCGTGGCTACCAAATCTGCTGCGGCGACGTAAGCAACGTCGAAGCTGCGGGACCCCGGCTTGTGATAGAATGCACATGATGGTCCGATGTTGCCGGACCGGGGGGAGGTTCCGAAATGGCCACCATCGACAACCTGAAAGCTGCCTTCGCTGGTGAGAGCCAGGCCAACCGCAAGTACCTCGCGTTCGCCAAGAAGGCCGACGCCGATGGCCTCAAACAGATCGCGAAGCTGTTCCGTGCCGTGGCAGAGGCCGAGACCGTCCACGCCCAGGCACACCTCAGGGTGATGGGAGAGGTCCGGACCACCGCGGAAAACCTCGAGGCCGCCATCGCCGGTGAGGCGTACGAGGTGCAGCACATGTACCCCGTCTTCGTCGCCGAGGCCGAGAGGGAGGGCAACCGGGCCGCGCTCGTCTCGTTCAAGAACGCGCTCGCGGTGGAGCAGATCCACCACGCGCTTTACAACGACGCGCTCGACGCGCTCAAGCGGGGCGTGGACCTCAAGGGCGACCGCATCTGGGTCTGTCCCGTCTGCGGCAACACCGTGATCGGCACGGAGCCGCCCGAGGAGTGCGACGTCTGCGGCGCCGCGGGCAACAGATTCGCCGAATTGAAGTAACGCCCCGCCCCGTCCCGGCGACGCCGGCGGCGCGCTGGCCGGCAGGCGTGCCGATCAGATCTGCTTGAGGAGCCAGCCCGAGGATCGAGCAGCGCCCGCAGCGCAGTATCCTGGTTGGCAATGGTGATGCGGGGAACGCCCGGGTGAAGCTCGTCACGTCGTTCCTGCTGCCGGCAGCGCTGCTCCTGGTTGCTGCGCTCGCCGCCTTCCAGCCGCAGTTCTTTCCCGACTCGCTGCCCGCCTTCCTGCGCTTCTTTCCCGGCATCGTGTTCGCCCTCGGCGTCGTGCTCGGCGTTCTGTTCCGCCGAGGCCGGGTCGTGGCTGCACTCGCGGCGCTCGCTGTTGCGTACGAGGTACTCCACCGCTTCGCGCCGACGGGCGGCGTGGACGGCGCCTCGCGTTTCGCCCTCGACGCGATCGGCGTACTGCTGCCCGTCAACCTCGCGATCATCGCGGTGCTGCGCGAGCGCGGCGCGTTCTCGGCGACGGGCGTGACATGGGTGGCGGCGATCGCCGTCCAACCCGCGCTGATGGCGTTTGCCTGGATCTCGTACCATCCGGCGCTGGTCGCCGCCCTCCGACACGTGTGGTGGCCCGGGCTGACCGCCTCGGGCCTGGCCGTGGCACAGCCCGCGTTGCTCGCGTTCGTGCTTGCCCTTGGGGCCACCGTGATGACATGGATGTGGCGCCGTACGCCGGTCGAGATCGGCCTGGCATGGGCGCTCGTGGCCGCATTCCTCGCGCTCCAAAGCGCCGCACTAGCACGGGCGGCCTCGCTGTTTCTCGCCACCGGCGGGGTCATCCTGGTCACTGCGCTCATCGAGGGCGCCTTCGCCCTCGCGTATCGCGACGGCCTCACCAGGCTACCGAGCCGGCGCGCGCTCGACGACGCGCTCGCCGAGCTGCGCGGCGTCTACACGCTGGCGATGGCGGACATCGATCATTTCAAACAGGTCAACGACACGTACGGGCACGACGTGGGCGACCAGGTGCTGCGGATGGTCGCCAGCAAGCTCGCGGCGATTCCCGGCGGGCGCGCCTTTCGCTACGGCGGCGAGGAGTTTGCCATCGTGTTCACCGGCAAGCCGTGCAGCCAGACGCGTCCCCTGCTCGAAACGTTGCGCGAGGAGGTGGCCGCCGCTTCCTTCACGCTGCGCGGCGAGGACCGCCCGAAGCGCAAGCCGAAAGAACCTCGCCGGCCGGCACGCCAACCCGGCCAGATCGCCGTCACGATCAGCATCGGCGCGGCCGAAGGCGGCAGTCTTCCGAGTCGCGCCGAGGCGGTGCTCAAGACGGCCGATGAGGCGCTGTATCGCGCGAAGCAGGCAGGGCGCAACCGCGTCGTCGCCTGAGCCCCGCGTGAGGTCTAGATCGATACCAGGTGGTGGTACCCTTCGCGCTAGCCCCCGCGGGTCGCAGGCGGCAACCCAGCCGCCGAGACGAGCGTGCCTACGGCGGAGCGGAAACGGAGCTTACTTGACGCGAAAAATGCTCATCAACGCGCAGCGCGCCGAGGAGGTGCGCGTTGCGATCGTCAGCGGTGAAACCCTCGACGAGTACCAAGTCGCGGTGGCGGAGGCGGACCTCGCCCGCGGCAACATCTATCGCGGCGTGGTCGCCAACCTCCACACCGGTCTCAACGCCGCTTTCGTCGACATTGGCGCCCAGCGCGACGGCATGCTGGCCGCGCACGACGTGGTAGCGCAGGCACAGCACCGCGAGTCCGGCAGTGACACCGGGCACGCGCGCATCGAGCGCCTGCTCGAGCGTGGGCGACCGATTCTCGTGCAGGTCACCCGCGATGCGAGCGGCAGCAAGGGCGCGGCGCTCACCACCAATCTCTCCATCGCCGGCCGCTACCTCGTGCTGATGCCGTTCGACGCGACCCGCGGCATCTCGCGCAAGGTGGAGGACGAGGCGATCCGTGCCGAGCTACGCGAGCAGGTCGACAAGCTCGCCATCCCGGACGGGGTCGGCGTGATCGTGCGCACCAACGCGCTCGGCCAGACCAAGGCGACGCTGCAGCGCGACCTCGGCGCCCTCCTCCGTCTGTGGAAGCGCATCCAGAGCCAGGCCAGTTCGGGCAAGGGCGTGCGCCTCCTGTACTCCGACCAGGACCTCGTCGTACAGGCATTACGCGATTACGTCGACAGCTCGATCGACGAGGTGCTGGTTGACGACGACGACGTGTATGAGAAGGCCAACGCCTACATGCAGTCCTCGATGCCGCGTGCAAAGACACGGCTGGTTCGCTATGCCGAGCGCATGCCGCTGTTCGCCCGCTACAACCTCGAGGCGCAGATCGAGAGCATTCTCAAGCGCACCGTGCCGCTGCCCGGCGGCGGCTCGATCGTGATCGACCGCACCGAGGCGCTCACCGCGATCGACGTCAACTCCGGCAAGGCGACCGGCGGCAACCAGGAGGACAGCATCTACGCTGTCAACCTCGAGGCCGCCCGCGAGGTGGCTCGTCAGCTTCGCCTGCGCGACATCGGCGGGCTCATCGTTGTGGACTTCATCGACATGGGTCCCCGCAAGAATCGCGCCGGGGTGGAGAAGGCTCTGCGCGACGCGCTCAAGACCGACCGCGCCCGCACCATGGTGGGACGCATCAGCGCCAACGGCCTGATCGAGATCAACCGCCAGCGCATCAAGCAAGCGCTCGCACTGCGCACGCACCGCTCCTGTCCCACCTGTGGAGGGACCGGCACCATCCCCGCCGCGGAGTTCGTCGCCCTGAACCTCGTGCGCCGCATCGAGGCGCGCGCGGCCGGCGGATCGCTCAAGCGGGTCAGCATTGCGCTCCACCCCGAGCTCGCCGACGCGGTGCAGAACGCCCGCCGCAAGGAACTGGCCGACCTCGAGCGCGAGTTCGACATCCGCATCGAGGTCATCGCCATGACCAGCCTGCACCGCTCCGAAGAGCAAGTGGAGTGGACCGACCGCGATGCCGCTGAGCGCGCCACCGCGGCACCGGCGGTGGTCACGGCAGCCGACCTCGTCAGCGGAGGTTCTCTGGGCGCTGATAAGAAACGGAGGCGCCGCCGCGGCGGAAGGCGACACGCCAGATCCGACGGCAGCACGGAGCCCGTGTCGCCTCCTGTCGAGCCGGAGCCCGCCCCAACCCCCGCCGAGCCGGAGCTCGTACCGGCCGTGGTGTCTGCCAACGAGGCGACCGCTCGGGCGAAACGGCGCCGCCGCGGCGGACGGGGCCGGAAGAAGGCCGGAAGCGTGGCCGCCGACGCTGGTGTGCCCCACGTTGCGGACGCTGTCGCGCCCGAGAACACCACCGTCGAGGTCCCGGTTCCGACCGCCCAAGCGCCCGGCGATCCCGCCAGCGCCGTGACGCGCAGGCGTCGCCACCGTGGCCGCCGCTCGCGCGGGCGCGCCTTGCGCACCGAGGCGACACCCGTCGTCGCCGCGCCGGAGGAGTAGCGCCATGCCAGCCGTCCATTCGTTCGACGTCACCACTGGCTGTGACCTCCAGGAGGTCGACAACGCCGTCAACCAGGCGCTGAAGGAGATCCACCAACGGTTCGACTTCAAGGGGTTGAAGGTGGGCATCGAGCTGCGCCGCGGCGACAACCTTCTCGTGCTCACCGCGCCGGACGAGATGCGCATCAAGGCGATGTGGGAGGTGTTGCTGGGCCGGACGACCCGGCGCGGCGTGCCAACCAAGAACCTCAAGGCCGCCAAGGTAGCCACGGCGGCAGGAGGCACGGCGCGGCTCGAGGTAACCCTGCAGCAGGGAATCCCGAGCGAGACCGCACGTGAGATCGTCAAGCGGGTCAAGGAGAACAAGTTCCGCAAGGTGCAGGTGGCCATTCAAGGAGACCAGGTGCGGGTATCCTCCCCGTCCCGCGACGAGCTGCAGGCGGTGATCGCGCTGCTCAAGGGAGAGGACTTCGAGATGGAGCTCACGTTTGGCAATTACCGCTCGACCTGAGGAGCGGGCGGTTGGGTTATTGTGACGGGGTGAAGGGCATGGGAGGACGAGGCGTGCCGAGCAGGGTGATGATGGTAGCCGCAGGCCGGGGAAGCCATGGCTGTTAGCGGCAACCTCCGCACCATGCCGTTCTTCGACCTGATGCAGTGGATCTCCCTCGCGCGCAAGACCGGCACGCTCGTGATCAAGGGCCAGCGCTTCACGAAGAAGATCCTCTTCCACGGCGGCACCGTCGCCGCCGTCACCTCGAACAACCCACGCGAGCACCTCGGCTACTACCTGGTGGGCTGGGACTACGTCTCCGAGGATGAGCTGCAAGACCTCCTCGAAATGCAGAAGCAGTTCAACCAAATGCTCGGCGAGCTGCTGGTCAAGACCGGCCGGCTCGATCGCGAACAGGTTGACTACCTGGTTCGCGTCAAGACCGAGGAGACGATCTTCGACGTCATGCTCTGGGAGGAAGGCGAGTTCTTCTTTCTCGATGACGCGCAGCCTCGACGCGACTTCAAGGAGCTCGACCTGCCGGTGGAGCACTTCGTCTTTGAGGGCGCGCGGCAGGCCGACGAGCGTCGCCGCATGAGCGAGTTGATCCCCCACGTGGGCCACGTCCCGCGCGTCATGCAGGCGCTCGACGACTCGCAACTGTCCGAGGTTGGGCTCGCCATCGTCGCCGAGATCGACGGCGAGCGCAGCATTGAAGAGATCGCCCTCCGCTGTCGCTTGCCCGAGTTTCCCGTTCTATCGTTCGTCTACGACGGGGTGGTCAACGGAGTGTTCGAGATCCTGGCACCGCCCGAACAACCGCACGCCATTCCCGGGTTCGTGCGCACGACCTGGCGCGACCTCACGCGAGAGGCTGAGACCGGCATCGCCATGGGCGACCTGCTCGAAGCGTATCGGCAACTCGTGGCATTGCGTCAGAAGTATGCCGGCATTGCCGATGCGGAGAAGGCCGCCGACGCAGTGGAGCGTGACATCGTCAAGGAGATGGAACAGATCCCGATGAGCCCGACGATGATCCTCGAGCTGGCTCTCGCCCCGGCGGACATCGTCAACCTGAAATGCGCTCCCGAGGAGGGGTTCGTGCTCTCGCGCATCAACGGCATCTATACCCTGCCGCAGATTCTCACCATGCTGCCCGGGCCCAAGCTCTACAACCAGCTCATCATTCACAACCTGCTCCAGCGGGGCATCATCAAGCTGCGCGAATCGCAGGCGGTGGTGCGGTTCTCCGGCCAACGCTCACTGACGCCCTGAGGCGGGAAACCCGATTGACCGTTGGAGTCGCGGTTCGAACCACGCACGTCCCCCGCGCTTGACGTCGTTGCAGCCGCGTGCGTACCCTGCGTCGTCACGGAGGCAGCAGCGAATGGACGCTGTCGTTCTCTCCCGGCTGCAGTTCGCGCTCACCATCATGTTCCACTACCTGTTTCCCCCGGTCACGATCGGACTCGGGGTGTTGCTGGTGGCGATGGAAGCGATGTTCCTCAAGACGCACGAGCCGCAGTACGAGGCGATGGCGCGCTTTTGGACCAAGATCTTCGGCCTCAACTTCGCGATGGGCGTGGCCACCGGCATCGTGATGGAGTTCGAGTTCGGCACCAACTGGGCAACCTACTCCCGTTTCGTCGGCGACGTATTCGGCTCGGCGCTGGCCGCGGAGGGGATCTTCGCGTTCTTCCTCGAGTCGGGCTTTCTCGCGGTGCTGGTGTTCGGTTGGGAGCGGGTCTCGGCCAGGATGCACTTCGTCGCCACCGTGATGGTGGCGCTGGGGTCCATTTTCTCCGCGGTGTGGATCGTGGTGGCCAACTCCTGGCAGCAGACCCCGGCGGGGTTCCACCTCGTCGGCGAAGGTGCGGCGCGGCGCGCCGAAGTCACTGATTTCTGGGCGATGGTATTCAACCCATCGAGCATGGAACGGCTCATCCACGTGCTGCTCGGCTCCTTCATCGTCGGAGCGTTCTTCGTTCTCAGCGTGTCCGCGTTTTACCTCTTGAAGGGACGGCACGTGGAGTTCGCGAGGCGCAGCTTCACGATCGCGCTCGTGCTGGCCGTCGCCGCCTCGCTCGCCGAGGCGATCTCCGGCGACGCGCAGGCGCGCAACCTCGCGACGACGCAGCCGGCCAAGCTGGCAGCGTTCGAAGCGTTGTACACGACCGAGCCCGGTGGCACGCGCCTGGCGATTGCAGGCGTGCCGGACAGCGGTGCGCGGCGGGTGCGGGGAGAGATCGCCATCCCCGGGCTGCTTTCGTTCCTCGTCCACGGCGACTTCCACACGCCAGTGCTCGGTCTCGACCAATTCCCGCGCGCCGACTGGCCACCGGTGGCGACGACGTTCCTCACCTACCACCTGATGGTCGCGCTCGGCGTCTTCTTCGCCGCGATCTCGCTGCTTGCGCTCTTCCTGCGCTGGCGTGGCACGCTGTTCGAGCAGCGCTGGCTGCTCTGGACTTTCGTGTTCGCGGTGTCCGGCCCCTACGCCGCCAACCAACTGGGCTGGGTCGCCGCCGAGGTGGGGCGGCAACCGTGGGTGGTCTACGGCCTCCTGCGAACCACCGAGGCGACCTCGAGGACTGTGCCGGCCGCGCAGGTGGCCGCCTCGATCGCGATGTTCGCGCTGATTTACGCCGCGCTCTTCTCGGTGTTCATCGTGGTGCTCGACAGCAAGATCAAGCACGGCCCCGACGAGCCCGAGCTGCCGCCGCCGACCACCACCGGACGCGGATTGCTCGACGCGGCGGGGAGCTTGTTGCGC
Source organism: Thermoanaerobaculales bacterium (assembly GCA_044447965.1). Lineage (GTDB taxonomy): Bacteria > Acidobacteriota > Thermoanaerobaculia > Thermoanaerobaculales > Thermoanaerobaculaceae > DATIYW01. The sequence continues at coordinate 40,992 of JBIOGJ010000014.1, read as the reverse complement.
CATGCCGTCGATTCACTCACCCTCGCTCGCCACGGCGGCAACGGCAAGTCAGGGCCGAGGGGGTAGGCGATGGACCTGGACCAGTTCTGGTTCGCGATGCTTGGTGTGCTGCTCACGGGCTATGCCGTCCTCGACGGCTTTGATCTCGGCGTCGGCATCCTCCACCTCACCGCCCGAAGCGACGACGAGCGCCGCATCTTCATGAACTCGATCGGCCCGCTGTGGGACGGCAACGAGGTGTGGCTGGTCACCTTCGGCGGCGCGCTGTTCGCGGCGTTTCCGCGCGCCTACGCGGCGGCATTCTCGGCCTTCTACCTGCCGTTCATGTTGCTTCTGTTCGCGCTCATCTTCCGCGCCGTTTCGATCGAGTTTCGCAGCAAGCGCGAGGCCAAGGCATGGCGGCGCTGGTGGGACCGCGCTTTCTTCGCCGCCAGCGTCGTGGCCGCCTTCCTGATGGGTGTGGCGGTCGGGAACTCGATCTCCGGCATCCCGCTCGATACCAACGGCGAATTCGCCGGCGGTCTGCGCGACCTGCTGCGCCCCTACGCGCTCGTGGTGGGCGTTTTCGCGATCGCGTTGTTCGCGATGCACGGCGCGATCTATCTCCACCTCAAGACCGAGGGCGAGCTGCAGGCGCGCATCCGCGGCCTGGTGTGGCGAGCGTTTTGCGGCTTTCTCGTGGGCTACCTCTTGGTGACGGTTTTCACGCTGGTCCGGCTGCCCGGCGCGATCCGCAACTTCGAGCAAATTCCGTGGGCATGGCTGGTGGTGGCCGCCAACGTGCTGGCGATCGCCAATATCCCGCGCGCCATTTACCACCGGCGGCCGCGCGCCGCGTTCGTCTCCTCGTCCTGCACCATCGCGGCGCTGCTGTTCCTCTTCGGCGTGGCGCTCTATCCCAATCTGATCGCCTCCCGCCTCGACCCTACGACGAGCCTCACCATCTACACGGCGGCGTCATCGGCGAAGACGCTGCGGATCATGCGGGGCGTTGCGTTCCTCGGCATGCCGTTCGTCGCCGCGTACACCGCGGTCGTGTACTGGGTGTTCCGCGGCAAGGTCGAGCTAGGAAAGTTCAGCTACTGAAGTAAAGGCAGAATGCCGCGCCGCCGGTCCGCCAGGGGTAGCGCTCTTCGATGCCGGGCGCGCGGTGCGTGGCAGGGCAGGACAGTCGCGAGCTTCGCCGAGGTCGACAGGGCCTAGCTGGCGGCGAGCGCGGCGGCCAGCTCGCGCGCGAGCGCATCCATGTCGAACGGTTTTTGCAGGAAGCGAGCCTCGCCGATGCGAACCTGCTGGCGAGCTAGGACGTCCTCGGCGTGGCCCGACATGAGGACCACCTTCATTCGCGGCCACCGCGCCGACAGGCGGCGCGCGACCTCGCCGCCGCTAACTCCGGGGAGCACGACATCGGTGAGAAGGAGGTCGAACGCCGCGTCCGGCGGCAGCCCCAGGGCCGCCTCGCCATTGCCTACCGCGGTCACCGCGAAGCCCAACAAGTCGAGCACGGCGGCGAGGCCCTCACGGGCCCCGTCTTCGTCTTCGACCAGGAGGATGCGACGCCCATGGCCGACGTCCTCGACCGGCGGTGGCGTCGCAACGGGTCCGTGCGTATGGCGGGGGAGCACCACTCGGAAACGGCTGCCCCGCCCCACGCCTGACTCCACCTCGAGGTAGCCCCCGTGGCTGGTCACGATTCCCTGCGTCACGGACAGGCCGAGGCCCGTGCCGCGCTCGGCGCCTTTAGTGGTGAAGAACGGTTCGAAGAGATGGGCGCGGACCTCGTCGGTCATGCCGATGCCGGTGTCGGCGACTTCGACGAAGACGGCGCCGCCGTGGTCCGGACCGGCGGTCAGGGTCACCGTACCGCCGTCGGGCATCGCATCGGAGGCGTTGGCAACGAGGTTCATGAGCGCCTGTTGGAGCTGGCCGCGGTCGCCGTGGATTGGCAACGTTGCCGCCTGGACGTCGACCCGCAGCAGGGCGTCACCCCGGAGCAGGGAACGGAGCAGCGATTCGCTTCCTCGCACCAGCTCGGCGAGGTCGAGCGGCTCGAGCTGCGTCACCTCGCGTCGGGAGAAAAGGAGCAACTGTCGGGTGGTCCCCGCCGCGCGGCGGATCTCCCCGTCGAGTGTGGCCAGCGAGGCGTCCAGCGCAGCGGGGTCGCCGCTGCGCGCCCGCGCGAGCGCGGTGCTCGCGAGCATCGACTGCATCGCGTTGTTGAGGTCGTGCGCCACGCCACCGGCGAGGCGCCCCATCGCTTCCATACGCTGCGCGCGCACCAGTTGCTGGTCCAGCCGCTTGCGCTCCGAGACATCGCGGACGATGGCAGAGAAGTAGACGTTTCCCTGGGTGTGCCACGACGCGAGCGAGAGTTCAATGGGGAACTCGCTGCCATCGCGGCGCCGCGCCAAGAGTTCGAACACCGTGCCGGGCGGCGAGCTGCGCCCAGATCGGGCTGCGTCCGAGAATGCGGCCTGGTGCCGCGGGAGGGAGACCGCGGGGATGATCGTCTCGAGGCGCCCTCCGGTCATCCCCTCGGGGTAGCCGAACGCCGCAAGGGCCGCGCGGTTGGCATAGAGGATCACACCGTCGACGCCCACGGTGAGAATGGCGTCGTTGGCCGAGTCGGCGAAGGCACGGAAGCGCTCCTCGCTCTCCCGCAAGGCCGCGGCGGTTTGAGTGCGCTCGATCGCCTCCGCAATCGAGCGTGCCACCACGGTGAGCAGGTCGCGGTCTCGGTCGCTGTAGCGCTCGCCCTCGGTGTAGGTTTGCACCGCCAGCACCCCTCGGGGCACACCGTCGATGACGAGGGGAACGCCAAGCCAATCAATCGACGGCGCGCCCATCGGCTCGACCTCGCCGGCCTCCACCAGCTCATCGAAACGCCGCGGCGGGACGAGCGCCGGCTTACCGGTGCGCAGGACATACTCGGTTAGTCCCCGACCCGGCGGCCGGGGCTCGGGAGCTAACTCGTCCTCCTCGTCCACGAAGTACGGGAACCTGAGCAGTCCGCTTGCCGGGTCGAGGAGCGCCACGTAGAGGTTCCGCGCCACCATCAGCCGACCAACCACGCGGTGCACAGTGGGCAGCAGCTCATCAATGCCGGTCGCTGCGTATGCGGTCTCGGAAAGCTCGAGCAGCGCCGCCTGCAGCGCCTCCGCCCTGCGCTGCTCGGTCACGTCGAACATGACGCCGACCATGCCGCGCACGGCGCCACGGCGGCCGAGAACGCTCGCCTTGTGCACCACCACGTCGCGCGCCCCACCGTCGGCACCCGCGAGGCTCGTTTCCAAGGTCTGAGAACCGGGTTGGGCGAGGAGCGCCTCATCCATGGTCTGAAGCTCGCCCGCCTGATCCTCTGGGTAGACCTCCTCGGGCCGGCGGCCGATCAGCTCGGCCGGGTCCCGCCCGAGCCAACGCCCCATCTCGGCGTTGCACATCTGGTAGGCGCCGTCCCTCCCTTTGAGGAACACCGGAACCGGCATGGCGGCGACGGTTTGTTCGAGGAGCGAAAGGCTCTCACTCGCCTGTTTCTCGCTGGTGCGGACGGCGTCGAGCAGACGCCGCGTCTCAGCGGAGTGGCGCCCGCCGCGGATCAGGTAGAGGCTGAGCAACACGGTGAGAAACAGACCCCCGCCCAGCACGAAGCCCGCGAGGCCAACGCGCTCGTCGCCGTTAGCGGTCGAGCGCGGCACTACCTCGACCTTGTACGAGCGGCCCGCGACGGTGAACGGCCGTACCCACTCGGCGGGGCTGCCGGCCGGTGTCGCGCCGTGTGGGCTCCCGGACCCGAGGCGTTCGGTCTCGGCCGTGACGAGGGCCACGGCGGCCCCGAGCTGATTGATCCCGGTCAACGCAGCGTTGACGATGCGCGGCAGCGAGAAGACCCCGATCGCAAAACCGCGCAAGGTCGCCTCGCCCGTGCCGGATGGCCGGACGACGGGACCGGCGACCCACACGACCGGCGAGGCAAACCCGGAGGCGGAAACCCTGACCTCCTCGCTGGCGGTGAGGTCACCGGATCGTTCTGCGGATTCCAATGCCTCCCGCACGGCCGGCACCGTGGCAAGGTCGAGACCCACCAGGGTGCTAGGGGACGCGAGCCCAAGGACGTAGCGCACCGGGAGGCTAAACGCCCCTGTCGGCGGCGCTCCTCCTCCTTGGGCGTGGATCGAGAAAGCGGGATCGCCGGCGTCCCGGGCGCCTTGCTCGAACGCACGGGCCTCCCCCACGTCCACCCGTGGCGCCCAGGCGAGCGCGAGGATGCCAGGGTGGGTGGCGAGGCGGGCGGCGACAGCCCGCTGGAACCCTTGGGGCTGGACCTCGTTGGTGGCGGCGAGGAACACCGTAAGTCGCTCGACCTCATCGAAGTTCTCGACCACCGAGCGCTCGAGCGCCGTCCCTAGCGTCGAGGCTCGCCTGACGAACGCGACACGCTCCCGTTCGCGATCAAGCGACGAGAGGACGGCAAAGCTGGCGAGCGACGACGCGACCCCGACTACGACGACGATGGAGACCGGCAGATAGCGGGTCGTTTCCCTTGTCCATCGCTCGCGGGTGACGAGCAAGGCAAGGGCGAGCAGCGCAAACGCGGTGGCGGTCGGAAGCGCGGGCGGCACGATCCCACTCGAGTAGAAGAACGGCGCGCCAAGCAGGTAGCCGATCCCGAGCGCGACCGCTCCGGCTAGCGCGACCCCTGCCACCGCTGTCGCGGCGTCGCGTGCGAGGCGCCGGCTGGTCCGGACGAGGTCGAGCAGGCAGCCGGCGGCGAGGGCGACGAAGAACCCCGCCGACACCGGGGAGATTCGTCCGAGCGGGGAGTTGCCCGACGCGGTCCCGCTCGGGGCGAGCACTCGGTCGAGGCCGAAGTCGAGCTCCGTCGCCGCTTGCAGGAGGACACCGAGGGCGAAAACGGCTACGAGAGCGGAGAGTGCCCTAGCGAGCGAGAGACCTCCGAACCCGGCGGACTTGCGCCCCCGGAGGATCAGAGCAAGCCCGAGCAGGAGGAGGGCGACCGCCGTACCCGGGGCCATCGGCTGGTAACTCACACCGCCAGAGGCCAACTCCTGGTGGCCGCCGGCCCAGCCGATCAGGGCAACGAGCGCGATGGCGCTGGCGGCGACGACGAGTGCCAGCGCGGCCATTCGTGGCGCCTTGCGCTCCGGCTGGAGCGCCGGCTGGCTGCCGCTCGACGGCGTGATGGCGCCGGGCGTCGCCATCCGATGAGGATACCTTCAGATAGGACGAACCACAACGCGAAGGCAGCGTGATCCGCCACCCAACACAAGCGACTACCGCCTTTCCTCGGGTGTTGGCACCGTTGCGGGCGGTGGCACGGCGTCCTCGGTCGCGACCGGCGCCGGGTCAGATTGCGCCGCCCGGCTGGAGGCGAGGTATGGTCTCACTTGCTGCTTGAGCGGCTCGGGAAGGCGCTCGAGAAAAGCCTGCGCGGCTTGCTCGCGGGTTTGGAACAACACGTTGAACAGCTCATGGAGCTTCTCCACCGCATTCTTGGAGAACAGCCCCACGAGCCCGCCCGCCGCCACCAGCCCGAAGTCGTTGATGTCGCGGGCTGTTGCGACGGTGGCCATCAAGCCGCCCTTGAGCACGAAGTAGAAGAGCAGGCCAAGCAGCAGCCCAATCACCGGGCGGCCGATGTACCAGGCGGTGTACGCGGGATCGAAGTCCTTTTGTTCGCTCGCGTGCTTGAGGTAGCCGAGGATGGTCGTGATCGAGGACCCCACACCGGCGGCGAACATCGTGAGCAGGGCGCCGCGCAGGGTGCCGGTGCTCGGTGCGCGCAGCATGAGGACGAGGCCGAACAGCGAGAGAAAGGTCAGGAGCAACACCCAGGCGCCCACGCTCAGCGTTACAGGCGCGGGAAACGCCGTGGGGCCCGGCGGAGCAGGCCGCGGTCCGACGCCGAGCGCCTCGCGCTTGAGCACCCTCACGGCCACGCCCACGAGAAGAAATGCGGCGACGAGGAGTACGAGGCCGACCAACGCCTGGAGCGCCGACAGCAGCTCCCCCGCGCCGGCCCAGTCGCTCTGGCGCGCCGCAGCGAGCGCCGGCACCACGATCGCCTTCAGGTAGGCGAGCACCACGAACGTCGTGAGTCCATACCAGATCAAGCCCGCGAGCCGCCTGAAGGCACGCAGCTCGTGCCCAGGGGCTGTGCCTCGATCATCTGTGCTCATCGCCACCTCCTCTGGCCAACCAAAGATCGCCAAGCGCCGATCATGCCCGCCCACCGGCCGAGCGCGCGAAGCGCGGTGCGACACACACCGAGAAATCAGAGGCCAGTTTGGTGCAGGTCCGGGTGACGGTCAAGCTGCGCCCGTCGTGGCTGCGGCGCTCCGCCGCCTGGCAAAGAACTGCGTCGGTGGCGGCCAATTTGTCTCGGGGATTGACAACGGAGCGTTCAACGCCGATGAATATCTCGGGAGTGCCTGACGCTTGTGCACAACTTTTTTCTTGCATTTTGTTGACGCGGACCTACTATTTGATGCAGAGGTAAGAGACGACAGACGTCCTAGCTCGCCACCAAGGCACTAGGAATGGCACCGCGGAGAAGAAATGGCTGTGCAGAATGTGACGATCGCTCGACGTGATCGGCCGCGGGCTGCCCGGCGTTGGTGGCTTGTTGCGTGGCTTCTGTTCGTGGCCATTTGTGCTGCGGCGATCTGGTACTTCGCTGCGGCGTTCGTTCCGGCTGAGCGAGCCGCAGCGATAGAGGTGTGGCGTGGTCGCCTTTCGGCGATGGCCGACGATCGCAAGGCGGCCATCACCGCGTGGCTGGCCGAACGGCGCGGCGCCGCGCGGGTCGTGGCCGAGCACCCCACCGTCATCGTCATGCTCGCCGGCCAACAGGCGCTGTCCTCCCCGCTGCCGCCGTGGGAGGTGCCGCAGCGTCAACTGCAGGGGCTCCTCGATTCCCTGCGAGCCGCGTACGGCTATCGCGGCATGTACGTGATCGACTCGACCAACCAGGTGGTAGCAAGCAGCGCTTGGAGCCCCCCACTCGGGGTGGCGTGCCGGCAGATCAACAGCGAGGTACTTCAGTCCGGTCTTGCAAAGGTCGACTTCTACGCCGACGCGGACGGCTTGCCGATATTGGCCGTCGTCGCCCCAGTGCGGGTGAGGGAGCGAACCGTCGGTGCCGTTTTGCTGTCCATCGACCCAGAACTCTGGCTCTACCCGCTGCTACGCGCTGAGCCACTCCGATCTGCGACCGGCGAGTGGTTGCTCGCCCGGCAGGAGGGCGACCAAATCGAGTTCTTGAGCCCGCTGCGCCATCGGTCGGCGCGGCCGTTGTCATTTCGCCTGCCGGCAAACGCCGAGCCGCTGGCCGCGGCTGCCGCCATTCGGAGCGAGGAGGGCTTCAAGGAGTATCACGACTACTGGGGCGTGCCGGTGCTGGGCGCCGCTCGCCGCATCCCAGACACCGGCTGGGGACTTGCGGTCAAGGTTGATCGCAACGAGGCGCTGACCGGCCTCGGGCGCGGTGTCTGGCTGGGCGCGTTGGCCGTCGCGGGGCTGCTCTTGGCAGTGGCGGGGTTCGGCTTCGGCGTCCAGCGTGCAGTGGCCGCCCGCCATCGTCGCGAGCTTAGCGAAAGCGAGGCCCGTTTCGCGCTGCTCCGCGACCACGCCAACGACGCCATCTTCTTCGCCAGTCGCGGTGGTGTGATCCTCGATGTGAACCGAAGGGCCGAGGCGTTCTACGCCCGTCGGCGTGAAGAGCTGCTTGGCCTGCCGTTCGACGAGCTGCACACGGCCGAGGAGGGCGTAGCGCTACGCGACCGTTTCGCCGCCTTGGCACCCGATGACGAAACCGTGTTCGAGGCCGTTCACCGGCGCCCCGACGGCACGAGCTTCCCGGTCGAGGTGAGCACTCGCGTGATGGAGCTGGGAGGGCAGGACGTTTTTCTCTCGATCGTTCGCGACATCACCGAGCGCAAACGGGCGGAAGAGGAGATCAAGAAACTCAACGCCGAGCTGGAGGAGCGCGTACGGCAGCGCACCGCACAGCTCGAGGCGGCGAACAAGGAGCTGGAGGCTTTCTCGTACTCCGTCTCGCACGACCTGCGGGCACCGTTGCGCGCGATTGACGGCTTCTCCCGCATCGTGGTGGACGACTACGGCGACAAGCTCGACGACGAGGGGAAGCGCCAGCTCGAGGTGATTCGCGCCAACACGCAAAAGATGGGCGAGCTCATCGACGATTTGCTGGCATTCTCCCACGTTGGGCGCGCCGAGTTGCACCGGGCCCGGCTCGAGATGGGGCCTTTGGTTCATGCGGCGTTCTCAGAGATCGTGCACGACACCGAGGAGCGCGGGCGCATCGACCTCACGGTCGGCGACCTCCCCGACGCGTGGGCCGACCCCGCGCTGATCCGGCAGGTGTGGGTCAACCTGCTCTCCAACGCGGTGAAGTTCTCGCGCCCGCGGGAACGAGCCGTCATCGGCGTGACCGGCGCCCAAGAGGGCAGCCGCGTTGTCTTCCACGTAAGCGACAACGGTGTTGGGTTCGACATGAAGTACGTGGACAAGCTGTTCGGGGTGTTTCAGCGGCTCCACTCGACTCGCGAGTTCGAGGGGACGGGCGTGGGGCTCGCACTTGTGCAAAGGATCGTTCGCCGCCACGGCGGCGAGGTGTGGGGCGAAGGCACGGTGGATGGCGGCGCGACGTTCTCCTTCTCGCTGCCGGAGGAGGGAAGCCATGAGCAACAGTGAGTCGATCGATATCCTGCTCGTCGAGGACAACCAGGCGGACGTGGAGCTGACCCTGCGCGCTCTCCGCAAGGCCAACCTCGCCAACCCCATTCACGTCGTGGCGGACGGCGCGGAGGCGCTCGACTACCTGTTCGGAACTGCCGGGGAAAAGGCAAAGGGCGACGCCCACCATCCCAGGGTGGTGATTCTGGATCTCAAGCTGCCCAAGGTCTCAGGGCTTGACGTGCTCCGCCGGATGAAGGCCGACCCGACGACCCGGACGATCCCGGTCGTGGTGCTCAGCTCGTCGCGTGAGGCGCCGGACATCAAGGAGGCATACACGCTGGGCGCCAACAGCTACATCGTCAAACCGGTGGACTTCGAGAAGTTCGTCGAGGCGGTGGGGCAGCTCGGAATGTACTGGCTGCTCCTCAACCAAAGGCCGCACTGACCCCATGCCTACCATCGGCGACAACATGCACATCCTGATCCTCGAGGACGTGCCTTCCGACGCGGCGCTGGTGGAGCGCGAGCTGCGCCGGGCCGGGCTGGAGTTCGTCGCCCGATGCGTCGAAACCGAGCCGGCTTTCGTCGCGGCGCTCGCCGACTTCAAGCCCGATATCGTTCTCAGCGATTACTCGCTTCCCTCATTCAACGGCATGGACGCACTCCGACTTGTCCAGCAGCGTTCGCCCATGACGCCGCTCATCATCGTCACCGGCTCGCTCAACGAGGAAATCGCCGCCGACTGCATCAAGTCTGGAGCCGCAGACTACGTGGTCAAGGACCGCCTCACGCGGTTGCCGGTGGCAGTGAGCGGCGCCCTGGAGCGCCGTCGCCTCCAGGAGGACAAGTGGAACGCAGAGGAGGCGCTGAAAGCGAGCGAGGAAAAATATCGAGCGATTCTCGAGAACATGGAGGAAAGCTATTTCGAGGTGGATATCCAGGGTAATCTGACGTTCTTCAATGAATCCCTATGCCGGCTGTTGGGGTATCCCAGAGACGAAATGGTAGGCATGAATAATCGGCAGTTCACGGATGAAGAGAATGCGCGGAAAGTGTTTCAGGCTTTCAACAAGATCTACAGGACGGGTGAATCCACCAGAGAATTCAATTGGGAAGTTGTCAGAAAAGATGGAACCAAGCGACGCGTTGAGGGTTCAGCATCTTTGAGGAGAGATATCTCGGGTCAGCCCATCGGATTTTGTGGCATTTTTCGCGACGTCACCGAGCGCATGCGGGCGGAGAAGGCCCTGCGCGAAAGCGAGGAGCGCTTTCGTCTGATCGCGGAGAACACGGCCGACGTCATCTGGACGCTCGATCTCGTGACCCGCCGTTTCACCTACGTGAGCCCTTCCATCGAGAGGCTGCGCGGCTTCACCGCCGAAGAGATGCTGGCGCAGCCGTTCGAGGCCAGCCTGACGCCGGATTCGCTGCGTCGCGTCGACGCGTACATCGCCGCAGCCCTTGCCGGGATTGCCGCCGAGGACAACTCGGCCAGGAGCGCCACGGTTGAAGCCGACCTGCCGACCAAGGGTGGTGGCATCGTGCGGGCCGAGATCGTGGCCACTGCACTGACGGATGCGAGCGGCCGGGTAACTAGCCTGCTTGGCGTCACACGCGATATCACCGAGCGGAAGCGGGTGGAGAAGGCCCTGCGCGAGAGCGAGGAGCGGTTCCGGCAATTGGCCGAAACGATGCCGGACGCAGTGGTGGTGGGACAAGACGGCAGGAATGTCTACGCCAACTCCGCCGCCGCCCGCCTGCTCCGTGCCGCCGGACCGGAGGAATTGGTCGGGCTGGACATATCAGCAATCGTGCATCCCGCGCAGTACGAACGGGCCCGCCAGCAAATGCAACGCACACTGGCCGGTGAACCGCAAACTCCATTCGAGGATTGCTTCGTTCGGCTCGATGGCTCCTTGGTGCCGGTGGAAATCGCCGTGTCTCTGTTGACGTGGCAGGGCCGGCCCGCCTTACAGGTCGTCGTGCGCGACATCACCGAGCGGAAGCGTGCCGAAGAGGCCTTGCAGGAGAGCGAAGAGCGATACCGCAGCCTGTTCGAGCAGTCGCCGATAGGCATCTACCGCACAACCCCGGACGGGCGCATCCTCCTCGCCAACCCCGCCCTCCTCCAGATGCTTGGCTACGCGTCGATGGACGAGCTGAGCACTCGCAACCTCGAAGAAACCGGGTTCCAGCCGGAATACCAAAGGCAGCAGTTCAAAGATGCCGTCGAGCGGACCGGCGAGCTCAGGGGATTTGAAGCGGTCTGGACGACGAAAGATGGGCGCAAGCTCCTCGTGCATGAGAACGCCCACGCGATCCGAGGTGCGGACGGCACGATCCTCTACTACGAAGGCGCCGTCGAGGACATCACGGCGGAGCGGGAGGCTCGGGAAGCGCTGCGCCGCAGTGACGCGCAATACCGCCACCTCTTCGAGAGCGCCAACGATGCGATCCTGGTGTTCGAACCCGAGAGCGAGACGATCCTCGACACCAACGCGAAGGCGTGCGAGCTGTACGGCTTCACCCGCGACGAGCTAATCGGCACAAGCCTTAAGCGCTTGACCCTTGACGTCGCGCGCGGTGAGAAGCGGATGACCGAGCTACGGCGGAGCAATCACGTCCAGGACTTCGAGACGGTCCACCTTCGCCGCGACGGTACGCTGGTCGACCTTGAGGTGAGTGCATCCGCCGTCGACTACGGAGGGCGCCCCGCCGTTCTCGGCACTGCCCGCGACATCACGCAGCGAAAGCGGAGTGAGGAGGAACGCAGGCGACTCGTCGCAGCAATCGAACAGGCGGCCGAAGCCGTCCTCATCACGGACAGCGGCGGCGGCGTCCTATATGTGAATCCCGCCTTCGAGCGGATCACAGGCTACCGTCCCGACGAGGTGATCGGGCTGAACCCACGCCTCCTCAAGAGCGGTAAGCAGGCCCCGAGCTTCTACGCGGAGATGTGGACCACCATCACCCACGGCTCGGTCTGGACGGGAAGGCTGTCTAACAGGCGCAAGGACGGCTCGCTGTACGAGGAGGAGATGTCAATTTCGCCCGTCCGTGATGACGGGGGCACGATCATCAATTTCGTGGCAGTTAAGCGCGACGTGACCCGCGAGGTGGAGCTGCAGCAGCAGCTCAACCAGTCGCAGAAGATGGAGGCGGTGGGGCAACTTGCCGGCGGGGTGGCGCACGACTTCAACAACCTGTTGCAGGCGATGCTGAGCCTGACGGAGATCCTCATCGCCCACCGCGCCGATCCCGAGCGGGTCGCGGCCGACGCGGTCGAGCTGGAGCAGCAGGTCAAGCACGGAACCACGTTGGCTCGCCAGCTCCTGCTCTTCTCCCGCCGGGAAACCGCGCGGCCCGAGACCCTCGATCTCAACGAGGTGGTGCGCGAGGCCGGCAAGCTCCTCCGGCGGCTGCTCAGGGCAAACATTGCCGTCGAGAGCCGCCTGGCCGAGGGGAAACTGCCGATCGAGGCCGATCGGGGTCAGCTTGAACAGGTCCTGTTCAACCTCGCCGTCAACGGCGCCGACGCCATGCCGGGGGGTGGACGTCTCATGATCGCGACCGGGTCGGAGGGGGGGGAGGTGTGGCTTCAGGTAGCCGACACCGGCGGTGGCGTACCGGTGGGAATCCGCGAGCGCATCTTCGAGCCGTTCTTCACCACCAAGCGAAAGGGCAAGGGGACCGGGCTTGGTCTCGCGGTGGTCCACGGCATCGTCGCCCAGCACGGCGGACGCATCGGCCTCGAGAGTCGCGAGGGCCAAGGGACCACCTTCACGATCACGCTCCCCCGGGCAGGATCTGGGGAGCACGCGGCGGTCAAGCTTACGGAGCTTGCGGGCGAGGCTCCCGGAGGGCGTGGCGAGCGGCTCTTACTGGTGGAAGACGAGGCTGCGGCGCGCAACGCCCTGACCGAGATCCTGACGCTCCTGGGCTACGAAGTGGTGGCAGTGGGAAGTGGCGAAGAGGCAGAGCGTCTTCCGCCCGAGCCGGTATTCGACGTTCTGCTCACCGATCTTATGCTACCGGGCGTGGCCGGACCGCAGGTCGCCGCCGGGCTCAAAGAGCGTTGGCCAAAGCTGAAGGTGATCCTGATGTCGGGCTACACCGAGGACGAGGCGATGCGCCACGGAATCAACGCAGGCACGGTGCGCTTCCTGCAGAAACCTTTCGACATGACCACAATCGCCCGCGAGATCCGCGCCGCCCTGGGAAGTGACTAGCCGCGAGAACGGGCTCGCTGCCCGCTGGGATGCCCGCGACTCGAGCGCGCTCGGCTACGATCGGACCGGCGCCCCTGCCCCTTATTCGCGTGTGATCAGCCGGCCAACAAGGAGACAAGGGCGACGGCGGCCGCAGCGGGATCACGTTCCTCCAGGGGCAGGCGCACGACGCCCGCCGGGGTAAGCGTGGCGCCCGGGACGGAGGCGATCAGCCCCATCGCGGCGGGATGGGCCGCAGGGTTGGCCGCGTCGAAGGCGAGCTCGAACGCCCGCAGGCTGGCTCGGACGCGGACGATCGCGCGCACCTCGGCCAGGCGCCGCACGCGCTGATGCAGGAGCAAGTTGTCGAGCTGCACCGGGGCCGGGCCGAAGCGATCCGCGAACTCCTCTCGCAGCGCGTCGAGCTCCTCTGCGGTGCGAGCCGCGGCGACACGACGGTAGACGGCCAGACGTACCGTCTCCTCCGGAATGAACCGCTCCGGCAACCGCAAATCGAGGCCGAGGCGCAGCTCGACGGCGACCGGCGGGAGCGCCTCGCCCTCTCCGTGCAACTCGCGCACCGCCTCTTCGAGGAGGTGGCAATACGTCTCGTACCCAACTGCGCGCAGGTGGCCGTGCTGTTCGGCGCCCAGCAGGTTGCCGGCGCCGCGGATTTCGAGATCGCGGGCGGCGATACGGAAGCCGGCACCCAAGTCGGCGAACTCGAGGATCGCGGCGAGGCGCGAACGCGCCTCCTGCGAGAGCGAGCGCTCCGGAGGGACGAGCAGGTAGGCGAAGGCGAGCCGGTCGGAGCGGCCCACCCGGCCGCGGAGCTGGTAGAGCTGGGCGAGGCCGAAGCGGTCGGCGCGGTTGACGATGAGCGTGTTGGCGTTGGGAATGTCGAGGCCGTTTTCGATGATCGCCGTGGCAACCAGCACGTCCGCTTGCCCGCCTAAGAACGCGTCCATGGCCCGTTCGAGCGCGCGCTCCTCCATCTGCCCGTGGGCGACCACCACGCGGGCCTCCGGCGCCACCTCGCGCAGCAGCGCGGCGATCGCACCAATCGACGCGACGCGGTTGTGGACGAAGAACACCTGGCCACCGCGCGATATCTCGGTGAGGATCGCCTCGCGCACGACCTCCCGGCGGAACGGCAGCACGTGCGTCTGCACCGCGAGGCGGTCGCGCGGCGGCGTCTCGATGATCGAGACGTCCCGCAGGCCGAGCAGGCCGAGGTTCAACGTGCGCGGGATCGGCGTCGCCGACATCGCGAGCACGTCGACGGTCGCCTTGAGCGCCTTGAGCCGTTCCTTCTGCGCCACCCCGAACCGTTGCTCCTCGTCGACCACGACCAGGCCAAGGTCGCGAAGGCGCACGTCCTTGGCGAGGAGGCGGTGGGTGCCGACGACGAGGTCGACGGTGCCCTCGGCCAAACCCGCGAGGATCTGCTTTTGCTCATCACGCGGGACGAAGCGGGAGAGCCAGCGGATCTCGACCGGAAACCCCTCGAAGCGGCGCACGAAGGTGCGGAAGTGCTGCTCGGCCAAGATCGTGGTCGGCGCCAGCGCCGCCACCTGCTTGCCGTCCATCACCGCCTTAAAGGCGGCGCGCATCGCCACTTCGGTCTTGCCGTAGCCCACATCGCCGACGAGCAGGCGGTCCATCGGGCGGGGCGACTCCATGTCGTGCTTGACCTCGCCGATCGCCTGGACCTGGTCCAGCGTGGGCTCGTACTCGAACGCCGCTTCGAACTCACGCTGCCACGGCGAATCCTTCGAAAAGGCGAACCCGGCCGCCGTCTCGCGTTGCGCCTGCACCTTGAGGAGCTCCTCGGCCATGTCCTTGAGCGCGCGCTTGACCCGCGATTTGGTGCGCGACCAGGATGCGCCGCCGAGACGGTCGAGGCGGGGCGGCGCGCCTTCGGCCCCCGCATACTTTTCCAGCACGTCGGCGCGCTCGAGCGGCACGAGCAGCTTTCCGCCCCCGGCGTACTCGAGTTCCACGCACTCGTGCTCTTCGCCGTCGAGCGAGAACGCCCTGAATCCGGCGAAGCGTCCGATGCCGTGGTCGGCGTGCACGACGTAGTCGCCAACCGCAAGGTCGCGCATCTCGGCGAGCACGCGCGCGAGCGCGCGCCGCTGGCGGGAAGGCGCCGGCATGCTCGTAAGGTCGGAGCGGCCGAACACGGCCACCCCTGCCGCCGGCCAAACGAACCCCCGCTCGAGCCGCCCGGCAACGATGCCGATGATCCCTTCGAGAGGCCACCCCTGCCGCACCGGCAGCTCCGCCCCACCGAGGAGGTGCTGCAGGCGCTGCGCCTCGCCCGGGGAGGCCGCCACCAGTGCCTGCAGGCGCCGCTCCGCAAGGCCCACCCGCAGCTCCTCGATGAGCACCTGGGGCCGTGCGGCGAGGTTTGGCGTGGGCGCGGTGCGCAGGTCCGTCCACGGCGTGCCGTCCTCTATCAGCAGCTCGGCGACGACGTCGGCGTTGGCGAGCGCGGCGGCGCACTGGGCGGGCTCGGTGAGCCAGGCAGCCGCGCGGGGCAGCTCGCTGCCTTCGCGCGCGAGCGTGTCACGGGCGTGGCCGAGCGCGACCCAGGTCCGCGTGACCTCGGCCTCCACCGCCTCACGCTCACACACGATCAGACGCGGCGCCAACTCCCAGGCATGCACGTGGGGAGCCGACCAGCCCAGCAAGCCCTCCCACAGCTCGGCGTTCGTTCCCTCGCTGACCGCCTCGGCCACGGCTCGGCACCCCTCGCGCTCGAGCAGCGTGGCCAAGGCGTGGCGCGCCGCCTCGTCAGCCGGGAAGAGGCGCAGTGGCGCAATCGTTGCCTCGGCGAGCGCTGCGCCGGAGCGCTGGCTGGCGGGCT
Source organism: Thermoanaerobaculales bacterium (assembly GCA_044447965.1). Classification (GTDB taxonomy): domain Bacteria; phylum Acidobacteriota; class Thermoanaerobaculia; order Thermoanaerobaculales; family Thermoanaerobaculaceae; genus DATIYW01. The sequence continues at coordinate 25,194 of JBIOGJ010000014.1, read as the reverse complement.
CGAACTCCGAGAGGGCCTCGATCGTCTCGACCTCGAGTACCACCCGCACGAACCGCTCGGGGGTGCCGACATCCACCACCTGGCCGCGCAGCGCGAAGTCGCCCGCCTCCTCCACCACCTCGACGCGGTGATAGCCGGCGGCAACCAGGCTGGCCGCGAATCTCTCGGGCTCCAACTGTTGGCCGGGCGCTAACCGTGGCGCGCGCGCGGGCAACGTGGCGGGGTGCGGCAGCGGATAGGGCAGCAGGCGAGCCGGGACCACGAGGCAGTGCAAGGAGCCCGCCGCCAGGCCGAGCAGCGCGGAGGCGGCCGCCGCGGTGGCGCCGAGCGGTGGGGTGCGACCCAGGTATGCCTCAACCGCGTCGGCGGGCAATGCCGCCGCGGCAAGATCAGGCGCGAGCAGCTCAAGCCCGGCTACCAGCTCCTCGGCATCGCGCTCGCTGGGAACCACCACCACCGCCGCTTGGCCGCCGCCCGCCAAAGTCGCGAGCGCGAGCGCTCTCGCACCCGGGCACACACCTGCCACCGCGCGGCGCCCATCCGCGGGTGGGAGTGCGCGTCGCGCGCGCCGGAGAACTCCGGTAACGACGTCAGAAACCTCGGTCGCTCCTGCCTCCCCGGCCTCCATGCGGGCCGGCCGAGATCGGGATTCTAGCTGGTCCCACGCGTCCCGTTGCTAGCGACCAGAGCCTCCTGCGGGCAGATCGAGGGACCGGACGCAGGCCGCTGACGACGGGTCACGTTCTGGCCGAGAGCGGCGCGCGGGCGCGCAGCCGCGTGACCTCGCGCACGACCGCGCTCGCCGCCACCTCCACGTCTTCTGGGGTCGAGAAGCGTCCAAGCGAGAAGCGCAGCGTGGCGTTGATCAGCTCGCGCGACCGCCCGAGCGCAAGCAGCACGTGCGAAGGCTTCGGGTCCGCCGAGGTGCACGCGGCGCCCGGCGTCACCGCGATCTCGCTCAAGCCCGCGAGCAATGCCGCGCCATCCACGCCCGAAAACGAAAGGTTGAGCGTATTGGGGATGCACGCGCTCGGGTGGCCGTTGCGGATCACCCCGTCGAGCTGGGTCGTGATCGCTTGCGCGAGCCGGTCGCGCAGCGAGGCGAGTCGTTCCGCTTCCCCAGGCAACTCGGCCAAGCAGAGTTCGAGGGCGCGGGCGAAGCCGACCACACCGGCGACGTTGAGGGTGCCGGAGCGCATCCCTTGCTCGTGGCCGCCGCCGTCAAGCAGCGGGACGAGGTGTAGCCGCGGCCGGCGCCGCCGCACGTACAGTGCTCCCACCCCTTTGGGCCCGTAGATCTTGTGGGCCGTAAACGACATCAGGTCGACGCCCAGCTCGTTTACATCGACCCTGAGCTTGCCCACCGCCTGGGTGGCGTCGCAATGGAAGAGCACGCCGTGCTCGCGGCAGGACGCGGCGATCTCGACGATCGGGTGGAGGGTGCCAATCTCGTTGTTGGCGAGCATCACGGAGACCAGCACGGTGGCGGGCGTGATTGTCGCCGCGACCTGTGTTGAATCGAGCCGTCCGTCGCGATCCACGGACAGGAAGCTCACGGCGAACCCCTGTCGCTCGAGCGCGTGGCAGGTGTCGAGCACCGCCTTGTGCTCGGTCGCGCAGGTAACGAGGTGCTTGCCGCGCGCCGCCAGCGCCCACGCCACCCCCTTGATCGCGAGGTTGTCGGCCTCGGTGGCGCCGGAGGTAAAGACGATTTCCTCGGGATGCGCGCCGATCCCGCTCGCGAGGCTGGCGCGGGCGCGGTCCACGAGCTTGGCGGCCGCCCACCCATACGCGTGCGTCGAGGACGCCGCGTTGCCGAACTGCTCACGCAAGCAGGGCAGCATCGCTTCCACCACCCTCTCGTCCACCGGGGTGGTCGCGTTGTAATCCATGTAGATCGGCATTTTCATCGCACATCCCCCTCGTCAGGGCCAACCGGGCGCCGGCTGGCGGGATTTCGCCGCCTGTCCGCCTGCCTCGCCGCCCACCGGAAGACCGTGGTTCGCAACGCCGGCAGGCAGCACGCCGGTGAGCGCGAGCCGACCGTGCCAACGGCGAGGGAGCTGTGGTAGCCTCGCCGCGAGCGGCGATGATTCACTTTGGCACCTCCGGCTGGCGCGGCATCGTAGGGCAAGAATTCACCTTCCGCAACGTGCGGTTGGTTGTGGAGGCCACGCTCGCGGTGCTGCGGGCGCGTGGCGAGCTTGGCGAGATCCTGATCTCCTACGATACGCGCCTGCTTTCGGAGAAGTTTGCCCGCGAGGCGATGGCGGTGGCGACCCACCACGGCATCGCCGCCGTGATCTCCGAGCGCGACCTGCCCACACCGTGCCTCGCGTACGCGGTGCGCGAACGTGGCGCGGCGCTCGGGGTGATGTTCACCGCCTCGCACAACCCGCCGGAGTACAACGGGGTCAAGCTCTACACCCGGCACGGCACGCTCGCGCCGCACGAGCTCACCGACGCGATCGAGGCGGAGGTGGTGGCAAAGAGCGAGGGTTTCGTGGATTTCTACGTGCCGCAGCGCGAGCTCGCCTCCACCGCTCCGCTCACCGAAGGGTACCTCGCGAGCCTCGAGCGCGACCTCGATTGGGACGCGATCGCGGCGAGCGGCCTGGTCGTGGCGGTGGACCCGCTCTTCGGCACGGCACGCGAGTTCCTCGACCGCGTACTGCTCGCCCACGGCGTCGCCACCCACGTCGTCCACACCACCAAGGACCCCTACTTCGGCGGATACTCGCCAGAGTGTACGCCGGCCAACCTCGCGGGTCTGCGTGAGCGCGTGCGGCAGTCGGGCGCTCAGCTCGGCCTCGCCACCGACGGTGACGCGGACCGTTTCGGCGTGGTCGACGGCGCGTGTCGCGCCGTCTCGCCCAACTTGATCATCGCCCTGCTGGTCGAGTACCTCGTGCGGCGCCGCGGCGTGACGGGCGGGATCGGGCGCACCGTCGGCACTACCCGCCTGGTGGATCGCATCGCCGCAGCCGCCGATCGTGAGGTGGTCGAGACGCTGGTGGGGTTCCACTACTTCGGGCCGTTGATGCTGTCGGGGCGCATCACCATCGCAACGGAAGAATCGGCGGGGCTGGGCCTCGCCACGCACCTGCCGGAACGGGACGGGATCTACGCTGCGCTGCTGATGGTGGAGCTGGCGGCGGTGGAGCGCCGGCCGCTTGCCGAGCTCGTGCGTGGGCTGTTCTCGCGCTACGGGCCGCTGCTGTCGCGGCGCGTTCAACTGCCGCTCAACGAGCGTACGCAGGCTGCGCTGGCCAAGCTGCGCCAGCGCTCTTTCAAGGAATTCGCCGGCCAGCGAGTGGCGCGCGACGACCGTCGCGATGGCCTCCTGCTCGAGCTCGAAGATGGGAGCTGGGTCCTCGTCCGGCCGGCGGGGACCGAGCCGAAGCTCCGCATCTACGCCGAAGCGACCTCCACCCGGCAGCTCCGCGCGCTGGTGCGGGAGGCGCGCGCCATGGTAGGAAAGGCCGAGGAAGGGGTAACGCATGTTCGAAATTGAAGAGGTGGTTGGCCGGGAGGTACTGGACTCGCGGGGCAACCCGACGGTAGAGGCCGACGTGTTGCTCGCCGGTGGCGCGGTGGGGAGCGCGATCGTGCCATCTGGGGCTTCGACCGGGAGCCGCGAGGCGCTCGAGCTGCGCGACGGCGACAAGGCGCGCTACCGGGGCAAAGGCGTGCTGAAGGCGGTCAAGCACGTCAATACCGAGATCGCCGACGCGCTCGTTGGCTTGGACGCACGGGACCAGGTCGGCATTGATCAGGTGCTCATCGAGCTGGACGGCAGCGATGGCAAGAGCCGCTTGGGCGCCAATGCGCTGCTGGCCGCTTCGATCGCCACCGCGCGGGCGGCGGCGGAGCAATCGGGCTTGAGCCTGTATCGCTACCTCGGTGGCACCTCGGCGCACGTGCTGCCGGTCCCTTGCATGAACTTGATCAATGGCGGCGCCCATGCCGACAACTCGCTCGACATTCAGGAGTTCATGGCCGTACCGCTGGGCTTTGCCTCCTTCTCTGAGGCGCTGCGCGCCGGCGTCGAAGTGTTCCACGCGTTGCGCGACCGCCTCAAGTCGGCCAAGCACGTCACCGCGGTGGGTGACGAGGGCGGATTCGCGCCCAACCTACCGAGCAACCGGGCGGCGTTGGAGTTTCTCGTGGCCGCGATCAAGGACGCGGGGTACCGGCCCGGAGAGCAGGTGGCGCTCGCGATCGACGCGGCTGGCAGCGAGCTGCGCACCGGCGAGGGGTACTTCCTCCCCGGCGAGCGGCGGGACGGCCTGTCCTCGGAGGATCTCATCGCCACCTACGAGGAGTGGGTGCGCGACTTCCCCATCGTGTTGATCGAGGACGGCCTCGCCGAGGACGATTGGGATGGGTGGAAGAAGTTACAGACTCGCCTCGGCGACCGTATCCTCCTCGTGGGAGACGACATCTTCGTCACCAATCCGACCATCATCGCGCGCGGTATTCGCGAGAACGTGGCCAACGCGGTGCTCATCAAATTGAACCAGATCGGCACGGTGACCGAGACGCAAAAGGCGCTGCGGATGGCGCTCCATCACGGTTGGCGGGCAATGGTCTCGCACCGCTCCGGCGAGACCGAGGACACGACCATTGCCGATCTCGTGGTTGCCTGCGGCAGCGGTCTCATCAAGACCGGCTCGGCTTCGCGGGGTGAGCGCATCGCCAAGTACAACCGGCTGCTGCGCATCGAAGAGGAGCTGGCGGACGCCGCGCTGTTCGCTGGCAGGGACCCCTTCACCCGGTGAGACGCCCGGGGCGCCGTGCGCTGTGGTTGGTGGTCCCGCCCCTGGTCGGGCTGGTCGGTTGGGGCTGGTGGCTGGGTCTGGTCGCTCAGCGGAACGCGAGGCGTGAGCTGGCTGAGTTGCAGGTGCGGCGCGAGAAGCTCGAGCGCGCGACCCAGGCGCTCGCGCGCGAGGTGGCGGCGCTCAAGCGCGAGCCGGCGGCGCGCGAGCGTGCTGCGCGCGAGGCGCTCGACGTGGCGAGACCCGACGAGGTGCTGGTCATCGTTCCTCCCCAGCCGGCCACGCGAGGTGCAAAATAGCGAGCGTGCCCGAACCCACTCAACTCGGCCGCTACGTGGTCGAGTCTGTCCTCGGACGCGGGGCGATGGGTGTGGTGTACCTCGCCCGCGATCCGGTGATCGGCCGGCGGGTGGCGTTGAAGACCCTCACCCTCCCCGCAGAGGCCGAGGAAGCCGAGGAGTTCCGCCAGCGCTTCCTGCGCGAAGCGCAAGCGGCAGGGATCCTCAACCAGCCCGGGATCGTGACGGTCCACGATGCGGGCCTCGACGATGCCACCGGACTCTCGTACATCGCCATGGAGTACATCGAGGGGAGGAGCTTGAAAGAGTTCCTCAGGGCGGGTCACGGCTTTGCCTACAGCGAGGTGGCCCGCATTGGTGCGTCGCTCGCGGGTGCCCTCGACTACGCCCATGCCAAAGGTGTCGTGCATCGCGACATCAAGCCCGCCAACGTCATCCTCACCCCACAGGGGTTGGTCAAGATAACCGACTTCGGGGTCGCGCGCCTGGAGTCGTCAAACCTCACCGCGACTGGGCAGTTCATCGGCACGCCCAACTACATGTCGCCGGAACAGGTAACCGGCGCCGCGATCGATGGGCGCAGCGATCTCTTCTCCCTCGGAGTCGTGATGTTCGAGCTGCTCACCGGGCAGCGGCCGTTCGTCGGCTCTTCCCTCACCGAGGTGAGCTACAAGATCGTCCACGAGCCGGCGCCGATCCCGTCGCAACTGCGGCAAGGGCTACCCCCGGCGTTCAATCCGATCGTCCTCAAGCTGTTGGAAAAGGACCCCACCCGCCGCTACGCACGAGGCGCCGATGTCGCGCGCGCCTTGGACGCCCTGCGTCGGGTCCTCGCCGGGGTGGCTGGAGAGGTAACCCAGTACGTGCCGCCTCCACCGGGCCCGGCTGCGGTGGTGACGCCGATCGGCGCGTCCCCGACCACTACGCGCTCGACCGAGGTGCGCACGCCGGTACCGCACCCACCACTGGCGGCGGATCAGCCGGAGGTGGGGCCGAGTCCGTGGCGTCGCCAGATCGCCGCGCCCTGGGCGGCGCTCCTCATTGGGGTGATCGTGGTCCCGCCCGCGGTGGAGGTGGTCTCACTTCTGCGGCGGATCGACCGCGGCCCATTCGCAGGCGCTCCCCCAGGTGAGCCAGAGCGCCGCTGGCGTGTGGTGATGGCACAGCGCCAGGCGGCGGAGGCAATTGTGGCGCGCCGGCCGGAAGAGGCGATCGAGTTGCTCAAGTCGGTCTGGCGCCAGGCGCCCTACAGCATGGGTGCGCGGGAGCTGCGCGAACGGGCGCTCGCGCTCGAGGCGAGCGAACGCGACAACGCCACCCGTGAACGTGAGGCGCGGGCGCTGCGCGACGAGGGCAAAGAACTGCTCCGGGGCGGTCACTGGGGAGCGGCGGCCGATCGCTTCGAGCGAGCGCTGGAGATCCTCCCAGGTGACAGCGTGACCCGCGAGTATCTTGACGTGGCGCGTGAGCACCAGCGGGTGCCGCGCCTCCACGTGGTCGCGCCGGTCCCCACCGCGCTCCCCGCCGCGCCGCCGTCCGCGGCACCGGTGGGCCAGGCGCGCATCGAACTCTATTTCAACTGCCCCGTGTCAGCCGGCTCGTACGAAATTCGCTTGGACGGCCAGGAGCTCACCGCCAAGCCGTTCGACTTCCGTACCAAGACCCTCATGTTCTTCAAACGGAAGGGATCAGGCGTGATTGAGGACGCCTTTGTCGTCAGGGCGGGCGAGCATAAGCTGCTGGTTCGCTTGCGGGGACCCGAAGGCGCCATGCTGGGCGAGCAGACACTCCCAGCCAGCTTCGCCACCGATGGGCGTTACGTGCTCAAGATCGAGATGGAGAGCGAGCAGTCTGTGCCGCGGTTCTACCTAACCACCGTCAAGGGACGATGACGGGCTAAAGTCAGAAAGGGTGAAAAGAAATGCTACGTGGATTCGTGCTCCTCATGTTGCTTCCCGTCTTTGCCGCTGCTGCGGGCCCCGGCGAAGGCAAGCCAATGGTCAAGCTCGAGACGAGCAAGGGCACGATCGTGCTCGAGCTCGACGCCACCAAGGCGCCGAAAACGGTGGCCAACTTCCTCGAGTATGTGCAGGCTGGCTTCTACGACGGCACGATCTTTCACCGCGTGATCAAAAGCTTCATGGCCCAGGGCGGCGGCTTCGCGACAAACATGGAACAAAAACCAACCCGCCCGCCGATCGAGAACGAGGCCGGCAACGGGATGGCAAACGTCCGCGGTTCGATCGCAATGGCGCGTACCAACGTCGTGAACTCCGCCACCTCGCAGTTCTTCATCAACCTTGTGGACAACAAGTTCCTCGACCACAAGGACAACACTCCGGGGGGGTTCGGCTACTGCGTCTTCGGCCGGGTGGTCGAGGGGATGAACGTGGTGGACGCGATGGCCGCGATTCCCACCGGGCCTGGCGGTCCGTTCCCCAGCGACGTGCCGAGCGAGATGGTGACGATCAAGAAGGCGACCGTGGTCACTGCGGCGAAGCCTGCGGCCAAGCCGCCCGCACCTCAAGGCTCCGTTCAGTAGACATCCACATCAGCCGCAGCGCGCCAGGCGGCGCGAGCTTGCTTGCCAGGCTCGGGAGCTGGCGCTCGAGCGCGTCTTCGAGCGCTCGGCGCCGCGCCTCGCTACGACAGGTAATGCGCCAGGCGAGCGCCCAGCGCTGCGGGTTGCTCGTCTCACGGATGAGGCGGAGGCGGTCGCCGTCCCACGCGGTCGCGAGGCCATTAGCCTGCTCGTGGGGGAGGCGCCGGCCAAGCAGGAAGGCAAGCCCCCACTCGCCCACCGTATCCGTAAGTACCTCCTGCCACCCCGCCGGCACGGGTGGCAACGCGCTTACCGGCACCGTCGGGACACCGCGCGCTTCATCGGGGTGCAGGAGCGCTGCGGTGTCGGCGGGCGGATGGGCAAGAAGGCGGTCCACCGCCGACCAGGAACCAGCCTCATACGCGCGCAGCACGGTGGCGAGCCCTGTCGCATAGGGGAAGACGAGGTCCTGGATGAAGAAGTCCGGCACACCGGGCGCTTCCAGCCCCGCCGCCTGTTGCGCGAGCGCGGCTTCCTCCAGGTCGAGCGACTCGACATCCCGCTTCCCGTCGCCGTTGACAACCAGCATCACCAACATCGCTTCGCCCTCGGCGATGGCGGAGGCGGCACGCTGGCGGTCCGATTCGCCGCGCATGGCGAGGAGCTGGCTGGGCAGGTGGAAACGATGCTCCTGCACGGCATGCTCGAGCTCATGCGCCCATACCAAGGAGCTACCCCCTCCCGAAGTAGCCGGCGAGCCAACAACGACCATCTCGTCGCGTTGCGGCTCATAGAAGCCCAACACCTGCGATGCGTAAAAGCTGAGTAGGTGACGGTACAGATCGGCCGGCTCGCCGTCCACGAAACCCATGCGGACGAGCGATTCGAGGTACAGCTCCGGAGTGATCGGTAGATCTCGGCCCAGCTTGCGCTCGAGCTCGGCGCGCAACGCGTCAACCGTCACCACCCGGCAGGGTGGCGAGAACGGGCCGGTGAGGCCCCGCAGTTGGGCGACCTTCGCCGCCACGCTGGTGAGGGCCGGCGGGCAGGGGTCGGCAAGTGCGACGGCGGCGAGAAGAGCGGCGGCGGACCCGATGCTATACTTCACGCACATGGCCCGGGAAGCCCAGCTCCAGCTCCTCTCCAACTACGAGAACATCGAGCTGGCCGAACGCGCGTTGGCGGAACTGTGCAACTCGGCGGAGGTGGAGGAGGAAACCACCTACTGGATCGGCATGGCGTTGCGGGAAGCGCTGGCCAACGCAATCAAGCATGGCAACAAGCTTAACCCGGAAAAGCGCGTTTTTGTTCGCATGCGCCTCTTGCCGGCCGGCGAACTGCAAATCGAGGTGGAGGACGAGGGCGATGGTTTCGAGCCGGACCGCGTGGTCGACCCTACCTCACCCAACAACCTGCTGCGTTCTAGCGGGCGCGGCGTTTTCTACATGCGGCAATTTATGGACGAGGTACGGTTCCGTGCGGGTGACCGTGGCGGGACCCACATCGACTTGATCAAACGAGTTAGACCAAGGAGGACGCGATGAAGGTCAAGGTGCGCGAGGTAGACGGTGTGCGGATCCTCGACTGCGAGGGCAAGATCACCATCGGCTCGGGAGACGTCGAGCTGCGCCGCCAGATCGAGGATGCCGTGAGCGAGGGCCATCTCAACATTCTGGTCAACCTCAAGGGTGTGACCCACATTGATTCCTCGGGGATCGGCGAGCTGGTGGGCTGCTACACCACCATCACGCGCAAGGGTGGGAGGATGAAGCTTACGAACCTCACCCAGAAGATCAACGACATCCTCCACGTGACCCAGCTCATCACCGTCTTCGACGTCTTCGACAACGAGACGGAAGCGATCGCCAGCTTCAAGGCGTGACGTCCAACCGCCCGACAGCGGGCGGCGATCGGGCGATACGACCTGTGCGGGGCGGCACGGTATTGAATGGGAGGCTGCGTACCAAACTCCGGAGTCGGGTCGGCTTGAGGGCACCCAGGCGCGGAGCCGGGAGGCGGAGAAGTGCGGCTCAGAAGCGTTCTCGTTGCGGATGACAGTCGGGTGTTCCGGGCCGTAATGAGTGCGGTGCTGCGCGAGCACAACCTCGAGGTGTTCGAGGCCGCCAACGGCAAGGAGGCGCTCGATCTCGTACTCGCCAATCGGCCTGACCTGGTGATTCTTGATGCCCTCATGCCGCTGCTGTCGGGATTCGACGTGCTGGCCCAATTGCGCCAGAAGGCTCCCGACTACAAGCCGGTACTCTTCGTCGTCACTGGCGTCTACAAGAGTCGCCGTTGGGAAACGGAGGCGCGCCAGGCGTACGAGATCCAGGAGTACATGGAAAAGCCCCTCGAGCCCGAGGACCTCCTCGCGGCGGTGGCGCGCCACTTCCCTGACTTTTCCCCTCGGTCGACCTAACCTCTGCGCGCTGCCAGTCTCGACCATGAGAGCTGGTCAGCAACCACAGGCCATCACCAGGCAAAGCCACGCTCGCGGCACTTTCTGCTGGCGAGTCGTCTTTCGTGAAAGCCGGATGTCCTGACGGCCCGAAATCCGGCCACAATGCATGGCCAAAGAGCCAAATAGCCGATTCGCTGAATAGCTTTCGTGGTCTCGTTTCGACGGCGCTTCTAGAGTTCGTCTTCCTTTTGCATCTTGCGCAGACTGGATTCCATCATGGCGAGACCCTGCTCGATGTCCTTCACGCCATGGGCATGGGAGATGAACGAAATCGACGGGGAGCGACCCGGCAGCAGTACCCCGGCCTCGCGGCAGGCACGGGCAAACCGGCCCCAACTCTCCTGGTCCACGCGCGCAAACGAGTTGCCGTCCGTTACCGGTTGGCGGCCGAAGGCGCACGCGAAAATCGAACCAACCCGGTTACAGCGCAAAGGACGCGAGAAACGCTCAGCGAGGGCTTCCACCCCGCTTTGGAGCTGGGCGCCGCGCTCCTCGAGGCGCTGGTGTACGCTTTCATTCCGCAGTACCGACAGCGTTGCAGCGGCCGCCAGCACGGCGATCGGCGACGGCGGACCTGGCAGGTCGTCGCCAGGCGTGGCATTGAGGTCTCGCGTCCACGCCACCGCCCCGATCCGTGCCACCCCACCGCCAAGCGCTCCGCCGAACACCGCCACGTCGGGTTTGATACCGAACGCCTCGGCGGCGCCCCCGCGAGCGAGACGCAAGCCGGTGAGCGTCTCGTCGAGGACCAGATACGCGCCGACCGCGTGCGCACCGGCGTCGACCGCCCGCAGGAATTCTTCGCCTGGACGAACCACCCCGAACTGCGCGGCGATTGGGTCGAGGACCACCGCGGCAGTGTCGACGCCCGCCTCGCCAAGGACCGCGGCGAACGCGTCGGTATCGCCCCAGGGCACCACCCTCACCAAGCGGGCGATTTCGGCGGGGAGACCCGCGACGAGAGGCTGACTGATTCCCACCGGCCCGGCCGCGGTCACGTGGAACGCTTCGACGCTGCCGCGGCGGTTGCCGTCGAAGATGACGATGCGCTGCCGGTTGGTGACGCGCCGACACCAGCGCAAGGCCAGCTCCCAAGCCTCACCCTCATTGGCCGTGATCACCCAGGGCGAAAGCAAGGGAAGTTGCTCTTCCAGCAGGTCAACCAGCTCCAATTCCGCCGTGGCGTGAAAACCGCTGGCGAGCCCCATGGAGGAGGCACGGCGCACCGCGTCGAGGAGGTACTGGTTGCCGTAACCGAGAAGAGTGCTGCCCGTTGCACCAACGAGGTCGAGGTAGGCGACGTTGTCGGCGTCGAACACGCGGCAGCCCTGTGCCTTGGCGAGGAGAAGCGTTTCCTCGGCCTGATGGGCAGCCAGAGGCGCAACCTTGCGCGCCCGTGCCAACAGCTCGTCGACCCTCTGTCCCATCGTGGTGCGGTACCCCCCAGAACGTCAGTCTACCTTGGCCTGCGCCGGGTCTCAACTTTCGTCCGGCGCCTCCTCATCGTCCGACTCGCTGGTGAAGAACTCTCCCGCACAGCGAGACGAGCAGAAATTCCGCCCATACGCGAAATGTGCACACCTACGGCACACCTTGGTGTTGCAGATCGGGCACTTGACGAGCGCCCAGGGCGGATGCTCCTTTTGACAACGATCGCAGCGCTCTCGCAGCCGCTCGGGCACGCGCCCAGTATCGCCGAGTGCCCTAACCGATGCAAGCCAACGCGCTCGCCCACGGCGGAAGCGACGCAACTACACTCGCCCGCAAATCCGGTGACGCACCGAGAACTCGCGAAGGTGTGGGAGGGGGCGAGACGCGGGCTCCCGTGCGTCGACCAATCGCAGCGCGGGCTTGGGTGGGGGCTCGACAGCAATCTTGACGACCGACCGACACCATTCCCGCAACATCGATGCGCCGCGCCGACAAGGCGCGCGACTAAAGACGTATCGGGCAATACGTCGCAGGGAGCGCAACGCAGTGGGCGCGGATGCAGCGCTGTTCGAATGCCAGCGGATTTGCAGGCGAGTGTACTAGAATTCGCAGGCCGCGTGTGCCGGCGTAGCTCAGAGGCAGAGCAGGGGTCTCATAAGCCCCGTGTCAGTGGTTCGAGTCCACTCGCCGGCATGACTCGAATGCAACCGGACGGCTTCGCCGCCGCCTTTCGTGAGCGCTTCCCCGACCTGGTCGGCGCCCCCATCGTGGTGGCGTTGTCAGGCGGTGGCGACTCGGTCGCCCTACTGCTCCTCCTCCGCGAAGCGAACGAGCAACTGGGCTGCTCGCTGTTCGCCGCCCACGTCCATCACCACCTGCGTGGCGAACAGGCGGATGCCGACGCCCAGTTCTGCGCCGAGCTGTGCAATCGAATCGGCGTGCCGATCGCGGTGGAACACCTCGGGCCGGAGCGTCCGACCGGGCTCTCTCCCGAGGCGTGGTGGCGGCAGCAGCGCTACCGCGCATTGGAGGATGTCCGCCGGCGTTGCGGCGCGGCGGCGGTGGCGACCGCGCATACCCGAGACGACCAGGCCGAGACGGTACTGTTGAAGCTACTGCGCGGCGCCGGTCCCCGCGGCGTGGCGGGGATTCGCGCGCGCTCCGGGGACGTGATCAGGCCGCTCTTGGAGGTGCCGAGAAGCGCGTTGCGCGAATATCTGAGCTTAGCCGGCGTGGGCTGGCGCGAGGACGCGACCAACCTTGACGTCTCGCGCCCGCGCTCGCGCGTGCGCCAGGCGCTCCTACCCGCCTTAGAGGATGCGTTCCCCGGCGCCAGCCGTCAGCTTGCCGCTTTCGCCGCCACGCTGGGTGAGGACGAGGCGCTCCTCGCGGAGCAGTTACGCGAAACGGGGGAGTGGCCGGAGGTCGGCAGATCGGTGCCACTGGCGACGGTGGCATCGCTCCCCGAACCTTTGCGCAGGCGCTGGGTGCTCGAGTTGGCGGCGCGCCTCCCGCTGCGCGAGCCGCCCTCGCGCCAACAGCTCGATCAGGTGGAGGCGCTGCTGGCGGGTGCATGGCCGGCCGCGGTTGACCTCGGGCGGCGGTGGGTGCTGCGGCGCAGCGGCGGCCGCCTCGTGCTGGCGCCGCCTCCGCTGCGGGGGTTCCCCGAGCAGCCGGCGGCGCTCGGCTGTACCACCGCGCTGCCCGGCGGGTTCGTGGCCCGCCTTGGAGCGCCCGCACAGGGCGAGGTTGCCCATCGTGCGTGGCTGACCCGCGCGGCCGCGGCGCAAGCGCTTGCTTGGCGCTCGGTGAAAGCGGGGGAGCGCTTCGGTTCCTCACGACGGCCGATCGCGCGCGCGCTTGCGAGCGCTGGGATCCCCAAGGAATGGCGTTGCGCGTGGCCGGTTCTCATCGCCGGTGGTACCATGGTCTGGCTTCCCGGCATTGGGGTCGCGGTGGGCTGGGAAGGCAACGAGGACGATGGTTTGCTGGCCGAAGTGGAGGAGCCATGGGGACGCCACGTGAGGTGATCGCGCCGGCGGCGGTCGCGGCCCGCGTGGCCGAGGTGGGACGCCGCATCGGCGCCGACTACGCCGGCCGCGAGCTGGTTCTCGTCGGCATGCTCAAAGGCGCGACGGTGTTTCTTGCCGACCTCTTGCGCAGCCTTGAAGGCCGAGTTCGGTATGAGTTGGTCCACGTCAACCACCAGGCCGGCACTCGCGGCGTGATCATCGAGCTGACCTATGCCACGCACGTGCACCTCGCAGGAGCGCATGCGCTGATTCTCAAAGACATCTGCCACTCCGGCGTGACCGAGAACTACCTCCTGACCCACCTCGCGGAGCAAGACCCTGCCAGCTTGGAGGTGGCGGCGCTCGTCAACCGACCACTGTTGCGGCGCGTCGCCATCGAGCCAAAGTACGTGGTGTTCGACAACGTCCCTGAAGGGCGCATCGTCGGGTACGGCATGGAGCACGAGGGCCAGTGGGGGAATCTTCCCGGCCTACACATCCTTGAGGGGGTCTGACGACGGCCAGCACCTCGTGAGGCCGCGCTGCCAGGTTATGGAGATCGCGTGAACCAAAACGTAAAGAACGCCTTGCTCTTCGTCGTCATCATCGTGTCCGTGGTGCTGCTGTGGAATTGGATCACCACCACACGGGCTGCGACCAAAGAGATCGCCTTTTCGGATTTCCTCGATAAGGTTGAGAAGAAGCAAGTCACCGAGGTGCTGATTCGCGGTGAGGAGGTGTTCGGCCGTACCGGCGAGCCCAACGCGACGCGCCCAATCGGCGTGCGCCCGTATGACTTCATGGCCTACTCGCCGTCGTACGACAAGCTCGTCGACATCCTGCGCAACAACAACGTGAAGATCAAGGCGGAGCAGCCCTCGCAAGGCTCGATCTGGACGCTGGCGCTGTCGTGGCTGCCGCTCGTGCTGGTGGGGGTGATGTGGTACTTCTTCTACCGCCAGATGCAAGCGGGCGGCAACAAGGCGATGGCGTTCGGGAAATCGCGCGCTCGCTTGCTCAACCCTCAGTCCAAGCGCGTGACGTTCAAGGACGTTGCGGGCGTCGACGAGGCCAAGGAAGAGCTGCAGGAGATCATCGAGTTCCTCCGCGACCCGCAGAAGTTCCAAAAGCTTGGCGGCAAGATCCCCAAGGGCGTGCTGCTGATGGGCCCGCCCGGGACCGGCAAAACCCTGCTCGCCCGTGCGGTGGCTGGCGAGGCGGAGGTACCCTTCTTCACCATCTCCGGCTCCGACTTCGTCGAGATGTTCGTCGGCGTGGGCGCCTCGCGCGTGCGGGACCTTTTCGAGCAGGGCAAGAAGAACGCCCCGTGCATCATTTTCGTCGACGAAATCGACGCGGTCGGCCGACACCGCGGCGCTGGCCTCGGCGGCGGGCACGACGAGCGGGAACAGACCCTCAACGCGCTGCTTGTCGAGATGGACGGGTTCGAGGGTAACGAAGGCGTGATCCTGATCGCCGCCACCAACCGCCCCGACGTGCTCGACCCGGCCCTCCTCCGCCCCGGCCGCTTCGACCGGCGCATCGTCGTGAGCCGGCCCGATCTCAACGGCCGCACCGAGATCCTCAAGGTCCACACCGCCAAGGTCACCCTCGCCGCGGACGCCGACCTGTCGGTGCTCGCGCGTTCCACGCCAGGATTCTCCGGCGCCGATCTCGCGAACCTCGTCAACGAGGCGGCGCTGCGGGCAGCGCGTTTCGACAAGAAGTCCGTGGAGATGGCCGACTTCGAATTCGCCAAGGACAAGGTCATGATGGGCGCGGAGCGGCGCTCGCTCGCACTCTCCGAGGAGGAGAAACGCGTCGTCGCGTATCACGAGGCGGGTCATGCGCTGGTCGCCGCGGTCCTGCCCAACGCGGACCCGCTGCACAAGGTGACGATCGTTCCGCGCGGGCTCGCGCTTGGTCTCACCCAGCAGTTGCCGGAGGAGGACCGCTACCTGCACGCCCGCTCCTACCTGCAGGACGAGTTGGTGGTGCTTATGGGCGGGCGGCTGGCCGAGCAGATCGTCTTCGGCGATGAGGCGGTCACCACCGGCGCCGGCAACGACCTCGAGCGCGCCACCGAGCTCGCCCGCAAGATGGTGTGCGAGTGGGGGATGTCAAGTATGGGGCCGCTCACCTTCGGCAAGCGTGAGGAGGCGATCTTCCTCGGCAAGGAGTTCGCCCGCCATCAGGACTACTCCGAGTCCACCGCCGTCGAGATCGACAACGAGATCAAACGACTCGTGGAAACCGCCTACAACCGGGCGCGCGAGGTCCTCAACTCCCACCGGCCGGTGCTCGACAAGATCGCTGCGGCCTTGCTCGAACGCGAGGTGCTCGAAGGGGACGAGGTGTATCACATGGTCTCCGACCACACCGGTGTGCCGGTAGACGAGCTCAAGGGACCGAGGCATCCGGTCCCGTCCGCGGAAGTCGTCTGAAAGGCACGAGAGACCTAGCAGATTTCCGCGGGGAGGGCGCTGGCCTTCCAACCTAGCCTGGAAGCGAACACATCGCGATTCGTGTTTGACGAGCCATGGCGTTCTGGCTGCTCAAGACTGAACCGTCGGAGTACTCCTGGGATGACCTCATCCGCGACGGGCGCGCCGTGTGGGACGGTGTCACCCATGCGGCAGCACTGATCAACATGCGGCAGGTCAAGCCGGGGGATGAGGCGATCATCTACCACACCGGCGACGAGCGGGCAGCCGTTGGGATCGCCCGCATCGTCTCGGCGCCGTATCCAGATCCAAAAGCGCCTGACCCCCGTATCGTGGCGTTCGACCTCGAGCCGGTGCGGCCGCTGCCGCGTCCGGTCACGCTCGCCGAGGTCAAGGCCGATCCCGCCTTTGCCGGCTTCGCGCTCGTGCGCGTCCCGCGCCTCTCCGTGATGCCGGTTTCGGCATCGCACTGGCGTCGTCTACTCCAACTTGCTGGCGAGGAACGAGCCCCCCATCACCGTTGAGGCCGTCGCGCGAGCTTGACAGAGCGGCGACTCCGCGGCGCGGAGCGTGTCGCAATCGGGAGCAGCCCCCGCTGCACCAGTAGCTCGGCGTTGAGGAGCGTGGCGCCTGCCGCGCCGCGCACCGTATTGTGCACGAGAGCAACGAAACGCACGTCGAGGAGCGGGCACGGCCGCACCCGGCCCACGCTCACCGTCATGCCGGAACCGATGAAGGCGTGCAGCCGCGGTTGGGGGCTCGCGTTGTCGCCAAACACGTACAGGAGCCGCAACGGCGCGCTGGGCAGGCCAAGCTCGCCGAGGGGTGTTTGGTAATCCGCAAGCGCGGCGCGGACTTGCGTCACAGAGGCGCGGCGGCGCAGCTTCGCCGAGATGCACAGCATGTGGCCGTCGAGCACCGGGACGCGGTTGGCGTGCGCACTGATCCGAATCGGCGCCGGCTCGATGCCTCCAGCGGCGAAGCGGCCCAGGACCTTGCGGGTTTCGGACTCGATCTTCTCCTCCTCTCCCGCGATGAACGGGATCACGTTGCCGAGGACCTCTAGCGACGGAGTGCCCGGGTAGCCAGCGCCGGAGACCGCCTGCAGCGTGGTCACATGTACCTCGCTCACCCCGAATGCAAGGTCGAGCGGCGCCAGGACACATGCCAGGCCCGTGGTCGAGCAATTCGGGTTGGCGACGATGAACCCAGGCCTCCAATCTTGCGCCGCGAGCAACGCGAGGTGATCCATGTTGACCTCCGGAATGAGCAGCGGCACATGCGGGTGCATGCGCCAGGCGCTCGCGTTGGAGACCACCGCAAGTCCGGCGCGGGCGCACGCCGGTTCGACCTCGCGCGCCGTGCCGGCATCGAGCGCGGAGAGGGCGAGGTCGGCCTCCGGCGGCGGCATGGCCGGAAGCACCGGCAACGCGGCCATGCTATCCGGCAGCGGTGTGGGCTCGAGCCAGCGCACGGCGTCGCCGTACCGCTTCCCGGCAGAGCGCTCGGACGCCGTCACTGCGCTCACCTCAAACCATGGATGACCGTCCAGTAGCGTCACCAGCTTCTGGCCTACGGTGCCGGTAGCGCCAAGGATCGCGACACGCAGACGGCGGCTCATGGCGACCCTCTCTCGAGACTATCTGGTTCACGTTGAACCGAAAGCGGCACGGTTGTGACCGCCGCCGCCGCCGCAGCGTCCCGATGCGGAAGTTCGAGGCCTGCGTGCAGGCGGGCAACGGCGGCGCGCACCTCGTCGGCGGGCAAGATCGCGACGACGGCGATGCCCGAGCCACCCCGCGCGACACGGAACACACGGTGGCCACCCGCGGCGAGAACGGCGCGGATGCGCCGGGCGACCCAACCATTGCCGCCGACGCCCTCGCCAACCACCGCGAGGATCCCCAGCCTGTCATCGATTCGGGCGAGGCGCGGCCGCAGCTCCTGCGGAAGACCGGAAAGGTCCTCGAGCGCCGCAACCGCCTTCGGTGTGCCCGGCCGGCTGCTTGCCGCCGAGGTGATCACGGTCCGGGGCCCGTCCGGGCGGAACGTGTTGCGCACCACCAGAGCGACCCCGCACCGCGCGGCGGGCGCCATGGTCTTCGGGTGGAGCACCTTGGCACCGAATCGCGCGAGCGCCGCGGCTTCCTTGTACGAGAGCGCCGGCACCGTCCGCGCACCGGGAAGCAGGCGCGGCGGTGCGGTCAGCACGCCGTCCACGTCGGTCCAGATCTCGATGGCGCTCGCGCGCAGGGCGGCCCCCACCAGGCTCGCGGTGTAGTCGGAACCGCCTCGGCCGAGCGTCGTAGTGCGACCGGCCGCGTCGGCGCCGATGAAGCCAGTGACCACTGCGACCGCGGACGGCGGCAGCGCTGCGAGGCGGTTGGCCACTCGCCGAGCGGTGCGTCGCAGGTCCACCGCCGCCTCGCCAAACGCCGCGTCGGTGGAGATCAGCTCGGTCCCGTCGACGACCACGGCGTCGAGACCACGGGCGCGCAGCTTGGCGGCAAGCAGCGGCGCGATGAGGCGCTCGCCGGCGGCGACGATGGCATCGCGCACCGGCGCCGAGCATTCGCCGAGCGAGGCCACTCCCGCGAGATGTTCGACGAGCTGGTCGAGCCGGCCCCTCACGCAGGCGTCGGCGCGAGGCCGCTCGCCTTTGGGCACGAGAGCCGCGAGCGCGTCGAGGTGGCGCTCCGCGAGTCCACCGACGAACTCCCGGTCGTCGAGGTCGCCCCGCGCGGCGCGGCGCGCAGCTTCGAGAAGGGCGTCGGTCACCCCGGACATTGCGGAGACGACCACCGCGACCCGCTCGATCCCTGCCGCCTTCGTGACGATCTCGGCGACCCGCTGCATCTGTGGCGCCGATCCCACCGATGTTCCGCCGAACTTGAGGACCTTCATCTCTGGCCTCCTACACCGCGATGCGCGCGGCGCGCGCCTCGTCGCGGAACAGCCGCACCAGGGTGTTGACGGCCGACGTCTCGGTGAGGAACGCGTCGTGCCCGTGCGGCGAGGGGAGGCGCGCGAGGTGTGCGTGCGGGAGCAGCCTGGCCAGCTCCTCCTGCTCGGCGGGCGGGTAGAGCACGTCGGAGTCGATCGCGACCACCAGCGCCGGCGCCGTGATCGAGCGCAGCACCGCCCCGTACTCGCCACGCCCACGCCCGAGATCATGGGTGTCCATCGCCCTGGTGAGGGTGAGATAACAGTTGGCGTCGAAGCGATCGGCGAGTTTCTCGCCCTGGTGACGCAGGTAGCTGGCGACCTCGAATTCCCCGGTCCGACGCGTCGGGGTGGGGAAGCGAACCGCGAAGCTCTCCCGGCTCCGATACGTGCACATCGCCATCATCCGGGCGACCGCGAGCCCGAGCACGGGAGGGTCTGCTTCCGGGTAGCACCCGCCGCGCCACTTCGGGTCGGAGCGGATCGCCTGGCGCTGCGCTTCTGAGAGCCCGATGCACCAGGCAGAGTGGCGGCCACAGGTCGCGAGCGCGACGATTGCTTCCATGCGGTCGGGAAAGCTCGCGGCCCACTCGAGCGCCTGCATGCCACCGAGCGAGCCGCCGATGACGAGCCGCAGGCGCCGCACGCCGAGAGCGTCGAGCAGGCGTGCCTGGACCCCCACCATGTCGCGCACGGTCACGGCGGGAAAGTTGGAACCCCAGGGGCGGCCATCCGTGGGCCGCCGGCTGGTCGGGCCGGTGGTGCCGTAGCAACTGCCGAGCACGTTCGAGCAGACGATGAAATCCTCGCTGGAATCGAAGGCACGCCCGGGCCCGATCAGGCCGCCCCACCAGCGGTCGGCATCCGCGGAGCCCGTGAGGGCGTGGCAGACCAGTACCGCGTTGCCGCCCGCACGGTCGAGGCGGCCCCAGGTGCGGTAGCCCACGCGCACCTCGCTCAGACGTTCGCCCGACTCCAGCCCGTGGCCCCCCGCGAGGTCGAGGTACCGCGTCGCCGGCGAGAGGTGCGCGGCGGCGCTCATGCGACCGCCTTCGCCTGAACCCGCGTGAACGCCCGCGCGAAGTCGGCCTTGATGTCGTCGAGGTGCTCGATGCCGACCGAGACGCGGATCAGGTCGGGGGTGACACCGGCGGCGCGCTGCTCGGCGTCGGAAAGCTGCTGGTGGGTGGTGCTGGCCGGATGGATCACGAGTGTTTTCGCGTCCCCGACGTTGGCGAGGTGGCTGGCAAGCTCCACGCTCTCGATGAATACGCGTCCCGCCGCGAGGCCGCCGCGGATGCCGAACGCGAGCACGCCGCCGAAGCCGTGGCGGAGGTAGCGCCGGGCCAGCTCGTGGTAGGGGTGATCGGGAAGGCCGGGG
Source organism: Thermoanaerobaculales bacterium (assembly GCA_044447965.1). Lineage (GTDB taxonomy): Bacteria > Acidobacteriota > Thermoanaerobaculia > Thermoanaerobaculales > Thermoanaerobaculaceae > DATIYW01. The sequence continues at coordinate 4,903 of JBIOGJ010000014.1, read as the reverse complement.
TACGAAACCCACGCTACCTCGGTGTGCTCGGCGAGCCAGCGGGCAAGCTCCAGGGCGTTGTCGACGTGACGCTGCACCCGGAGCGAGAGCGTTTCCAGCCCCTGGAGGAGCAGGAACGCGTTGAACGGCGACAGGCACGGCCCGAGGTCGCGCAGCAGCTCGACCCGGGCGCGGATGGCGAAGGCGATGTTTCCAAACGGGCTCGCCGGCCCGAACCGCTCGTGGAAGCTGATCCCGTGGTAGCCGGGCGCCGGCTCGGTGAAGACCGGGAACTTGCCTGACCCCCAGTCGAAGCGGCCCGAATCCACGATGATGCCGCCGATCGAGGTGCCGTGGCCACCGATCCACTTGGTGGCCGAGGCGACCACGATGTCGGCGCCGTGCTCGATCGGCCGGCACAGGTAGCCGGCGCAGCCGAAGGTGTTGTCCACCACGAGGGGGATGCGGTGCCGGTGCGCGAGGGCCGCAATCGCCGCCAGGTCCGGCACGTTGAAGCGTGGGTTGCCGATCGTCTCGACGTAAAGCGCCTTGCTGCGGTCGTCGATCGCCCGTTCAAGCGCCGCAACCTCATCGCCGTCGACGAGCTTTACCGCGATGCCGAGGCGCGGCAGCGTAACCTTGAACTGGTTGTGGGTGCCGCCGTAGAGGAAGCTGGTGGACACGATGTTGTCGCCGGCCTGGCAGAGCGTGGCGACGGTCAGCAACTGCGCCGCCTGCCCGCTCGCGGCCGCCAGTCCCGCCACCCCGCCTTCGAGCGCTGCCATGCGCCGCTCGAACACCTCCGTGGTGGGATTCATGATGCGGGTGTAGATGTTGCCGAACTCCTCGAGGGCAAATAGGCGGGCTCCGTGCTCGGCGTCGTTGAAGGTGTACGACGTCGTCTGGAAGATCGGCACCGCGCGGGCGTTGGTCCCGGCGGCCGGCTCCTGGCCGGCGTGCACTTGCAGCGTCTCGTAGTGCAGGTTCTCTGTCGTGCTCCTGGTCATGTCCACTGCCTCCTTTCGGCAGACACAAAAAGACCCGCGACGGGTTCCGTTGCGGGTCTGGAGTGGTACTTATCTCGCGGTTTAAGCTACGTGGGCGAGCCGCGGCCACTCCATGCCCGCATGGTCGGCATGCACATGGCCATGGCCTGGGCGGCTGGAGCGGCGGCGGTCGCGATACGGTCGAACATCCGTGCGCTTTCTAGCAACGGGCGCGAGCGCGTGTCAAGCGGTGGTGTGGCAGGCCGAGGAAATCAAAACCGCGTCTCGGTTCGGCCGGCCGATCTTTCGGCCGCGACGACTACACGCCGACGATTCGTCGGGAGGCGGCGCGGGCAAGCAGGCGTAGGCGGTCGCTCCACGGCAGCCGCCAGAAATTCGTCGCGACGACACCACGGGTGAAAAACGTCTTGCGCGAGTAGTCAATCGCGACCTCGACCATCACCGGCTCCCCGGCGCGTGCTTGTGCGAGCGCCCGCGCGAGCACCGGCGCGACATCGGCGTCGCGATCGAGCCTGAAGTACGCGCAGTTGGCCGCCGCAGCGAACGCCTCAACGCGGTACGGGTGGAGCACGGAGTTGGTCGCGCGGTTCATCGTGGTGCGCTGAAACTGCGCGATCTGTGCCAGTTCCCCGTCGCGCAGTACGCAAACGACGACGCCGGCGCGGTACACCGCGGCGGTGAGCAGCTCGAGGCCGGTCATCAGCAGCGCGCCGTCGCCGGCGAGCGCCACCACGTCGCGGGAGGGCGAGCCGAGCTTGGCGCCGATCGCGGCGGGGACGCTGTAGCCCATGCAGGAGTAGTCCACCGGCGCCAGGAAGCGCCCGGGCGCTTCGAGGCGCAGGTGCTCCATAGCTAGAAACGTCCCGTTGCCGGAGTCCGCGACGTAAACCGCGTCCGGACCGCACTGCGCCTGCAGCGCCTCGAACAGTGCCGCGGGTGTCACGCGGTCGGCGCTCCCGTGACGACGCCACTCCTCGCGCACCTCGGCATGGCCTCGGGCGACCGCTTCCTCCAGCGCCGCCTCGCGCGGGCGCGCCGGTAGCTCGGCGAGCAGCGCCTCGAGCGCCGCGCTCGCGTCGGATTCGATGGCGACCGCTGGCGCGAAGTTGCGCCCAAACACCTCTCGGTTGATGTCCACATGGACGAGCTGCTGGGGCGGTGAGAATCCCCAGCTTCCGGTCCCGACCTCGGAGAAGCGGCAGCCGACCGCGAGCATCGCGTCGCATCCTCGCTCGATCTCGCGCACGAACGGCGGCGCAGCCTTGCCCAACCCGTTCCACAGGAACAACGGGTGCGACTCGGGGAACACGCCCTTGCCGGTGATCGTTGTCGCGACCGGCGCTCCCAGCCTCTCGGCCAGCGCCGGCAGCAGCGCGGTGGCGCCGCGCGCACCGAAGCCGGCGTAGATCAGCGGGCGCTTCGCCCGCGTGAGCAGCTTCGCGGCCTGTTCCAGAACCGCGGGCGAGGGCGCCCGCGCCACAGACAAATTGGGCGCCTGCGCCACAGAGGCCGGTTGCCCGAAATCGTGCCGCAGGAGGTACAGCTCCGCCGGCACCTCGATCACCACCGGCCCCGGCGTACCGGCTCGGGCGAGCGCGAACGCACGGCGTAAGGCCCCGTAAAGCTCCTCGGGCCGCTCCACGCGCAGCGCGGCCTTCGTCACCGGCCGCGCCACCGCGAGCTGGTCGATCGCGTGCAACTGGTACGCGCGCCCGGAGTCTGAGCGGATCCCGCACGAGAGCACCACCAACGGCACGCCATCCATGTACGCCTCGGCGATGCCGGAGAGCGCGTGCGTGAGCCCCGCGCCGGGCACGAGGTTGAGCACGCCCACCGTTCCGGTGCTGCGCGCGAGGCCGTCGGCCATGAACGAGGCCGCCTGCTCGTCGGTGACGAGCACGGTCGTGATCTGCTGCGACTCGGCGAGGGCGTCGTACAGCTCGATGTTATGCGTGCCAGGGATGCCAATGGTGAAGCGCACGCCCTCGTCCTCCAGCGCCCTCACAACCACGGCCGCGCCGGAGGTCAAGCCGCCCTCGGTCGCTGCTGTCGTTGAGCTGAGGTACCAGATGACACGGTCTCACCTTTCGGTTCGGTGAAACGTGGGCATCGCGGCCCGCCAAGCACCGCCCGATTCCATCTTTCCACACGCGCTCATTGCGGCAATTCTATCGTTGATCGTGACTGGCGTGCACGGCCTTCGATTCCGGCCTCTCTGTTGGGTGCACCCACACTGACGCGCATCTCATCGGTACCAGGTACCGCTTCCTCACCTTTAGCCAATATGCCGCATCGGATGCGGTGCCGTCCCTGCAGGCGCCGACTTTGATCGCGGCGCTCAATGTCCAAACACACGGTCGTAGACCTGGCGGTTGTCGACCGCGATGAGGTCGCCACCCAGCTCCTTGCCGGTGAAGTGGTAGTAGTCGTACGGCGCGCCCTCGTAGTACTGGCCGGTGGCCGTGTTCTGGGTGCCCCAGGCATCCGTGTGGTACACGGTGCCGCCCTCGATGCCGGAGACCCAGTCCTGTTCGCCCCGGATGGTGCTCGTGCGCAGGTAGTCGATGTAGTCCTGACTGCGCTGGCGCTCGTCGTACGCCGCCTGCATCATCGAGTGGATCTCCTGGGCGTTGCGGGTGACGATCTCGCTGGTTTGGCGCTGGAGCTCGCGGAGGTGCTGCATCCCTTGGGCGATGTAGTTGCGGGCGAAGGCGTCGTCGATGCGGTACGAGTGCGCCATCGCGGTGAAGGTGGGCACGTAGGCGAGGAACGTCTCCTCGGGCGCGGTCAACGTCATGTGCCAGAACCGCCAGTTGGTGTCGAGGTTCGACCCGAACGAGATACCCAACGTGAATCCCCGCGAACGGCGGCCTTCGCGCGAGTCGAAGGTGTACTGCAGCTCCGCGCTGCGCACCGGGCCGGTGTAGACGCGGTGGATGAGTACGTCGAGGTCGCCGCGCGGCGTCACCGAAAGGTAGCGCAAGTTGGAGAGGAGCGAGCTGGTGACGAGCGGCCACGCCTCGCGCGGCTCGGAAAACGGTGCGACGAGCACGCCCGGGGGGCGCACGCCGAGGCGCGGGGTGATGAGCTGCACGTTGCCCACCGAGAAGCTCGCGCCTTCGCCCTTGTTGTAGGCGAAGAACTGCCCCGCGCCGAACCCCTGGTACGTCCACCCCGCGGGCAGTTCGATGGTCGCAGAGCCGTCCGGCAGCCGGTAGGTCGCGAGTGGCAAGGGTCCTTGCGCCTGGTGCTCGGTCGCCGGGGTAAAGCCGCCGCGCATGATGCGCACGTTGGCGAGGATGGTGAGCAGGAGCGCCTTCGCCTGCTCGAGGCGGCCAGCCGGGACCTCGCACAGCCGCAGGTTGAACCCCGCGGGCGACACCGCGAGCCAGCCGCGCCCCTCGCGCCGGCCCTTGCTCGGGTGGGTGAAGGCGAAATCGTAAACCGCACGGGCTCGGTCTGACGTCACGCGCACGTTGCCGAGCGTGAGGTCCGGCGAGGTGCGCGCGAGCGGCGCACACACCGCGCGCAACGCCGCGAGCACGTCGCCGCCGTCGCTGCGCCCGGCGACCATGGCGGTCTCGAGCTCGCCGCCCGGCGAATCGACGATGATGCTCCACGCGTTGGGCGCGGTCACGCTCTCGGCCACCGTCCAGCCGACCGGCCTGTAGACGACGAAGTTCCCCTGTGGCGAGACGTACTTCTCCATCGGCGCCACGGCGCCCCCCTGCACAGCCGGCGCACGTCGCGCCGGCGCCGGGCCCTGCCCCGCCGCGCCCCGTGCTGGTGAGGCGGAACGGCGCGAGCATGCGGCCGGAGCGACGGCCACGGTAACGACGAGCACGATGGAGAACCACACGCGACGCACTCTCGCAATGTGTCTTTTCATGGCGGCCTCTGTCTCGATAAGCATACGC
>JBIOGJ010000013.1:0-75738 GCA_044447965.1 Thermoanaerobaculales bacterium | reverse complement strand
CGCACGTCGGGTGCGATGCGGCATTCGCTCCGGAGCGCATGGGCACCGAGCGGGCGGACCACGGTGGGGTGTCGCTGACGCGGCCTCATGCGGACAGCGAGGGGCCCCGCCGTGGGCCGTCCCTGCTCGGTCGTGCGCGAAGGAGTCTCGGCCCGCAGCGAGCGGGGGCGAGCCAGGGCCGAGAGCCGCAGCACCCGACGGGCAAAGAAGAATGGCCTTTGCTTAGTTCGCGGGGCTGAGAGGAGACTGTCGCTAGAAGTTGAGCCCCGCCGCTGCAACGGCGGGGCTCGGCATGATCTTGAGCCGATTGAGGCTCAGGCGCGTCCGGTCGGGTCGAGCGGGGGGATGCCGGCCTGCAGCTCGTTCTTCCTCTGCCTCGCCCGATCAAGCAGGTGCACGCCCACGAGGTAGAGGCCGGCGATCACGAGGAGCAGCGGCCACCAGTCCTGGAGGAACGAGAAATCGATCGGGTAGAACTGGTTGTAGAGCAGGACTGCCCCGACGGCGAGGATGAAGATGCCAAAGCCGAGGCTGCCGCGCCGCGGGGTCTTGGCCCTCGCTCCGGTGGATACGACCGGCTCGGGCGTCAGCCCGAGGTTGAGGGCCTGGGCCTGGCGGTAGGCATCGACGAAGGCGAACAGCACCACCGCGGCGGTCAGGACGCCGAAGCTGCCGACGTGCTCGCTGAGCCAGATCGTGAGCGCAAAGGTGGCGAAGATGGCGAATGCCCGCTGGTAGAGGCCCAGGTAAAGGTGCCCAAGCCCGGGGAAGCACGACAGCACCAGTGCGAGGCCAGGAGAGCGTCGCATTGGGCCCTGCATGACGGCAGGAGGGCCTGGCGGTGGCAGCGGCGGCGATACCACTGGCGCTTGCGGCTGTTGGGGGTTGGTTTCGGGGGTGCTCATTTGCGTCCTCCGTTTTCACTGGAAGTAACGTTGCTGGACCTGGATTGGTTCGCGGGTTTGGCGCCGAAGAAGTGGCGGACCTTTTCCCATGACTCGTCGGCGCGATCGCGCGCCCATCCCTCCCACGCCGTCACCGTGCCGACCACGCGATGGGAATAGCTCGAAAAGCGGTTCTCCACCACGGCACGGCTGTAGACCACCGCCTTGTCCACCTGCTCACTCGATGCGCGGGCTACAGTGGCGGGGTCCGAGAGCAGCACGACCGTTAACGCGGCGAGCAGGTACGCGGCCGCGGTTGCTAGGCGGAGGTCGAAGAAAGGTCGCTGGCGGCGTACCGCGATGCGCTGTCGGGGTGGAAGCGAAAGCGCGGCGCGCAGCCCGCTTGGAGCATGCGCGGCGCTGCCCACCTCGCGAAGCGTGGCAAACGCCGCCCAGGCGGCCGCGCAGTAGGGGCATGCGTGCAGGTGGTCCATCAGCTCGGCGGAGGCGGCGCTGCCGATCTCGCCATCGAGTGCGGTGCCGACCAGTTCCAGCGCCCTCTCGCATGCCGGAGCGAGGCGCGGCAGCGACTTGAGGCGATCCTTCAGCGCCGGCGACGCGTGGAGCCCACTGAGTGCCTTGGCGCCCTCCGCCAGGCCGTTGATCCGTTCCAGCGCAAGGCGGCAGTCCGAGCACTCGCTGACATGCGCAGCAAGCTCGGCCGGCAGCGCGGCGCCGGCGCCTGCCTCGAGATGGTCGAGCACCGCATCGCAAGGCCTCATGCCTGCGCCCCCGCAGGCGCCACGCGCACCCGCGGCGTCAACTGCACCGCCATCACCGCGGCCAACTCGCGCCGGGCGCGGTTGAGGCGTGACTTGACCGTACCGAGCGGCAGCTCCAGCTCGACCGCCAGCTCCTCGTAGGACCAATCGGCGAAGTCGCGCAGAAGGATCAACTGGCTCAGGTCCTCGGGGAGACGCTCGAGTGCGGCACGAGCGAGCTCAAGCCGCTGTTTGCGCACGGTCCCGGTATGCGGGTCGTCGCCGCCGGGGAGGGATTCGAGAAACTCGGGGTCAACCCAAGTCGCCTTGCGCTGCTCGCGCGAGCGCCGGTACGCGTCGACGAACAGGTTGCGCGCCACGCGATAGGCCCAGGCCCGGAAGGAGGTCCCGCGCAGGAACTGGTGGAGGTTCTGCCAGAGCTTGAGGAAGACCTCCTGCGTGAGGTCCTCGGCTTCGGTGCGGTTGCGCGTAAACGACACCGCCATGCGAAAGACAACGTCAGCAGTGGCTTCGACAAGCTCAGCCCAGGCGTGGTCATCACCCGCCCGGCACCGCTCCACGACGGCTTCCAGCGCTTCGTCCCTCATCACCAGGTCCTAACGCATTTGTGAACCCTCAGGTTCGCCCCCTCGCGCCCGGACCTCCCAACGGTAGCAGAATGGCCCAACGACCGCGAGTGTTAGCGGGTATGGCAGCGTTTTTCCCTTTCCGTGGGACAATCAGAGTGCCCGCGGGGGGTTGGAGGCGAGGATGGCAGGTCAGGTTGTGGATCTCGATCAGCAAGTGCAAGCCGCACTCGAGGAGCTGCGGCCGGCGCTGCAGATGGACGGAGGCGACGTGGAACTCGTCGACTTCGCGGACGGAGTGGCCCGCGTTCGCCTGCTGGGCGCGTGCGGCGGCTGCCCGATGGCTACCATGACTCTGGTCGGCTTCGTCGAGGAGCGCCTGAAGCAGCGGGTACCCGAGGTGAGTCAAGTAGTCAGCGTCTGAGCGGCGGAGAGCAGGAAGAGCGACACAGTCTCCCGTTTGGCCGTGCACTGTATGCCTAGTTTCTCTTGCGGTGCAGGCGCGCATCCACCTCCAGTCCCCGCGAGAGGCAGAACGCCTGGGAGCGGCGTCTAGTGGCTACGCGGCCGGCCGCTCGCCCGCCAGCGCGATGAAGCGCACGCCCGCGTCGGGATCGGCGGCGCCCGAGGCGAGCAGCTTGCGGGTGCGCGGATCGCGGGGAAAGCGGATCAAGGCCGCCCGCAGCAACGCGCCCCGCACCTCGGCGGTGCGGGAAACGCTGCCCTCCTGGCCGTACTCGTAGCCGAATGCGGTCACCACGCCATCGAGCGCGCCCGTCTCGTCGAGACAGGCGAGGGCACGAGCCGCAGAGAGCCGCACCGCAGGAATCGGATCATCGAGGAGGCGCGTCAGTAGCTTGCCGGCGCCGGGTGGGTGCGCAACCGCGAGGGCGTCCGCAGTCTGCCACCGCAGTTGGGCTATCGCGGCCTTGCGTGCGTCGGCGTTGGCAAGGTAGTGCCCTCGCTCCCCGGAGGCGAAGTTCCCGATGAGCTGCACCGCCCGCTTGGCCTGTTCGAAGGCGCTCGGCGCGGCCATGCCGCCACTCGCCATCGTTTGCGCCACGGCGAGCAGCAACGGCTTGATCGCGTGCCAGACGGAAAGGAACCCACGTGGATCGAGCGCCCAGTCCTCCTTGCCGAGTGCCGACTCGACCGCTGCCATCTGGCTCGCGTCGCCGAGTTCGAGCAGCGCCACCCGGACCCAAGCCTCGAGCCAGTCGCTGCCCGTGCCCGCGGCCAGGGCCTGCTCGAGCGTGGGCCGCGCGTGCTCCCCTCCGAGGCTGACCAGGCTGCGGACGACCTGCGGGCGGATGTCGGGCTGCTTTGAGTCGCTGGTGCGTCGGTGGCCGATCGCTTCCACGGCCCAGCGGAACGCCGCGTCGTCCCCGACCTCGAATAGGACCTGTGCGACTCGGAGCTGGTCCTCAAGGTCGTGGTCACCGAGCTCCGAGCGGAGTGCCTTGATGGCGGCCTCGTCGTGGAACGCCACGGCCAGGCCCCGCAAGGCCGCGCGCCTCACGTCCGGGCGCGAATCCTTGGCGATGCGTCGCAGGGGTTCCACGGCGCGGGGATCGCGCGAGCGTCCGAGTCCGAGCGCGGCGCCGCGGTAGAACGGCTCGTTGTCCTTTCCAGTCGAGTACGAGAGGATCTTGGTCATCGCCGTCTCGCGGGCCTCGCCCTCGAGCTGGCCAGGAGCGGCGAGCGCTCCGAGGCCCTCGAGAGCGGCCAGCCGCAACTGGAGCGCGCCCCGGTCCGGCACCTGCTTGCCGTGCTTAGGCGGGGTGGGAGGCTGGCCGAAGCCGCCGCCGCTCGTGATCGACACTGTGTCCGCGTTGTCGATCATCCAGTTGAGCACCAGCCCGGCGCGTTTGGTGCCGAGGTCGACGATGCCATCGACGCAGGCGCTCGGGACCCAATCGGCCTCGAGCATCTGCAGACAGTTCACGTAGAAGTTCGCGGCGTTCTGGGCGTCACCGGCCGCCGCGAGCGCGTGGGCGGCCTCGATGCCGCGCACCCAGGGGTCGATCATTGCCTGCTTTATTTCCTGCTGCATCTTCTGTTGGTTCGTCGGTGGAGGCGGCGGCTGCATGCCGAGCATGCTCTTGAGCATTGAACCGGTGCCGCTGTTGCGCTTCGCGTAGTCTGCCTGCTTTTGGACTTCGTCGGAGTTCATCGCTTCGCTGGCCCCCTCCATGGTCACACGCAAGGCGTTGGTCTGGACCTTGAGGGCGGCGCGCAACTGCTCGAGGGCGGCGGCGCGCTGGCCGGCCGTCAGGTGCTTGCCGCCCTCGTTGAGCAGGAAGCTGGCCGGCACCGGGTTGCGGGTCTTTGCGAGCGAATTCTCGCCCAGCAGCTTGTCGAGTGCGTCGTCACTCGCGGCCGCGGGGCCGACATTGACCCATGAAACGGCCAACACCCCAATTGCGAAAAGCTGCTTCCTTCCACCCATGGTCAGGCCCTCCCCCCGGAGGCCCGTCGGCTCGGGGTTTACTCCTTGTTGAGGTCAGGCATCGCCGGCCCGCGCTGCGGCTGCATCAGGTCGGTCTCGGTGTAGCCCGCCGGGATCACGAAGGTGGACGGCGGGATGTCCGCCTTGCGAAGCTTCGTGACCTCCATCGTGGTGGTCGTCGTCTGTGCGCCCTTGCCGCCCTTGCCGAGCGAGACAACGATGCTCTTGAGGCGGAACCCGGTCATCTTCGCCTTGGCGAGATCCGTGATCTTCTTCAGTTCGCCCAGCATCTGACTCGACCCCATGCCCTCGAACGCCTTGACGGCGTGGGCCGGCATGCCGAGAGCAGTGGTTGTCCAGACATCCTCCGTCGTGTCCGCGGGCATTCGCCGGTCCGACATGGGCTTGGGCATCCTCATCACGGTTGTATAGGTCGTGTGCCAGCGGTAGTGGGTGGTCGGGTAGCCGAGAATCTCGCCGCCCGGCTCTTCGAGCACCTTCTCGACCTTGGGGTCTTCGACCTCCATCTTGAACCCAAACTTGGCGGTGGCGTCCATCGCGCTGCCCGCGCCTTCCATCATCGCGCCGAAATCGAGCTTCGAGTACGTCCTCTTCTCCGGATTCACGAGCGTCATCTCGCCCTTCGCGTTGACGAGCATGTACGAACCCTTTCCGAACATCGGATTCTTGGTTTCGACCCACTCCATCCGTGCCTGCTCGCCTTCGGCCGCGGTCTTCACGACCATGTCCCCCATGCCGGCGCCGCGCCCGCCCTCGGTTTTCGTCACCATGGTGAACTCGACACCCGCCCAAGCCGGGGCCGCGGCAACCGCCGCCGCAATCAGGAATCGCAAGGCGTATCGCATCTTTCGTCTCCCTTCAAAGGCGGCTGTCGCCGCGACCAAGTGCCTGCGCTGCGACCGAGACGCCGTAGCGCGAATATAGTGGCGCCGCTTGGGGGTGTCAACCGTGCCCGTCGCCGAAGGGCGGTCATCGTCCTGCGTTAACGGGCGCGGCCGGCCGGCCGGGTTGAGCGCCGGAGTGTCGGCCTGCGAGGACGTGATGCCGGGCCCAGAAAGCTGCCGGGGGCCGCGAGTCTTGGCGCCGACGTATGGCGGTCCAGCGCCAAGGCCGGATCGCGCGACAATGCCAACGGCAGCGGCGCGGGTTGCCGAAGAGGAGCTGCCCATCTCGCTGGTCCCCCGCCAGAGCATCGGCGGGCGGGCATCGGCTGGCCACTCTCCTGGGTGAGGCAGGGGTCTCGCGGACTACGGGAGGCCGTAGAATGGCGGACGCAGTTGCACCAGGAGGTGAAGCATGCGGTCTGTTCTTCTCGTCGTTGGCGTTGCGGCCGCGCTGGCGATCGCCCCGGCGGCGGTCGCGGCGGATTTCTTCGCCGTCCTGCCGGCGGGCAACTTGGACACCTCGGTGCCGACGCTGCAGCAAACCGTCGGGTTTACCTGGGGAAGCGACATCGTTACGTCCGAGGAGACCGTCGCGTACGCGCGGGCGTTGGCGCAGGCGGCGCCGGCTCGCGTGCGGCTGCTCGAGTACGGGCGGTCCACCGAGGGGCGGCCGCTGGTGCTACTCGTGCTCGCGTCCCCGGCTCGGCTCGCCGGCTTCGACGCGACGCAAGCGAAGCTCGCCCAGCTCGGCGATGCGCGGAGCTTGACGTCGGGCCAAACCGAGGCGTTGATTCGCGAGCTGCCGGCGGTGGTGTGGATCGAATCCTGCGTGCACGGTGACGAGACGTCGGGCACCGATGCCGGCCTTGCCCTCGCGTACCTCCTCGCTGCCGGCTCGTCGGTAGAAGTCACGGCGATCCTCGATAACCTTTTCGTCGTCATCGACCCGCTGCAGAACCCCGACGGCCGCGCCCGTTTCGTCGAGGGCACACGAGCCGCTCGCGGCGGTCGGCCCGATCCCGAGCCCTCCAGTGCCGAGCACGTGCAGCCTTGGCCTGGAGGCCGCTTCTCGCACGACCTGTTCGACCTCAACCGCGATTGGTTCGCGCTCGCGCAGGGCGAGACGCGCGGCCGTGTCGCTGCAATGCTCCGCTACCACCCGATGGTGGTCGCGGACCTCCACGAGATGGGTGCGGAGATGGCGTACTACTTCGCGCCTCCCGCGCAGCCGTTCCACCCCCTGCTCACAACCGAGCAAGCTGCGCTGCTGGGCTTGCTCGGCAAGGGCAACGCCGCGGCGTTCGACGCCCAAGGGTGGCGGTACTGGACACGCGAGGTGTTCGACGAGTTCTATCCGGGCTACGGGGATTCGTGGCCATCGTTCACCGGTGCGGTGGGGATGACGTTCGAGGAGGCGTCGAGCCGAGGTCTCGTCACGTCCCTCAAGGAAGGGTCGCCACTCACTTTCGGCGATACCGTGCAGCACCATCTCGTGGCGGCATTTTCCACCTGCCGCACGGTGGCGAGCGAGCGTGAGAGGTTCCTGCGCGAATGGTATGGGTATCGAGCCGGCGCCGTCGCAGACGGCCGACGTGGCCCGATACGTGCGTACCTTCTTGGCGGGTCGGGTGCCGAGCAGCGGGGCGCCGAATTGGCGGAGCACCTCGTGTTGCAAGGTATCGAGACCCTTCGCACCACCGCCGCTGGCGCAGGCGTGCCGACGGGAAGCTTCGTCGTGCCGCTCGACCAGCCGCTGGGCCGGCTCGCGAAGGCGCTGCTCCAGGCCGGAGTGTCGATGGGGGATGTGTTCGAGAGGGAACAGGAGCGGCGCGACCGGAAACGGCTGCCGGACGAGATCTACGACGTGACTGCATGGTCGCTGCCGCTGCTCTGGGGCACGCCCGTGCAGCCCCTCGACAACGTGCCGAGCGGTGCTGCGCTGATCCCCGTGAAGCCCGGCGAGTTGCCGTCCGGCAACGTGACCGGCGACGGCAAGGTGGCGTTCCTGCTCCGTTGGGATTCGCTCACGGCCGCCCGCGCGTTGGCTCAGCTTCACCTGGCCGGGGTCAAGGCGGCAGTCGCCGCCAAGCCGTTTACCCTGCAGGGTAGACAATTCGAGCGCGGCACCGTGGTGATTCGACGCGCCGCCAACGACGCAAACCTGCGCGCGCGCCTCGAGGAGATCGCTCGCAGCACCGGCGCGGCGTTCGTCGGCGTGGACAGCGGCTATGCGGACAGCGGCATCGATCTGGGCTCGACCAACGTCTTCTCGCTGAAGCCGCCCAGGGTTGCGGTGGCGTGGGATGCTCCCACCGCGGCGGCGAGCGCGGGCGATCTACGCTGGGCGCTCGAACGAGCACTTGGGTACCCAGTCAGCGTGGTGCGGACCGCGACGTTCGCGCATGCCGACCTCTCGCACTTCGATGTCATCGTGCTGCCTGACTCGTGGGAGCGTGCCGGCTCCTATGAGGCCATCCTCGGTCCCGCCGCTGCCAAGCGGCTCGCCGGGTGGCTCGACGGGGGCGGGACGCTGGTGGCCGTTGGCGCTGGCGCCGCGTACCTCACGGAAGAGAAGGTCGGCTTGCTCGCCTCAAAGCTGGAGAAGAGGGCGGGCGGCGAGGCCGGGGCCGAGAAGGAGAAGACCCCGACTCCGCAGCCGACTCCGGCCGTGGGCGCTCGACCGTTCGACTACGAGAACGCGATCCGGCCGGCGGAAGAGGACCCACCCCTGGTGCCCGGCGCGATCTTGCGCGTCGATCTGGACTCCGAGAGCTGCCTCGCGGCTGGGTTCCCGTCTGGCGCCGTCAACGTGCTCGCCAGCTCGCGCCGCATCTTCACGCCGCTCAAGCTCGACAAGGGCGAGAACGTGGGCGTCTACGCGGGCGCCGACACGCTGGTGCAAGCCGGTTTTGTGCTCTCCGCTTCTCGCGAACAGCTCCCCCGCAAGGCCTACCTCATGGTGCAACAGCACGGGCAGGGCAAGGTGGTCGCTTTTGCCGAGGATCCCGCCGCGCGCGGCCTGACCAGAGCGGCGATGCTGCTGCTCGCCAACGCCGTCTTCTTCGGGGCGGCGTTCTGAGCCAGGAAGCTTCCCTCGCGGCGTTGTATTCAAGGCGCCCGGCCATGGCGCGAGGCCGGGCGTGAGCCCCTGGTGGTGGCTCCTCTTCGGCGCGCTCGTGGCGCTCCTGCTGGCGCTCGACCTCTTCGTTTTCCATCGGCACGCCCGCCAGGAACGCGCGCACCGAGCGCTCCTGTGGAGTGCCGGTTGGGTCGCGTTGGGGCTGGCATTCGCCCTTGTGGTTGCGCTCAAGAGCGGCCACGAGGGTGCGCTCGCGTACGTGACCGCGTACCTCGTGGAGCTCTCGCTCTCGGTCGACAACCTCTTCGTCTTCCTCGCGCTGTTCACCTACTTCGGGGTGGCACGAGAGCATCAGCACCGGGTGCTGTTCTGGGGGATTCTCGGCGCCATTGTGTCCCGCGGCGCGTTCATCTTCGCTGGCGTCGCGCTCGTCGTGCGCTTCCATTGGATGATGTACGTCCTCGGGGTGATCCTCATCGCGACCGCGGCGCGGCTGGGGCTGGGCGAGGCGGAGGCGGTCCACCCGGAGCGCAACCTCGCGGTGCGCTGGGCGAGCCGGATCCTACCGATGGAAAAGCGCTTCCACGGCGAGCGCTTCGGTGTGCGGACCGCCGCCGGATGGCGCTTCACTCCGCTCCTTCTGGTGCTGGTCGCGATTGAGAGCACTGACGTGATGTTCGCGACCGATTCTGTCCCCGCCGTGCTGGCCGTCAGCCGCGACGCATTCGTGGTCTACACCTCGAACGTGTTCGCGGTCATGGGCCTGCGCTCGCTCTACTTTGCGCTCGCGGGAGCGCTGCGGGCGTTGCGCTTGCTCAAACCGGCACTCGCGATCATCCTGGGGCTGATCGGCGTCAAGATGCTGCTGGCCGAGGTGGTCGAGGTACCGACCGCCGTTACCCTTGCAAGCGTGGGCGCAATTCTCGCCGTCGCGACGGTGGCCTCGCTCCTCCTACCCGGTAAGCGGGTGCGCTCGGAGCGATGAGCCAGTGTGGGCCGCCGCGGCGGTCGGGAAGCGAGCGACAATTGCCGCAGGTTCGCCAGTAGGGAGGGCACGATGCGCAACCGGCCCGGTAGCAAGAAAACTCGGATCGAGAAGGACACCCTTGGCGTGATGGAGGTGCCTGCCGCCGCGCTCTTCGGCGCGCAGACGGCTCGTGCGCTGGCCAACTTCCCGATCAGCGGTTGGACACTACCGCCAGGCTTCCTCGTCGTGCTGGCTCGCATCAAGGCGGCGTTCGCGCGGGCCAACGGCGAACGAGGTCTGCTCGCGCGAGAGCTGGCGGATGCCATCGTAGCAGCGGCCGAGGAGGTGGCGAGCGGAGACCACCTCGAGCAGTTCCCGCTCGACGTCTTTCAGACCGGCTCCGGGACCTCCACGAACATGAACATGAACGAAGTGGTCGCGCACCTCGCGAATCGGCGCCTCGGTGGCGATCCGGCCGCGCACCGCCCGATCCATCCCAACGACCACGTCAATCTCGGCCAATCGTCGAACGATGTCATTCCAGCGGCGTTGCGCATCGCTGCGGCGTTTTCCTGGCGCGATGTCAGGCCCACCGTCCTCGGCGTTGCTGCCGAGTTCCGGCGGCTGGGCCGAGAGTACGTGCGCACCGTGACGCTGGGTCGCACGCACTTCATGGACGCCGTGCCCACGACCTACGGGCGGGTGTTCTCCGCGTGGGCCGCGCGCCTCGACGAAGCCGTTGCCACGGGCGATACGTCCGCCAAGCTATTGCTTTCGCTGCCGCTCGGCGGCACAGCGGTTGGCAGCGGCATCGGCGCGGACCCGCGCGTCGTCGCCCGGGCGATCGCCCTCCTGCGTGAGTCCACCGGGCTGAAGCTGACGGCGCAGAAGAACCCGGCGGTGGGCATCGCCGCCCAGGACGCGCCGATTGCGCACGCCGACACGCTCGCTGGCATCGCGCGCGTCCTCTTCGCGATCGCCAACGATATCCGTCTGCGCGCGTCAGGACCGTTCGGTGGGTTGGGCGAGCTTGAGCTACCCGCGGTGCAGCCCGGTTCCTCGATCATGCCGGGCAAGGTCAACCCGGTGATCCCCGAGGCGGTGGCGCAGGTGGCCATCGAAGTCGAAGGGTTGGCCGCCGCCTGCCGCGCCGCCGCCGGCATGCACCAGCTCGACCTCTCGCACGCGAACCCGCTGCTCGCATGGAACCTCGACACTATGGGGCGCCTGCTCGCCGGTGCGTGCGAGGCGCTCGTCACGCGCTGTCTCAATGGCCTGCGCGTCAACCGCGAGCGCGCCCTCGCGCTCGCCGCCGCGAGCCCGGCGCTGGCCACCGCGCTCGCCGCCCGGATCGGCTACGAGCGGGCCGCCGAGGTGGCCAAGGTGGCCGAGAAGGCGGGGATCAGCGTGCTCGACGCCGCGCGCCGCCTCGCGGTGCTACCCGAGGCGGTACTGGAGGAGGTGCTCGACCTGGGCCGCCTCGCTGGGGTCAAGCGGGACAAGCGCCGCGGCTAGGAGTCTTTCCGGGACAGCCTGCTCGGAGAATGAGCCCGTGCGAGCACCTGCGCTTCCGTGGGGGCGAAGGGAATTTTGTGGAAGCGGCTGCGCTTCCGTGGGAGCACCTTCCAGGTGCGAGCGAGCAAAGCTCCAGAGCCGACTGGTCGCGGCAAGATGCCGCTCCCACCGAGATCTCTCCCCAATGCTCGTGGTGCCAGGCGGCGGCATCGAAACTCCAAGGCAAAGGCAGCCCAACGGCTAGGGTCGTGATTGTCGTCGCGGGTTCGTGACAAAATCGCCTCGGTGTTCCGTCTATTCAAACGTGAGCGGCGATGCATGCGTGCCATTGGCGATGGTCGAGGAGTTCCTCGGCGAGGACCGCGTGGCGGATGAAGCCGGACCCCTGCGCACCGCCTTCGATGCCTTGGTCGCGGGCGATCTCGACGCGTTGGGAGCGATCTACGACACCGCGGCGCACGAGCTGTTCGGCATCGCCCTGTGGCGGACCGGCTCGCGCGAGGACGCCGCCGACGTCGTGCAGGATGTCTTCGTCCGCCTCGCTCGCGCCGGCAGCAAGCTCACCAAGGTGCGCAACCCACGGGCGTATCTCTTGACGATGGCGCATCGGGCCGCGATCGACGTGGTGCGCCAGCGCCGGCGCAGCGAGCCGGTGGACGACGCGCTCCTCGAGCCGGTCGTACCGGATCACGCCTCGATCCTCGATGCGGCGAGACTCTCGGCGCTGGTGCGCGCCCTGCCGGCAGGTCAGCGAGAGGCGGTGTACCTGCGCCACTTCGCCGGCCTGTCGTTCGCCGAGATCGGCGCGGCGACCCGCGTTCCGACCTTCACCGCGGCGAGCCGCTGCCGCCTCGGCCTCGCCCGCTTGCGCAAGCTGTTGGGGGTGGAGAAATGAGCGATCCATCTGGGCCTTTCGCCGCGATGCTCCCGCCTTCACCACCGCGCGAGCTTCGCGAGCGCGTCTTGCACGCCGCTCGCGTACCGGCGCTGGTTCAATCGCGCGAACGCACGGTGGTGATTCGATGGGGCCTATCCCGGTTCGACCTCGCATGGATCGGCGCGCTCGTGCTGCTCGTGGTCTGCAACCTGTTGCTCCCGACGCGGGGTGGGCGGGGGCCCAAGATCGCATCTTCAAGGTTGCCAAGTACGGAGGAGCGGTCACTCGCGAGCGAGCTGGGACTGTCGGGAATGCAGTTGGCGCCGCTTACGCGGTCGTCGGCGCGGCCGGCCAAATCGCTCGGTCGCGACCTAGAGCAACAAATCGTCGAGGTGATGTGAGGGTGCGCAAATCGCAATCTCTGGCCAGGACGAAAGGGGCGACGCCATGGGAAGCACGGTGATTCGGTGGCTTGTGCGCATCGTTGGTACTGTTCTTGTGCTTGTCCTCGGAGGCGTGCTGGTGGTGCGGATGTACGGCGCGCGTCGGCTTGCCGCGGCCGAGCGCGAGTTCAACACCAAGTTCGGCGATGTCGGCGGTTACGCCTCTGCCAAGGTGCCCGACGAGGAGAACGCCGCGATCTACATCCGCGCGGGTGCTGAGGCGGTGGTCCTTCTGGGCAACGACAAGCCCCGCGCCGGTGACCTCTCGATGGTGGCGCCGCGTGCTTGGAGCGAGGACGATCGAGCATTCCTGCGCGGCCTCTTGGCGCGCAACGCGGCTGCCCTCGACCTTCTTCATCGCGCCGCGGAACTGAAGCGATCGAGCTTCGGGTTGGTCGACGGGGCGGACTTGAACGAGGAATTGAAGGACAAGCTCCCGCTCCTGAAGATTCTGTGGGCGCAGCGCCTGCTCTTGATGGACGCCGACGCTGCGCTGCACGATGGCGACCGTGCCCGCTTCCTGACCGATGCACGCACGATGTCAACCCTTGCGACGGCGATGGACCGTGAGAGCCCGATGATCTCGCTCCTCATCGGCGTCGCCGCGGAGAAGATCTTTCTCTCGGCTGTCGATCAAGCGGTCGAGGACCCTGGAAGCGATCTCGCGATGCTAACGGCGCTTCGAGGTTCGCTCATGGACATCGACTTGCGCGCAGCGTGGCGGCGAACGAACGGAGCGGAGGAGCGTGCCATCCATGAGCGGGTGCCGAGATCGGCGGCAAGGCCCCCCGACGCAGGCGATTCGGCTGGCGGGTGGTTGGGGCGCGTCGAGGACTTCGTCTTTGGCGACCTCCTGCATTGTGAGGTGCTGAATCTGCGGCGAGACGCTGTCGCGATCGTCGATCAACCCTATGGCTCGAACCCGCCGTGGGTGTCGCGGGGGCTTGCGACACCTAGGACGATGTTCGGTGCGCTCGAAAAGGTGCTATTCCCGAGCCTCGCAAACGCGGCCGGCCGGGTGCAGACCGCGTTGTCGCAGCGCAACCTCGCCTGGGTGGCGCTCGCGCTGCGGGCGCAGGCGCTCACGAGCGGCAGCTACCCCGCCTCGCTCGTGGGTGCCGTGGAAGACCCGTCGCGACCCGACCCGTTCGTGGGGAAGCCCCTGGCGTACGTGCGCCACGCCGACGGCTCGGCCGAGGTCGGCCTCCCAGATGGCGCCGCGTTGGCGGACAAGCTCATGGCGCCGGTCAAGAACTGGAGCCCTTTCATCTGGAAGCTTCCTGCGCCGCCACAATCCGGCGGCGAAAGTGGTCCGGTATCGGGGTCGCCCTCGCCAACTCCGGGTCCCGTCTAGAATCCGCTCCCCCCGCGGTTTGCCGCCGAGGCCAGGGCTCACGGCGTGTAGCCGGGTCGCTTTTGGAGGCAGAGCGCTTGACGCCGTAGGAGGCCGAGAATCGTCCTAGGGGCGACTCGCCGAGTCGCCCCGGGGCCAGCCAGCGCCTGGCCCCTACGCAACCCCATCCAATCGCCACGCGTGGCGCCGGCGGCGCTTTTGCGATCCTCGCTCCGCCGGGTTCCGCTTGAGGAGGAATGCCCGTATCATGTCGGGCAAGGGAACCACGCGATGTTCCTCATCCCGATCGGCCTGGATCAGACCACCGTGCGGCGGCTGCCGTGGGTAAGCATCGCGATCATCGTGGCCAACGTGGTGGCGTTTGTCGCCATCGGGGCGTCCTCGAGCCGGGTCGAGGAGGAGGCGAATACCAAGGCCCGCGAGGCGCTTGCGTTCTGGCAGAAACATCCCTACCTCGCGTTTCCCGAAAAGCTCCTCAGTGATCGCACTCCAGCCGAGCGCCGCCAGTTCCTCGTGCTCACCGAGGTGATGAAGACGGTGGGTCCGGCCCGGCCCGAAAACCCCGACCAAGTCGAACGCGAGCAGCACGAGCTGGATCGGATGATGAACGAAATCCAGGAGACGATCCAGCATCACCCCAACTTGCGCTGGGGCTTGGTGCCGGCGCACCCCCGGCCGGTCACGTTCCTCACCAGCCTGTTCATGCACGCGGGTTGGCTCCACCTGCTCGGCAACATGCTGATCTTCTACATCACCGGACCGTTCGTCGAGGATGCATTCGGTCGGCCGCTGTTCGCCGCCCTTTACCTCGCCTCCGGGGTGGTCGCGTCACTGGCGCACATCGCCGCGTTTCCCCACACGAGCGCGCCACTGGTCGGCGCCTCGGGGGCAATCGCCGGCATCATGGGCGCCTTCCTCGTTCGTTTCGCGCGCGCGAAAGTGCGGTTCTTCTGGGTCTTTTGGCTCTTCCTTCTCGCCCGCTACGGGACCTTTGCCGTCCCGGCGTGGATCGTCCTGCCACTGTGGCTGCTCCAGAACCTCTTCTTCGCCGGGCTGTCGAGCCAGGCCGGTGTGGCGTACTGGGCGCATGTCGGCGGGTTCCTCTTCGGCTTCGTCGCCGCGGTTGGGATCAAGGCGCTCCGTATTGAGGAAAAGTACATCGCGCCCAAGATCGAAGAAGAGCTGACGATCACGCAGCACCCCGAGCTCGAGCGGGGGATGGCGGGGCTTAGCCGTGGCAACCTGGCTGGCGCGCGTGAGGCGCTCGAACGCGTGGTCGCCGCCGAGCCGCGCAACCCAGACGCTCAACTGGGCCTGTGGCAGTGTGCCGTTGCGGAAGGAAAACCGGCGGCCGGCGCGGGAAACATGGCGAAGGTGATCGAGGACGAACTGCGGCGCGGCGAGATCGCCCTGGCCTTCGACCATTGGCAAGAGATGCTCAAAGCCGCGGGATCGGGCGGACCGGCACCGGTGCGCTGGCGTCTGGCGGCGGCGCTCGAGGCCTCGGCGCCTGGGTCGGCGGCTGAGGTGTTCCGCCACCTCGCTGGCGACCCGAGCGCGGGCCTGCTCGGGGAGAAGGCGGCCCGGCGGCTCGGTACCGAAGCAGGCATCAGCCCTGCCAAGCCCACGACGCCGACGCTCGCGGCGGTCGCGCCTAGCAACGGCCCCGGGCTAGCGCGAGCTGTGCCGGCACCTGACGCGGTTGCAACCGAGGCAGCAGGAAAGCCAGCCGACCCCCATGGGGCGGCGTACCTGGTCGAAATCTGTCGGCCCGAGCGCATCCTGGCCGATGGCGTGCTGCTTCGCGGCGACATCGGAGCCGCGGAGATGCTACCCTTTTCTCAGATCGAGACAATCACGGTGGGTGGGATCTCCGGCGCGGGTCGCCCCTACCTGCTGCTCGACCTGGTTCTGCGTCAGGTACCCGGCGAGACGTCCAAGGTGATCCGCTTCGTCAGCTCGTCGTTCGATCCCCGGGCGCTCGTCGGCGTGGCGGACCAGCCGCCACTCGAGGCGTTCCGCGAGATGGTGCGGGTGATCGCTGCCGGGTCGGCGGCGCGCGTCGTGCCGCCAGGCGTGGCGACGTCGGGAGGAAGGATCTCGTCGTTTGCCTCGCCGGAGCTGTACGAGCAGAAGGTGCTTGCGCCGCAGGTATCCGCCTGACCCCATGCCCGACCTGTGCGGGCCGTGGGTGTCGTCGCTTGGCGTTTGGGCTGAACCAGACGGGGACGCCTCACGACCCCGGCCCGACGGGTTGACCTGCCGGTAGCGCGCGGAAACAATTGGACAGCCGGTCTGCTCGGCTGGAAGCGAGGGGAGGTCGCGGGAATGCCTGAGTCGTGGCGCACCCGCCTGACGCGGTGGGGCTTCAACCTGCACCCAACCTACTGGTCGACCGGCGCGCGCATCGCGTACATCGCCGGCGACTGGCACGAGGTGCACATCAAGCTTCCGTTGTCGTGGCGGACGCGCAACTACGTTGGCACCACCTTCGGCGGGAGCATGTACTCGGCCGTCGATCCGATCTACATGATCATGCTCATCAAGCGACTCGGCCCGGAGTACGTGGTGTGGGACAAGGGCGCGACGGTACGCTTCCTGCAGCCGGGCCGCTCGACTCTCTTTGCGCGGTTCGTGGTAGGCGTCGAGTTTGTCGAGGCGATCCGTGCCGAGCTGGCGAGCGCGCCGAAGCTCGAGCGGACGCTCAAGATCGACCTCACCGACGCGGACGGCGCGGTGCACGCCACCGTCGAAAAGCTCCTCCACATCAGCCGCCGCGGCGCCGCTATCAAGCGCTCCTGGCGATAGGTCTCCTGGCGGCTGCGCCACGCCGCGATTCCTCTACCACCGACGTGGAAGTGGTATCAGCCGGATACCCGGACGGTGAGAAGCGTCGCTTTGATCTTGCTGGCGAGGTCCATCAGTTGAGAGGCCACCTCGCCTTGCCCTTCCTCGTTCAGGCTCGTGGCCGCCGCACGGAGATCCTCGAGCGCGAGGCGCGCCCGTTCCGCCAGATCGGCAACCACGCGCCTGGAGCGCTCGCGTGTGCCTTCATCCCTGGCCAGTTGGCGCTGCTTCTCGATCTCGAGCAGGAGCCCGAGTTGAAGCACCGCGCACTTGGCCGCGAGCGAAACCCAACTCGCGCCGGGGATGCCCTCCTGACACAGCGCCTGCCAGAGGATGCCCCGTTCCCACGCGGTGAACTGCCAGGCGCGGGCGCCGATCGAGATGGTGACGGACCTTTCTTCGTGGCCTTGCATTCTCAAGAGGCGGCCGGCCCGCTCGTAGTACGGCTCGAGATCCGGATCGATGCCGGCAAGGCTCGACAACGATGGCCTGTCAGTTGCCGGGTCCGGGGCATCGGTCGTGGCGCCCTGGCGAACGGCCAGCGCCAACAGCGCGCTGCGCGCGTCGCGCACGGTATCGGCAAAGGCGTTGCGGAAGGCGGTAACGTGGCGCGCATTCTCGGCCTGTCCCTGCCTTACGAGTTGCTCCAGCGTGACGCGGAGACCTTCCACGACAGGGGGAGTCAACCGCAAGTTCTTTGCCACCTCGTGGGCGATTGGCCGGGAGGCTTCGGAGTCCGCTTGCCGGCGCTCAAGCTCCTCGATCTGAGGCAGGAGTGCGAGCTGCAGCACGACGCCCTCGACGATCAGGCGTTGCCACTCGTGGGCGGGTGTGTGCCGTTCGACGAGCGATTGCCAGAGGAGCCGGCGTTGCCACAGGGTGAAGCCAAGGCGCCTCGGACCAAAGCGAATCTCCAGCGGCCGATCTTCGGACGCACGGATGCGAAGGAATGCAGCGGCCCTTGCCACCAGCGGTCCAAGCGGGTCGTTCTGCGCCTCGGCGGGAGGCGCGTGGACGCTCGCGCTTTCCGTGACGGGGGCACTCGCGGCCTTCGGCGCCTCGGGTCCCGCCTCAACGGGGACCGGCGCGGCACTCGGTGGTAAGGGATCTGCGACGGCCTCCCATGTCAGCTCCGCGCCCGAGATCGCGTGCCACGCTTGCGACAGCGCTTCGGCGAGCCGGTCCCGAAACGTCCTCAGGCGTCTTGCGCGCTCCGCTTCTCCGGTGGCGCAGGCTTCTTCCGCCTCCATCTTCAATGCCTCGATGATCGGGCTTCCAGCGGCGACTGCGGACGCCAAGGCTTCTTCCGCGGCGATTGCCCCCTCCGGTTCTGCGGCTTGCAGGCCGGCCAGCCAGCGTATCAGCGCGATCTGCAAGGCGATCCCTTCCGCGAGCACCCGCTGCCAAGGTTCGATGTCCCGACCTTGGTGGGAGAGTGCGCGGAACGCGGCGCGGCGCTCCCATGCATCCACCACGAACGAGCCGCCGCCGAAGGTAACCGAGACAGGCTTCTCATCGTCCGGGCACGCCGCCAGAAACGACGCCAACTTCGCGAGGTACGGCGTGAGGAGGGAATCCTGGGCCGTGCCACCGGGGGCTCTTGTCACCTTCACCTCTGCCGTAATCCGTCCATCCGCCCGAGAAGAACCCGTACGTCAAGAACAGTATCCCCTCACGTTGGCGCGGCGTCAAAGTCCGAACGCTCGACGGATTTGCGGGCCCCGTTCTTATGCTTGAGCATTCCCGATCCGCGGCCATTGGTTCCCTACGGCGGCAACGGCACTGATGGGCGGGGACGCCGACCCGAGGGCTTGATCCGCGTCCGTTGACGCGCTGGGGTTGAAGTTGTACGCTGATTCACAAGTTGACCGCCGCAGGTAATGGCGACGCGTGTTCCTGGTCTTCAGGGAGGGAGAGCGCGAGGCCGACGTGATCGTCCAATTCCAAGGCAATCGAGTTCATTCGTCGCTGCGTTGGTGCGGCAGTGTCGCCCCGGCGCGACGACCCGATGCCCTGGCACGCTATCTCGGCCCCCCAGCCTCACATTTCCCGTACTGAGGCGTTCCGGAGGGCCGTGTCGGTCTGCTGAAAAGGAGGGAACATGAGAGCAACGTGCATCGTGATGGCGTTTCTTCTCACGGGCGCGGTGGCGGCAACCCCGCTCTCGCAGGCGACTGAACCGGCACCAGCGGCGAAGGCGCAGTCCAGCGGGGTTCATGCCAGAGCCATCCCGGCAAGCGAGCGGCAGGCGCTCGTTGATCTGTACACGATTACCAACGGAGCGAGCTGGACCCATAACACGAACTGGAACGGGGCGGCCGGCACGGAGTGCTCCTGGTACGGCGTCACGTGCGACAGCGGCGGGACAACGGTGCAGCAACTGAAGCTCGGGAGCAACAACCTGGTGGGGACGCTGCCGGCAACGCTCGGTAGCCTCATCAATCTGCAGATCCTCCACCTCTACAGCAACCGGCTCTCCGGCTCGATCCCGAATGAGCTCGGCAACCTCACCAACCTGCAGTGGCTCGAACTCTCTCACAACCAGCTCACGGGCTCGATTCCACCCCAGCTCGGGAACCTCGTGAGCTTGCAGATCCTCGCCCTCTTCAGCAACCAACTCACTGGGGCGATCCCCGATCTGAGTGCCCTGACGAATCTCACAGTCCTCGAACTGAGCTACAACCCCTTCTCTCCGGGTCCGGTCCCGACCTGGATCGCGAATCTCACGAAATTACAGAACCTGCAACTAACGTCCAATCAGCTCACGGGCTCGATCCCGGCCGGACTCGGCAGCCTCAACAGTCTTCAGGTCCTCGACCTCAACAACAACCAGCTCACGGGCCCAATCCCGGCCTCACTCGGCAGCCTCACAAGCCTGCAAAACCTTTTTCTCGGGAGCAACCAGCTTACGGGCTCGATCCCCACCTGGCTCGGAGGCCTCACGAAGCTGCAATTCCTCAGCCTCTGGGGCAACCAGCTTACGGGCTCGATCCCGGCCGAACTGGGCAGCCTCACGAACCTGCAGATCCTCGACCTCAACACCAACCAGCTCACCGGCTCGATCCCGGCCGAGATCGGCAGCCTCACCAATCTCACCTACCTCGACCTCTTTGACGACCAGCTCGCAGGCTCGATCCCGACCCAGCTCGGCAACCTCGGCAACCTTCAATCGCTCTACCTCAACACCAACCAGCTCACGGGCCCGATCCCGACCCAGCTCGGCAACCTGACAAACTTGCAGAAGCTCACGCTCGGCCAAAACCGGCTCACAGGCGCGATCCCGACCCAATTTGGCAGCCTTTCCAAGCTGCAGGTCCTCGACCTTTCGGGTAATCAGCTCACGGGTTCGATCCCGGTTGAGCTCGGCAGCCTCACCAAGCTGCAATATCTTTACCTCTACGCCAACCAGCTCACCGGCTCGATCCCGACGCAACTCGGCAGCCTCACCAACCTGACGGGTCTTTACCTCTACGCCAACAACCTCACGGGCTCGATCCCGAGTGAGCTCGGCAGCCTCACGACCTTGCAGTACCTCGGCATCAGCAGCAACACACTCTCCGGCGCGATTCCGACCTCACTCGAGAGCCTCACGAAGCTTGTCGCCGGCCAGAGCGACCTGCGCTGGAACGCCCTCTACAGCACCGACGCCACGCTCACGAGCTTCCTCAACGGGAAACAGAACGGCGGCAATTGGCAGTCTACCCAGACGGTTGCTCCGACGGGCGTAGCCGCCGGCGCCACGACGAGCAGCTCGGTGGCGCTCTCCTGGATGCCGATCGCCTACGCAAGCGATACCGGCGGGTACCGGGCGTACTACTCGACGAAGTCTGGCGGTCCCTACACGGCCGCCAATATCACGACCAACAAGAGCGCCCCATCGATCGTGGTCAGCGGCCTCAGCCCAGGCACGCTGTACTACTTCATCATCCGCACGATCACCAACCCAAATGGCAACAACCGGAACACGGTGACGAGCGACCCTTCGGCTGAAGTCCACGCCACCACCAGCGGCGGCACCTGCACCTCGCCGTCAATCACTTCGCAGCCGCAGAGCCAAAGCGTTCAGAGCGGGCAGACCGCCACGCTCTCCGTGGTCGCGACAGGCACAACGCCGCTCTCCTACCAGTGGTACCGAGGATCCAGTGGTGACACCTCACACCCGGTGGGGAGCAACGCGAGCACCTTCACCACTCCAGCGCTGACGGCCACCACGAGTTACTGGGTGCAGGTGAGCAACTCGTGCGGTCATGCCGACTCGGCGACGGCGACGGTCACGGTTGGCGCGTCGTATTCCTACGTCGTCTGGGTACCGGTGGCGAGCCACGTTGACGGCGCCAACAACAGTCACTGGCGCAGCGACCTTGGCCTGCTCAATGTTGGCACCGTGACGG
The DNA here is from genome assembly GCA_044447965.1 of Thermoanaerobaculales bacterium. Lineage (GTDB taxonomy): Bacteria > Acidobacteriota > Thermoanaerobaculia > Thermoanaerobaculales > Thermoanaerobaculaceae > DATIYW01. The sequence goes on along the minus strand of JBIOGJ010000013.1, from coordinate 54,679 downwards.
CCAACGTGCAGATCAGGTTCTTCAGCAGTAACGGCGTGGTGAGCAGCACCACGTACGTATCGCCAGGCGTGCAGTGGGTGTTCACCGACGTGGTCGGGCAGCTCCCTGCCAGCGGCTCGGGGGCGATCGAGGTCCTCTCGGATCGGCCGCTCAAGGTCACCGCGCGCACTTACAGCCAGGTCCCGCCGGATGCGAGCTGCGATGCCAACGGCACGCAGGGCCAGGACTACCCGGCGGTGGTGGCGAGCGATGGTCTGGCGGCAGGGCAGAGCGCGTACCTCGGAGGGTTGAGGGAGAACGTGCCGTACCATTCCAACATCGGGGTCGTCAACACGGGGACGGGCAGTGCGACGGTGCTGGTTGAGCTCTACGCCGGGACCGGGAACAAGCTCACCGACTACACGGTGAACCTGGCTGCGGGTCAGTGGTCGCAGGAGACGCAGCCGTTCTTCCACAAGGCTGGGCTAAAGACGATCGACCGTGGCTACGCAAAGATCACGGTGCAGTCGGGATCGGGGGTATTTGGGTTCGCCTCGGTGATCGACAACACCACCAACGACCCGACTACCGTGACCATCCAGCAGGCAGCGGCGGCGCAGTTCGCCCAGCAAGGGAGCAAGCTGGTTGGCACCGGTGCGGTTGGGGCAGTCTTACAGGGTCAATCGGTGGCGATCTCGGCGGACGGCAACACGGCGATCATCGGCGGAGACGCCGACCACTCGAGTACCGGTGCCGCGTGGGTGTACACGCGTAGCGGCGGGGTTTGGTCGCAGCAGGGGAGCAAGCTGGTTGGCACCAACGCCGTTGGCGCTGCCAGTCAGGGCATTTCGGTGGCGATCTCGGCGGATGGGAACACCGCCATCGTCGGCGGGTACGGCGACAACTCGTATGCTGGCGCTGCCTGGGTGTTCACTCGCAGTGGCGGGGTGTGGTCGCAGCAGGGCAGCAAGCTGGTCGGCACCAATGCGGTCGGCGCCGCCAATCAGGGCGTCTCGGTGGCGATCTCGGCGGACGGCAACACCGCCATCGTTGGCGGATACGAGGACAACTCCGAGATTGGGGCCGCATGGGTGTACACGCGCAGCGGTGGAGTGTGGTCTCAGCAGGGGAGCAAGCTGGCCGGCACCGACGCCGTCTCGCTTGCCGCCCAGGGCTGGTCCGTGGCGATCTCGGCGGATGGGAACACCGCCATCGTCGGCGGGTACCGTCACAACGCCGACACCGGCGGGGCGTGGGTGTACACGCGCAGTGGTGGGGTGTGGTCGCAGCAGGGGAGCAAGCTGGTCGGGACGGGCGCCGCCGGAGCTGCGAATCAGGGCAGCTCGGTGTCGATCTCGGCGGATGGGAACACCGCAATCGTCGGCGGGTACGGCGACAACTCGTATGCTGGCGCTGCCTGGGTGTTCACTCGCAGTGGCGGGGTGTGGTCGCAGCAGGGCAGCAAGCTCGTCGGCGCGGGCGCCGCCGATCCTGCCTACCAGGGCTTTTCGGCAGCGATCTCGGGGGATGGGAACATTGCCCTTGTCGGCGGGTACGGTGACAACTCCTCTGCCGGCGCCGCCTGGGTGTTCACCCGCAGCGAGGGAGTGTGGTCGCAGCAAGGCAGCAAGCTGGTCGGCGGCGGTGCCGTCGGGGCTAGCAAGCAAGGCGACTCGGTGGCGATCTCGGGGGATGGCATGACCGCCATCGTCGGCGCCCCGAACGACAACCTGATCGGTTCGGGCGCCGGCGCCGCGTGGGTATTCTCGGCCTCGAGCTACGTCCTCTGGGTGCCGGTGGCGAGCCACGTTGACGGCGCCAACAACAGCCACTGGCGCAGCGACCTCGGTTTGCTCAACGCGGGCTCGGTGACGGCCAACGTCCAGATCAAGTTTTTCGGCAGCGCTGGGGTCGTGACCTACCCGACTGCCGTATTGCCCCAGGTCCAGTCGATGCTTACCGATGTGGTCGGGCAGCTCCCAGCCAGCGGCTCAGGGGCGATCGAGGTCATATCGGACCAGTCGCTCAACGTCACGGCGCGGACCTACAGCCAGGTCCCTTTGAATGCGGCCTGCTACGCCAAAGGCACGGAGGGGCAAGACTACCCCGCCGTGGGCACGGGCGACGGTTTGGTGGCGGGGCAAAGCGCATTCCTGGCGGGGCTTGTGGAGAACAAGAGCTCCTACCGGTCGAACCTCGGGGTGGTCAATACAGGGACGGGGAGTGCGACGGTGCTGGTGGAGCTTTTCAACGGGGATGGAACCAAGTTCACCGACTACACGGTGAACCTGGCTGCGGGTCAGTGGGCGCAGGAGACCCAGCCGTTCAAGAGCAAGGCGGGGCAGACCGCGATGGATCGCGGGTACGCCAAGATCACGGTGCAGACGGGAACGGGAGTGTTCGGGTTTGCGTCGGTGATCAACAACATCACCAACGATCCGACCTCGGTGGCCACGCAGCGGTAGGGCAGAGTCGGTGGCGTCAGCGAGATGACGGCGCTGCGAGCGAGCCATCGCCGCGCACCCAGACCGTGTCGTCCCGGTGGGTCGCGTACCAGGCAAAGCTCAAGGCGTAAGCGACGGAGACGCGCGGCGGGAGGCGCCTAACGTTCACCGCGACGGTGGGCGGGTTTAGCCGGTACGACAGCGCGGCCCACGGCCCGCTCGCCGGGCCGCCAGGTGTCCTGGCGGTTTGCATGAATTCGCCCACCACGGGAAACGGGAACGCGACCCAGCGGCCGGGGCAGCCGATGGCGACCACCGGTGTCTTGAGCGGGTAGCGCGGCGGTGGCGGCAGCGGCGCGACCGGAAAGCGCAGCTCGTCGGAGCCGAAGTAGCTGGTGTAGGGGTCGCTCGCATACCGCTCGGCCAGGCGTGGGTCGGGCGCGAGCACGGTGGTGTCCGGGTTGGTGGCGCGCCAGTCGCCCCAGCTCTCAACGCTGATCGGCAGCGGCTCGAGCGTCCGAGTGACGGCGGCTGCCGGGCCGGCGACCGCCCGCATTTCGAGCTGGCTCCACAGGCTTTCGCCGTCGCCGTGCGGGCGGCGGTCGTAAAGCAGGAGGTTCGAGTTGAAGAGCAGGCCACTGACGCCGAACTCGGCGGTGACGCCGGCGACCTCGCGGCGCAGCACGACGGCGCTGTCGCACAGCGGGTTGTAGGTAACTACGATCGGTTCGCCGCCGAGCCGATCGTTGACCACCTCGTGCCAGACGAGCAGCCGCAACGGATATGCGCGCGCCGCGCCGGCGAGCCGGACGCCGATGACGCGGTCACCGGGCACGAGGAACCTGCTCCGTGAGGTGGTGGCGACGTCCGCCTCGGCCGCCGTCCACGCCGGCGGGTCGACGAGCGCCTGCAGTCCGTCCTTGGGCATCCCGGCGGCAACGATGAGGTCGCGCCTGACCAGGCACGGCGTGAGCGCGAGGCGGTAGCTCTCGACGTGGCGCCCGTCGCCGGGCGCGCGCGGCGGCCGATGGCGGAGCAGACCCACCACGTAGAACGCGAACGCGATGGTTGTGACCACAAGTGCGACGACAACGATCCAGCCGCCGCTGCGCAGGAAGCTGCGGCGCTCGATCGTGCGAGTCCTCTCGTCAGCGCCGCTAGCCTCGTGCGTGGCGCTCATCGCGCGGTAACCAGCGTCGCGCGCGGATGGGTGAGGGTCGTCGGACTCGGCGTCACCTGCACGCCGACGGCGGCAAACCCCGGGCGGGCCGGCACCGGTGCCTTGCGGTCCGCCACCATCATCCCGAGCAGGAGTGGAAGGTACGCCAGGGTCGCGAGGAACACGCGGCGCGCCGCCGCATTGCTTCGGCGCGTGGCGAGCTGGAGCGCGAGCGCGGTGAGCGCCGCCCCGAGCACGAGGGCGCCAGCCGCGAAGCGCCAGCTCGTGATGCCGCCGAGCGCGGCCAGGATCCCGACCGGGACGAGCGCGAGGGAGTACAGCACCGCAGCACTACCGGTGAGGATCCCCGACGGCTCCACCACCGGCAGCATGCGGAACCCGCCGCGCCGGTAATCGTCGCGGTAGAGCCAGGCGAGGGCGAGAAAGTGGGGGATCTGCCAGAGGAAGAGCACGCCGGCGAGTAGCCAGGCGCCATAGCCGAGGCCGGCGCCGGTGGCGGTCCAACCCATCATCGGCGGGATCGCGCCGCAGGCCGCGCCGGCCAGCGTGCACATCGGCGTGCGGGTCTTGAGCGGGGTGTAGACGAGCGTGTAAACGAGCACCACCGCGAGGCCGAGAGCCGCGGTCAACGGACTGGCGCCGAGCGCGAGCGTGAGCAGCCCCACCGTGGCCACCGTGATGCCGAACCCGGTAGCGGTGCGCGGTCCGATCGTTCCGGCCGGCACCGGACGTGCCCGCGTGCGCTCCATGAGACCGTCGCGGGCCGCTTCGATCCGCTCGTTGAGCGCCATCGAGCCGGCAGCAGCGAGGAACGTGCCGGCGAGCGTTACGACCAGCCGAGTCAGCGCGAGCTTGGCGTTCGGCGCGAGAAGGAAGCCCACGGCGGCCGTCGCGACCACGAGCAGTACCAAGCGAGCCTTGATGAGCTCGAGGTACGCGCGAACGACGGCGACGAGCCACCGCTGCTGCCTTGGGGGCGCCGCAAGGTCGCCGGCTGTCGCGGCTCGGCTGGCGGCTGCCGCCCCGGTCGGTGTCGATGGTTGACGGTCGATCATCAGGTCCAGGACCCCATCGTGTCGCTGCAACTGCGATGCCATTCTCGCACTTCCATGCCGCGTTGGTGTCCCCCGCACGACAAGCGCCGAGCGGGTCTCCGCATTCCAGGAGCCACTCGCCCCCATTTCGTGGATAGGCTCGTCCGAAGATGAGCCCGTGGGAGCATCCGAATCTCTGTGGGAGCACCTTCCAGGTGCGACCGAGCACGGCTCCCGAGAGCCGACCGGTCGCGGCAAGATGCTGCTCCCACCGCCCTCCGTTCTCATTTTCGGGGCGCCAGCAGGGAGACTCCTAGAGCGTGAGCGCGGATTGCGCCATACTGCCGGGGCTTGTCGCGCAAGCGGGAGGTCACGTGATCGCAATTGCCGAAAGGGAAGCGAGCCGCGGCTCCGCCGTGTTGGCGCTCGGCTTCGGCACGAGCGTGGCGATGTGGATGGTCGGGTACCTTTGCCGGATACCGCCCGTGGTGGTGCCGAGCTGGGCGCTCGCGGCGGGTCTGCTGCTGTGCCTGTTTGCGGGCGGGGTGCTCGCGGGTCGCCTCACCGAAGCCGGCTGGCCCACCGGCTTTGCCAGTGGGGTGCTGTCCTCGCTGATCAACCTGCTCGTGCTCGGTAGCCTGTTGGGCGGCGCGCAGCCCAACCACGTGGTTCCTTCGTCGTGGTGGTGGGTGCCGGGGTCGCTGTTGGTAGGCGCGGCGTTGGGTGGCGTCGGCGCGCTGGTCGGCGGGCTGCGCCGCGCGTCCACGGTCCGACTCCACAATTGGGTCGGCGCTTTCGCCGCCATCACCGCCGCCGCGACGCTGCTCCAGCTCCTCATTGGCGGCGTCGTTACGAGCGAAGGCGCCGGGTTGGCCGTCGTCGACTGGCCCAATTCCTTCGGCTACAACATGTTCTTGTATCCGCTCTCGCGCATGACGGGAGGGATTTACTACGAGCACGCCCATCGCTTGTTCGGGTCGCTGGTCGGCCTCACCACGGTAGTGCTCGCCTTGCAGCTCTGGCGCGTCGAACGGCGCGCGTGGGTGAAGCGCCTGGGCGGGGTAGCCGTGGCGCTCGTGGTCGTGCAGGGGATTCTCGGCGGCCTCCGGGTGACCGGTAACTTCACCCTCTCTACCGCGCGTGAGGCAATGGCTCCGAGCACCCCGCTCGCGATCGTGCACGGCGTGCTTGGACCGGTCTTCTTCGCAGTCGTGGTGGCGCTGGCGGTATTCACTTCGTCGGCGTGGGGCGGCACCCGCGTGGCGTCGAGCAGTGCGGCGGCCGAGACGGAACGCGGCCTGGGTGCCGTGCTGGTGGCGGCGCTGCTGGTCCAGCTCGTGCTCGGCACGATGCAGCGCCAGCTCGCGCACGGCCTGCTCGCGCACGTGACCTTCGCGATCGTCGTACTGGTGCTGGCGCTCGTGTACGGCGCCAGGATGTGGGGGCTCTACCCGGCCCAGCCGCTGCTGCAGCGGCTTGGGCGCGCCCTGATGGTGGCCGCGTGCGCGCAGGTGATGCTCGGCCTGTTAGCGCTGGTCGCGGTTAGCCTGCGCGAAGCCGCTGCCCCGCGGCCGGCGTGGGCAGTGCTGCTGACGACCGCCCATCAGGCAACCGGCGCGGCGCTGCTCGGCCTCGCCACGGCGCTGTGGCTGTGGACGTTCCGGCTTCTCGACGCTGAGCCGGAACAGGCGGCGGGGTAGCGGTGCGAATCGCGGAGACCTTTTCCTCGCTGCAAGGTGAAGGGATGCTCACAGGCGTTCCCTCGTTCTTCATTCGCACCACCGGGTGCAACCTGCGCTGCGTCTGGTGCGACACGCCGTACACCTCATGGGCGCCGGAGGGAACGCACGTGGCGGTCGCCGAGCTGCTCGGCCGCGCCCGAGCGTCGAACCTCCGGCACGTGGTCGTGACCGGTGGGGAGCCGCTACTGCAGCGCGAGATTGGCGTGCTCACCCGGGCGTTGCGCGAGGCGGGCCTCCACGTCACCCTCGAGACGGCTGGCACGCTCGCGCCGGAGTTCGCGTGCGACCTCCTGTCGGCGTCACCCAAGACCTCCAACTCCGATCCGGACGGGCGCTGGCAGCAGCGCCACGTCGCTCTCCGCTCGGATCTCGCGCCGCTGGCGATGCTGCTCGCCCACCACCCCGAGCACCAGCTCAAGTTCGTGGTGCGGGGCGCCGCGGACCTCGGCGAGATTCTCCCGCTGGTGGAGCGGCTTGGCGTCGCGCGCGAGCGGGTGCTGCTCATGCCGGAGGGCCGCACGGCGGCGGAGGTGGCGGCACGTGTGGCGCTCGTCGGCCGGCTGTGCCTCGACCACGGCCTGCGCTACTCGCCGCGGTTGCACCTGGAACTGTTCGGGCCGGGACGCGGCGTGTAAACCTCGGTTGCCGTCGTGCGTATATTCAGTGGGACCGGAAGGAGCGGCCAGCGGTCCGGAAAGCAGGGGAGGGTCGGACGTTTTCTTTGACGCGAAATATGCAACAGCAACGATTGCAACGGCATGAGCCCCTCGGGCTGTTGATCGCCGCCGCCCGCAGCCGCATCAAGCAGACGGCGGGCGAACTGGCGCGCCCGTTCCGTCTCTCCCCGCAGCAGTTCTGGGTGCTGGTCGGCATCGCCGAGCGCGAAGGCTCGTCGCTCGGCCAGCTCGCCGCGAGGCACCACGTCGACCAGCCGACCGCTTCGCGCGTCGTCACGGCGCTGGTTGGGCGCGGGCTGGTCGCCGCGAGTGGTGACCCCGAGGACCGGCGCCGGTTCTGCCTGATGCTGACTCCGCCGGGCCGGCGACTGGCCGAGCGCCTCGCGCCGCTCGCGGCGAAGGTGCGCGCGGCCATGGTGGCGGGCCTCAGCACCGCCGAGCAGGAGCTGCTGGATGCGTCGCTGCGACGAATCGTCGCCAACCTTGAGCGTTTCGCCGTGAACGAGCGGCGCTTGAACGCAGATGGCAAGGAAAAGAAGCGGTAATGAGGGCGGTTGGCGGTAGGATGAGGCGTGTAGCCGGGTTTTTGCGATGGGAGCACATCGTGGCCCGCCACGATGGGGACGCGAGCGGCAGAGCCGGGTTAGGGCGGGGTGGCGCAGACGCCGCCGCGCGAGCGAGGTGAAGGGCAATGTTGGGACTGAAACCGAAGGTTCTCTGGGCCATCGTGGCGGCGATCGTGGTCGTGGCGGCGTTTGGCTACTACCGGTACCAGAAGTCCAAGGCCAGCGACACCGTCCACTACGAGACCGCCAAGGTCGACAAGGGGAAGATCGTCGCCAAGGTGACCGCTACCGGCACGCTTTCCGCGATCGTGACGGTGCAAGTCGGTAGCCAGGTCTCCGGCCGCATCGCCGCGCTTTATGCGGACTGGAACTCGCAGGTTAAAAAAGGGGAGCTCGTCGCCAAGATCGACCCCGCACTCTTCCAGGCGACGGTCGAGCAGGCGCGCGCCAACTTGGTCGCCGCTCAGGGCAACCTGGCCAAGGCCAAAGCGCAGGCCGTTGACGCCGATCGCCAGTACAAGAGGAGCATTACGCTCGCCGAGCGCAAGCTCATCGCGCAGGCCGACCTCGATACCGCCCAGGCCACCGCGGACGCGGACAAGGCGGCGGTGGACGCGGCGGCCGGCGCGGTCGAGCAGGCCAAGGCGCAACTGAGCTCGGCCGAGGTGAACCTCGCCTACACGAACATCATCTCGCCGACCGACGGGACCGTCATCTCCCGCAACGTCGACGTCGGACAAACCGTTGCCGCGTCGCTGCAGGCGCCGACGCTGTTTCTCATCGCGGAGGACCTGCGCAAGATGCAGGTCGACACCAGCGTGGCCGAGGCCGACATCGGCAAGCTGCAACCGGGCATGAGCGCGACCTTCACCGTCGACGCCTACCAGAACGACAAGTTCATCGGCGTCGTGCGCCAGGTGCGCAACTCGCCGCAGACCGTCCAGAACGTCGTCACGTACGACGCGGTGATCGACGTGGGCAACCCCGATTTCAAGCTGAAGCCTGGCATGACGGCAAACTGCACGTTCGTGTGGGCGGAGAAGGACGATGCGCTGCGCATCCCGAACGCGGCGATGCGATTCCGTCCACCGGCGGACCTGCTTGCTAGCCTCAACCCTAATCCCAACCGGACGCCCGGTCAGCGCGTGCGCCCCGCGGGCGCTGATGCTTCCCAGCCCGGCGGTACGGCCAAGAGCGGGTCTGCCGGGGCAGGGAGCGATCCAACCCGCAAGACCGTGTGGGTGCTGCGAGACGACAAGCCGAAGCCGGTGCGCATCCGCAGTGGGGTGTCCGACGGCTCGTTGACGGAGGTGGTCGAAGGCGAGTTAGCCGAAGGCGACCTCGTGATTACCGACATGAGCGGCGGCACCTCGGCGGCACAGCCGGCCGGCGGCTTCCCGCGCCGGGCGTTTTGAGGTCGCAATGAACGATCGCCCGCCCCTGCTTCGGCTCGATGACGTCACCAAGGTCTACCACATGGGCGACGTGGACGTGCACGCGCTGCGCGGCGTCTCGCTCGTGGTCCAGGAGGGTGAGTCCGTCGCGATCATGGGCGCGTCCGGGTCGGGGAAGTCGACCCTGATGAACATCATTGGGTGTCTTGACCGCCCCACCTCCGGGCGTTACCTGCTCGCCGGTGAGGAGGTCTCCACGCTCGACCGCAACGAGCTGGCTGAGAAACGGAATCGCACCCTGGGGTTCGTGTTCCAGAACTTCAACTTGCTCGCCCGCACGTCCGCGACCGAGAACGTCGAGCTGCCGTTGCTCTACGCCGGGCTGCACACGCGTGAACGCCACGAGCTCGCCCGCGCGGCGCTCACCCGTGTCGGCCTCGGCGACCGCATCCACCACCACCCGAACCAGATGTCCGGCGGCCAGCAGCAGCGCGTTGCCATCGCGCGGGCGCTCGTCGCCAACCCCAAGGTGATCCTCGCCGACGAGCCGACCGGAAACCTCGATTCGGTGACCAGCGTCGAAGTGATGGCGATCTTCCAGCAGTTGTGCGATTCCGGAATCACGGTCGTCCTGGTCACCCACGAACCGGATATCTCGCGGTATGCGGGGCGCGTCGTGGTGATGAGGGATGGCAAGGTCCAATCCGACCAGCGGCAAGAACCGCAACGGGCGGTCGTGACGCCGGTCGCGATGGCAACCGGAGGTTTGTGATGAACCCTCTCCAAACGCTTCGCGTGGCGATCCGCGCGCTGCTGCGCAACAAGATGCGCTCTTTCCTCACCACCCTCGGCATCATCATCGGCGTCTCTGCCGTGATCGCCATGGTGGCGATCGGCGAGGGCGCCAAAGCCCAGGTCGCGGCGCAGTTCGCCTCGATGGGCTCGAACCTGCTCGTGGTCCTGCCCGGTAGCAGCAGCGCCGGCGGCCAGCGTGGCGGGTACGGCAGCATGCCGACGCTCACCTGGGACGATCTCAAGGCGATCCGGACCGAGGTGCCAACCGTTAAGTACGCGGCGGCGCAACTGTCCAGCGGCGCGCAGCTCATGTCGGAAGACCAGAACTGGAGCACGCGCGTCTACGGCACCACGCCGGAGTACTTCCTAATCAGGAACTGGCCGACCGCCGCAGGCTCACCGATGAGCGACTCCGACGCCGAGGGCGGCACGAAGGTGGTCCTCCTCGGCCAGACGGTGGTGGACAAGCTCTTCGGCGCCAACGCCGACCCCGTCGGCCAGCTCGTGCGCATCCGGAACATCCCGTTCGAGGTCAGGGGCGTGCTCGCCGCGAAGGGACAGAGCTCCTGGGGCCAGGACTACGACGACGTGGCGTTCATCCCGCTCAAGGCGTTCCAGACCAAGATTCAGGGCGGCCTGCAACAGTTCATCTCGGGCCAGATCTACGTCGGCGCGACCTCGGAGCCGGAGACCGCACGGGCGCAGCAGCAGATCACGAGCCTTCTCCGCGACCGCCATCACATCGGGGGTGGGCAGGACGACGACTTCTCGATTCGCAACCTGACCGAGCTCGCCAACGCGCAAGAGGAGAGCCTCAAGACGATTACCACATTGCTGGCCGGGGTCGCAGCCGTGGCATTGCTGGTTGGCGGCATCGGCATCATGAACATCATGTTGGTGTCGGTCACCGAGCGCACGCGCGAGATCGGCGTGCGCATGGCGGTCGGCGCGAAGCCCCGCAACATCCTGGCGCAGTTCCTCGTTGAAGCCCTCACCTTGGCGATCGCGGGCGGTTTCCTCGGCGTCGTGTTCGGCCTGGCGGGCGGCAAGCTCTTGGCGGCCCGCTTCAACTGGCCGATGCTGATCCGGCCCGACATCATCGCCATCTCCGTCGTGTTCAGTGCGCTGGTGGGGGTCATCTTCGGTCTCTACCCGGCGCGCAAGGCGTCGCTCCTCGATCCGATCGAGGCGTTGAGGTTCGAATGATGCGACCTACCCTCGCCATCGTTGCCGCGGTCGCGGTTTCGGCGTTCGCCGCAGACCAACCAAGAATCCTGACTCTCGACGATGCGCTGAAAGCCGCCCGAGAGCACCAGCCGCAGTTACAGCAGGCGCAGGCAAACACCCTGGCTGCCCTCGCGCGGGTGGATGAGGCGTTCGCTCCGTTGCTGCCGCAGGTGAGTGGGACTGCCGCATACTCGCCATCCACCGCCAACTTCGTGGCGCGCCCCGGCTCGCTCCCTAGCCAGCTCTCGGGCAGCTCCGGAACCGAGTCCTGGAAGACCTACAACTACTTCAACCTAGGACTGTCCGCGAGCCAGCTCCTCTACGATTTCAAGCAGACCAGCTCCAAGTGGCGCGCCTCGCAGGCGTCGGCGCGCTCACAGCAGGGCACCGAGAAGCTCACCCTCCAACAGGTGCTGTTCACCGTGCGCAACGTGTACTTCCAGGCACGCGCCGACAAGGAGCTGGTCACGGTCGCGCGTGAGACCCTCGCCAACCAGCAAAAACATCTGCAGCAAACCCAGGGGTTCGTCGAAGTCGGCACGCAGGCTGAGATTGCGCTCGCGCAATCCAAGACCAACGTGGCCAACGCCCAGGTCCAGCTCATAACCGCCGAGAACAACTACGCAATCGCACGGGCGCAGTTGAACCAGGCGATGGGTGTCGAGCAGCCGGTAGATTACGACGTCGCCGATGAGAGCGCGCCGCCGGTAGATGGCGAGGATGCGGCGGGCGAGGCGCTCGCGCAGGAAGCGCTGCAGGCGCGGCCCGACGTCGTGGCTGCGGTCGAGCAGGTGCGCGCCCAGGAGCTAACGCTGCGATCGGACGAAGGGGCGCTGGGTCCAAGCCTCGGCCTCTCCACCGGGTTCGTCGACGCGGGCCAGCAAGCCAACAGCCTGGTGTGGAATTGGAGCGCCTCGCTTGCGCTCTCGGTCCCGTTGTTCCAGGGAGGCGTGACCCGCGCCCAGGTGCGGGAGGCGACGGCGAACCTCGCCGCAGCGAAGGCGCAATTGGCCACCGCCCGCCAGCAGGTGTTGCTCGACGTGGAGCAGGCGCGGCTTTCCGTGCGGGCGGCGAGGACGGCGCTGGACGCGAGTGGCGATGCGCTTGCCAACGCCACGGACCAACTCCATCTCGCTGAGGGGCGATACGAGGTCGGGGTTGGTAGCATCATCGAGCTTTCCGACGCGCAGCTCGCCTTGACCACGGCGGCCCAGCAGCGAGTCCAGGCGGAGTACAACTTGGCGCAGGCGCGCGCTGGGCTTCTCAAGGCGCTCGGGCGGGAGTAATCCGATCGCCGTGGGGCGGGCGCCCTCGCCCGCCTGCTTGGGAGTGCCGTGCAAGGTTGTGGGGCGGGCGCCCTCGCCCGCCTGCTTGGGAGTGCCGCGCAAGGCTGTGGGGCGGGCGCCCTCGCCCGTGGTTCGGGATAGGCGAGGTAGCTCGGACGCGGTAAGCTAGGGCTCATGCGACGCAAGCTCACCGGATTTGCGGGGAGGTACCTCACAGGTCGGCATCGCAAGGCAGGCGTGCTGGCCGTGCTGGCGATGCTCGCCACGCTGTCCGCGCTGGCAGCGCCGCGCGTGGAGGTCAGCCGCCGGGACACCATCAACCCCGGGCTCGGAGCTGTCCCGACAGAGGCTGTGCGCAGCTCACCGGCCGCGGCGTGGCGATCGTTCCTGGCCCTGGCTCGCGATCAGCAGTTCGGCGACGCGGCCCACCTGCTCGATCTCACCGACGTTTCCGCGCAGCAGCAGCGCAAGACGGGCGCCGTGCTGGCGGAGCAGCTCTCTCGCATCGTGGCCGTACTCCAGGCCCGCGCGGATGCTGTGACGACGGAGGACCCGGAAGGGCCGAAGCTCGGGGGAGAGCCGGGCAACATCGTCGTGGCGATCCGGTTCGAGCGCAGCGGGATCGCGGGCGAGATCGACCTGCGCCGTACGGAGGACCTCGGCCGTCACGAGCTGGCTTGGCTGTTCTCGCGCCAGACAGTCTCCAGCTTGCCGTTCTGGTACCGCGTGCTGGTAAACGGCGAGGCGGCCCACGGCGCCGAGCCGCTCGACGTTGGGCTCGGGCCAATCCCTGACACGGTGCGTCGCGGGAATCCGCGCGAGACCATGGCCGGCTTTCTCGATGCGTGCCAGCAGGGCCGATTCGACGTCGCCTCGTTCTACCTCGACCTGAACGTGATTCCCCCGCAGAGCCAGCGCATCGAGGGCGAGCGGCTGGCGCGCCGCCTCATGCTCGTACTCCAGCGCACGGTTTGGGCGGATCCCGAGAAGCTCTCCAACGAGCCGCTCGGCACGCCCGAGACCGGTATTCCCGAGAACGAACAACGCTTCGCCACGATCCAGACACGCCACCACCGAATCGACCTCCTCCTCTTTCACCGCTGGGACGCCGAGCTCGGAGACGTCTGGACCGTCTCCCGCGACACCGTGGCGCGAATCAACATCCTCTACGATTTCCACGGCTACGGCTGGGTCGGCGACCACGCTCCCGTCTTCCTGTTCGCCGTGACGTTCGTAGGGTTGCAGCTCTGGCAGTGGCTCGCGCTGGTGGTGGGGCTCGCGGTCGGGTGGGTCGCAAGCCGTTACCTCGGCCGCTTCCTCCTTGGCCTGTTGCGGCACGTAGCGGCGCGCACGACGGCCCACTGGGACGACAGGGTGGTCGAGGCGCTTCGTGGACCGCTCGGCCTGCTCCTGTGGGCCGGCATGCTCGTGGTGGTGACGCCGTGGCTCGGCCTCACACCCGGTGCGCACACGCTTGCGACCGACCTGTGCCGGCTGCTCGCGCTCGTGGGACTCGGCTGGTTGCTCGTCCGCTTGGCGGACGCCGCGGCCGCGCACCTGCGTGCCACGGCGGGCCCGACCAACCAGGTCGGTCTCGGCTTCCTCCCCATGTTCACCCGCTTCGCCAAGGCCGGGATCGTAATCCTCATTGGCCTGGCGGCGCTCGACGTCATCGGGATCAAGGTGCTGACCATCGTTGCCGGCTTGGGGATCGCCGGCATCGCGGTGGCGTTCGCAGCGCAGAAGACGCTCGAGAACGTGTTCGGCACCATCTCGATCGCTGGCGACCGGCCGTTCCAGGTGGGCGACTTCGTCTCCATCGGCAGCGACAGCGGAACGGTGGAGGACGTGGGCTTCCGGTCCACCCGGCTCCGCACCGTCGGCCGCACGGTCGTCACGATTCCCAATGGCGTCGTGGTTTCCGGGCGGGTGGAGAACTTCGCCGCGCGCGACCGCATCGTGTTCGACCCGACGATCGGGCTCGCGTACGGCGCAACGGCAACGCAGGTTGCGCACGTGCTCGAGGAAATCACCCGTTTGGTCACCGAGCACCCGAAGGTGTTCGCCGGCGACCGGCGCGTGCGCCTCAAGGGGCTCGGCGACAGCGCGATCCAGGTGGAGGTGTTCTGCTGGATCGCGACGCGGAACTGGGATGAGTACACCCGTGTGGTCGAGGAGCTCAACCTCGCGATCATGCGCATCGTGGAGTTTGCGGGCTGCCAGTTCGCGTTGCCAGGCCGGCCGGGCTACGCGAGCCAGCCTGGCGCCGGCGACGCCGAGCGCGCGATCAGCGAGGCCGAAGCTCGCCGCGGCCAGCCCGCCAAGCCGGACGACGGAGGCCCCGCCGGCGGCACGCCGCCGGCCTCGCCTGCGCCGGCTCGCTAGGCAATCGAGGAGCGGCCTCGGTCGCCGGGTCTTCGCCTGCGCTACGATGCCGAGGCACGGGGAGGCAACGATGGCTGTGACCGCTCCGCGGCGGGTGAAGATCGTGGCCACGCTGGGGCCGGCCTCTGCCGATGCGGCCACGGTGCGCAAGCTCGCCCTCGCCGGGGTCGACTGCTTCCGCCTCAACGCGGCGCACCTGCAGCCCGAGGCGATCGCGCCGCTGGTGGCGCTCGTCCACGCCGAGGAAGCAGCGGTCGGCCGACCGCTCGGCGTGTTTTGCGATCTCGCCGGGCCTAAGCTGCGCGTGGCGAAGGACAGCGCCAGCATCACGCTGGTGCCTGGCAGCTCGGTCACGGTCGGGACACCCGACCACGGCGCCACGGTCGTGGTCGAGGGGATCGATCCGGCGCGTGAGTGCCCGCCCGGATCGCGCATCCTCCTCCACGATGGCAAGGTCGTGCTACGGGTCACTTCCGCCGCGCACGATCTGGTCACGGCGGAGGTGGTGCGGGGCGGCGAGGTGTCCGCCGGGATTGGGGTCAACCTCCCGGACGTGGAGACCTCGCTGCCCTCGCTCACCGAGCCTGACCTGCGCTGCCTTCGGGCGGCGTTGTCAGGCGGGGCGGATGCGGTCTCGCTGTCGTTCGTGCGTCGCGCCGCCGATGTCGTCGCGTTGCGGGCAGCCATGCGCTCGTGCGGGCGCGAGGTGCCGATCATCGCCAAGCTGGAGAAAGCGCAGGCGGTGGTCCCCGACGCGCTTGCCGCCATCCTCGCCGCCGCAGACCTCGTCATGGTCGCACGTGGCGACCTTGGCGCCGAGACCGCGCCGGAGCTCGTGCCCGTTCTGCAGAAGCAAATCTTGCATGCGGCACGCTCCGCCGGCGTGCCGGCGATCACGGCCACGGAGATGATCGAGAGCATGATCCACGAGCCTCGCCCGACGCGCGCGGAAGCGGGTGACGTGGCCAACGCCGTCTTCGACGGCACCGACGCGGTGATGCTTTCCGCTGAGACCGCGGTCGGCGCGCATCCGGCGCTGGTCGTCGAGGTCGCAGCCAAGATCATCGCCGAAGCCGAGGCCCACCCCGAGTATCGGAGCGGCTGGGCTCAATCACCGTGCGCGACGGAGCTCGGCGATCCGGTCTCCGACGCGGTGGCTGAGGCGGCGGCGGAGGCGGCGGACCACTTGGCCGCCGCCGTCCTCGTGTGCTTCACGCAGAGCGGCAAGACGGCTCTGTTGGCCGCGAGACACCGCCCCAGTCGCCACGTGCTCGCGCTCACGCCCCGCCTCGAGGTCGCACGCTGGCTCTCATTGGTCTGGGGCATCGAGGCGAGCGTGGTAACGGCCCAGCCCGACGATCACGAAGCGGTGCTCCAGCTCGCGGAGCGGGCCGCCTTGCAGCACGGCGCGGCCCGGGCCGGCGAGCTGATCGTGGTCACTCACGGCGCGCCGATAGCGAGCGGGCCGGTTACCAATTTGATGCGCGTGCACCATATCGGCGGCTGAACTGCGCCGCCGATATCGGACCGTCTGCTTCTCTCCGTTCGGGCGGGCGAGGGCGCCCGCCCCACTTCTTCTCTCTGTTTGTCACCTGTGGCGCGGCCGCCCTCGGCCGCGGCTCCCTGTCATGCGAAAAGCCCAACGGCGGCAGCGCGGGGCACCTCGGGATGTTTTTGATGTAGGGGCGAGGCGCCGCCTCGCCCCGGGCGACCCGTCGGGTCGCCCCTACGAAGTCCACGACCGCCTTCCTTGCATCTGGCCCAAGCTCGGCGGCGCGGGGCACCTCGGGATGTTCTTGATATAGGGGCGAGGCGCCGCCTCGCCCCGGGCGACCCGGCGGGTCGCCCCTACGAAGTCCGTGACCGCCTTCCTTGCATCTGGCCCAAGATCGGCGGCGCGCCACAGAGTCGCCGTATCATCGGCGGATGGACAAGGAACGACCGGCCGGCACCGCGGCTTCCGCGCGACTGGGCGCGCTCCCGGATTTTGTGCTCGAGCGTTTCTTTGACCGTTTCGAGTTCAACTTGCCGTACCAGCTCGGCTCCTCGGACCCCGAGACGCTGTCGGTCGGGGAGTTGGTCGAGCGCGCCGACGCCGAGATGCGCGAGAGATGGGCGACGCTCCGCCTCGGTTACCGGACGACCGCAGGCGACCCCGATCTACGGGCGGCGATCGCGGCGACGCACCCGGACCGCACCGCGGAGGATGTCGTCATCACGACCGGCGCCGCCGAGGCGCTCCTGGTCGCGTTCACGGCGATGATCGAGCCCGGCGACCGGGTCGTCGCGCTGACGCCGGCGTATCAGTCGCTCCACGAGCTGCCACGAGCGATGGGAGCGCGGCTCGAGCTTGTCGAGGTCCGCGAGGACGGCGCGGCCGGGAACTGGCGATTCCCCATGGACCGGCTGATGGATGGGCTGCGCCCCGGCGTGCGGGTGCTCGTACTCAACGTGCCGCACAACCCGACCGGGGTTGCAGCGACCTCCACCGAGCTGCGGGCAATCGTGGCGAAGTGCGAGCAGCTCAGGATCCGCATCATCGGCGATGAGGTCTACCGCGGGCTCGAATGGGCGGGCGAGACGGCGCCGTCGGTGATCGAGTGCTCCGGCCGCGCGGTGTCGGTGGGCGTCGCCTCCAAGGTGTACGGCCTCGCCGGCCTGCGTATCGGCTGGCTGGTCAGTCCCGATGCCGCGCTTCGCCGGCGGGCGATCGCGATCAAGGACTACACGACGCTGTGCGCGGCGGGCCCGTCCGAGGTCCTCGCGACCATCGCGTTGCGCAGTCACGCGTGGCTCCTCGAACGGACGAGAGCGCGCTGCCTCGCGAACCTCGACACGCTCGCAGCGTTTGTCGCCGTGCACCCCGACCTCGTCACCTGGCAGGTTCCCGCGGCGAGCCCGGTCTCGGTGGCCGCCATCGCGCCGGCGCTGCTGGCGCGCCACGAGGGCGACGCCGAGCGGGTGCTCGCGCACTGGCGCGAGCGAGCCGGCGTGCTGGTCGTGCCTGGGCCGGCGTTCGGCTGCGCCCAAGGCCGGTTCCGGCTCGGTTTCGGCCGTGCCGATCTGCCCGAGGCGCTCGTCGCTCTCGCCGCGGCCGGGTGAGCGCCGCCAGCGGGAAGGTCGCACAGGGCCGGCTCGGTTCCAACTCGCCGGAGGGACCATGAGCAAGGGACGGCTCGAAGCGTTCAGCGACGGCCTGATGGCGATCCTGATCACGATCACGGTGCTGGGCCTGAAGACGCCGCGCGGCACGGACTGGCAAGCGCTGCGCCCGCTCGTACCGTCGCTGCTTAGCTACGTGCTCAGCTTCGTCTATCTCGGCATCTACTGGAACAACCACCATCACATGCTTCACCTTGCGAATCGGATCAACGGCAAGATCCTGTGGGCCAACCTCCACCTGTTCTTCTGGCTGTCGTTGGTGCCGTTCGTCACGGGATGGGTCGGAGAGAACCACGCCGCGGCGCTCCCGACCGCGGTGTACGGCGGGGTGCTGCTCCTCGCCGCGCTCGCGTACACGATCCTGCAGCGCTCGATCATTGCCGCGCAGGGCGCAGCCTCGAAGCTCGGGGCTGCGGTCGGCGCGGACGCCAAGGGTAAGCTCTCGCTCGCGCTGTACGCCGCGGCGATCCCGCTCGCCTTCGCCAGCCAGTGGATCTCCGACGGGCTCTACGTGACGGTGGCGCTCATCTGGCTGGTGCCGGACCGCCGCATCGAGAGGATGCTCGGCGAGTAAGCCCGGAAACCTCAGTTGGGTTCGTTGGGAGAGGGCGGAGGTGCCGATGATGGTGGGCGAACGTAGGGGCGAGAACCGGAGCCGTACTGTGCAGTACGGCGGCACGGTTCGAGTCCCGAGTACGCCCGCCAGCGCGGCAAGATCCGCCCTCGCAGCAGAAGCCAACTGGGGTTTCCGGGCTAAGGCGCATGCCTCCGCCGACGAGTCGGGACGAGCGGCTGGCGGTGCCGCTACGCCTGGTCCGCCGTGCTAGCCTGACGGGGCGATTCTGAGACGGTGGCGTGGAGGCAGCGATGAAAACTCTCAACGAGGAGTACCCGCTGTACCCGGTGCCGGAGTTCACATCGCTCCAGCAGATGGTGCAGAACTCGGCGCAGCTCTTTGGGGACAAGCTGGCGCTCGAGGACCTTACCGACACGCCGCTGTCGCGGCTCTCGTATCGCCAACTGCTCAACGCCGCCGCACGGTTCGCTCAGGCGCTGCGGCGGGTGGGCGTAACCGAGCGCGATCACGTCGCGGTGATCGCCGAGAACCGCGTGCAGTGGGCGGTCGCGTACCTCGCGTGCATGCTGGGCAACCTGGTGGCGGTGCCGGTCGACAAGAGCCTGCGCGAGAACGAGGTCTTCACCATCCTCCACGCCTCCGACGCGAAGGCGGTGGTGTACTCGGAAGCGATGCGGGACACCGTGCTCTCGCTCGCGCCCGCGGCCAAGAACCTGAAGGTCTTCGTGGACATGGACCTGGCCGAGCGCGATGGGAAAGCCTACACGATGATGCAGCTCCTACGCGGCGAATCAGGTGCGCCTCTCGACCCGTTACCGAGGGTCGATCCCGACGAGCTGGCAGTCATCGTCTTCACCTCGGGCGCGATGGGAAGAGCCAAGGGCGTGATGCTCTCGCAGGGCAACATCGCCGCGAACCTGCGCGCGATGCTGAGCATGATCGAGCTGCTCCCCGCGGACCGCTTCCTCTCGGTGCTGCCGATCCACCACACGTATGAGTGCACCTGCGGGCTGCTCTGTCCGCTCACGGTGGGCTCCTCGGTGCACTTTGCGAGGTCGCTCAAGACCGTACTCGAGGACATGCAGCGCGTGCACGCGACCATCCTCCTCGGCGTGCCGTTGCTCTACGAAAAGATGTACAAGCGGATCGTCGCGGGGATGCAAGAGAGCAAGCTCACCGCGGCGCTGGTCGGCCCGCTCAAGGGCGCGGCGACCCTCGCCGAGACGGCGGGTCTCGCCGGCTTGCGGCGCAAACTGTTCGGCCGTCTCCACGAGCGCTTCGGCGGCGCCGTGCGGATTCTCATCGTCGGCGGCGCCGCCCCCAACCCGGCGGTGGCGAGCGGCCTGCGCTCGCTTGGGTTCACGCTCATTCAAGGCTACGGGTTGACCGAGACTTCGCCGATCGTGGCCCTGAACCGCCTGCGCAAGTTCCGCGACGACGCGGCGGGGGTGCCGCTACCGGGTCTGGAGATTCGTGTCTCGGAGCCGGACGAGGAAGGCCGGGGCGAGATCCTGGTGCGTGGCCCATCGGTGATGCTGGGCTACTACAAGAACGACGAGGCGACGCGGCAGGTGCTCAAGGACGGCTGGTTCGCAACCGGCGACTACGGCTTCCTCGACCGTGACGGCTTCCTCCGCGTGAGCGGGCGGAAGAAGAACGTGATCGTCGCCGCCAACGGCAAGAACGTGTTCCCCGAGGAGCTCGAGGACCTCATCAACAACATCCCGCTGGTGCTGGAATCTGCCGTGTGCGGCGTGGCGACCCCGGGCGGCAGCGAGGAGATCGCGGCGGTGGTGGTGCCGAACGCCGAAGCGATCTACCACGAAGCAGGCAAGACCGGCCACGAGGTGAGCCGCGAGTGGATCGCCGAGCGGATCGACCGCGAGATCCGCGCGCTCAATCGTAAGTTACCGCTTTACAAGCAAATTCGGCACATCCGCATTCGCGACGTGGAATTCGAGAAGACCACCACCCAGAAGATCAAGCGCTACCTGCTCCGGCAAGAAGACACGACACACTGACGGACCGTTGCCGTCGTTGTCGCGCTGGGCGTTGTCCGCGGCCGCGTTCAGGGCCGGGGCCATTACCTCCGGAAGGGGGCGTGTTCGCCGAGGATCTGTCATCCCTGCGAAAGCGACCACGCTCCCTGCCGTCGTCCCCGCGAAAGCGGGGACCCAGTCGTGGCGACACCCGTGTGAGTCTGGATTCCCGCTTGCGCGGGAATGACGGCGAAGCGCGGGGTGCTAGGCGCTACCTGACGCCGCAGACGGGCCGGCGTCCGCGGCGCACCTCACAGAGTTCAGTCGCGGGCGAAGTGCGGGAGGGCGTCGGGAATCACAATCGAAAGCTCGACGAACCCCGCAAAGGCGCCATCGCGGTACCACGGCATTTGGTGGATCATCTTTGTCCTGCCGCCCTTGCTGATCGTGTAGTGGTTGGGCTTGCGGTCCTTGTACAGCGCCAGGGTCTTCGTTTTTGCCGGCTCCGGGTGACAGGCAAAGACGTTCTGGCCGATCAGCGCGGCACCGCCGTCCTCGGCGAAGGTAACGCAGGACTGCGCGTTCATCGCAATGATCGTGCCCTCGGCGTCAGTAACGGTCACCGCGGCGGGCAGCTCTTCGATCCACGCGTGCTCATCAGTCATGCGACCTCCCCGGAAGAGTAAATCATAGCGCAGCGAAAACCCACCAAGCCCCCCGGTCGCGGCAAGATGCCGCTCCCACTGAAGGGCAGGCGGCACGGCGCATCGGCCCTGCGGGAGCTGCAAGATGTTCGGGGGAGCACCTTCCAGGTGCGACCCACTGGCGCGCCTAGAACAGCGGCCGGCCGTCGAGGTCTTCCTGAGCGAGCCGGGCGTCGGAGAGGCCGGCGAAGCGCAAGACCGTCGGCGCGAGATCGTACAGCGTTGGGTCGGCAACCGTGATGCGGCGGTTGGTGAAGAGGATCCCCGGCACCAGCGAGGGATCCACGAGATGGCTGCCGCTCCACTTCTTGAGGTTGTCCACGATGAGCGGGCCGCTCGGCGCGGCCCCGAGCGCGGTCTGCCAGGAGCCGCCGTAGCCGCGCTTGAAGCCGAGGTAGAGATCGGGGGCGTGTGCCGCCTCGGGCCCCTTGAAGATCTGCTCGTTGAGGTAAACCGCCTTGAAGATCTGTGAGCCATCGACTGGGTCCGTCCAAGCCTGGAGCTTGGCGGCCAGTTCGCGCTTGAGCGCTTCCTTGATCGGGCCCGGCTCGACGATCCCCTGCGGCTCGCGTCCCTTCTGATTCATGTAGATACCGCCGAAGCCGAGGGCGTACGCGCGGGTGCGCGACCAGTCCACGTCCTGAAACAGCGGCCCGCCCTCCTGCAAGGTCGGGTCGCGGAGCACCATATAGCCGTTCTGGACCAGCCACGAGTCCACGTGCGCCATGCGGCGGAAGCTCGTGAAGCCGTGGTCGGAGAGCACGATCAAGGTGTCGTCGCCGCGGAGCTGCGCGAGGGCGAGGCCGACGACGGCGTCCATCTTCTCGTAGCAGTCGTTGATCATGTTCGCGAGGCGTGGCGGCGCGTCTTTTTCGTAGAGCGGGCTGCCCGGGTCGCGGAAGCGCCAGTACATGTGCTGGATGATGTCGGGGTACTCGAAGTAGCAGTAGAACACGCCGTGGTCGAAGCGGGCCGACTCGTGCTCCATCAGGCGCACTTGCTCCTCGTAGAGGTCGGTGGCGTGCGTGACGAAGGCTTCCTCGGGAAGGCGGTCCTCGTTGAGCGCCCAGGTATCGAACGGCATGCCGCGGGTCGAGAAGAGCCCGAGATCAGCCGCCAGCTCGCGAGCGTAGTCGGCAGGGTAGGAGATCGGAAACCACGGCCTGCGCGGGTCGATGCAGATCGGGCTCGCGTAGAGCTTGAGATAGGGCGTGGTCGAAACGAGGTAGAAGCGCAGGATGCCGTGCATGCGCGACACCGGCCCGGTGCGGAACGTGACGTCCTCCCACTCGCTCCACTCCCCGACGCCGAGGACGAACTCCTTGTCCTGGAGCTTGATCGTCGCGAAGGTGTGGTCCTCGCCGATGCGCAGCGAGAACGCCGCCTTGAGGCGCTCGACCTTGCCCGTGAGACCTCGCTTTTGCGGGCCGAGCAGTTCGAGGTTCAAGGGGTTGTCCGGCGCGACGACGTGCACCTCGCCGCCGGTCTCCGCGGTGACGTTCTCCGGTGCCGTGGTGTAGAACGAGAACGTTCCCTGGGTGCCAAGCAGGTCCGGCGTACCCATGCCCGAAAGCATCTTGCCGTTGATCTCGTCGGGCGGGAAGGTGACCGGGCACGAGAGGACCGTCATCGGCACGCCGGTCTCCCGACTGTACTGCCAGAACGCCTTGGTCCGTCGCACCGGCAGCGACTTGTTGCCCTCCAGGCGCGTGAGGGAAAGATCGGGAAGGTAGCTCGACGGGCTGCGGCGGATGAAGTCGTAGACGCCGTGCTTGCCGGGATTGCGCCCGGTGGCGAAGCTCGTCCACGCCACCGGCGACTCGGCGGGGTTGGTGGTGCCCAACCGCGAGTAGGAGCCGAGTTCCTTGAGCCGCTGGAAGTTCGGCAGCTTGCCGGCGGCCATCATCGGCTCGATGATTTCCGGCGACAGCCCGTCCAGACCGACGATGAACATGCGTTTCTTGCTCGTGCTCGTTGCCATGTGGGCGTGGCTCCCGTTTGCGGTCCAAACCAGAAAGTACACGGCGACGCCGCCGGCGATCACGACCACCGGCACAACGATACGCCACCGGCGCTTGAGGAAGCTCCCGATGCGGCGAAAGTACACCAGTACCATCGTGAGGACCGAAAGAACCGCGGCGATGATGGCGGCGAGGCCACTGGAGACCGTGTACACGGATCCCGGGTCGATGTACGCGAGGTGGATCATCGCCGGCGTTCGGCCCCCGATTCGGTGGGAGCGGCTTCCAGCCGCGAGGACATCAATTCGCCAGAGGACATGGTCGACCCGGGTCGCACCTGGAAGGTGCTCCCACGAAGAAGTCGCTGCCCCCACAGAAAGCCGGCGGCTCTCACCTCTTTTTCGGTGGGAGCGGCCTCCAGCAGGAATCTCATCATGGCACGATGCCCGCGCCGACCGGCACGCCGCCGCGCTCGAGCACGAACCGTCCGAGCCCGGCCAACCCCGCGAACCGCTCGAACACGAGCGGCCGCTCGGCCTCCATGCGGACGGTGCCCAGCTCCATGCCGGCGAGCTGGGCGGCGGGAGGCAGCGCGGCAAGCGTCGCGGTATCGAGGCGCGCGGTAATGGCTGCAACGAGGACCGGCGCCGCCTGGGTGGCGCAGCGCAGCAGCAGCGTCTCGCCAACTTCGAGCGGCGCGTCGGCGAGCCAGAAGACGCGGCCCTCGGGTTGTGCGGTGACCCTGGGCGCACCCTCGCCGCCCGCCAGCACCTCCCCTCGTGTCAGCGTCGCGCCGTCCACGACGAGCCCCACCGATTCGCCGGCGATCGCGGGCGCGTGGTTCGGGGGAAAGCGCCGCACCTCGCGCACCGTGACGCTGGCGCCGCCGGGGTAGGCGAGAAGGGTGTCTTTCTCGGCGATGCTGCCGGAGAGCAGCCGGCCGGCGACGATCACCTCGCCGTCGAAGTTGTAGACGTCCTGCACCGGAAAGCGGGCCGCCGCAAAGCTCGCCGCGGCGGGCTCGACGTCGCCGAGCGCCTCCATCACGGATGGGCCGGTGTACCAGGGCATGGCATCGGAGCGCCCGACCACGTTGTCGCCTTCTTGCGCCACCGTCGGGATGATCGCCTGCGCGCTGATGCCCAGCTCTGCGAGCTGCGCCTTGGCGATCGTCTCGAGCGCGCGGAACGACGCCTCGGCCATCGCGAGCTTGTCCATCTTGTTGATCGCGACCACCACCTCGCGGATGCCGAGCAGCGAGAGCAACAGCGCGTGGCGCCGGGTCTGGTCCTGCACGCCCTCGTCGGCGGCGAGCACGAGCACGGCGGCGTCGGCGCGGGTGGCGCCGGTGAGCATGTTCTGGATGAGGTGCTGGTGGCCGGGCACGTCGATGAACACGACGCGCAGCTCGGGCAGCTCGAGGAACGTCTGCGTCGTGTCGATGGTCATCTCCCGATCGCGCTCTTCCTGGAGCTGGTCCATCGCGTGCGCCCAGTTGCCGGCGAGGTTCGCGTCGGTGGCGCCCGCCACCGCCGACAGCTCGTGCCGGATGCGGCCGATCATGGTGGACTTGCCGTGGTCCACGTGGCCGACAAACGCGATCGCCAGGACCGGCTTCTCGTCCGCAATGGTGACCGAAGCCATGGCTACATGTACCCCAGCGAGCGCAGCTTCTGCATCGTGTACGCGTTTTCCTTGTCCTGCGAGCGGCCGGCGCGCTCCGGCTCGGAGCTGGACTCGAGCTCCGCGATGATGTCGTCCACCGTGGCTGCGTTCGAATCGATCGCCGCGCAGCACGGGGCGCACCCGATCGAGCGGTAGCGCTTGCCGCCCTTGGCGAGGTAGAGCGGGTTGACCGGGATCCCCTCGCGCCGCGTGTAGCGCCAGATGTCCAGCTCGGTCATGTGCAGGAGCGGGTGGATGCGGTCGTGGGCCGCCTCATCGACGGTTGCGTAGAGGTCCCACAATTCCGGCGGCTGGCCGCCCACGTTCCAGGTGAAGTCCTGCGCGCGCGGCGAGAAGTAGCGCTCCTTCGCGCGCACCCCGTGCTCGTCGCGGCGGATGCCGAGCAGCAGCGCCTCGAACCCCAGCTTCGCGATCGCCTGCTTGAGCGCGGTGGTCTTCAGCGCGTTGCAGCAGGTGAACTTGTCGATCTTGGTCGAGTTCATCCCCTGCGCGAGCGCCTCGTCGTTGCGGGCGATCTTGAGGTCGAGCCCGAACTCCTTCACCAGGCGATCGCGGAACGCGTAGATCTCGGGGAACTTGTAGCTCGTGTCGATGTGCATGACGGGAAACGGCACGCGGCCGAGGAACGCCTTGCGCACGAGCCACAGCAGCGCGGTCGAATCCTTGCCCATCGACCACAGCATCGCGAGCCGCTGGTACCGGTGGTACGCCTCGCGAATGACGTAAATGCTTTCGCTTTCAAGGCGTGAGAGGTAATCCATGCCACTCCCCACCGCGGATGATACCGCATCTCTCCACGCCGCCGCCGGAACGTCAGTTCACCGGCCGGCGCTCCTAGCGACTGATACGATGCGCACATGCTCGATCTCGTTTCGCTCGTCGGCGTCCTCGCGATGGTCGGCGGCGCAGTCGGCCTGTACGCGACCGGGAATCTGTTCTCAACATCTCCGCTGGTGATCACCGTCCAGGCGGCGGCCGCTGCGCTGATGATCTGGGCCCGCGTCACCTTCGGCTTCCGCAGCTTCCACGCGGCTGCCAACCCGACCGAGGGCGGGCTCGTCACGAGCGGCCCGTACCGCTTCATCCGCCACCCGATCTACACGGCGGTCTGCCTCTTCGTCTGGGCCGGCGCGCTCGCCCATCTCTCGTACGTCTCGGCTGCCCTCGCTGTCCTGGCGTTGATCGGCTCTCTGGCGCGCATGCTCGCCGAGGAGCACATGCTCGTGGTTCGCTACCCCGAGTATCGCGAGTATGCGGCGAAGACGAAGCGCATGCTTCCCCACGTTTTCTAGCCGAATCGCCGGTCCCACCCGCGGCGTGCCGCGGCTCAGTGCCGTGGCCAATAACGCCGGTGTATGGCACGTCGTTGTCTCAGTTGACCTATACTTCCCGTGGGCAGGAATGGTGATCGCAACGGCCGATGCAGGTTGTGATTCCATGATCGAACGTTCCGGCAGGAGGCCCGGCCACACCCACCTCGGCTGAGTTCGCCCTCACAACTTCCTTTTGTCGTTTTGGTTTGCGAACTGCTTTGGAGTTAGCGGGCGCCAAACGCATCATCACTCTCGCAGAACTGGGCGTTCGAGCGAAGCATGCTGAACGCGGAGGGCCGAGCAACCCTTTGAGTGAAGCACTATCACAAATGATCGACGCGCTCGGACTGGAAGTCGCCGCGATCCGCAAGAAAGGTGGCGGCACCCAGATCGAGCTGCGTGGGGGCGAGCGGGTCGGTAAGACCGAGGGCTCGTGGCTCTACAGGTTTATCGTTGCCGAAGATGTGAACCTGCGGGACGACACCCCAGTGCGTGTCACCTGCAGTCAGCAGGAGGTCTCCGGTGTTCTCGTCTCCTTCCGCGATGGCGTTCTTATCGTGGCTCTCGAAAAGGACATGGGCCCGAAGATCCCCGTCGCGCGCCTCATCGCGAACGACTCCTTCTTGGTTGAGCGGCTCACGGAAAGGTTGCAGAAGATCTGTAGCGGCGAGGTGCATCTCAACCGCCAGGCGGGCCAACGCGTGCTTGGCCTCTCGCCAGTGCGGACGGCCGATGCCGAGCCCAAGCCCGAAGTGCTTCGAGGGGATCCGCCGCCGAACGACTACCAGGTGCTCGCCGTGCGGCGCTCGCTGGGAAGCGACACGACCTACGTCTGGGGCCCCCCGGGCACGGGGAAGACCACGACGCTCGCGCGCATCGTCGAGGCGCACTACCGCGCTGGGCGCTCAGTCCTGCTGGTGTCAAACACGAACATCGCAGTGGACACGGCCCTCGAGAAGGTGGCCGAGCGACTCAAGGGCGAGCCGGAGTTCCACCAAGGGCTAGTGATCCGGCAGGGGCCGGTCACGAAGCGAGAGCTCGAGCAGCAATTCGGCCGGCAGGTCAGCCTAGGACAGATCGTGGCGAGGCTCGGCGAGTCGCTTCACGACGAGAAAGGTCAGCTCACACGTGAGGCGGAGCCCCTTGAGGCCGAGGAGCGTTCACTGAGCGTGGCATTGAGAGACCTTGAGTGGCTCGCCCGAGCGCGCCGCGGCCTCGCCGATCGGGCGCAGACTTTGGCTGCCACCCGATCCAAGGTCAGCTCTAGGGAGCGGGAGGCAAGAGAGCATCGCGCCCGTGCTGCAACCCTCCGTGCCGACTTGGATCGCGCCAGGGCGATGGGCTCCGTTCGCCGGTTCTTCTCGGGCCTGAACCAGGAGCGCCTCGCGCGGGAGATGGGGGCTGCCAGTCGCGCAGCCCTGACCGCGGAGGACGCAGCCCGTGCTCTTGCCGCGGACCTCCCGAAGCACGAGGCCGACATCGGGACACTCGCGGGCCATATCGACCGCCTCACCGCCACCACTCGGGCGTATCCACCGGGGCCGGAGGTGCAATCGCGCCTGGCCGCCGCCCAGACGCGCCTGGGCTCGATCCGCGAGCGCATCGCCGCCATTGACGGCGAGGTCGCGGCGCTCGAACAGGAAAATCTCGCGCACTGTCGCATTCTCGCGACAACGGTCTACCGCACCTACGTCGGCAAGGACGCCTCACGCCAGTTCGACGTAGTGGTGATCGACGAAGCGTCGATGCTCATGCCGCCGCTCGTGTACTACGCGGCCTGCCTCGCCACGCAGGCGGTGACAGTAGCGGGCGACTTCCGCCAGCTTCCGCCGATCGTGATGTGCGACGAGCCGCTCGCCGCAGAGTGGCTCAAGCGCGACGTGTTCGAGAAGGCGGGCATTCCGGAGCGCCTACGACGGCGCGAGCCTACCCCGCCGCTCGTACAACTGCGCACGCAGTACCGCATGCGCGAGCCGATTTGCGAGGTCATCAACCATCTGTTCTACGACGACAACCGGCTGCGCTCCGACCCGAGTGTCGCTGGCGGCGAGCAGGGGTTCCCCCTCGGCCCATCCCCGCTCCTGTACGTGGACACTTCGCCGTTCCACCCGTGGACGGCGCTTCGCGTCGGTACCTACTCACGCTACAACCTTTTCCATGCCCTATTGGTGCGCAATATCGTCGTGCACCTCGCCGAGACCGGCTACCTCCCGGCTGCCGGCCCGAACGATGCAGTCGGCGCCATCGCCCCCTACGCTTCCCAGGCGCGGCTGATCCAAGCGCTCCTGGATGACCGGCTGCACTCTCTCGCGGTGGGTATCGCCGCCACCGTCCACCGCTTCCAGGGCAACGAGAAGAAGGCGATGGTGCTCGACCTCACCGATTCGTTGGGCGCGAGGCTAGGGCGTTTCCTGAAGGCCACGCGCAGGGAGGACGATGGCGCGCGGCTTCTCAACGTTGCCGTGAGCCGGGCTCGCCATCACGTGGTGCTGCTAGGCAACTTCGAGTACCTGCGAGCAAAGGCCCCCAGTGATGCCATCGTCCGCCGGCTCATCGACGATTTCGAGGAGCACGGCGACGAGGTGGACCTGAACGCCCTCCTGCCGCTTGCGGAGCGCGACTGGGTGGACGGCCTGCACCGCGTGATGCCAGCCTCGTTCGACTTCCCTGAAGGAGCAGCCGGTGCCTTCACCGAGGGCACCTTCTACCCGGCGTTCCAACAGGATCTAGCCCGCGTCCGCCAGTCCGTCGTGATCTTCTCGCCGTTCGCGACCGGCCCGGGGACAGGCCGCTGGGTGGATCTGCTGCGCTCGGCCATGGCCCGCGGTGTGCGCGTGCGCGTCCTCATGCGGCCACCCGAGGAGCCGGGCGGCGGCACGACTGGCGAAGTCGGCGAATTGGTGTGCGCGCTGCGCGATCTCGGCGTCGCAGTGGATCTGCGCGCCCGCATGCACGAGAAGATCGCGATCCTCGACGAACGCATCCTCTGGCACGGCTCGCTCAACATCCTGTCACACCGCGACACGCACGAGAGCATGCTGCGCATCGAAAGCCCTGAGGCGTGTCGTCAACTCGCGCGATTCGTGAGCACGCCGGCCGGCCACCGGGACGACGCACCAGCGCTCGATACGCGCGAGAATCCGGAATGCCCGAATTGCGGCGGGCCGACCGTCTGGAACGATGGACGCTTCGGGATCTACTTCAAGTGCGAAAGCCCAGACTGCGATGGCAAGGTGGATGCGCGCCACCGCGGGCCCGGTCACGCCGCGGGTGGTAGCGGGCGTGGCACGAGGCGGGGAGAGACTTCACGTCGCCCCTCGGTATCGACCGCCACATCGGGTGGCCGACCTTGCCCGACGCCAGGTTGTGGAGGTCAACTGACGGAGCGCAATGGCCGCCATGGTCGCTTCCTAGGTTGCACGAACTATCCTCGCTGCCGCCACACGGAGAACCTGGCGTGAAGCGGATGGCGTCAGCCAACAACCGCTCGAGGCGGGAGGCGCTAGGCACGGCCGCTGATAGGCAGCGCCTCATCGACAGAAGGGCCGAGACATGGACTCTAGGGAACTCATCACTCGCCGCTTTGGAGAGCTCGACAAGGCTAGCCGGGAACCCAGGCGTCGGAAGATTGAGGATTCGACTTTTGCGGATTCTGCTTGGTACCAGGAATGGGTAACCAATGCCTTGAACCTTCTCCAGGGTGTGTTTGGCCAGCAGTCGCCGCACTGGCGCAACCTCCAAGAGCTCTACAGCAAGTTCCGCGGCTCTGAGTCTAATGTGTTCGAGGCCATCGGCGTGTTCCGTGCCGCCAAGTCGGACTATGAGGGTGGCTACCTCTTCAACGTCGAACGTTCCATCTCGGGCGAGGTTCTCGGTGACTTCGTGGCCCTTGCCAAGTCCGCCTTGCGCGAAGGGCACAAAGATGTGGCTGCCGTCCTCGCATCGGCGGCGCTGGAGGATGCCCTGAAACGCTACGCAGCCGCCAGCGGCCTGTCGGTCGAAGACGCGTCGATGCAAACCGTGGTGGCTGCGCTTAAGACCAAGGGCTTCGTTTCCGGCGCCCAGAAGACACTCCTCGAAGCAATGCCTAAACTCCGCGACTACGCGATGCACGCAAACTGGGACAAGCTCTCCGAGCCAGACGTGGGTAGCGTCATTGGCTTCGTTGAGCAATTCTTGCTATCACACTTTTCGGCGTGAGTGTCTCGGCGTCTGGCCACTCGCTCAAGCGGACCGGGAAGTTACCTCGACAAGGTACACGCTCCGACCTGACGCCCAGGCTATTCAATCGCCTTGGGCGTTCCCCTCAGCTCCCGGCTCGCGGTCTTGCTATTCGATCGAGTATGACCGATAGTAATACTGGAGGTGAGCGATGGGCGCCGCAAAGATCGCCATCAGTCTCGACCCGAAAGCACTGGCCCAGGTCGACCAACTGGTTCGTCGGGGGAGGTTTCCCAACCGTAGCCGGTTGATCCAGGAGGCTCTCGCGGAAAAACTCGAACGGCTCAACGGGGGGCGATTGGCCCGCGAGTGCGCGAAGCTTGATCCAACCGCTGAGAAGGCCCTTGCCGAGGAGGGGTTTGGTGAGGAGGTGGCCCGGTGGCCCGAGTACTGAGGGGCGACATCGTGTGGGCCAACCTCAACCCGGCGAAGGGCCACGAACAGGGCGGGCTTCGTCCTGTCCTTGTGCTCAGCCAGGACGTGTTCAACCAGCGGTCCGGCACCGTGGTCGCGGTTGCGATCACGAGCAAAGGCCAGCAGGCCGGGTTCCCGCTCACACTCGAGATCTCGGCACCGGGCCTACCCAAGCGCTCCTGGGTGAAGATCAGCCAGATCCGCACGCTTTCTGTCGACCGTCTGGGTCGGAAGCTCGCTCATGCGTCGCCAGAGGAGCTTGAGCAAGTCGTCGCGGGGCTGAACGAGATCATCGGCGCCTAACAACAGTTTCGAGCTCGTGCCGGCGTTGGCCCGGTAGGGGAGACGCTCCGACCTGACGCCTGGGTCATTCAGCCACGTTGGTTTCTTCTTTAGTTCCTGATTTGCGCCTTGCGTGGAGGAGGAAGCCAAGTCCGATCGGGGACCTGATGGTCTCCACGGAGACCGCGCCGTGCCGTGAGTCCTCGCCGCAGCCCGTTTTGAGCTGCAAAGGGTCTTCGCCTCGGCGAGTTGTCCCCCTTCCGCGCCTCGCCGCGAGACCACCGCTTCGCCGCCGTCCATTTCCCCGATGGGCGTTGAGACCAACCAGTCTGGCATTGACTCCATCGCTGGGTGGTGGCATCCTTGATTCCAGTGCAAAGCAAATTCCTACCCAGCTAGGTGCATCCGGCAGGCGGCCCGCCGACGGGCCCGGCGGGCGGCTCGTTCCGGCGTCAATGGGCCCCCAACAGCAAGGGAGAAAGCCAATGGGTTACGGTCGTTCTCTCGCGTTCGCCTGCATCGTCCTGAGCTTGGCGCCTTGCGCACTCACCCCGCATCCCGCTTCGGCTCAAAACATCCGGGAGTCACTCGTCCGCATGCCGAAGCTGCTTGACGTGCTCGGCAGAGATGGGTTTGAAGCGCAGCAAGGGAAATTCCAGGTCCTCGACCCCGTCAAGTTCGCATGTACGGGTGTGATACCGAGCGCCTGGTACAACAACGTGCAGCCGTACATGGTTGCGGTATTGCCGGGGGCCATGACCGACCCGGTGCCTTGGGAGAGAACCAAGCGCGCGTTGTTCGTCTCCTATCTCCTGCGGCAGGACGAGGCGATACTGCTCGTGGGGAGCACGCCTCCGCCCATGGCCTACTTCTCGTTTCAGACCTTCCTGTTCACGCGGTACAACCCCGACAGTAACAACTTCGATCCGGCCACCGGCGGTTTCTTCCGTCCGTACGAAGGGCCGTTTGCGTACCTCGGCGATACGGTCAACTCGCTGACTGTCAACACCACCGGCCGAACTCAATTCAACCGCCCGATGGTGCTCATCTCAACGGGCAGCCACAGGACACAGGAGCGACTCCGTGCCTCGTTGCACACTGCCGGCTATCCGGATGCCATCATCAACACCGAGACGTTGCCGTACTCTCTGGTTCGGTTCGGCTACGACAATGGGGATCAGTTCCTGTTCCTGATGCGGACGGCGATTGCGGAGGGCGGCGACGCGGCCATTAACCAGTACCAGCAGAAGATGGCCGATCCCACGCAATCCCCGCTGAAGGTCTTCAGGGTGCGGCCGAGGACCGAGTTCCCCAGAGATCCGCTGCCAGCCCCGGTATTGCGGACCCGAGGTACCGGCGAGACGGAGATGGATCTGTTCCCGACGATGGAGAAGCTGCGCCAGGCGATACTGGCCCAGTACAGTGCAGGATTCAACGCCGACGAACTCGACACGCTTTTGCCGGATGTGTTCCCCGAGGGTTACCCCGCGATCCAGCGGCACATTGTGTATCAGGGACCGGGACACGAGGGCTCAGCGGGTATTGGCCGAGATGCCAACTACCTGATGTCGCCGTGGTTCGACCTTCCTGACAACGGTTTCGCGATTGTCTACGGCGTGGACCATGCGGCCACCGGCAAAGCGACGTACTCGAGTGCCTCGGTGTATCTCGACCTAACCCTGAACATCGGGGTCGCGAGCGCCGACAGCGCGGATTTCGCCGCGTCCCCGCATACCGCGAATGCCTACTTGCCTGAAGAGATCGCAGCCGACAACTTCTATGTTTGGCAAGTTCGCCGCGATTGCACCGGGTTCTCGAACTGCCTGGAGGCAAAATCGCTCGAGCCGGCCTGCCAGGGGAAGGTCGCCGCGGACGCACCAGTCCGCGTCGCCTTCCGCTCGTATGCAGAGCCGGCGACCAGGATAGGTCCGGCCGATGCCGAGTTGCTCTACGACCGCGTGATCGTGTTCCGGCCGAAGTAGCGCACCGGCTTTACCGGGCGGCATATCGCAACGCTCAAGGCGCCGCGCGGAAGTGCCCGATTGAAGGTGATGAGCTCGAGCCAGTGGTGGCCGGGAGGAGGCCCGCAATTCGGTGCCCGGATGGAGAGCGTGCTTCCAACAGGATCGATGACAACTTTGCAAGACACGTCGGCCCTGCACCCAAAACCGCGAGGCCAGCGCTTCGCCGCGGTCCCTCTCCCAGATAGGCGTTGAGGCTACCCGGTTTTGCCTTGACTTCATCGCTGCGTGGTTGCATCCTTGATTCCAGTGCAAAGCAAATTCCAATCGGTCATTGTGCGATTCACAAGAGCAGCCCTCGGCCTGATGTTGTTGCTTACCGCTGCGCTTCCGGCGTTGTGCCAAGACATTGTCGCGATTGCGCCGCAAGCAGCGAAGGTGGAATACGAGGATGCACGCGTCCGGGTGGTGCGATTGCACCTTGCGCCGAACGCTTCGCTGCCGATGCATGACCGGCCAGCGCGAGTGGTGATCTCGCTCACCCCCAACAACGTCCGCCTTACGCGTCCGGACGGCACAACATCGATGGTACGGAGTGCTGCCGGAGAGGCCGCATGGAGCGAACCGGGGCGGCGCTCGATCACGAACCTCACTACTCCGCTGGAGAACATCGTGGTTGAGTTGAAAGGAGCATCCGGTCCGGCCAAACCGCTGGTGCAGCCGCCCACGCCTCGACCGGCCGGTTATCTCGACGAACGGTTCCACCATTGGCTCTTCGAGAACCAGTACGTGCGCGTCTATGACGTCCGCATTCCGCCCGGGGAAACGACCGACTTTCACGTCCACGCGTTCGATTCCGTGTTTGTGCGGATTTCGGGGGGATTGACGGCCGCCCAAGTACAAGGGCAGGCGTGGGGAAAGGCGGAACGAGCCGAGCCAGGCTCAGTGGAGTTCAGCGCCGATGCGAAGCAGCCCTGGACGCATCGCGTGCGGAATGAGGGCACGGCTGAATACCACGTCATCGCCGTTCAATTGTTGCAGTAGCTGTAGTGACCCCCTCAGGTCAAGCCACCCTCGGTCCTTGTCGGGCCGTGTGTGACCCGCCCCGGAAGGCTGGACTTGCGGTAGGTTGAGAACCGGGAGGTCTCGAGTCTCCCGACGTCGGCCACTCGCCATGACTGCCTCTCCAGCTTCCACACGTTCTCGCGCGCATGTACCATGCGAGAACTCGATGCCGATGATCATGCGGGCCTCGAAGAGGAGAGAGGGTTCATGAAGATCATTCGATCGCTGTCGCAGGTGGTCCGGCCGCTCCTGGTCCTGGCGTGCCTGAGCCTCCAGGGCTGCTCTAGCCTTCTCACCAGCTTCGGCGGTGGCATGTCCCCAGACCTGCGGCAGAACGGTGTCTCTGCCCCGGCCAAGATCCTGGAGATCTGGGACACCGGCTGGACGATCAATGACGACCCCGTGATCGGCATGAAGGTCGAGGTACAGCCAGCCGACCGCCCGGTCTTCGAGGCCACGATCAAGAAGACGACGGTATCGCGGATCGCCGTTTCCCAGTTTCAGCCCGGAAACATCATCCCTGTTCGCTTCGACCCGAAGGATCCGACGGTAGTGGCGGTGGACTTCGAGGGCGCGGAACGGCCCACGTCCTCGTCGGGGAACCCCTACCACGATCGGTTCGTGCCCGCTTCGCCCCGCGGAGCGGTCTTCCTGCCCCCGCCCACCGTTCCCCAGCTCTACCTCGGCACCTCCGACAGCGCAACCGACGCGCTGGCTCTATTCGAAAACGACTACGCCCTGCTCGGCGCCGCCAAAGTGGAGGACGGGTCGAATCCACAGCAAGCGCTCGAGCAGGGCAAGCAGATCGGCGCCGCCCTGGTCGTCGTGTACGGACACTTCATCCCGCCGGCCGGCCTCGCGCTCGACGTGCTGCCCTTTCACCGGCCATCGCCGGATCCGGGAGAGCCGGCCGCAAGTGTGCCCGCCGATGCCAGTGCGATGTTGCCGGGGACGATCCTCGGTTCGGGTCTGGGTCCCAACGATCAGTTCGCGACGTACTGGGGCAAGACCCAGCCGCCAATTTTGGGCATCGTCTCGCGCCCCCTCAACGATTTGGAGCAGGCCCAGCTCCAGCGCAAGGATGGGCTCGTGGTGGCTGGCGTGGCGAATGGCTCTCCGGCCGCCGCTGCCCGCATCGTGGCGGGTGACATCATCGTCGCGATCGATGGCAAGCCCCTCCCTGACGTGCGTGCCGTGCCGGCACTCATCACCTCGCTCGCCGGCCAGAGCGTGCGTATCGACCTGATCCGCAACGGCAGCGCGATGTCGGTGACGGCGCAACTGAATCCCGCATCGCCCTGATTGAGCCCCACCCTTCGGGACGTCGTCCTGCAAGCACTTCTTGCCAGGGGGCGAGGCTCCAACGTAGGCGGGATGCATTGGCCGGACCTCGATCGCGTTGGTTGGCTCCGCATCACCAGCATCTTGGTGACAGGAAGGGATCGGCGCCCAGCGGTTCCCGGGCGACTCAGTTTTCGGGGTGGCGACGTCATTCACGGGGGCTCTCTCGGCGCCTAGGGCTCGGTCGGGCGCGCTCCGGTTGGCAGCGGGATCCGTGCGACTGATGGCGAGCGATGTTCGACTGATGACGAGCAGAAGGCGGCGCGCGGCGTCCGCAGCGCGAGCTTTTGCAACAGTTGCACGAGGGTGCCAGCTTGGCGGTGGCAGTGGCGGCCGGTGCCTCTTGGGATGCTTTCAGCCGGATCGAGCGACCGTAACTCCCACTCCTGTCCTGGTTTGGTTAGGACGACCAGCGTTATCGCTTGACCGGTTCCGATCTCAGGCTCGGCCGCTTCGCGCCTAGAAACCGGCCCGGTCCGGCACCTCATCCAGCGCTGCCCGGAGCTCGCGCGCGAGTGTCTCCATCTGGAACGGCTTCTGCAGGAAACGAACCTGGCCCACTCGAACTCCCCGTCGCACCGCTTCGTCTTCCGTGTACCCGGACATGAGGATGACCCGCAGCTCGGGCCAGCGCTCGTGCAGCCCGACTGCGAGCTCAGGCCCTGCGATGCCGGGCAGCATCAAGTCGGTGAGGAGGAGATCGAATGACGGTTCGGCAGGCAAGCTGCCCGCCTCCTCGCCGCTCGCTACCGCCACGACTTCGTACCCCAGGCTAGTAACGATCTCGCGGAGCCCTTCGCGGGTGCCGCCCTCATCCTCGACGATGAGGATTCGCTCTCCTCTGCCTGCATCAGAACTGGAGGCGGCTGGGCGCTCCTGAACAACCGGTGGCGTGGGCGCCTCTGCGCGCGGGAAGAGCACCCTGAATACGGTGCCCTTTCCAGCGATACTTTCCACCTCGATGCGGCCACCGGCCTGCGTGACGATGCCGTGCACGACCGAAAGCCCCAAACCGGTGCCCTTGCCTGGGTCCTTGGTCGTGAAGAACGGCTCGAAGATGCGGTCTCGGATCGCCTCGGGGATGCCGTGGCCTGTGTCCCGCACAGCCAGCGACACCTGCGTGCGTCCGGCCGCGGCGGTACGGATGACGAGCACGCCCCCTTCGGGCATGGCGTCGGAGGCGTTTACGACCAGGTTCATCAGCACCTGCTCGAGCTGGCCGCGATCGGCCTTGATGCCAAGGTCCTCGGGTGCGAGCTCGCTGGCGAGGACGATGTTCGCCCGAACCAGGCGACGGAGCATCTGCGTCGCGTTGCGGACGATCTCGTTGAGGTCGCACCACTGCGGCAGGGCGGTTTCGCGCCGCGAGAAGAGGAGCAACTGTCGAGTCAGTGATGCACCCCGGTTGACCTGCTGGACCAGCTCTCGGCTCATTTCCTCGATGATCGAGGGTTCGTGGGACTTTTGGAGCAGGATGTGGGCCTGGCCGAGCATCGTTTGGAGCAGGTTGTTGAAGTCGTGAGCGACACCTCCTGCCAGGCGACCGACGGCCTCCATTTTCTGGGCGTGACGCAGCGCTTCTTCGGCGCGCTTGCGCTCGGTGATATCAGTGATGGTCCCAACGTAGCCGGCGAGGCGTCCAGTGGCATCGGTCATGGGCACGGCGTGGCCGATCACCCAGGCGACCGTCCCATCTGGGCGGATGAACCTGTAGTCTGCCGACGACTCGCGGCCCTCACGGATCGCGTCCTCCCAGCCGACTGTCAGACGTTCTCGGTCCTCCGGGTGAACAGACTGGATCCAGCCAGTGCCTAGCGCCTGGTCGGCGCTCAGCCTCGATATCTCTGTCCAGCGCTGGTTGACGTAGACGGTCGAGCCGTGTTCGTCGGTCTGGAAGATGCCGACGGGCGCAGTGCGGGCCAAGAGCTGGAAGCGCGCCTCGCTCTCGCGTAGCGCTGCCTCGCTCTGCTTCCGCTGCGTGATGTCGCGCTGGGTGCCGATGATGCGCTTCGCTGTTCCTTCAGTGGCGCGCTCCACGACGTGGCCGCGGTCGGCCACCCAGATCCAGTCGCCGGACTTGGTGCGCAGGCGGTGCTCGGTCTCGTACACGGGCGTGTCGCCCTTGAGATGTCTTTCCAGCGTTTGCATGGTGGCCGGAAGGTCGTCAGGATGCACCCGGCTTCGCCATGGCTCGCTCTCGCCCTCCAGCTCCTGGAGCGAGTGCCCGAGCATTGCGGCCCACCGTTCGCTGAGCGTCAGCTTACCCGTATCGAGGTGGTAGTCCCACAACCCGAGGCCTGTGCTCTCGAGCGCGAGCTCAAGACGCTCCTCACTCTCGCTCAGGGTGAGGTTGAGCTGCCGGAGTTCCTCCGTCCGCTCCCGGACGCGGTCTTCCAGCTCATTACGCGAACGCCGCAGCTCCTCCTCCATGCGCTGGCGCTCAGTGACGTCCTCGACGATGCCGAGGGCGCCTACGACGGTGCCGTCATCGCGATTCAGCGGCACGGTCCTGAGCGAGATAACCCTTTCGGGGCGGCCGGCCGGACCGCAGTAAGGCCCATCGTATGCATGTTGCTCTCCTTGCAGCGCTCCGCGAACCGCGTTGAGAACACGCCGGTCGATCAACGAGGGCATGTCAACGCCGATGAGGCTTTGTTGGCTACTCCCAACGATGTCGGCAAACCGGTCGTTGCAATCCGTGATGCGGAGGCCATTGTCACAGTGAAATACGCCCACTGGCGCGCGGTGGAAGAGCATCCGGTAG
Source organism: Thermoanaerobaculales bacterium (assembly GCA_044447965.1). Lineage (GTDB taxonomy): Bacteria > Acidobacteriota > Thermoanaerobaculia > Thermoanaerobaculales > Thermoanaerobaculaceae > DATIYW01. The sequence goes on along the minus strand of JBIOGJ010000013.1, from coordinate 16,540 downwards.
CGCTCGTTGCTCGCGTGCAGGGCCTTGGCACGCCGGTTGGCCACCCCGCGGAACGCGGCGGCCATACCAATGAGGAGGACGACAAAAACGACCCTTGCCAGGTCGCGTTCAACCGGTGGCTCGCCGGCCGTCCCCTGGAGCTGAACCGACGGCTCGAGAACACTCGTCGCCGCGACCAACACTGGGATGGTCACGCCCCATACCCACGCCTCGCCCCTGCGTCCGAGCATGACCATGGCAAACCCGACGAGGCCGAGCCACCACACGGTCGAGCTCATGCCGTATGCCACAGGGACCAGGAGCGCGACCGTCGCGACGAGAGCGGTGCCAGAGGCGGCGGTTGGGGATCGTCGCTGCGGGTGGCGCCGATACCACAGGTACAGTGCCGTGATCGCCACGGCGCCCGCTACGTTCGCCCACCACGGCGTCAGCTTCCCGGTGCTCAGCGTCACGATGAGGCGGGCCGCGCCGAAGACGACGCATGCGACCCACACGGCGAGCATGCCGATCATCAACAGGCTGTGGCGGTCCCCCACGATATCGTTGACGGCGGCCGGGAGCAGCTTGGAACCCGATCCAGCGGTCACCGCAGGTCTACCGTCTTGTGGTTGTTACCGGGTTGATCTGTTTGCATTCGCGCCTTCTCTTGTAATTTTACTCCTTTCGTTCTTGCGTGTTTCTTAAGGGTGCAAGCGCGACGGCCACAATATCCGGACCCCTGCGCATGTAAGACACAGATACGACGAGCGGCGGAGCCCCGGGGATCGGCGGTGCGGTTTGGGAAAGGCCGCTCGGTCAGCCCGTCATCCGCGCGGGGTATCGCGCTTCGCTCTACCCCCTTGCGCTGTCGGGGATGAACCCCCAGCGCACGCGGATACGGCGCTCGATGAACGAGAACAGCAGCCGGTCGAGCAACAGGCCGATGGCCACGATCACGAGCATGATGCCGACCACCTGGGCGGCGTCGTTGAGCTCTCGTCCGGCGTGGAGGAGGAAGCCGAGGCCGATCGAGGACTTGATCAGCTCGGCGGAGACCACGCCGTGCCAGCCCAGCGTCCAGCCCAGCTTGATCCCGGTGATGATGCTCGGCAGCGCGGCGGGAAGTGCCACTCGTGTCGACAGCGCGAATCCCGAGGTGCCGAGACTGCGCGCGGCGCGCACGTAGTTGGGCGGGATGGTGGCGATGCCGTCGGCGGTGGCGATGGCCATCGCGGCCATCGAGCTCATCACGATGACGAAGTAGATCGCCGCATCGCCGAGCCCGAACAGCAGCAGCGCGATCGGCACCCAGGCCGCCGAGGGCAGCGTCTGCAACCCGAGGAAGAGTGAGCGCAGGCCGGAGTTGATCGTCTCCGAGACGCCCATGCCCACACCGACCGTGAGACCGATCGCCGCGGAGAGGATGAAGCCGAGCAGCATGCGCACGACCGATGCCTCCACGCTGGGAAGCAGCGAGCCGTCGCGCGCGAGCTCAACCAGGCGCACGGCGGTCTGTGCCGGGGAGGGCAGGCTGTAGCCCGGCAGCAGGCCGAGGCTCCACACCGCCTGCCAGAGCAGCAGCAGGCCGCCGAGGAACGCAAGCAGGATGACGTTGCGGCGCGAGGCGGGGCGGGCCTCAGGCAAGGCGCGTGGCTCCGGTTGCAGTGGGCTCGCGGCGCAGGTCTGCGAGGATCGCGCCGGCCAGCTCGCTCACCCGCGGGTCGTAGAAATTGCGCGGCCTTGGCAGGTTCACTTGCAGCACGCTGGTGACGCGCGCGGGCCGCGTCGAGAGCACGAGCACACGGTCGGCAAGGCACGCCGCCTCGCGGGTGTTGTGGGTGACGAACAACGTGGTACGCCGCGTCGCCGCGTGCAGCTCCTGCAGCTCGGCGTAGAGCCGTTCCCGGGTGAGGGCGTCGAGGGCGCCGAACGGCTCGTCGCAGAGCAGCGCGCGAGGTCGCGGCGCCAGGGCGCGGGCGAGCGCGGCGCGTTGCTTCATCCCGCCCGACAGCTCGTGGACGAAAGCGCGGGCAAACCCTTCGAGGTGGACGAGGCGCAGGTACTCGGACGCCACCGCACGCCGGTCCGCCGCCGACAGGTGGCTGTGCTGGCGCAGGCCGAACGCCACGTTGTCCTCGACGTCGAGCCAGGGAAAGAGCGCGGGCTCCTGGAAGATCATCGCACGGTCCGGACCGGGTCCCGTGACCGCCTTGCCGTCCACCTCGACGCGCCCCGCGGTAGGCAGCTCGAAGCCGGCGACGAGATTGAGCAGCGTCGTCTTGCCGCAGCCGGAAGGGCCCACCAGGACGACGAACTCGCCCGCAGCCACCTCGAGGTCAAGCGGCCCGAGCGCGTCGACCGAGGCGCGTGGCGTGACGAAGCGCTTGGCCGCGCCGCGCAGCGTGATGCGCGCCGGGGCGGCGTCGGCGCCCACGAGCGGCACCGCCGTCACCGCGCGGTCTCCGCGCTGATCGGCGGCAGGTGCTTGGCGGCGAGCACTTGATTGAGCGGAACCGCGTCGACGATGCCCGCGAGGTGGGGCTCCTGGTGCAAGAAACCGATGCGGTGTGCATCCGCGGCTGACTTCGCGAGGGTGGCGGCGCTCGGGTCCCACGTCAGCTCGATGCGGTCGAGCGCCGATCGCACCACCGCCACGGGCAACGTCGCGCTCGTCTCGCGCTTGATCTCGGCGGCGAGCAACGCTGCTGCGGCGTCGCGGTCGGCGGCGAGCGCCTGGGTCGCCTCGACGTGGGCCGCGAGCAGCCTCACCACCAGGTCGGCGTGGCGGGCGAGGAACTCGCGCCGCACCACGAGCACGGCGGTGGCGTAGCGCCCCTCAGGCCAGAGCGTCTTCTCGTCGAGGAAGACCCTGCCACCGCCCTCCTGCTCAAGGCGCGACACCCACGGTTCGACCGTCCACGCCGCCGCGAGTTGCTTCTTCTGGAACATGAGGAGCTGGTCCGGGTTGGCAAGCGGCAGGATGGTGAGGTCGCCGCCCCTCTCGCGCGTGACGTAGCCGTGTGCGGCGAACCACTGCCGGGCGGCGACGTCCTGGGTGTTGCCAAGCTGCGGGGTGGCGACGGTCCTGCCGTGGAAGTCGCCCTCGCCGACGATGCCGGCATCGGCGCGGACCACCAGTGCTGCGCCACCGCTGGCCGCCCCGGCGACGATCACGAAGCTGCGCCCTTGCGACTTGACCCAGCCGTTGATGGCCGGGTTCGGGCCGAGGTAGGAAGCGTCCACCGCCCCAGCGAACAGTGCCTCCACCGCGGAGGGGCCGGCGTTGAACTGCGTCCATGCGACTGGTTGGTCGAGCGCCTTCTCGAAGCTGCCGGTGACGCGCCCGTAAAGCGCCTGAGCGTGCGTGACGTTGGGAAAGTGGCCGAGGCGCAAGCGAACGGGTGTCTGGCCGCCAGATCGGCCACCGCATGCGGCGAGGATCGCGAGCGTAGTCGCGACGAGAGGAACGGGGCAGTGAGCTAGTCTCACGCTTGTCTCCCGCCAAGCGGCCGATCGGGCCGTGTGGCGTATCGCTTGAGCATACCAGCCTGCGCGGGGGAGCGGCAGAGGATTGAGCCGCTGCCTGCTTCGGGCCGGTCGCTGCCCAAGCGCGAGAATACGGTCGTGGCGCCAACCTCGTGCGTGTGGTACGCGGCGTGGAAGCTAGTGCCGGGTCGGCGGGAAACTTCCGCCTAACGCCCGCGTTGGAGCGACCGAATGAGAAGCGCCGCATCGTTCGCCATCGTGCTCGCGCTCGCCGGCGCGCGGCCTGGACCCGCCGAGATCCTCCCCACGATTTTGGAGCAGGCCAAGAAGGACGCCACTGCCCTTTTTACCATCGACAATCCGCCGTCGGCCACGGAGCTTGGGCTCGGCCTGGCGGCGCTCGGCTTGCTGGCGGCGGGTGACCAGCACCTTTCGCTCGAGGGACAGCGCCACCTCCCCAGTTGGCTCGACCACTTCAACGTTGGCGGTGAGGTCGGCACGACCAACATCGCGTCGGTCGTGCTGGTGGGCGGCGGGCTCCTGCTCGGCGAGCACCGCGGCACGGTGGCGGGGCTTACGCTGTTCGAAGGCAACGTGCTCCTCGACCTCGTGCTCAACGCCTCGAAGAGCGCCTTCGGCCGCGCGCGCCCCAACCAGCCGCACGCGGGCGACTTCCGCCAGGGCGGCGATTCGTTTCCCTCCAGTCACGCCGCCCACGCGTTCATGATCGCCGCGGTTCTCGACGCCGCGGTGGAGCGTCCCGCCTGGCGGTGGGTCTTCTATCCGCTCGCGTCGGGTGTCGCGCTGGCGCGCATCGAGGGTGGCTTCCACTTTCCCACCGATGTTGCAGTCGGCGGCCTACTCGGCTGGTGGATCGGCCACCGGCTCTCGGTCGCCCACGGTCTCGACGAGCAGCCGGGAAAGCTGCACCTCTCGGTCGTCCCGGTCAAGGGCGGCGCCAGCGTGATCGCGAGCGTCGCCTGGTGAGCTGGCACCCCGGGCGCAAGCCCGCCGATGGAGGTACTAACTGGTGCTAGACGAGTGGGGAATGATGTCCCCCTTGAGAGGCGAGAGGCGCGCGCAGGCTGCGCTACGATGGGGCAGGCAAGACCTGACTGAGCCTTGGGAGATTCGGGCACGGAGGTGAACATGAACGCGGGACACAATCGCACGGCCAACGCTGGTGTGGTGATCGCGGCGCTGCTCCTGGCGGGTTTGCAGGTAGGGGTTGCGGTGGCGCAGGACGCAAGAGCGGCGGTGGGCCAAGCCAACGACAAGCTCGTCCGCTACCAAACCAAGGACGCACGCGCGGTGCTCGCGCCGGTGATCGGCAAGGCGGACGCCGACGCCGCCGTCGCAATAGCGCTCGGGCGGGTGCTTGATCAGGAGAAGAACTACGCCGACGCCGCGGCGCGTTTGCAAAAGGCCTCGAGCCTCAGTCCGGCGGACCCGGCGCCGCTCGTGTACCTCGGTGAGACGTATTTGCACGCGCAGCGCTCCAGCGACGCGAGCGCCGCGTTCTCCAAGGCGGCGCAGCTCGCGCAGGCCGCGGTGGCGAAAAGTCCGAACAACGCCGCGGCGCTGTTTTGCCTCGGCGTCGCGCAACAGCGCCTCAAGCAGTTCGACGCCGCGGTGACGACACTCGGCAAGGCGCGCAGCGCGGGCTTCGACTCGGGGCTGGTGCTCTACCAGCTCGGCGCGACCAAGGCGTTCCAGGGCAAGTGGCAGGAGGCGGTGAACCTGCTCACGCAGGCGCTTGCCGCCAACTCCGGCATTGCGTACGCGTACTACTACCGCGCTCTCGCCCAGGACAAGCTCGGCAAGAAAGACCAACTCGTCCTCGACATGAACAGGTTCCTAAGCCTTGCGCCGCAGGCGCCGGAGGCCGTACAAGCGCAGGCCGTGGTCAACGCGGCAAAGCGATAGGACAGGCCTCAGCAACAACAGGCTTCAGGCTGCAGGAAACACAACGGCGACCAGAAACACACGACGAGAAGCCGATATGTCCTTTGTCCTTCCTGGAGCCTGTAGCCTGTCTCTCTAAAATACGTTCCCGAAGCCGAGCGTGAAGCGAACCGCCTTGTCGCCGGGTGGTCGGTCGAGCGGATGCGCGGCGTCGAAGCGGAGAACGCCGATCGGCGTTGCGGCGCGCAGCCCGAGGCCCAGCGACTTGACGAGGCCACGGCCGAAGTCACCGGTGCTCGTCCACACCTGTCCGGCGTCGAAGAACACGAGGCCGAATAGCCCCGTGACGAGCGGCACGCGCAGCTCTTCGTTGATCACCAGCAGCGCCGCGCCGCCCGAAGGCGTGACCGTGCTCCCCAGCGATTCTGTTGGCCCCAGCGAGTTGTTCGGGTAGCCGCGGACCGAGTACTCGCCACCGGCGAAGAAGCGCACGTCAGGAATGAGTTCCTGGCCGGCAAAGGCATGGGCGAGGCCCACGCGGACCGATTGGTCCCAGGTCAGAGGTGCCCCCGCGAGGGTGGCGACCTCGTGGTAGAGGTTGAGCTGGCCGAACCACCGCAGGTAGTCGAAATCGCTGCCGACCGCGTGGCCACTGCCGGAGAGATCGGCGCTCGCCAGCACGCCGCGGTGGGCGAGCACGGGGTTGTCGCGCGTGTCGAGGATGAGCTGCGCGCCAACGTAGGGGTGGCGGAGGCGCTCGTCGAATGGAAAGAACGGGTCGGGCACCTGCTCGAAGATGTGGGTGTCGGCGAAGCGCGTGTAGAGGTGCGCCGTGAGGTTGCGCCCCAGCGGGCGCGAGAGCTGCAGCGTTGCGAGGGTGGCATCGGTGATCAGCCCGCTTTGGATCACCCGGCTGCGCTCGGCGAACGCTTCGAAGGAGTTGCGGCTGCCGAGCACGTCGGGCGAGGCGAGGTAGAAACGCGCGCTGCGGTTGTCGGCCTCGTATGCCAAGCGGGCGCCGGCGGTGACGCCGCGGCCCAGCAGGTTGTGATCGATGAGGTCGACGACCGCAGAAGCGCCGACCTCGCTTTCCCAGCGCAGGCCGTAGGCGAGCGTGAACGGCGGGCGCTCGACCGCGGTGAAGGTCACCACGGCGGAGCCATCGGGATGGCGATCGGTTCGCGCGACGACGGAGGCGAACATGCCGGCGCCGAACAAGCGGGTGCGTGCCTCGGCGAGATCGCTCGCGCGCAGCGGTTGGTCAGGGAGAAGCCCGGCGAGACGTTGCGCGAACGGCGTGCTGGTCCACCGCAGCCCCGCGAAGTGCACGCCCGCGAGGTGGAACCGTTGGCCCGCGGTGACCTCGTACGTGAGCCGTATCTCGGTGGGCGCCTCCGCCGCGGCCTGCGTGAGAACGGCCTTGACTCGCGCCTCAGCGAACCCTCGCGCGCGCTCGTCGTCGCCGATGGCCGCGGCGCCGGCCGCGATGCGATCCGCGCGGGCCGGATCGCCGGGGCGCGCGGGCACCAGGCGCAGCAGCCGTTTCCCGTCCTCTGGACTGACCCCGGCAACGGTGACCGTGGCGAGGCGGTCGCGCGTGCCCACGGTGACGTCGACGCCGAGCCGCGCCCCGTCGGCGGACAGCGTGCGCGCGGCCACACGGCCGTCGTGGTAGCCGAGGGCGCGCAGCGATTGCGCGACGCGAGCGTCGGCGTCGGGAAGCGCCGCGGCCAGCTCCGTGCGGGCGAGAGGCAGCTCGAAGCGCGTCGCCACGAGCACCGCCTCCGCCTCGGGGATGCCGGTGAAGCTGACGGTGGCGATGGCCACCCGCTTGCCGGCACGGCACGCGACGGTGACGGTGCGCGGGCTCGCGCCATCGGTCGGCTGCTCGCGCGCCACACCAACCTCCACTTGCGGCGCGAGGTAGCCGAGGGCGCGAAAGACCCGCTCGGCGGCCACGCGCATGTCGTCGCGCGCTTCGGCCTCGTGGGCATCGGTGCGATAGAGCGCGGCGACCTCGCGGCGCGACGCGGCGGGGAGCGCGTCGCCGACGAAGTGAACGGCGACCCGTGGTCCGGGCTCGACCGCAATCACGAGGTCAACCTGGCCGGACTTCGCGGGTGTGGGCCTGACGGATGCCGAGACCTGCGCATCCGGATAGCCGTCCTCGCGCAGGGCCCGGCTCACGTCCACCTCGGCGTCCAGGGAGGCGCTCTCGCGCACGACGTCGCCCTTGCCCACGGCAACTGCGTTGCGGACGGTTCGGCGCGACACCTCCTGCGGGCCCTCAACGACGACCTCGTGCAAGCGAGGTAGCCCTTTGGCACGTTGCTTTACCCCGCCGAGGTCGAAGCTCTGCTGGAGCGTGGCGCCGTGGTGTCCCGCGTCGTTCGTGAACGCCTGCGCTTCGAGGCTTGGGAGGAGGTGAAGACCGTGCAAGTCCAACAGGTAGGTCTGGCCCTGCGCGCCGCGCAGGTCGAGCGAGACCAGGAACGCAACGTAGCTCGAGAGATCGCGCGAGATGGTCAAGCGCGCGCTGGGGTCCGCCTCGCCCCACACCGGTAACGGCCGGACACTCACGCTGCCGAGGCCCAGCGATTCGCCGAGGTGCTGCCCGAGCGCCGCTGCCAGGGCGGTGGAGAGGGCGTCGCCCGCCGCCTCAGTTTGCGTCTGGGCGATCGGTGCTGGCGTGAGGGGAGTCAGCGCGTTGCCGGCGCGACCGATCGTGGGGTCCTGGAGCGAGCTGGTGATCGCAAAGTCGAGGCGCGGGTCGGTGGCGGGATCGCCGGTGAAAATGGCGGCGGCACGGTCGAGGCGGAAGGTCTGTCCGTACGCGTACACGAGGCCGCCCGGGTCCACCTCGATGCGGCCGACGATGAGGGGGATCCACGCCGTGCCACGGATTTCAAGCGGCTCCCAGGACGCGTGGAGATCCGCGAGGTTGTCCTTGACGCGGACGCCGCTCGCGGTCTCGAGCGTGACCTCGAGGTCGATCGTGTCGAGCAGGTTCGTTTCCGTGCCCGGGGTGCGTGGCGGCGCCATCATGAACGGCAGCAGCTCGCGATCGAGGTCGATATCGCGCACCAACGCGCCGCGGTCGATGGAAACACGGCCAGACACGAGCGCTCGCTCGTCCGGCGGCATCGCCACGTCGAGCTCGCCGGAAAGCACCGCGCGTAAGCCGAAGTCGAAGGTGTAGCGCACGGCGGAGAACGTCGCCTGCGCATCGAGCGAGCGGTCGACCCCGAAGCGGGCGGTGAAGTCCACCGGGCCGCCGTTGAGGAGGCAGTGCCCGTCGTGCGCGAGCGCCCCCGTCTCGCCCAGCGACACCCCCACGCGCGCCTGCGTGATCTTGGTCGCGTACGGCGCTGGCCAGAGGAAGATCGCGTCGCTGGCATCGAGGCTCAGCTCGCCGGTGGGTTTCGCCGCGCTGCCTTGCGCTGTCAGGTCGAGGCGCAGCGTGCCGGTCGCTTCGCCGCCACCGCGCAGGAACGGATCGAGCAACGGCGCGGGAAGCAGGCCGTGCACCGCGAGTGCGAAGTCGCGCAGGAGCGCGAGGGGGGCGTCGCGCGGTGTCCATGCCTCCGCGAGGCGCGCCCGCGCTTCCAGATCGAGACGCGCCCCAGCGCTCGCGAAGCTGGTTGGCTCGAGACGAAGCTCTCCGTTGGCCAGGGTCACCGTGATCGACCGCTCGGCGGTCACGCGGTATCCACCGGTCTCCAGCTCGAAACCGGAGAGCACCACCTCAGCCGTGCCGGTGGTGAGGCGCGCGGGGTCGAGCCACGCCTGCGCGGCCAGGGCCGCGTGCAGGCGATCCGCACGCTCGGCAAGGCCGGCCTGCGCCGGCGTGGTGCAGGTGTCGACCTCGGGCGCCTCAATGAGGAGATGCACGGGGCCCTCGGCGGTGACCAGCGGCAGCGTCGCGACGCGTTGGCCGAGCTGTGGCACCTTTCGCAGCGCGCCAAGCGGCAACTCCACGCTCGCCACCACGGGTCCGATGGGTGTCGCAGGCGCGACGGCACCGGCGGTGAGGACTCCGTCGTGCAGGTCGAGGTCCAGGTCTACTGCCGGCACGTCTGCCACTGGGTCAACGAGATGAACCGCAAACGACGCCTCTGCGAGCGGCAACGCAAGCGACGCGCGCCCCTGCGCGGCGATGCGGCGGTTACCCATCGCCGCGGTGAGCGTAGGTACACGCAGCTCCCTGCCGTCGGTCGTTGCTTCGAGGTGGAGCGCATCGAGGCTCGGCCCGTCCGGCGACACCGCGAGCTTGCGGCCGTCGAGCGTGAGGCTCGCTTCGAAGGCGCTTGGCGAGCCGGAGGCGTGGGCGGTAGCCGAGATCGTCCCGGAGAGTTGTGGGACGAACACCCCAACCGGCAGCCGGTCGATCGTGAGCGTTGCCTCGCCGTGCCGGGCCAGCGGCGCGCCGCTTGCCGACAGCTCGAGTCGCGACTCCGCGCTGGGCCGCCAGGTGGCGTGCAGGTTTGCCAGAGGAGCGGAGAGCGAACCGCGCACCTGCGCGTCGATCTCCAGCGAGCCCGCGATCGGCACCTGCGGCGGCGGCGGCGGGATCAGGCGCGGCCAGATCGCTCGCGCCTCGCGCAGCGCTGTGGCCACGTCGGGCAACGTCACGGACAGCGCCGACGCGTCCACGATCGCTTCGCCCAGGCCGAGCAGCGAGGTGGCTCGCAGCGTTGCAGACACGGTGCGCTGGCCGGGCGAACCGGGCAGCAGCGAGGCGGAACACGCGAGCTCGATCCACGGCTCGTCGCCTCGCGGTGATGGGGAGAGCGTTGCGCTCGCCCGCGCCAACTCGCGCTCGCCGCGGTACCAATGCAGCTCCGCCTTGCCGGCGGCTGCTTCGGGATGATCGGATGCGCCATGCGCTTCGGCGAGGACGTCGAGAGTCGTGCCGTCCAGCTCGAACCTGTCGAACCATTCGGCGGGGAGCAACCGTCGCGTGGCGGCGAGCGCCAGCTCCTGCGCGTGAAGTGACACGGCTCCGTTGCGTGAGCGCAGGTCGACTTTCCCACTCGCGCTGATGTGGCCACCAAGCCCCGGCTCAGGCGCGAGCATGGCCGGATCCAGATCGAGCACGAAGGTAAACGGAATCGGCCCGGGCGGCGCGATCGCCGCACTGCCGCTAGCGGTGAGCGTGAGGCCAGGCGCGGTCAACGACAGCGAATCGAAGTGCAGCTCCCGCGCCGGATCACCCTCGATCCGAGTCTCGAGCTTTGCCGTGACTTGACGCCGGTCCGGAAGCCTGATTGCGATGCGGTCCACCCGCGCGGTAAGGTCAAGCATGCCGCTACGGAAGCTGCCAGCCAGCTCAATCCCGTCGACACCCCAGCCGGAAACCTCTGACGCGACGCGCGCCGGTATCGGACCGCCCGCGACCGAGCCGGCGTGCAAGGCCGCGTGCAGTACCTCGATGCTGCGCCGGCGCGCAGGCTTCGCGCCGGGCTGCGCGTGCGGCAAAGCGGGGATCGGCGCGGCAAGGTCGAGCCGCGGCGCTTCGATCTCGACGGAGCGGATGACGATGACGTCGCGCAACAGCGATCCTGGTTCGACCTCGAGGCTTAGATGGCGCACGCGCAAGAGCGGGGGCGCGTTCGGCACGCCGAGGACAATGTCGTCAAGCTCGATCTCGCCCCGGCGCAGCGCGACCGAGAAGTCACTCGCGGTGACGGCCACGTGGAGCTCATGGTCAACCCTGTCGGTGATCGTCGCGAGTACCGCTGACCGGACGGCGTGCGCCCGCAGCGCGAGCACCGCGGCCCCGAGCAGGACCATCGGCAACACGAGCACGACGACGACCACCAGTAGCCATCGCCTCCAGCGGCGCCTGCGCGGGGCGGAACTCGATTCCATCTCAACCTCGACACAAGCATAGCGAAGCGCAAGAGCAGATCCGCCTGCACCGCTGGCCCGAGGTGCCCAGCTTGGCTGACCCCCTTGCGGAGGACATGGCCGCACAGAAAGCCGCAAGGGTGAGGCCCGCGAAGTCCGGTGGCCTCAGGCGAGGGAATCCGCGACGCTCGCGAAGGTCGGCATGGCCTCGCGGCGGACCTGCAACCTGGCCCCGAGCAAGCCTCGTGGGAGTGGCTACTTCGGGGCGGTGAGCCGGTAAACGTGGGCGACGTCGGGGACGTGGCGGGCGAGCAACTCGGCGCGGTAGGCGAACGCCTCGTCGGCGGTGGCGAAGTCGCCGACCACGACCCGGAACCACTCGCCCTCGGCGCCCAGGCTGACCTTGGCGACGTAGGTGGGATGCCGGAACTCGGCGGCGATGCGCGCCGCGTCGGAAGCTGCCTTGTCGTGGTCGTGGTACGACGAGAAATGCACGACGTATATCGGGGCGTGGCCAGCCCAATCCGGCGACACCATCGTTGCGGCACGGTCCTGGCCAGATGGTGGCGCCTTGCCGGTGCCCGGCTGGGCGGGGGGGGCAGCGGCCCTCGCGGGTGCGTGCTGTGGCGGCCGTGCGGGTGGTGGCGCAGGCGGGGTCGGCTCGACGCCCGGCGTCAGATTGGGCGGTGCGGTCGGTGGCGTGGTCAGGTCCCACACCGACGTTGGTGAAGCGCTTGCAGGCGCGGCGGCGCTGGGGACTCCGGGTTTCGCACCGGGCGTGCTTCCGCCTGTCTGGATGGCGAGCGCTTGGGTCGGCGGTGGTGGTGGGATGGCCGGGAGTGCCGTGGGCAAGGACACGGTGGCTGGGGGTTGGGTGACCGGCGCGATCGTGGGGGCCGGAGTTGGCACGGTCTGCAACGAGTGGCGCGGGCCGATGAGAAAGTACCACGCCGCTGCGCCGCCGACGACGATCAGCACGCTTAAAGGAAGCAGCACTTGAGTGCCCAGGCGAGACCCTGGGACGGTTTTACCACCGAGATCCTCGAGCGCCGGCTCGGGAGGAGGAAACAGCTCCAGAAACGAGACCGCAGGTGGGGGAGGCGGCCAGGGCTCCGCTGCCGCCGGCACGGGGGGGGCTTCCTCAGGAGCGACGACAAAGGGATCCCGGCGTGTCGGCGGAGGTACCGCTTCGGACTTGGGATGCACCGGCGGAGGAGCCGCGGCCGGCTTAGGCGGCACCGAAGGCGGCGGCGCTTCCGGGGTGGGCCGCGCCGCGGGCATGGGCGGGGCCGGGGGCTCCGGCGAGACGACCGTCGGGGGCACCTTGAGCAAGCCAGCGGTTTCATCGAGCAGCGGCGCCAGATCGGCGGCGACCGAAGGCCGCGAAGGAGCCGCGCGCATCTGACCGGCGGGCGATGTCAGTAGGGTGCGCGCGCGTTCCACCAACGTATCGAGCGCGGCCGGCGTCGCTCCCTGTTTGACGCGACGGATCTCGTCGGTGCAGACCTGGAGCGCGGCTTGAAACAGTGCCGAGCGACGGGTGCGCGCACCGCTCTCGATTGCCAGAAGGCGGTCGAGCACCTCGGAGACAAGCGGTACCTTGGCGCTGCCGCCCGCGCTGGGGTCAGGGTTGGTCATGCATGCGCGTCCAGCTAGCCCGGCAGCTTTTCCCAGTCCGATTCGGGAGCGTCGGCGGCGATCGCGAGCGAACCGTTGGAGCCTGCGAAGATCGGATCATCGACCGCGGTCACCTTGCCGCCGCCCACCTCGGCGAGCGCGGCTTCGAGCGCGGCCGCGAGGCCAGGGATCTGCGAGCCGCCGCCCGCGAGGACGACGTGGTGGCGCACCGCCTCCTGAAACTCGGGCTCTACCCGCGAGATGAGGTCGAGCATGGTCTCGACGATCGGCGGGATGATGCTCTCGCAGGCGCGGCGCAGCTCGGCCGTGATGTCGATCGCCGTGGGCTTGCCGTTGATCGGCACCTTCACCTCGACCGGTGCTTTAGGCTCGCCCACGAAGCTGTGCGCCTCCTTCCACGCCCGCACCATGTGGACGGAGAACTGCGCCTCCGGCGCCTTGGCGCGAATGAGCGTGGCGAGTTGCTCGTCCACCGAGTCGCCGGCGTTGGTGAGCGTGCGCTGATCCTCGTCGGTGGGATAGCGGCCCTTCATCACGCAGAAGTCGGTGGTGCCGGCACCGATGTCGACGATCATCGCGTGGAGCAGCGCATCCATGCCGTACGCCACCGCAAACGGTTCGGAGACGATCATCAGCGAGTCCGCGACGCCCTTAACCGCGTTGCGCAGGTGTTGGCGGGACACGCGCAGCGCCTCGGCCGGCACACCCACCACCACGAACAGCTTGTGGTCGTCGTGGGAGCCCGCAAGCGAGATAAGATGGCCAAGCAGCTCGCGTACCGCCTCTTCGTCCTTCTCGGAGCCTTCCTTGATTAGACCCCGCTCGAGCGGGCGGTGGAGGTCGAGCATTGGGCGGTTGTCGAGCGCCTCGCGGCCGAACACGATCGGTTTCTTGACGATCTTGCGCGCCACCATGTCGACCGGCCAGCCGACGTAGCTATCCACGACGTGGCGCTCGCCGTTGGAGGCCGAGACCGAGCTGCGCGAGGTTCCGAGGTCGATGCCGAGGTGCAGCACTTTGGCCTTTTCCTTTGTCACGGCTTCACGCTTCCTTTCATCACCGCGGAGAGGAGGGGCGAATCGATGGCCAGCGAGCGGACGCGACGCACCGGCGGCAGCAGCGGCCGGGAGGGACGATCGGGGACCGGCATGAACGGTCGTCGCTGCATCACCGCGTCTCCGTGTGGCGGCTGGCAATGGTGGCGCCGCTGCGCTCCGCGGCGAAGGCGCGCACCCCGGCGGCGAGAGCCTTCGCGATGTCGTCGCGGTAGGTGTCCTCACCGAGGAGGCGGGCTTCGTCCGGGTTGGACACGCAAGACACCTCGGCGAGCACGCTCGGCATCTCGGTGCCGACCAGCACCACGAACGGCGCGGTTTTCACTCCGCGGTTCTCCAACTCCGGGTTGGTGCGGTGCAGGACGGCGAAGAGCTTGCCCTGCACCGCGAGGGCGAAGCGCCGCGATTCTTCCTGGCGGATCTCGGTGTACACGCCTTCAAGGAGGTGGCGAAAGTCCGCCAGCGAGTAGCCGGATCCCGAGTTTTCTGCGCCGGCGAGCTTTTCCACGCCGGGATCGGAGGTGGGGCCGAGGTAGTACGTTTCGACCCCGCGGCGGATTGTCACCGGGATGGAGTTGACGTGAATCGAGATGAAGACGTCGCCACCTACCGCGTTGGCCGACGCCACGCGCTGCTGCAGCGAAACGGTGTCGTCGCTCTGCCGCGTGAGGGTGACCACAAAGCCCGCCCCGCGCAGCAGCCCGCCGAGCCGGTGCGCGATGTCGAGCGTTACCTGCTTCTCCACGATGTCGCCGGTCATCGCGCCGGGGTCGCTGCCGCCGTGGCCGGGATCAATCACCACCTTGTGAATGCCGAGGTGAAACACCGACGGGTCGATTCCGCGGGGTGCGGCAAACACCGGCGGCTCCGGGGCGGGGATCGTGAACGCTTGCGTTTCCGGCAGGGTGTCCGCCGTCGCGGCGGGCGTCTTGCCGTTGGAATCCGATAGCGAATGCATCGCGCCGGCCGCCACGAGCACCGCCGCTACCGCGGCCGCTCCGACACCCCAGCCGATTCGGCGCACGACGAGGCGGCGGGGCCGGCGCCCCTCGATCGCGGCGAGGTTCTCCTCGACGGCATCGCGCAGCATCTGCCGCCTCAAGCGGCTGGCGCGCCCGCCCGCGAGCGTGAGGCCCGGGCTCATACCACCGCCGCCTCGCCCAGCAAGACGCTGTGGCGCGCCAGCGGCGCAGCGGCTCGTCGAGGATGACCGCAACACATAACAGAAGTATAGGACAGGACGGGGACTTCTGGCTGTGCGCCACAGCGAACGGGCGACCATGCGCCTCTGCGCTTTCGGAAAGCCATCGTGACAGGTATGCTCCCCTCATGCGATTCGAGGGCAAGGTGGCGTTCATCACCGGTAGCTCGCGCGGCGTCGGCAAGTGCGTCGCGCTCGCGCTCGCCCGCGAGGGCGCCAACATCGTCGTGGCAGCCAAGTCGGTCGAGGAGAACGAGCGGCTGCCGGGCACGATCTTTACCACCGCCGCGGAGGTGGAGACACTGGGGCGTCGTGCGCTGGCGGTCCAGGTGGACGTACGCGACGAGGGCACGATCGAGGCGGGTGTCAAGGCCGCCCTCGAGCGCTTTGGCCGCATCGACTTCCTCGTCAACAACGCCGGAGCGCTCTTCTGGCAGTCGCTGGTCGACACGCCGATGGCGCGCTTCGACCGCGTGATGGCCGTCAACGTCCGGGGAGCATTTGCGTGCTGCCATGCTGTGCTGCCCGCGATGCTGGCGCAGGGGTGGGGCCATATCCTGATGATGTCGCCGCCCGTGGCGCCTCCCGCCGCGGCGGGAAAGATCGCGTATGCCGTGAGCAAGTTCGGCATGACGCTCATCGCGCATGGCCTGGCCGGCGAGCTGGTCGGCCGCAACGTCGCGTGCAACGCCCTCTGGCCTGCAACGCTGATCGAGAGTTACGCCACCATCAACTTTGGGCTCGGCGGGCCGGCGATGTGGCGCAAGCCCGATATCCTCGCCGATGCAGCGGTCCGCATCTTCGCCAAGGAGCCCGCCGGCTTCACGGGCCATGCCCTCATCGACGAGGACTTCATCCGCTCGGAAGGCGTGAGCGACTTCACCGGCTACCGCTGCGACCCCGACCACGAGCCTCCCAGGGTAGGGTTCGACTTTTCCTTCCGCGCCGGCTGACACGCCCGCCCCACGTTGTCTTCGTTGGTCCCCGTGGTGCGGCCGCCCTCGGCCGCGGATCCTCCGCCTTACATTTGGCCCACTTGCACCGGCTCTCCTTGGCTCGCCTCGCATCGAGATTCGTGCTTGCGAGGCGGGAAATCCTGACAGACCGCAGCAGAGCAAATGCAACCTCGGTTTCTTGTAGCCCGTCGGGTGCTGCGGCTCTCCTCGCTTGCCCGTCCCCACGGGCTTCGCTCGGAGACACCTTTGCGCACGACCGAGCAGGGACGGCCCGCGGCAGGGCCCCTCGCTGTCCGCATGGAGGGGCGTCAGCGACACCCCACCGCGGCCCGCCCGCTCGGAGCCCGTGCGCTCCGGAGCGAATGCCGCATCGCACCCGACGTGCGGAGTCAATGCCCCCCACCCGGTCTTCGACGCAGGCGCGCTTGGAGCAATCGTCTTGCCCCGTGGAAGCAATGTGTGGGCGGGGG
>JBIOGJ010000012.1:0-79326 GCA_044447965.1 Thermoanaerobaculales bacterium | reverse complement strand
GCCCGCCGCCGCCCGTCCCCCACCCAACCAGTTTTTCCACCCGACATCACGATGGCTCAAAGAACGCCTGGGTGGAGAAGCGGGTGGGGGGCATCTAGATCCGCACGTCGGGTGCGATGCGGCATTCGCTCCGGAGCGCACGGGAACCGAGCGGGCGGACCGCGGTGGGGTGTCGCTGACGCAGCTTCATGCGGACAGCGAGGGGCCCCGCCGCGTGGCCGTCCCCGCTCGGTCGTGCGCGAAGGAGTCTCCGAGCGCCGCGCGCGGGGGCGCGCGAGCGAAGAGTGCCGCAGCACCCGACGGGCAAAGAGAAACCGTTGTCAGTGACTGGATTCCCGCTTGCGCGGGAATGATGACGGTAGGCAGCGACTGGGCATCGGCGACGGAAGCTACGTCTTGAGCTTCCTCCCCAGCGTGGACTCCACCTTCTCGATCTTGGCCGCGAGCGCGCCCGACCGGCCGCGGCGCCAGTCGCCCTTGACCGAGATGCTGATCCGCTCGCAGTCCTCGGCCATGCGCTCAAAGCAGGTCTTGAGCACCGCCATCACCTCGTCCCACTCGCCCTCGACACAGGTACCCATCGGCCCGAGGCGGTAGGGCAGGCCGGAGCGGTCGATCACGTCAAGGCAGCGCGACACCCAAGCGCTCACGCTGCCACCCTTGTCGAGTGGGGTTAACGACAACTCAGCGAGTAACATCGCTCACCTCCCCGGGTCACGCGGAAAGCGCGATCGCGAGCTTCCTGAGTCTCTGGGATGACTGAATTGTGACGGATCATCCTTGACACGCCCGGCTGCGTGTGGCAGCATCTGGAATCGCGGCAATACCACCCGTGGCCGGGTGTCTGGCTTTGATTCTCGCCGTGGGGAGGGGTTGGGAAGTGGCTGAGAAACGGCACAGCACCATCATCATCGTTCCTCATGCCCACGGCAAGGTCTACAAGGCCCAACTCTCGCCCGCATTCCTGAAATTCCTCGTGATCTCGGTGGCGGTGGTGGCCGTCCTTGCGATCGTCTCGCTGGCCGCCTCGGGATCGTTCCTCCACGAGCGTGCTGTCTACCGCGCGCTGCAGGAGGAAAACAAGCAGTTGAAACGTACGAACTTGCGCCTGTCGGAGACGGTCAACCAGGTGCAGACGCGCCTTGGGCAGTTCGAGCAGCGCACCAAGACCCTGGCGATTGCCGCCGGCGTGGCCGACCTCTTCACGCAGAGCGCGGACGACACGCGCTCAGCGGCGATCGGCAGCGGCGGACCGCTCAACCGCCTCGGGACTGCACCCGAGACGCTGGTGCGGCGCCAGGAGCAACTCGACGAGCAGCTCGGCAAGGTGGAGAAGAAGCTTTCGGACCAGGCGCTCCTGCTTTCGCACACTCCGGTGGTGGCGCCGCTGGTGGGTGTGATCACCGACGGGTTTGGGCCCCGCCTCGATCCCGTCACGCACAAGCCCGCGTTCCACGACGGCCTCGACATTTCGGTAGCGTTTGGCACGGTCGTTAACGCCCCGGCTGATGGAATCGTGGTGTTTGCCGACCGCGACGCCGGCTACGGGCGCCTGCTCAGGATCAGCCACGGGTATGGCTACGTCACGCAGTATGGTCACCTCGACCGTTTCTTGGTGAAGGAAGGGGCGAAGATCAGCCGCGGCCAGCCGATCGGCAAGGTTGGCATGTCGGGCCGCACCACCGGACCCCATCTCCACTATGAAGTATGGAAAGACGGGGAGAAGCAGAACCCGCTCCACTACATTCTCGACGCCTTCTGATCGCCGTCGCGGTATGAAATCGCAGGAAAAGCCGGTGCTTGGCGTCCGCCTTTGGCCGCAAGCCTACGCGGTGGCGCGGCTGCGTGAGGCGCCGCCGGAGCTGGCGCCCTTGGCGAAGGACGACGCCCCGGTGGCGCTGGTCATCGGTCACGGCGAGGTGAGCTTGCTCGCGCCCGTGGCAGCGCTAGAGCCGATCGCCGACTTAGCCGAGCACGTCTCGCTTGGCTGGCGTGCCCTCACCCTTGAGGCGGTGTTCCCGCTCAATACCGTCGGCGTGCTCGCGTCCGTGAGCCGCGTGCTGGCAGAGGTCGGCATCTCAGTGATGGCGTTCTCGAGCCACGACACGGACCACTTCCTCGTGCCCGCCGAGTCAGTTGGACGAGCGCTTGCGGCGCTAGGCTCTGCTGATCTCGAGCGGTTCTTGCCGCGCGAGTAGGGGAGTCCAACCGGCGCCGAGCCGACACGAGGAGTCGGCCCGTTCCTGATGCCTCCCCGGCATCTTCCGTGATGACAGGAACCGAGCGCTTTGCAGCCGCCTGCCTCGGTGGTCAAACGACGGCGAGAACGCAGCCGTGGAGAACCCGTCAGTTGTTTCCTGCGTAAAGATAAGTGTCGCATCGGAGGTTGAGATGACGAAGAGGAAGCGGTGGCTGTTCGGATTGGCAACTTGTGTTGTGATTGTGGGTGCAGCGGTCGCGCTCGCCTCTCGCTCGCAGGGCAGCTCGGCGGTCAAGGACGACACGCCCGTCGCGAAGGCCGCGTTCGCGGACGTGCAGGTCGAGGTTACCGAGATCGGCACCGTCGAGCCCGAGGTCAAGGTGGACGTCAAGTCGGCGCTCTCGGGCAAGGTGGTCGAATTGCCCGTGCGCGAGGGCGACGTGGTCGGCAAGGGTCAGCTCATCGCCAGCATCGAGCCCGACGTAAACCAAGCGCAGACGCTCGCTGCCGTGCGCCGCGGCGTCAACCAGGCGGAGATCGACTTCGCCGACGCTGAAAAGGACTACCGGGCCAAGCATGAACTGCTTGAGGACGGACTCATTTCGGTCGAGCTCCACCGTGAAGCGGAGACCAAGTACAAGACGGCCCACGAGGTGCTCGACGCGGCACGGGAACGGGCCAGCATCGTCACCTCATCGGGTGTGCCGGTGACGACCAACCCCAACCAGCGGATCAACATCACCGCGCCGATGGACGGCGTGGTCATCAGCCGTCCGGTGGAGTTCGGCGAGGCAGTCACCGGCGCCGGGTCGTTCAACGCGGGCACCGTGATCGCCACCGTCGCCGACATCGCCAAGATGATCGTCAAGGCGGGCGTCTCGGAGGTGGACATCGGCAAGGTCCGCCTCGGGGCGCCGGTGGTCGTGACTCTCGATGCCTACCCCAAGGTGCGCTTTCCCGGCAAGGTGTCGCGCATCGGCCCGGCGGCGCACCTCGCGGACCAGGTCAAGGTGTTCGACGTCGAGGTCACGCTCGACAACCAGGGCAAGGAGCTGCGCACCGGCATGACCGCCAACGTGTCGATCAAGGGCGACAAGGCCTCGCACGTGCTCGCAGTGCCGCTGGAGGCCGTCTTCCACCGCGAGGACGGCGAGGTGGTGTACGTTAAGAAGGCGCAGGACGCCAAGGTCAAGGTGCCCCAACCCAAGGCGACGCCCAACCCCCGCGACGCGTGGAAGCAGAAGTTCGACGAGCGCAAGGTCGAATCAGGCCTCGCCTCGCTCTCACAGGCGGAGATCGTCGCCGGTCTCGTGGCGGGCGAGGAGGTCGCGCTCGAGGATCCCACCCGGCCGAAGAAGAAGGACGAGAACCGGTGAGCGAACCGCTCATCGTCCTGGCGGGCGTGCGCAAGGTGTACGACACCGGCGAGGTGGCCGTGGAGGCGCTGCGTCGCATCGACCTGACGGTGCAGGAGGGCGAGTACCTCGCGATCATGGGGCCGTCGGGATCCGGCAAGTCCACACTCATGCACATCCTCGGCTGTCTCGACGCGCCCACCGGAGGCAGCTACCGGCTCGCTGGCGATGAGGTCGCCAACCTCTCCGCGGGACGCCTCGCGGTGTTGCGCAACAAGTTCATCGGCTTCGTGTTCCAGAGCTTCAACCTGCTGCCGCGCGCGAGCTTGCTGCGCAACGTCGAGCTGCCTCTCCTGTACGGCGGCGTGGAGCGGGAGGAACGCCGCACCCGTGCCCGCGAGCTGCTCGATCAGGTCGGGCTCGCCGACCGCGCCGGTCACTTGCCGAGTCAGCTCTCCGGCGGCCAGCTCCAGCGCGCGGCGATCGCGCGCGCGCTCGTGACGCGGCCGGCGCTGCTGCTCGCCGACGAGCCGACGGGCAACCTCGACCAGACCTCGGGCGGCGAGGTGATGGACATCTTTGACGCCCTCAACGGGATCGGCCAGACCGTCATCGTCGTCACCCACGACCCCAACGTCGCGGCGCACGCGCACCGCATCGTGCGCATCGTCGACGGCCTGGTCTCGGTGGACGAGGCGAAAGCAGCCTAGGAGCCTGTCTGACCAATGGGGCGGGTCGCGCGCACGAGGATTGCGGGTGCAGGCAAGGCATGAGGAGGCAGGCGATGTGGAGCCATCGTGGCCGACGAGCAACGCAGCATGCGCCCGCAAGCCCCTGCGCCCATGGGTTGCGGCGGCGCGGGGCGATCTGCGTTGTTGCCGCTCCTCGCCGACGGGTTCACGTCGCCTTCGTCACGGCGCCTAGCATCTCGCCCCGCGGCGCCAGCAACGCGGCCCACCCGCTTACTCAGACAGGCTCCAAGATGCCATGAACTTCATCGAAGTCCTCTCCGATGGCTTCGTCGACGTGCGCTCGCACGCGGGTCGCACCGCGCTGCAAACCCTCGGCGTGGTGCTCGGCGTCGCCTCGGTGGTGGCGACGATGGGGCTGACCGCCGGTGGCAAGGCGCAGAGCATGCAGTACTACACGCAAAGCGGCGGCGTGCTCAAGGTGCTCGTGTGGTCGAAGCCGGCGGCGACGGTGCACGCTTCGGCGCGCGAAATGGCGAGCCGGGGCTTGTCGCTCGACGATATCGCGGCGATCCGCGCGTCGATCCCTGGCTTTGACCTCGTCGAGCCGGAGCTCGACCGCCGGCTCCAGGTGGCTAGCCCGCGCCTGACGCGCACGTACGAGGTGAGCGGCGTGGGTCCACTTTACGCCGAGCTCAATGAGCTGCGCCTCGAGGGCGGGCGCTTTATTACCGATGAGGACATGGCTACCTCGGCGTCGGTTTGCGTGCTCGGTGCGGATCGCGCCCGCGAGTTTTTCGGCAGCGAGGACCCGGTCGGCAAGCAGCTCCACATTGGCAGCCATCTCTACCGCGTCGCAGGCGTGCAGGAGTACCGCGAGTTCTACTGGAACCGCGGCGACACCTACAACGCTCTCGGCTGGATGAACGAGATGATCCTCCTGCCGGTGACCTCGCTGCAAGCGCGCGAGGTCGGCGCGGGTGAGCGCAAGCTTGACCAGATCGGGCTGCACATGTCCTCGCTCGACGTCTACGATCAGGCGGTGCCGGCGTTGCGCCGGCTCCTCCTCTCCCGTCACGGCGCAGAAGACTTCGAGGTCTACGCGCGCAAGGAGCGGGTCGAGGAGATGAACCGCAACGGGCAGGTGTACGACATCGCCTTCCGCGTCTGCGGCTTGATTTCACTGCTGGTGGGCGGCATCGTGCTCGCGAACATCTTGATGGCGTCGTTCACCGAGCGGATGCGCGAGGTGGGGGTGCGTAAGGCGCTGGGCGCCAAGGGGTGGCATATCGCGGTGCAGTTCCTGCTCGAAGCGACGATCGTGACGGGGTTTGGCGGCGCCACCGGGCTCGCGCTCGGGGTCGGATTCGTTCACATCATGGCGAGCATGCTCAACCAACCGGCCGTCCTCACGCCCGCAATGGTGGCCGCAGCGGTGGCCTCCGCCACCACCGTGGGCCTCGCGTTCGGCCTTTATCCGGCGGTCAAAGCGGCACGACTCGACCCGGTCGTGGCACTCCGCTATGAGTGAGCGTGTCCGATGAGCGAGAACGCCTCCTACGCCGCGTCTCCGCTGGGCCCCTCAACACGGACGCAACTCCCCGCCTCTGGTGGAGGAATTGCGGTCTGGGAAGCGGTGCGCACGACCCTTGCGGAGATCTGGGCGCACAAGCTGCGCTCGTTCCTGACCTTGTTCGGCGTGATCCTCGGAACCCTCGCCGTGGTCGTGATGGTGAGCATCATCGAAGCGATCAAGGTGATGGTATGGGACGGGATCAAGGGGCTGGGATTCGACGGCGTGATGTTCGTGTCGGCGCAGGCGCCGCAGGACCTCGTCGACCGTCAGAAGCAAGCCTACTCGCACGGCCTGGAGGCGCTCGACGTGACTGCGCTGCGTCGCGACGGCGATGCCATCGAAGCGGCAGCCGCGGTGCGCATCGGCGAGTTCGTCGTGTCGGCCAAGGGCGAGCCGCGGCGGGTGAGGGTGTACGGCGTCACGCCGTCGTACGCCCAGGTGCACGACCGCTCGGTGAGCGCCGGGCGATGGCTCGACGAGGGCGACCAGATCGAATCGCGCAAGGTTGCGGTGCTGGGGATCGAGCTGGCCGAAAAACTGTTCGGCAGCGCGGACCCGCTCGGCCGAAGCGTGCGCATCGGCGACGCGGCGTTCCGCGTGATCGGCGTCGAGGCGCGGCTGGGGAACCGCTTCGCCAACTCGGGCTGGACCCGGCGCGAGATGGAAGGAGTGCTCATCCCGCTGTCGGCGTTCCGCGCCCACCTCCAGGGTGGCGAGCGACTCGCCCTCATCACCGTGAAGACCGGCGCCAAGGAGAACCTCGACCTGGTCAAGCACGAGGTCGAGCGCCTCGTGCGCCGCTCCCACCACGGCATCAGCGACTTCGAGGTGGAGAACATCGCTGACGAGATGCTCCGCGCTGAGAAGGAGGTCGAAACCGAGCTGCGCAACTGGACGATCATCCTCGCCTCGCTGGCGGGCATCTCGTTGCTGGTTGGTGGGGTCGGTATCTACTCGGTGCTCAAGATCTCGTTGGCGGAACGCCTGTACGAAATCGGGTTGCGCAAGGCGATCGGTGCTTCCGATCGCGCCATCCTGTTTCAGTTCATGGTTGAGTCGACGCTGCTCTCGGTGCTGGGAGCGGTGATCGGCGCCGGGGTCGGCTCGCTCGTCGCGGTTTTGCTGTCGCCGAACTTCGAGGCCGGGCTGCCGGTCTCTCCGCTGGGACTTGCCCTCGGATTCGGCTTCGCGGTCGCAGTAGGGCTTTTCGCGGGTGTGTTCCCCGCGCTATCCGCCTCCCGCCTTACCCCGGTGCAAGCACTGCAAGGCTGATATCGGCGCACCGGTCCGTCAGATTCAATGGCACCAGGAAGCTCTGTAGGGGCGACCCGCTGGGTCGCCCGTGGGCGAGGCAGCGCCTCGCCCCTACCCGAACAAGCCGGCGCTCGCAATCAATCTCGGTAGGTGAGCCGATCAGCGCTTCTGCAGCACGAGCACGCGCTCCACGCCGGCATGGTCGAGCCCGCGCTCGACCTCGGCGAGCTCGAGGTCGGCGAGAAGGGGCGTGAGGGCGTGACGCTGGCCTCCTCCCATCTCCAGAAGCGCGAATCCCCCCCGTGCGAGTAGCCGCGGCAGGTCGGACAGGAAGGCGCGCAGCAGGTCCGCGCCGTCGGCGCCGCCAACCAGGGCGAGGTTCGGTTCATGCTCGCGAATCTCACGCGGTAAGTCCGCGAGCTCCCCGGATGGCACGTAGGGAAGGTTGGCGACGACCAGGTCAAACGGCCCGCGCAGGTGGGCGGCGAGGTCGCCCATGGCAAAGCGCACGCGCGCCGAAAATCGCCGTGCGTTCCGGCGGGCAAGCTCCAGTGCCTCCAAGGACAGATCCGTGGCGTCCACCGCGGCGCCCGGCAGATCGAGCGCGAGCGTGATGGCGAGGCACCCCGAGCCGGTGCCGACATCGAGCACGCGCGCTCGCGCCGGAAGGGCGAGGCGCTGCGCACAGGAGATCACCAGCTCGGTCTCCGGACGTGGGATGAGGGCGGCGGGCGAAACGAGAAACACGCGGCCGCAGAACGAGCAGGTGCCAACGATGTAATGTGCGGGCTCGCCGGCTGCCCGGCGTTCCACCCAGGCGCGGAACCGCGACACGATGGGCTCGACTACCGCCTCTTCGGCATGAGCCAACACCCACGACTCGGGTCGATCGAGGGCACGGGCAAGCAACCAGCGCGCCTCACGCTGCGGGTCGGGCAGCCCCTCCCCGCGCTGGAACCGAGAGGCGCCCTCGCGTTGCAGCTCGCCGACCGTCATCCGCGTTGCCTGTGGGCCGCGCGCGCGAGCCCGACTCGGGCGGCGAGGGTCGCGACGACGACGCCTAGCCCGATGCAGGCGACCATCGCCAGACCAGTGAGCCGAGCCGTCAGCGCGACGGCAGCAAACCCCGTCACGGCAAACCAGGTGATGCGTCGCAGCGTTGCGACCGGCGGCGCCGGCGTGTACGCGCGTGCCGAGAGGGCAAAGGCGAAACTCCACGGCAGCCCGCACCACCAACCGAAGCCGAAGCCGATGCCGGCTTGAAAAAAGACCCGCGCCGGCGGGGAGAGCCCGGCAAGCAGCGCCGGGGCCGGCGAGGCGAGCGCGACCACCGCGCCGGTCAGCGCCCAGATCAATGCCCCGTCGAAGAGAAACGAGAACTCGCCCACCATGCGGGAACCCGCGAACCAGCGCCGCAGTCGGCTCATCACGCCGAGGCCAGTTCGCGTTCGAGACGCTCCGCCTGAAATTGAGCGATGAGCGGGTCGAGGAGCAGGTCCAGCGACCCGTCGAGGATCTCCTGCAAGCGATGCACGGTAAGCCCGATGCGATGGTCGGTCACCCGCGATTGGGGGAAGTTATACGTGCGGATCTTCTCCGAGCGGTCCCCGCTGCCGACCATCGAGCGCCGCTCGGCCGCGAGCTTGGACTGTTGCTCGGATCGGGCGACTTCGTAGAGGCGCGCCTTGAGCACGCGCATCGCCTTGGCGCGATTTTGAATCTGCGAGCGCTCGTCCTGGCTCTGGGCAACGATTCCGCTCGGTAGGTGGGTGATGCGCACCGCGGAATAGGTCGTGTTGACCGACTGGCCGCCGTGACCGCCGGAGCAAAAGGTGTCCACGCGGAGTTCCTTGGGGTCGATCCCGATCTCGATCTCCTCGGCCTCCGGCAGCACCGCCACCGTGACCGCCGAGGTGTGAATGCGCCCCGAGGCCTCGGTCGCCGGCACCCGTTGCACGCGGTGCACCCCCGACTCGAATTTGAGCCGCGAGTACGCCCCCTCCCCCTCGATCAACGCGACCGCTTCCTTGACCCCACCGAGCCCTGCCTCGGAGAGGTCGGTAACGTTGACCCGCCAACGTCTCGCTTCTCCGTAGCGGGTGTACATGCGCAGGATCTCGGCCGCGAACAGTGCGGCTTCCTCGCCGCCGGTCCCGGCGCGCACCTCGAGCACCACGTTGCGCCGGTCGTTAGGGTCGGCGGGAAGGAGAAGGAGCTTCATCTGCTGTTCGCGCTCGGAAAGCTCGAGGCCGAGACGGTGGACCTCTTCCTCGGCCATCGTTCGCAGCTCGGGGTCAGCCTCGGCGGCGAGCATCTCGCGCGCGCCCGCCTCCTCCGCCCGGAGCCGACAGTAGGCTTGATACGCGTGAACGAGGGGCTCGATCTCGGCCAGTTTCTTCGCCACTTCGAGGATGCGCTTGCGGTCGATGACCACCTCGGGGTTGGCCTGCTCCGCGCGCAGCTCCTCCCACCGCCTGGTCACCTCCTCGAGCCGATGCAACATCCCGTCCACGGTGCAAGTCTACCTTTCGTCAGAACTTAACGGCAAGCGAATTGCGGCGCCAGCGAGGCAGACGAGCGGTGCCGATGAAAGCAAACAGCCGGGGAGGCGCCTCCCCGGCCTGGGCAAGGACTACCTGTCGCGAGCGAAGCTACGCGTTTGTCGCCTTCTCGCCCTTCCTGTAGCGCCGCTGGAACCGCTCCACCATCCCGGCGGAGTCAATCAGCTTCTGCTTGCCGGTGAACAACGGATGGCATGCGGAGCAGATCTCCAGGCGAATCTCCTTCTTGGTCGAACGGGTCTTGAAGGTGTTGCCGCAGGCGCAATGCACCTCGACCTCGTGGTACTCAGGGTGAATCCCTTGCTTCATCACAGCCTCCGCGCCCCGACGATCCCGGGGGGAAGCATAATACCCGACGAACCACCCGGCGGCAAGAGCGATGTGGGCCACCCCGGCGGGAACATGTGGCACCATGAGAGCGGTGACCTCGTGAGCGGGGACGATGCCGTTGAGGTGCTGGCCGAATCGGCGATCTTCCGCGGTTTCAGCCGCGAGGTCCTCGCCCCGATCATCGCGGCGGCCAGCGAGCGGCGCGTGCGGGCCGGCGGGGCGGTGTTTCGGGAGGGTGAGCCGGCCGAGCTGTTTTGCGTTGTGATCTCGGGGCGCCTCAAGCTCACCCAGGTGGGAGCCGACGGCAACGAGGTGATCCTGCGTTTCGTGGGCCCGGGCGAGGCAGCGGCGGCACTGGCGTTGTTCGCTGAGGCGGTGTACCCGTTAACGGCTACGGCGGTGCGCCAAAGCCGATTGCTCATTTGGCCACAGGAGGTGCTACAGGCGCTGGTGCAGCGCCACGCCACGCTTGCGGCGAACCTACTCCGGCTCGTCTCGGAGCGGCTGCGCGAGGTGCAGGAGCGCTTCCGCGAGCTGGCGACCGAGCGGGTCGCCCAGCGCATCGCGCGGGCGCTCGTCCGCCTCGTCCGCCAAGCGGGGCGTAAGGTCGAGGCCGGGGTGCTCATCGACATGCCGCTCTCGCGCCGTGATCTCGCCGAGCTGACCGGCACCACGCTCTACACCGTTAGCCGGGTGCTCTCCGCGTGGGAGGCGGAGGGGATCGTGGCGAGTCGCCGCCAGCGCGTTGTGGTGCGCAACCCGCACACGCTGGTGGCTATCGCTGAGGACCTCGCTGAACCTGTCCGCCCGGAACGCGAACCGCGCTGAATCTAAACGGGCCTCAGACCTCAGACCTCAGACCTCAGGCCTCAGACTGTGGGGCATGAACTGTTTGCGGTGGCGCAACGATGCCGCTCGTCGCGGGCGGTAACGTAGCGGATGGGGGTGCGAGATGGCGAGGTTTCCCAGCCCGCTGCTCACAGTCGCCGAGGTGCTCCGGCGTCGGCCACGGGCCGCCGCGGTCTTCCACCGTCGGCGGCTTGCGTGTCCGGGTTGCGCGATGGCGCCCTTCGACACCCTCCGCGATGTCGCCGCCGCGTACGGCCTCGAGCTGACCCCCTTGCTGGCCGAGCTAGCCGAGGCCGAGAACAAGCGCGCGCCTCGCAACGAAAGGAGACCGTCATGACCCCAACCGAGACACTGCGACATGAGCACAAGATCGTCCTGCTGGTACTCGCGGGCGCGGAGCGCGAGGCCGCAAGTCTGCGCCAGGGAGGCGCGGTCCATACCGAGGCGGTTGAGCAGATGCTCGATTTCTTCAAGAACTTCGTGGATCGGTGCCACCACGCCAAGGAAGAACAGCACCTGTTCCCCGCCATGGAGGCCCGTGGCTTCTCAGCCGATGCCGGCCCGGTCGCCGTGATGCTGCACGAGCACGAGCAAGGCCGTGCCGCGGTCCGCGCGATTGGCGAGGCGCTCCCTGGCGCAAAGGCCGGTGATTCCCCGTCGAAGGAGCGCCTGGCGGCGGCGCTGGAGGGCTACGCGAGCCTGCTGCGCAGCCACATCTTCAAGGAGGACAACGTCCTGTTCGCAATGGCGGAGCAAGTACTGCCGCCTGACGAGCAGGCGCGCCTCGCCGTGTCGTTCGAGCAAATCGAGGAGCGCGAGATCGGGCCGGGCGTGCACGAGCGCTACCACCAGTTGGCGCATCGGCTCGGCGAGGGGTAAGCGTATCTCAGGCGCTGCAGGCAGCGAGGGCACGGTCAAGGTCCGCTTCGAGGTCCTCGCCGTCCTCGATGCCAACCGAGAGGCGCACCATGCCGTCGCCAATGCCAAGCCGCCTTCGCTCTTCTACTGGTACGCTCGCGTGGGTCATGGTCGCGGGGTGGCAGACGAGCGACTCGACGCCGCCCAACGACTCGGCCAGGGTGAAGAGTCGGAGCGCCTCGCAGAATGCGCGGGCGCGATCGAGGGTGCCGAGGTCGAGCGAGATCATCGCGCCAAAGCCGGCCTGCTGCCGGCGCGCGAGCTCGTGCTGCGGGTGGCTGGACAGACCCGGGTAGAAAACCTCGCCTACCGCGGTGTGATGCGCGAGAAATGTGGCCAGCCTTCTGCCGTTCGCCTCGTGCGCCGCGATCCGCACGGCCAGCGTGCGGATGCCGCGTAGCACGAGGTAGGCGTCGAACGGTCCCATGATCGCGCCGGCCGAGTTCTGCACCGTGCGCATGCGCTGGGCAAGCGCCGCGTCGTGCGCCACCGCTACGCCTCCCACCGCGTCGGAGTGGCCGTTGAGGTACTTGGTGGTCGAGTGGATGACGAGATCGGCGCCGAAGCTGAAGGGTCGCTGCAGCACCGGCGAGAGGAAGGTGTTGTCCACCACCAGCAATGCCTCGTGCCGGTGTGCGATCTCCGCCGCTGCCACGAGATCCACGAGGCGCATCATCGGGTTGGTCGGCGTCTCGACGAACACCATGCGCGTGCGGGGTGTGCACGCGGCGGTGAGGTTGGCGGGATCGCTCGCGTCCACGAAGCGAACCGCGACGCCGTGGCCGGCGGTGATGGTGGTGAAGAGCCGATAGCTGCCACCGTATAGGTTGTCCACTGCGACCACCTCGTCGCCGCTCGCGAGCAGGTCGGTCACCGCGTCGATCGCGGCCATGCCGGAGGCAAAGGCGCACGCGTCCACGCCGCCTTCAAGTTCGGCCATCGCAAGCTCGAGCGCGGCCCGCGTCGGGTTGCCGGTGCGGGAGTACTCCCAGCCACGGTGGTGGCCGAAGCCGGCGTACGCGTAGGTGGATGTGGCGTAAATGGGAACGGTGACCGCACCGGTGGCGGGGTCCGCACCGCCGCCAGCGTGCACGCAGGTGGTGGACGGCTTCATGACTCCTCCGCGAAGAGCTGCAGGATGTCTTTGGACAGGTAGCGTTCGCAGGAATCGGGAATGACCGTGACGACGCGCTGGCCCGGCGCGAGGCGCGCCGCGACACGAGTCGACGCGACGACGGCGGCACCAGCCGAGGAACCCGCGAGCACGCCGCACGCGCGGGCGAGGCGCCGCACCATCGCAAACGCCTCCTGGTCAGGCACCGCGATCACCTCGTCGACGAGCGAGAGGTCCACGATGGGGTGGACCTCGTCCATGCCGATTCCCTCGACTTCGTGCGGGCCAGGCGGACCACCGCCGAGCACCGAGCCCTGGGGCTCGACCGCGACCACCCGAATGGCGGGAAGGCTACGACGCAAGCACCGTGCGGTGCCCATCAGCGTCCCGCCCGAGCCACAGCCGATCACGATGGCGTCGAGGCGGCCGCCGCATTGCTCGAGGATCTCGTGCCCGGTGGTCTCCTCGTGGGCGGCAGGGTTGGCCGGATTGGAGAACTGATCGACCCACACGGCGCCCGCGGTCGATGCGGCGAGCGCCCGGGCACGCCGCCGCGCTCCGTTCATCCCTTCCTCGCTTGGGGTGACGGTAACCTCGGCGCCGAGTGCGCGCATGAGGCGCTGCTTTTCAATCGCGTACTTCTCCGGCACGAACAGGACGACCCGGTAGCCGCGCTGTACCCCGGCGAGCGCCAGCCCGATTCCGGTGTTGCCCGCGGTGGCTTCCACCACGGTACCGCCCGGCTCGAGGCGGCCATCGGCCTCCGCGGCGAGGACCATCGCGAGGCCGATACGGTCCTTCACCGATCCACCCGGGTTGAGGCTCTCGAGCTTGGCCCAAACCTCGGCGCCGCCGACAGGCTCTAGCCCACCGAGGCGCAGCAGGGGCGTGGCCCCGACCAGCTCCAGAATGCTCGCAGCGACCCGCATCGTCCCCCCGAACGTTACCCTACACGGCAACTACGTTGCTGTCGCAGGAATATTCCCGATCGCGTGCGCGGTCTCGGAGCGGCGTCGTGGTCCCCGTCGCGACGCGGGCGGTGGGGTCGCACGTAGAATCACCGGCAATGTTGCTCGCACTGCTACTTGCGGTTTTGCTCGGCGGCGCCGGCGGGGAGGTGGCTGCGGGCACCTCGATCGTGGCGGTGCGCATCGTTGAGCACGACGTGTTCGACCTCACCGATCCGGAGACCTCCTCGTGGCCGTACCGCTGGGCCGTCCATCTGCACGTGCTCACGCGGGAGCGCTTCATCCGCTCGCTCTTGCTCTTCAAGGTTGGCGACCCGCTCGACCCCGCGCGGCTGGCGGAAAGCGAGCGCATCCTCCGCGCCACCGGGTTCTTAAGCCCGGTGAACATCACGGTCCACCCCGCGCCGGGCGGCGCCGAGGTCGTGGTCGAGACGCACGACCAGTGGACGACCCTCGCGGGGCTGAGCCTCGGCGCCTTCGGCAACCGCAAGCACGTTGGCGGCAGCATGGCCGAGAAGAACTTCCTCGGTTGGGGGAAGTGGCTCGAAGCGGAGTACGACTCGAGCACCGAGCGCACCACCACGACGTTCAAGTACGTGGACAACCTGTTCCTCGCCACTCGCTGGCAGCTCGAGCTGCTGCACCGCAACGCCTCGGACGGCAAGACCGACTTCTTCAGCCTCACATACCCGTTCTTCGCGCTGGCAACGCCGCGAGCCGGCGGCGTCGACGCTCAGCGGGCCACCCAGACCGAGTACCTCTACGCGAACGGCAACAAGGTGGTGTCGGGCTCGAACACGGCGCGCACATTCGACCTGTGGGGTGGCATTCGCATGCCTTGGGACTCGGGGACCACCGATCGCCTCACCGTTGGCATCTTCTCCGACAAGTCCGAGTTCGCCCGCTGGCAGTACTCGACCGGCACGCCGTACCCAAACCCGGTCGGGCACGACATGGCCGGGGTCCTGATCGGATGGGATCACGAGGCCGACCGCTGGGCGGTGGTACGTGGCTTCCGAGGTTGGCAGCGCCAGGAGGACGTTCCCTTCGGCCCGAACCTGACGGTTCAGGCCGGGGTGTCGCTGCCCGCCTTCGGTGGGGACCAGGCGCGTGTCAGGCTGACGGGCGCGCTCGCGCTCGGGGCGCTCTCGGGAGCCCAGTACTCATGGCTTTCCGTCGCGACCTCGGGCCGGGCCGAGAACGGCACATATGACAACGCGATTACTCACCTCGAGATGGGAACCGCGCAAACGGGGCCGGTAGGTTGGCGCGCCCGCGTCGCCGCCGATCTAGGCCACCAACTCAATGGCGACCAGCAACTGGCGCTTGGCGCCGACGTCGGGCTGCGCGGCTGGGATCCGGGGACGTTCGACGGCACGTCGCGCGCGGTGGCCAACCTCGAATGGCGTCACGTTCTCACCGGCGAGGTCCTCCACTTGGGGATCATCGGCGGCACGGTGTTTGTGGACGCTGGCAAGACCTGGGCGCCACGGGTGGGTCCCTCCACCGACGGCATTCGCAAGGACATCGGCGTGGGGCTGCTCGTGGAATCGACGCGCGCATCGCTGCTCCAGATCGTGCGTGTCGAGGCGGCGATGCCGGATCGGGGGAAAGGGCCGGTGTTCGTGGTCACGAGCGTGTCGTTGTTCTAATTCCCCGTTGGGCACCTGTATGCCTCCGCCGTGGTGTGACGAGTTTCCCCACCCAGCACGACAAGAGCCTTTACTGGTTTTCTTGTTTGCCCGTCGGGTTCGCGGCAGTTCGGGCCTTGCGCGCCCGCACGCGCTGCGGCCCGAAACTCCTCCGGCCGCGACCCGGCAGCGCGCCTCGCCGCCGTGACCCTCGCTGTTCCCCTCGCTTGATCAAGACACTCGCTCGGGGCCAGCGTCTCCCGGCGCCGATCCGCGCGCCGGGTCCCCGCGGCCTCCGGAGCAATCGCCGCTTCACCCGACGGGCGGAATTGCCGCCCACCCACCCATCACCGCCCGCCCGTCCCCCGCCCACACATGGTTTCCACGGAGCAAGACGATTGCTCCAAGCGCGCCTGCGTCGAAGACCGGGTGGGGGGCATTGAATCCGCCCGTCGGGTGCCAAGCGGCATTCCTCCGGAGCGCACGGGTACCGAGCGGGCGGACCGCGGTGGGGTTTCGCTGACGCGGCTTCGTGCGGACAGCGAGGGGCCCCGCCGCGGGCCGTCCCTGCTCGGTCGTGCGCGAAGGAGTCTCCGAGCGCCGCCCGTGGGGACGGGCAAGCGAGGAGAGCCGCAGCACCCGATGGGCAAATCAAAGCCAGTTGTGGCCTTTGTCGTGCTCGTTGTGGAGAGTCATCGGATCATCGCGAGAGCGCGCAAGGCCCGAGGTACCGCGAACCCGACGGGCAAGAGAGAACCTGAGGTGGCTCTTGCATCTTGCGGCTCCTCGGGTCTGATCGCTTCGGTCGGGATGCCAGGGCCGCTTGCGGAGGGGCTCGGGCGGCGTTGGTTACGCGCGGGAGACGTACTCGCCGGTGCGGGTGTCTACGATAACTTTGGTGCCCGGCTCAACGAACTGCGGCACCGCAACGGTAACGCCGGTCTCGAGCTTGGCCGGCTTGGAGCCGCCCGACGCCGTGGCGCCTTTCATCGACGGTTCGGTCTCCACCACCTTGAGCACGACGGTGTTGGGAAGCTCGATCGCTACCGGGTTGGACTCGTAGAAGTCCACTGTGATCACGGTTTCGGGCAGCAAGTAGCCTTTGGCCTCGCCGAGCACCTCATCGGTGAGAGAGGTTTGCTCGAACGTCTCCGTGTTCATGAAGTGATTTCCGGACGAATCCGAGTACATGTACTGCATCTCGTGGGTGTCCATCGACGCCTTCTCGACGCGGTCCTCGGAGCGGAAGCGGTGCTCAATTTGGTTGCCGGTTTTCAGGTTGCGGAGCTTGCACTGGACCATGCCCCGCCAGTTCCCGGGAGTAACGTGTACTACCGCGAGCACGCGGTGGAGCTGGTTGTTGTGGATGATGATGTTGCCCGCTCGCAAATCTGTCGCCACCAACTGCATGGGGAACCCCTCCGCCCCGGCTGTCGCCGAAGGGCAAAAAGTATACACCAGGGAGCGAACGGGCAGGCCCAGACCGGCACGGCAAGAACCAATGACTCCGGGCTCCCCGCTGCACAGCCCGGGCGCGAGGAGGCTGGTCAAGCTCGAGGACGATTCGGCGCTGGCGAAAGCGGCGCGGGCGCGACGTTGCAGGTGAGACAAGATCCCTGTATCGTTACGCAGGGAGACAAGGGAGCATGGATCTACGCTTGCGGGGCAAGCGTGCCCTGGTCACGGGTTCCTCGCGCGGCATCGGGCGGGCGATTGCCCTGTCGTTGGCCGACCTCAAGGTCGATGTGGCGATCAACTTCTTCCGCCACCGGGGACCGGCCGAGGAAGTGGCCAAGGAGATCGAGGCTCGGGGTGCCCGCGTGCTTCTGCTCAAGGGCAACGTGGCCGATGAGGAGCACGTCAAGCGGATGTTTGCCGAGATCCGCGAGAGCTGGGGCGGACTTGACATCCTGGTCTCCAACGCCGCCTCGGGAGTGCTCAAGTCCGTGCACGACCTCTCGCTGCACCACTTCCACTGGACCATGGATATCAACGCGGGTGCGCTCCTACCACTCGTGCAAGAGTTCCTCGAGACCTCGTCGGTGGGCGAGAAGGTCGTGGTGGCGGTGTCGTCGCTCGGTGCCGTGCGCGCGATCCCCAACTACACCGCGGTGGGAGCGTCGAAGGCTGCACTCGAATCGATGGTGCGCCACCTTGCGGCGGAGTTGGCGCCGCGGGGGATGCGGGTCAACGCGGTCTCGGCCGGCACCGTCGACACCGACGCGCTCAAACACTTCCCCAACCGCGAGCAGCTCCTCGACGAGTCGGCGCGACGCACCCCGGCGGGGAGGATGATTACGCCGCAGGACGTCGCCAACGTCGTGGTGTTTCTCTGCACGGACTTCGCCTCGATGATCCACGGCCAGACGCTGGTCGTCGATGGCGGGTACTCGATCCTGGCATGAGCGGCGTGAATCACGACGGCGGGGGTCGGGGCGGAGAGGAACGCCGAGCGGATCGGCCCGGGACGGGCTTCCCGGCTGACACCCTGGGCCTGGGCCGCCACCCGCTGATCATCGGTCACCGAGGGTTTCCCGCGCGCCATCCCGACAACACCCTGGCGGGTATCGACGCGGCGCTGGAAGTGGGCGCGGATGGCGTCGAGGTCGACGTGCGCCCCTGTGCCGAGGGCGTGTGGGTGTGCCACCACGACCGTGCGCGGGGTGGCGTGGCGGTGGCGGAATGGGGAGTTGCCGCCTTGCAGCGTGTGGCGGTCCCGACCTTGGCGGAGGTGGCTGCGGCCGTGCCCGAATCGCGCTGGCTGTTCGCGGAGATCAAGCCGCTGCCGGTGTGGAAGTTGGTGATGGGCCTGGGCGAGCTGCGCCGCGTGCTCGACGCGCGTGCCGCCACCACGCGGTTTCTCTCCTCCTCGCTGGCGCTTCTCGCGGCACTCGGCGAAGCGCTGCCGGCGATCGCCCGTTCATGGGTGGTTGGCGAGCTTCCGGCCTGTGGGCCGCCGAAGGGGGTTGTGCTTTCGCCGCGGCACACCTTGGTCGAGAGGGCGTTGGCTTGGGGCGTTGAGCTGCACCCTTGGACGGTGAACCGCCCGGCGAGAATGCGGGCTCTTGCCCAGCTCGGTGTCGCTTCGCTCACCAGCAACCGCCCGGACCTCGCCGTGGAGGGGCTCCGTGGCTGAGACGCCCCGTGTCGGCGTGTTGGCCCCCAACCTGTTCCTGCGTATCCCGCTCGAGGCCGCGATTCGCAATGCCGGGGCGCAACCGATCGCTCTCGACGCCCCGGCACAGGCGCTCGATCAAAACTGCCGCGCGGTGATACTCGACCTTCCTGCGGCGGGCGACAGCGCACCGGTGGCCATCGCCAGCCTCATCCGCGCGGGCCTTGGCGTGCTCGCGTTCGGCCCGCACGTGGAGGGCGAACGCCTCGCGGCGGCGCGGCGCGCGGGCGCGGTGGTGCTGCCGCGCGGAGCGTTCCTCTCCCGGCTGCCTGAGCTACTCGACCTCGCCCTCGGCCGCACCAGCCGGGATCGCAAGGACGATCCAGGCTAGGAACGTGTCCGAGAAACGCGCTGCGGTATAGGCTACTTCGTCTTGATCGGATCCGGCGGGCGCGGTGGCAGGTGCATCGGGTGCTCCCGCATCGCCTTCATCACCTCCGCGATGCCACGCTCGAGCTGCGGGTCGTGGCCGGCCGCGACCGCGGCAGGATCGTTCTCCACCACGATGTCCGGATCCACACCGTGCCCCTCGATGATCCACTTGCCGTCCGCCGAGCCCATCCCGCCGAGCGGCACGAACGCCCTGCCGCCGTCGATGAGCGGGCCCCGGTCGTTGATGCCCACCACACCACCCCACGAGCGCTTGCCGATCAGCGGTCCCAGGCCGGCTTGGCGGAACATGTACGGGAAGATGTCGCCGTCGGAGGCCGAGGTTTCGTTGAGCAAGCACACCATGTGCCCGACGAACACGGTGCCGGGGTAGGTTCCGGTGTCGTCGCGAAGGCTCGAGTAGGTGGTGCCGAGAAGCTTGCGGGAAAGCCGCTCGATGATCTGCTGCGACACGTTGCCGCCCCCATTGGCGCGGACGTCGACGATGAGTCCCTCCTTGCGGATTTGCGGGTAGTACCACTTGATGAACTCCGCGATGCCCTCCGAGCCCATGTCGGGGATGTGCAGGTAGCCGACACGGCCGTCGGTCGCCTTGCTGACCGCGTCGCGGTTGTGGTTGACCCAGTCGAGGTAGATGAGCGACGCCTCGGAGGAAATCGGCTTGTAGGTGACCTTGCGCGCACCATCCAGCGCCGGCTTGGCGTTGAGCGTGAGCGTGACCGGATCCTTCTTGTTCTTGAGCAGACGGTAGATGTTATCGGTTGCCTTCAGCTCCTCGCCATCGACCGCAAGCACGTAATCGCCGATCTTGGCGTCGACGCCGATCTCCGTGAGCGGCGCGCGGTAGGCGTCCTCCTCGTTCTCGCCGGTGAAGATGCGGGCGATGCGGTAGCGCCCCGCCTTGGGGTCGACCTCGAAGCGCGCGCCGGGAAGCCCGACTTTGGGGCGCTCGGGCATGTCGTAGTCGCCGCCCTCGATATACGTGTGACCGACGTTGAGCTCGGAGACCATCTCGCCGAGCACATACGTGAGGTCGGTGCGGTGCGCCACGTACGGCAGCAGCGTCTTGTACTGGTCGTGGAGCGCTTTCCAGTCGTACCCGTGCATGTTCTTGACGTAGAAGAAATCGCGATAGCGCCGCCACACCTCGTCGAAGATCTGCGCCCACTCCTGGGCAGGGACGCGATCCACGTACAGGTCCTTGGTTGAAACCGTCTTCTTGTCCTTGGCCTTGGGTTTTGCGTCGTAGAGGTTGTACGCCTTGGCTTGCTTGACTAGCACCTTGGTGCCATCGAACGAGAGCGCGTAGTCGTCGGCATCCTCCGCGAGCGTGGCCGCCTCGCGGTCCTTGATCGCGAAGATCACGAGCTGCGGCTTGGCGTACGAGTCGCGCCCGTTGAAACCCGTACCGCGCTTGAGGTAGAGGAGGTGACCCTTGATCGCCGCGAGGTTGAGGTAGTTGTCCGCCTCGACCGGCACCCGCGAGACCCGCTCGGCGAGTCCGTCGAAGTCGATCTTCAAGGGTTCGGCCTTCTTCTCGGGCTTGATGGTCTTGTCCTTTTCCTTCGCGTCCGGCTTGGCCCTGTCCTCATCCTCGGCCCTCTCGCTTTCGTCCTTCTCCTTCTCGCCGACGGTGACCTCGTCGCTCTGTGGGGGGAACGGGTCCTTCACGTCCTTGCGCAGCGCGACGGCGAAGATCCCGGTGATGCGAGTGGCGGCGAAGTTGAACTCCTTGCGAGTGAACATCGGCGCATACTCGCGGTCCGAGAGATAGAAGAGGTACTTCCCTTCGGGGTCCCAGGCCGGTGCCGTAGCGTTGAAGTACTCGTCCGTGACGCGGTGGAGCTGGCCGTCGGCGACGCCCCAGATGTAGACCGAATTGAAGTTGTTGGGGTTCGACAACGAGAACGCGAGGAAGCTGCCCTGCGGCGACCACGCGTAGTCCTGCACCGTGCCACGGGTTTCCCGCGCGACCTTCACCCGCTTCTTGTCAGCCACGGTCACGACCCAGAGGTTGCCTTCCTTGTCGGCGAACGCGAGGCGCTTGCCGTCGGGCGACCACTCCGGCGCGTAGAGCATGCAGGCGAGATCGGAAGTGAGCTGCTCGAGCCCGCCTAACCCGTCCTGGTTCACCAGGTAGACCCGCTCCTCGCCGGAGCGATCGGAGATGAAGGCGATCTTGCTGCCGTCCGGTGACCAGCGCGCCCACTTGTCGTGCGCATTCGAGGAGTCGGTGAGGTTGCGGGTGGGGCCGTGCTCGATCGGCACCGTGAACACGTCGCCACGGGCCACGAAGAGCGCGCGCTCGCCTTTGGGAGAGAGCGAGAAGTCCTCGATGTACTTCTCGACTGCGTAGTGCGACGGCCGCATCGCTACGCCGTCGTTCGGCACCGTGATGGCCAGGCGGGTGTCCTTGCGGCTTGCCACATCGAACACCTGCAGCTCGCCGTCGAGCTCGTAGACGATGCGCGAGGCATGGTCCGAGGATGGCCAGCGCACGTCCCAGGTGGTCGAGTGCGTGAGCTCGTCGGTCTTCTTGGTGGCGATGTCGTAGCGATAGAGGTTGAGCGTGCCATCGCGGTCCGAGGCGAAGTAGATCGCATCGCCGATCCACATCGGGTCGCGATCGGTGCGCGGGTTGTTGGTGATGTTCTCGACCGCGAGCGTCTTGAGGTCGCAGATGAAGATGTCCTCGGCCCAGCCGCCCTGGTAGCGCTTCCAGGTGCGGAAGTCGCGGAACAGCGGCGAGTAGGCGATGCGTGCCATGTCTGGGGAGAAATCGCCGGCGCCCGCGGCGTACATCGGCAGGGCGGCCTCGGGGCCGCCTTCGAACGGCACCGTGTAGAGCTTGGAGCGCGCGTCGCCGCCGGCGTCGCGCAGCGAGCGGAACAGGATCGCCTTGCCGTCGCGCGTCCATCCGTACACCTGGTTGTCCCAACCGTGGCGCGGCGCGAGCGGGCCGCGGGCCGGGTAGAACGTGAGCTGGCGCGGCACGCCGCCCTCGGCCGGGATCACGTAGACCTGCTCGTCGCCGTCGTACTGCCCGGTGAACGCGATCCATTTGCCGTCCGGCGAGAACTTGGGGAACAGTTCGAGGCCGGGGTGTGCGGTCAGCCGTGTGGCCAGCCCGCCTGTTGCCGGCGCCGTCCAGATGTCGCCGGCGTAGCAAAAAGCCACCTTGTCGGCGTGGATATCGGGGAATCGCAGCAGCTTGGTCTGGGCTGCCGCCGGGATCGCAACCGCCAGCAGGGAAGCGCCTACCAGCGTTGCTTCGAAGTATTGCCGAAATCGGGACATGCCTCCTCCTTCGATTTCAAGTGTACGCGTGAGCGGTCGGGACGGTTTGGCGGGCCATCGAGTCAGCCTCGTCCTGGCTTGCGCGGTCGCTTCACCGGCGGCAGTAGAATCGATTCGTTCGGTGAAGAGGGAGCGGGCATGGGCGTGCCCAAAACGATGCTGGCGATGGTGTGCGAGGCCGTGGGGGAGCCACTCGTGCGGCGGGAGCTGGCGGTGCCGCAAGCGGGACCAGGCGAGCTGCTGCTCGCCGTACATGCGTGCGGGGTGTGCCGCACCGATCTCCACCTCGTCGACGGCGAGCTGCCGCGGCCGAAGCTTCCGGTGATCCCCGGCCACGAGATCGTCGGTCGCGTCGCGTCGGTTGGCGAGGGCGTGGACGGGTTCCGGGCCGGACAACGAGTCGGCGTTCCGTGGCTCGGCTGGACCTGCGGGGAATGCCGGTATTGTCGCTCCGGCCGGGAGAACCTGTGCGAGCGCGCGCGCTTTACCGGCTACACGCGCGACGGCGGCTATGCGCAGTTCACGGTCGCCGACCAGCGGTACTGCTTCCCGTTGCCGGAAGGTGTGGACGATGCTCACGCCGCGCCGCTGCTTTGCGCCGGCCTGATCGGCTACCGCGCGTATCGGATGGTCGGTGCCGGGGTGGAGCGGCTCGGCATCTACGGGTTCGGCGCGGCGGCGCACATCCTGGCGCAGATCGCGATCCACCAGGGCAAGTGCGTCTTCGCATTCACCCGCGCTGGCGATACTGCAGCGCAAGCGTTCGCCCGTCGCCTTGGCGCGACCTGGGCCGGCGACTCGACGGACATCCCCCCGGAACGGCTCGACGCCGCGATCATCTTCGCCCCGGTCGGTCCCCTGGTGCCGGCGGCGCTCAAGGCGGTCGTGCCGGGCGGCACCGTGGTGTGCGGCGGGATCCACATGAGCGACATCCCGTCGTTCCCGTACGCGCTGCTCTGGGAGGAGCGCACAGTCCGCTCGGTAGCCAACCTCACCCGTGCCGACGGCGAGGAGCTGCTCGCGATCGCAGCCAAGGTGCCGGTCAAGACCGAGGTGCAGCGCTTTCCGCTCGAGGCGGCAAACGGGGCGCTCGCCGCATTGCGACGCGGGGAGCTCCACAGGGCCGCGGTGCTCGAGATCCCGCGGCCCGGCGCTTGACGAGTACGGTCAAAGTCGGCAAGCTTGCGCCGATGGAGAAGCGGTCGCAGTTCGATCAGTTCGAGGTCTCCGAGCTGTTTTGCCCGCGCTGCCGGGCGTCGCGACCGGTGCGACGTAATTTGCTGCTCGTGTTGCCCACCGGCAACAAGTACGAGTACCGCTGCGAGGTCTGCGGCACCGCCGTGGGCGCCAAGGACGACAACGACGCGAGCGAGTTCGCGGCGATCTTGCGCCGGATGTGAGGGGGATCAAAACGCAACCCCCAGGCCCTGATTTCGCTCAGGGCCGGTGATGCGGAGGCCTTACGGCGCCGGCGCCGAATTTCGGCGTCAGGGCGTGGGCGCTTCGCGGCAGGTTGAGATCCCGAACGGCAGGTACCCGGGGCACCAGCCGGTCGCTGCGGTGAGCAGCGGCAGCAGGCCGATCGCTCCCCACCAGCTCTTGAACACCACGCCGAGCACGATGACGACCAGTCCCACCACGGCGCGAATTCCCCGATCCACGGGACCCATGTTGATCTTCATCGTCGCCTCCTTGATTCGCTGACCCACTTATTCTCGGTCGGTAGTTATCGCGTGTCAAAGACGCGCTGTCACGCCAAGTGCGGGCGCACGGCCCGGGTCGTCTCAAGCGAGAAGAGCTACTGCGGCTCAGGCGGGTGGGGGTGAGCGTGACGGTGGAACAGCCGTTTCCACCACGGCAGCTTGCGCGGTGCTGGTGGCTGCCAGGTGAGGGGCGGGCCGGGCGCAGGCAACCGGTTTGCGCTCACCGCGCGGCCGTGGGTTTGCCCCTTCGAGAGATGGCTGTTGGGCCGCCCAGGGTGAAGCGCGCCGAGCTGAAGCGGCTTGGGTGAGTCAAACGCGGGCGGGCCGATTGTGAGCAGTTGGGCTTCGTCGAGCGCGATGGCGTGCGCGTGCACCACGAAGCGCTGCGGCGCCGCTCCGACGTAGGCGAACGGGAAGCACGTGATCAACGTCAACTCGGCCATCGTCGACGGGATCAGGGCGTGCGTGTCATCGGGGTTGACGATGTGGAACGAGTCCACGACGTAGCGCCGTGTCGCGCTGGGCGTCGTGAGGGAGATGACGTCTCCCAGCTCGACCCTTCGCAGGCCGCGGAAGAAGCTGTCGCGGTGGCCGGCGATGACGGCGTTACCGTCGGTGCCTGGAAGGGCGGTTCCCGGCACGTGGCCGGCGCCCTCCTCCAACCAGCGCTCGCGGGTGCCCTCGAGGACGAAGGTAGATAGTCCGACGCGATCAAGGTCGATCCGCCCGAGCAGGGCGCCATCGTGGGGTGGTGCGACCTGGCTGGGGCGGGCGTGGGCATCGGTCGTGCTCGGCGTGCCCTGGTTGTCGTGGACGAGGTGTTCGAGAAGCGCCTGATTGCGGAAACCCTCGACGTACGCGTAGACCTTGACGGCGGTCCAGCTACCGAGACAAACGACCGCCACCCCAACGAGGATGCGGCGCAGGACGAGGGCTGCTCGGCGCATTCCTTTATGCCTGAATGCCTGGCGGGAAAGATACGAGCCCCGGCGCAAGCCATGCGGCCTGCGCCGGGAGCTCTGATACGCGCTCCTCAGGACTTGACCGTGAAACGCAGCATCAACGCGGCGCATAAGGCGACGAGACCGATCACCCCCACGAGCGGCAACTCGCTTGCTGTCTTGGGGAGGTTGCCGCGAGGAGCAGTCCCGACCTCGGCCTGGCTACCAGAGGGCTGGCTGGTGTTCACGGAGCTGGCCGTGGTTGCGTCGGTGGGCTGCGTTTCTTGGCTCGAGACCTGACTGGCGCTTTCGGAGGTCGGGCTGGCGCTGGTGGTCATGGAACTGGTTGAGGTTGGATTGGCGGGTTGGCTTTCTTGGCTCGAGGCCTGGCTGGCAGTGTCGGAGGCAGGACTCGTGGTGCCAATTCCACCCGCTCCGCCAGTCTGCGACGAAGTGTCTTCTACGCCAGCGAGCGCGATGCGGGTGGCGAGATGGTCGTGATCATGCTGCGTGAACCACAGATCGACGTGGTCGCCGACCTTAAGGTCAAGCGGCTTGTCGGTCATCGAATCGAGGGTGTAGACCTCGGTCTTGCCAACGGTGGCGACGCTGCCGCCGGCGGCCTGAGACTCGGCCCGGTCGATCTTGACCTCGATGCGGCTATCCGCGAGGAGCGTGATCGTGCCGGTCACGCGTACGGCCTCCGCCGGGCTGCTAGCCGGGTCAGAGGTCTTGGCGACCGCCGAGGGTTGGCCCGGATCGCTGGCCGGCGGGTTGTTCTGCTGCGCAAACAACGGTAGGGCGACCATCGCCGCCGACAGCGTCAACATCGCGAGAATGCGCTTGTGCATTTCACTCCGCTCCTTTCCGTTTCTGCCCTTCGTGGAAGGGTTCCGTGTTTTCGTGGCGGCGGGCCGGTGGATTCGGACCG
Organism: Thermoanaerobaculales bacterium; assembly: GCA_044447965.1. GTDB lineage: Bacteria > Acidobacteriota > Thermoanaerobaculia > Thermoanaerobaculales > Thermoanaerobaculaceae > DATIYW01. Next base: position 53,444 of record JBIOGJ010000012.1, on the reverse strand, counting down.
GGCCACGGGTCGGGGTGCCCCACCGAGAGCCGTCACGCTGCCGCGTGGGGCACCCCTTGTCTTCCGCAAGGTGGACGAGGCGTCCTTTGCTCCGTCCGGCCATGCCTTAGTGCAACCGCGGTGCCAACTTGCGGATGAGTCACAGGATACAATTTCAGAAGGACTTGCCGAGATAGGTTGAGAAGGGCTCGCCAAACCGGCCTAGCTATCGTATCGTTGCCGCCGTTCTGCCTGAGGCACAAGAATTAAGCGTCACTCCCTCCGCTACGCCAGCACGATACGGCCGCCGCAAAAGCTCCGTTGCCGGGAAGATTTTCCCGGCCTGCCGCTTGTCACCGGGCGCTCGCTCGCGCCTCCACAAGGGGGCGGGGAGCTTGCCGAAACGTGGTGGGGAGAGGCGATGGAACTCATCCGCTCCGAGGAGGCAGCAACGGTCGCAGCCGGAGGGTGGTTAAGGTCCGTCGTGGCGTGTCCGCGCGAGTGGAGCCGGACATGCCGCAAGAGGAGGGACTGGCCGTGTGGCGACGATCGCGCTACCGTCTGGTCGTGGGAGGTGCGTTCATGGAGCAACGCAAGCTCGGCAAGGAGCTGGTGGTCTCGGCGATCGGCCTCGGCTGCATGGGGATGAGCGAGTTCTACGGGATTGGCGACGAGGGCGAGTCGATTGCGGTGATCCACCGCGCCCTCGATCTTGGTATCACGCTGCTTGACACCGCGGACATGTACGGCCCGTTCATCAACGAGATGCTGGTCGGCAAGGCGATCCGTGACCGCCGCGACAAGGTCATCCTGGCAACCAAATTCGGCAACCAGCGCGGGCGCGACGGCGCGTGGTTGGGCGTTAGCGGCAGGCCGGACTACGTGCGGCGAGCGTGCGACGCTTCGTTGCAGCGCCTCGGCGTCGATCACATCGACCTCTACTACCAGCACCGCGTCGACAAGACCGTGCCGATCGAGGATACCGTCGGAGCCATGGCCGAGCTGGTCCGAGCTGGGAAAGTGCGCTACCTGGGGTTGTCCGAGGCGGGGGTTGCGACGATTCGCCGCGCCCACGCCGTGCATCCGATCGCCGCGCTGCAGACCGAGCTTTCGCTCTGGACCCGTGACGCAGAGCCAGAGATCCTTCCCGCCGTGCGCGAGCTCGGCATCGGCTTCGTGGCCTACAGCCCGCTCGGGCGCGGCTTCCTCACCGGGCGGTTCCGCTCACTCGCAGACTTCGGCCAGGCGGATTTCCGAAGCCATCACCCCCGCTTTCAGGGGGAGAACTTGGCCAAGAACCTCGCGCTGCTGGATCGTGTGAGCGCCATCGCACAAGAGAAGTCGGTGTCACCCGCGCAGCTCGTCCTCGCCTGGGTGCTCATGCAGGGCGGCGATGTGGTGCCGATCGCCGGCACGAAGCGCCTCCGTTACCTCGAGGAGAACGTTGCTGCGCTCGCCATCCAGCTCAGCGTGGAGGATCAGCGCAGGCTCGACGAGGCAGCGCCGCGGGGAGCCACGAGCGGACCGCGCTACCCCGAGGCGGCGCTGCGCGCGCTCGACTGGTGACCCGGCCCGATGAGGTTCGCGGGTTTACCGCTGGCTTGCAGGTATGAGGTGCGCGGCTTCGACGTCCAGCTTGCCGAAGTCGATGCCAATCCCCACGCCACGTCCGGTGCCGGCAAGTGCCAGCGAGACTTCCCCCTTGGTATAGACGGCCGCTTGGCCTGCCTTGACCGCACCGGCCTCTGCCTCCGCAGCCGCGTAGCTACCGAGCAGCTCGTGGATCCCCTTCACCGCGGAGAACTCGCCCTTGCCTTCAAGCACATCCATCTTGCCGAAGGTCAGGCCGCCGCCGTGGACGGTAAGAATCACCGGGATGTGTTGTCCGTTGCTGCACGCCACGTCACCGCGGCCGTGGGCGGTCTTGTACACCGCCGACCAGCCCCTGAGGGTGAACGTCATCGTGCATTTGGTAAGCGCGGGCTCGCCTGCAGCCACCATCGCCGCCGGCCAACTGAGTACGATTCCAACTACTGCGACTAGCCAAGGCTTGCGGTTCATGGGCACCTCCATGGGCGTTCCGCCTCGGCGACTTGGCAACTTGGGGAAGATCCGAAGCGCCGGGCGGCGCCAACCGATCCAAACGATCGGGTGCGGCGCCACATTTCCACGCGGTCTGCGCTGTTGGGATCGCCTCACCGGCCAAGGCTCCCCTGACGTCTTCCTGCAGCCACGCTCGGGGTGCAGGACGGCAGACGCCGGCTCGGTACCCTGCCTGAGGACGCCAAAATGACTGGCACTGAAACCACTTGGGCGGTGCGGCACGGTGTGGGCGCCGCTTGGAAGCGTGACGCAGGGCATGCGTTTGGAACCCACGAATGTTTTGCCCTTCCGTGCTGTTACTAGGCCGGCACCACGGAGAGACCTAGCCAGGGAGGTGTCGTGAGCGACTTTCACCAGCGGGGACCGATCACCACGCTGCCACGCTTTTCGGCGAACGACTTGGAGGCCCGAGAAAAGGAGCTGTCGTTCTTCGCGCGCCGCGTACCGCTCACGCTGGTGGTTCCGTGCCTGGTGAGCGAGATGGAGCAACCGGCCCTGCGCGGGATGGTGGAGGAGCTCGCCAAGGCCCCGTACCTCGACACCGTGGTGATCTCGCTCGATCGTGCGGAGGAGGCGGGCTACAAGCAGGCACGCACCTACTTTCGTGCCCTCAAGCACCGCGTGGTGGTGCTGTGGAACGACGGTCCGCCGATCCGCGAGCTTCGCGACGAGATCGAGCGCCGCGGCACCAAGTTGTCCGAACCCGGGAAGGGCCGCGCGGTGTGGATGGCGCTCGGCTACGTGTTGGCGGAGAACCGTGCGCGCGCCGTCGCTTTCCACGACGCCGACGTGGTCAGCTACAATCGCTCACTCCTCGCCAACCTCGTCTATCCGATTCTCCATCCCTCGCTCGAGTTCGACTTCTGCAAGGCGTACTACGCACGCTTCACCAAACGCCTGCACGGACGCGCGACCCGTCTGCTCGTTCGGCCGCTCCTCCAGGCGCTCGGCGACATCGTGGGCCGCCATCCGTTCCTCTCCTACCTCGCCGCCTTTCGCTACCCGCTCGCCGGCGAGATCGCCCTCAACGCCGACCTGCTGCGCCTGCTGCGCATTCCTGGCGACTGGGGCCTCGAGGTCGGATTGCTGTTCGAGGTGCTGCGTCACCGCTCGGCGCGGCGCATCTGCCAGGCCAACGTCGCCGACCTGTTCGAGCACAAGCATCAGGTGCTCTCACCGACGGATCCGAATCAGGGACTGCACCGCATGGCGGTGGACATCGTCAAGCACGTCCTGCGCACGCTTGCGGCGGCCGGAGTGATGATCGACGAGGGGACGTTCAAGGGGTTGCGTGTCGCCTACCACCGCTACGGTGAGGATGCGGTCTCCGATTCGTTCGCGGTTGCAACCTTCAACCGCCTGGAGTTTGATCGCCACTCCGAGGAGGAGACCCTCGAGACCTTCACGCGCGCGCTCGCGGAAGGCTCGAATCAGTTTCAGGAGGACCCGCTCGGCACGCCGGCGCTCCCCAACTGGGCGCGTGTGATCTCCGCGTTTCCCGAGGTGGGACCCCGCCTCATTACGGCGGTGCAGGAGCTGGGCGGAGAGCTGCTGCCGTGAGAATCCGCGCCGTGCTCACCGATCTCGATGGGACCCTGCTCGAGCCCGACGGCACGTTGGTTCCCGAGGCGATCGGCGCGCTTCACGCGCTCGCCGCCGCAGGGGTGCCGGTCTGCCTGGTGACGAGCAAGACCGTCGCGGAGTTGGCGCCAATCATGGCGCGCCTCGGGCTGGCGACACCGGCCGGCTTCGAGAACGGCGCAGGCGTGCGGCGCTTCGATGGCGACCTTGAGCTGGCCGCGGCCGCCGTGCCGTTGCCGGAACTCGAAGCGGTCTTCTCCGAGCTGCGCCGCCGCACGAGTGCCCCCGTCCGCAGCATCATAGAGCTTGGCGACGACGAGCTGGCGGCGCTCACGGGCCTCGACGCCGCGGCGCTGCCTGCCGCCAGGGCGCGATCCGCAACGCTGCCCCTGGTCGTTGAGCCGAGCTGGGACGGCGCATTACTCGCGGCGCTGCCGGTGCGGCCTTGCCTGCGCTTGATTCGTGGCAACCGTTTTCTTCATCTCCAGGGCGATCACTGCAAGGCGGACGTGGCGCCATGCCTGGTCGAGCTGGCGGGGCGAAGCGAAGGTGAGGTGGTGGGCTGCGGCGACGCGCCCAATGATGCGGAGCTGCTCATGCTGGCGGACCTTGCCGTGATCATCCCGGGGCGGAACGGCGCCAACCCGGAGCTGGTGCGGCGAGTGCCTGCGGCACGGGTTGCCTTACAGCCGCACGGCAGGGGGTGGGCCACGGTGATGACGGAGTTGCTCGCCCAGGGCCAACCCGGCAATGCCCGCGTCGGCGTGAACCGCAGGCCAGCGACGGCGGGGCGCGCGCGTGACTGACGCCCCGTTACTGCCGGAGCCGTTGCTCGCGCAACTCAAGGAGATCGGCGAGGTTGACGTGCTGGTCGGCATTCCCAGCTACAACAACGCCGGCACCGTCGGGCATGTCGTGCGCGCGATCCAGTTGGGGTTCGCCAAGTACTTCCCGGGCGAGCGCACGCTCCTGCTCAACTCCGACGGCGGCTCCCAGGACGGTACGCCCGAGGTCGTGCAAACCGCGTCGATCGGTGATCTCCAGACCGTCTTTGCCACCCAGTCGCCCCAGGCGGTCCACCGCATCGTCACCCCCTACCATGGGCTACCCGGCAAGGGCAGCGCCCTGCGTACGGTGTTTGCGGCTGCACAGCACGTCGGAGCGCGCGCATGTGCCGTCGTCGACGCCGACCTGCGCAGCATCACGCCAGAGTGGATCGACCTGTTGGTTTCCCCTGTCCTGCGGCAAGGCTACGATTTCGTTGCGCCGCTCTACCACCGGCACAAGTACGACGGCACAATCACCAACAGCATCGTGTACCCGCTCACCCGAGCACTCTACGGACGGCGCGTACGACAGCCCATCGGCGGAGAGTTTGGTTTCTCCGCTGCACTCGCAAAGCACTTCCTCGAGCAGCCGGTGTGGGACACCGACGTCGCCCGCTTTGGCATCGACATCTGGATGACGACCACCGCGATTAGCGACGGCTTCCGGGTCTGCCAGTCGTTCCTCGGCGCCAAGATTCACGACGCCAAAGACCCAGGGGTCGACCTGGCGGCGATGCTGACCCAGGTTGTCGGCGCGGTGTTTCTCCTCATGGAGACCCACGCAGGGCGTTGGCAGCAGGTCAAGGAAAGCGTCCCGGTGCCGGAATTTGGCTTCGAGTACACGGTCGGGCTCGAGCCGGTGCGGGTCAACCTCGAGCGCATGCTGGGGATCTTCACAGGCGGCGTTCGTGAGCTCGCGTCGGTGTGGGAACAGGTCTTGGCGGCCGAGACGTTCGCCCAGGTGCAGGCGCTCGCCGAGGAGCCGGCCGAAGCGTTCCGCTTCCCCGCCGAGCTGTGGGTGCGATCGGTGTACGACCTTGCGCTCGCCCACCACCGCAAGGCGATCAACCGCGAGCACTTGCTCAAGTCGCTAACGCCGCTCTACCTCGGGCGGACAGCGTCGTTCGTGCTGGAGACCGCAGAAGCCGACGCGGCCGAGGTGGAAGAGGTCATCGAAAAGTTGTGTCTCGAGTACGAGCGGACGAAACCCTACCTGGTCGAACGCTGGGAGGTGTGAGATGGAAGCTTCGTTTTCCGAACGGCTGATGGGTGCTCTCGACGCCTTCTTCGAAGGGGTGGTGCGCTTCCTCCCCGGGCTGCTTGCCGCGCTGTTGATCCTCGCCCTCGGAGTCCTGGTCGGGTGGCTGGTCAAGGTGATCGCCCGGCGCGGGTTGGGCGTCGCTCGCTTCGACCGCTTCTGCGAGTCGACCGGCCTTGCCGCAATCCTCCACCGCGCCGATGTCCAGGCCGCGCCTTCGGCGCTCGTCGGCTCGCTGCTGTTCTGGCTCGTGCTGGCGAGCTTCCTGATGGCAGGGGCGAGCGCGCTGCGGGTGGAGTTCATCAACCGTCTCATCGCCGAGTTCTTCCTCTACCTCCCGCGCATCCTCTCGGCGCTCGGTATCGTGCTGGTGGGGTTCCTGCTCGGCAACTTTCTCTCCCGCGCCGCGCTGCTCGCCGCCGTCAACGCCAACGTGCCCTCGCCGCGCGTGATCGGTCTGGTCGTCAAGTTCCTCATCACGGTGCTTGCCTTTGCCATGGCGCTTGAGCAGCTCGAGATCGCGAAGTCGATCGTGCTCGCCGCGTTCATTATCGCCTTCGGCGCCGTGATGCTGGGCATTGCGCTGGCGTTTGGACTTGGCGGCCGCGACGTCGCCCGCCGCGTGCTCGAACGGCAGTTCGGCGAACGACCAGACAGCCACGACGACGACACGCTAAGTCACGTGTGATCCGAGTCCCACTTCGAGCGAGGGCATGCGGGCTGCTGCGAAAATGAGCCGATCGGAAGAAGGGATTCTCCGTGGGAGCACCTTCCAGGTGCGACCATGCTTCGCGCCCGAGAGCCCGCCAGTCGTGGCAAGGAGCCCCTCCCACCAAGTGCTTTTCTCATGGCTCGTGGAGCCGAGGGCCGGCGTGGAACCTCCTGGCGAGGGAAAGCGCGCCTACCGCGCGCTCGCCTGCATCGCGAGCGCGCGCTCGAGGTTGGCACGGGCCATCCCGTAATCGGGCCGGAGTCGCAGCGCCGTCTGGAACTGGTTGATCGCCTCGCCAACCCGCCCGAGACGGATGAGCGCGACGCCGAGCCCGTTGTGCGCGAGGTAATCATCGGGCGTGGGGTAGCGCAGCGCCTCCTCATACACCCGCACGGCATCGTCGTGGCGTCCGGCTTTGGTGTACACGGCGCCCAGGTTTATGAGGACGGTGGTGTTGGTCGGGTCAATCGCCTGGGCGGTGCGCAGCCGGGATGCGGCTTCCTCAAGGCGACCGCGATCCTCCTCCACCTTGGCGAGGTTCAACAGCGTCGGCACGTTGTCCGCTTTGATCCGGAGCGACTGCTCGAAGTGATCGATCGCCTCGGCCACGCGGCCGCGGCTGTAGAGCGAAAACCCGTAGTTGGTGTGGCACATGAAACAATCAGGGTTGCGCGCGAGCGTATCGCGCCAGAGGGTGTCGCTGTCACGATAGGCACGGCACTGGGACGCGGTGAGCACCGCGAGCGTCATCACCGCCCCAACGCCAACGACCGCGGCCGCCCTTCGCGCCGCAACGTTGCGCCCGCTCACCAGCGTCGCGACGCCTGCCGCGATCGCGCCGGCGGCCACCGCCACCGCCTGGTAGGCGAAGTGGTCCGCGACGTAGGAATACCGCATCGCGTACACGTTGAACAACCCGATCGCTGGGAACAACACGCCGCCGAACAGCAGGGCAGCGGCAAGCGGCCCGCGGCCGAGCCGGCGCCGCCAGACCCAGGCGCAAGCGAGCACCGCGACGAGCGCGATTACAGGTAGCCATTGCCACATGACGCGCGCATCGACGGTCCAGCGCGGGTAGACGAACGCGAGGTCGATCGGCCAGAAGAACTTGCTCGCGTAGAAGGCGATCGCCCGCCCGGCCAGGACGATCCGGCCAAGCGGGTCGAGCGACCACTCCACGCCGCTCGCCTGCACCATGGTTCGCTCCAGCCACGCGGTGGTGGCCGCCAGGGCAGCGCCGGTGAGGAAGAACGGTACGAGGGGCCGGGCGTCGCTCCAGCGCAGCCGCCCGCGGCGCCACCAGACCAGAACGAGAAGCACCCCCGGCAGCACGCTGGCGGTGGTCTTGGCGAGCAGGGCGAGGGTAAATGCCACGAGCGCTGCGAGGTAGAGCATCGAGCGGCGGCGGTGGTGCAACGGTGGTTCGGGTTCGGATCTGCGGCGGAACCGAGCTTTCTCCGAAGCGGCGCGCGCGTCGATCCAGGCGAAGTAGGCGAGGGCGGCCAAAAGGGACATGAACATGGAGAGCGTGTTCTTTCGCTCGCTGATCCAGGCCACGGACTCCACGCACATCGGGTGGAGCGCGAACGCCGCTGCCCCGAACCAGGCGCCCGGCAGGCCCAAACGACGGAGCAACCGCCAAAGGAGCAGCGCCGAGGCGGCGTGCAGCAGCACGTTGACGAGGTGGAACCCGAGCGGGTTAAGACCCCACAACCGCTTTTCGAGCCAGAACGCAGTGAACACCAGCGGGTAGTACTGCTCGTTGGCGCGCGGATTGGTCCAGATAGCCTCGAGCCCACGGGACCCGTCGAGCGTCGAGTTCTCGGTGAGGTAGGTGTCATCGTTCCAAACGAAGCCCGCACGCAGCGCGGGTACGTAGGCGACCACGACGGCCACGACTAGCGCAGTGCCGAGCAGAAGTGAGGTCCGCCGCTCCACCCGGCCACGATAACACCCAGCGAAAGCGCGTCCGGATCGGGCGCACCGCGCCCAGCGCCCCTCTCTTGGGTCGACTTGCGAGGGCAGGCCAATCGGGGACGTGCCGGAGATCTCGGAATCCCCATCGCGTTCTCGCGGTTGGCAGCGGCATTGGCATGGCGCGAGCGCAGCGGCAAGGTGGCGCCGGGGAAGCGGGGTCCGGCAGGGAGTCTGGGCAGTGAGGCATTCGATGCGGGGCCTTGGCTTCGCGTATGGGGTGTTCTGCTACGCCGTGTTCGTGGCCGTCCTGGCCTACGGGATGGCGTTCGTGGGCGATCTCGGCGTGCCGAGATCTGTCTCGTTTGGGCGAGCCGAGCCACTCGGGCGCGCCCTCGTCATCGACTTCGCGCTCCTCGCCGTATTTGCGTTGCAGCACAGCGTCATGGCCAGGAAGGGGTTCAAGCGGCTGTGGACCAAGATCGTCGACCCGTCAATCGAGCGGAGCACCTACGTGCTCGCGGCCGATTCCGCGCTCGCCCTCCTGTTCTGGCAGTGGCGGCCGATTGCCGGCACCGCCTGGAGCGTTCAGAGCCAAGCCGGCCGCGCAATGCTCTGGGGGTTGTACTGGCTGGGTTGGGCGATCGCCCTGCTCTCCACGCCGCTGCGTCACCACCTCGACCTCTTTGGCGTGCGGCAGGTGTGGATGCGGCTGCAATTGCGCCGTTACACCTTCATGCCGTTTCGCGCCAGCGGCGCCTACCGATTTGTCCGCCACCCGATGGCGCTGGGGCTCCTGATCGCATTCTGGGCGGCGCCGCACATGAGCTGGAGCCGCGCCATCTTCGCCGGGGCGGGGACGTGCTACACGATCCTTGGTACCTTGCTCGAGGAGCGTGATCTCGTTCACGCGTACCCCTCGCTCTACCCCACCTACCGTCGTGAGGTGCCGATGTTCGTTCCTCAGCCGGGTCGGCGCGCCCGGGAGTCGGCGCAGGCGGCGCGCACGGACACCCGCACGGACGATCGCTAGAAGCAGCTCGAGAGCCCCCCTCGGAATTTCTCCGCGCCGCGCTGCATTACTCGATCAAATGCTTCTAAAGGAGGGGTAGAAATGCGAAAACGAGTTGCCGTCGTGTGCGCTGCTCTCGTCGTGTCTGTGTTCGGACTTCCGGGTCTGGCGCAGGAGAAACCAGGCGTGGTCGCCCGGATCGGTGTGTTCAAGCCGAAGCCAGGGATGGTGCAGCAGTTCGAGCAAGGCCGCAAGAAGCACTTCGAGTGGCACCGCAAGAACAACGATGCATGGTCGTGGTTCACCTGGGAAACCATCAGCGGCCCGCAGAGCGGGACCTACATCACCGGGACCTTCGGCCACAACTGGAAGGACTTCGACGCGTGGGAGAAGATCGACGCCGCGGACTCAGCGGACGCCAACGCCAACATGGGTCCGTACATCGAGCAGGAGTTCGCCAAGTACTACGTGATCCTGTCTGACGCCTCGCGGCCGCCGGCCGGCAAGGACCCCTCGGCGATGGCCCAGGTGACGCACTTCTACGTCAAGGTGTCCGGCGTCGAGGCGTTCATCGCTGCCATCAAGGAGGCCAAGACAGCTCTCGACAAGGTGAACTGGCCGGTCCATTCGTTCTGGTATCAGCTCGCGAGCGGCGGTGAAGGGCCTGAGTTGGTCCTCGTCACGGCGCGTTCGAGCTGGGCCGATATCCAGCCCTCCGAAAGGACCCTCGCGCAGGCGCTCGCTGAGGTGTACGGTCCGGAGAAGGCGTCCGCACTCCTCGACACGGTCCGCAAGAACACGGACCACACCTTCTCGGAGCTGCTCCGCTATCGCCCTGACCTCAGCTACGTCCCGGCGGCGAAGTAGCACGGGCAGCCGCCGACTCACGCATACTGGCCGTCTCGGAAGCCAGACCGCTGCGCGCCTGATCGCGGGGATAGCTGCGCACAACGTCTATCACGCCGGCCAGGTGCGTCTGCTGATCAAGCTGTCCGGCGCCAAACGCCGCGCCCGCACCCGCTGAACCCGCCAGCGGCCGGCCTGCGTCCGCACCGGTTCGCGCTGCGGGCCCACGGCCTGCATCGCGCCGCATGCCGAGCACGTTGGCAAGGTAGGCGCCGGTGTGGCTGGATCTGACCTGGGGCGGCCTGCTCGGGCGTGCCCTCGGTGACGACCTCCCACGATCATCGCCTATGTCTTATTGGTGGCGTGCATCAACAGGGGAGCAAGATAGGCGGGTGCAGCGTGTTCTTAGGTCTTGGTGGTATCTCCCAAGGTTATTACTACCTTTCCTCGAGCATGCCCTTGTTCCAGATACCGGATTGCCTCAGGGACCTCACTCAAGCTGTAACGCCTGTCGATGACCGGCGTTACCTTTCTGGCCTCGATGAGCTCGGCCAGCATGGTCAGGTCTTCCTTGCTCGGTCTCGTCAGAACCATCAACATCTTCTGGCGCATGAACCGGGACAACACAGACGCCGTGATCGCACTGGCCAAAGGACCGATCATCCACGGACCGCTCGGTCCTCCAACCCCGACGTATATCCCCTTGGGAGTTAGGGCTCGCCTGCATGCTGACAACGAATGGTTCCCAGCGCAGTCGAGAATCAGGTCATACCGTTGCCCACTCTTGGTGAAATCCTCTTGCGTGTAATCAAAGACCTGATCTGCGCCGATGGATCGGACCATCTCCACATTCCTCGTGCTGCACACCCCGGTCACATCCGCGCCGAACGACTTCGCGATCTGCACGGCGAACGTCCCCACGCCTCCCGCGGCACCGTTGATCAAGACCCTCTGCCCCGGCTGAATTCGTCCCTTGTCGCGAAGGGCCTGCAGCGCGGTGCGAGCCGCCACGGATACGGCAGCCGCCTGCTCAAACGTCACGGTATTTGGCTTCACGACCAATGCCGACTCGGAAGTACACGCATACTCGGCGAATGCCCCACGGCACGAGCCGAACACGTCGTCGCCTGGTTTGAACTGCGTCACGTTCCTGCCCACCGCTTCCACCTGGCCAGCCACGTCAACGCCGAGTCGTGTGTCCTTTGGCTTGCGCAGCCCAGCCAGCATCCGAAGGAAGTACGGCGTGCCTCGCATGAAGTGCCAGTCGAGTGGATTGAGGGAAGCCGCGCGGACTCGTATCAAAACTTCATCGTCCCCCGCAGTCGGCCTATCAACCTCTTCATACCGGAGAACATCGGGCGAACCGTAGCGGCGATACACGATGGCTTTCACGGATTTCCTCCACGAGCGAGCGATCAGGAGGCTGAGGCTGGCAACGCTGATACTTTTGCGCCCTTGATCAGAAGCCACAGCGCGATCGCCCCCTCTCCGAAGAAGACGGGAAAGGCAATGCGATAGACCATATCCTGATACTGCGGTAACAGTAAGCTCGTAAAGCTAAGGGCCAGATAGGCGAAGCAATTGAGGATCAGCCAGAGGCCCAGAATTCGGGGAAGGAAGCCCGATTTGAATACGAGAACCCCGAACGGAAAAAGCCAGAGGCCCCAGAAGATCTCGTTGATAACGATTCCCTGGCCATGCAGGCGGAGGAACAGCATGGCCAGCGCGTCTAGCTGACCTTTGTTGAATGCGGACAGGAAATCGCCGCCGCGGAACAGGGTGAGCGCGGCAATGTTGCTTAGGGCGTTGGTAAAACCGACAGCGACGGAGACCAGAGCCATGGTTACCATCAGCGAAGCATGCGTCTTGTTCACGCCGCTGAGCAACCGGTAGAGAGCCATGACCACGAGGATGAAGATGACCGAGGAGATCAGGTCGGCGGCGATGCCGAGACGGAAGAGCGTCTCGTGAGCCAGAATCTTGTCGGCAGTCGCGGTGGCGTCCCCGCGCACGATGAGGGTGCGGGGAACATAGATCAGGCTGAAGGGGGCGGTGACTGCCATTGATAGATACACCGCTCCTGCGACGCGTGCAGCTTTGTCGGTTGGGTGCATGTTCTCTCTCTCCCCATTTTACAAGCGACACGACCATCGGTGCTCGTATTCCCATGACGAGTAACCAAAGGCGCAGACCACGATCATGCGAGCATCCTGACCCCTGCTGAAGAGAGCCACCGATGCGAGAAGATCGCGCTTTCTTTGAGGTCGTTTCCCGCGCTGTGGGAGCTGGGGGGCGAGCGCGGCGGGTCCCTTCCAGCCTCGGCCCCATGGCCGCTGTCTCTCAGCTCGCCTTGCGCGCAGCGGTGGCGAGGTCGAGGAGGGGAGCGAGGTAGGCGCCGGTGTAGCTCGCCGGTGCCATCGCGACCTGCTCGGGGGTGCCCTGCGCGACGATCTCGCCGCCGGCGTCGCCGCCCTCGGGGCCGAGGTCGATGACGTAATCGGCGGTCTTGATCACGTCGAGGTGGTGCTCGATCACAACCACGGTGTTACCCCGCTCGACGAGGGTGTGGAGCACGGCAAGGAGTTTCTTTGTGTCGTCGAAGTGCAGCTCGGTGGTGGGCTCGTCGAGGATGTAGAGCGTGGCGCCGGTGGCGCGGCGGGCGAGCTCGCGGGAGAACAGGCGCACGGCTACCCTGGGCCAGGATGTGCTGCGCCTCGCCGCCGGAGAGCATGGTGGCGGCACCATCGCTCCACCGTGGTAGTCCACGCCGCAGACCTGGAAGAAGCCCCCACCTCGACGGTCAACTCGACCGGCCCGTGGCTCGAGAAAGTCAAGCGGTGTTCTCCCGCACGTGGTCGAGAGAGCACCGCATCGAACGGCGCGCCTGACCACGGACAGGGCCGGCTGGTGGCGGCCGCCGGCCCTGTTCGCAGGCTGCACCTACGGCGCTCCGGCAATCGGCAAGGCGTAAACACGCCTCGCCGTGGCCGGGAACCCAGTGGGCGGGGAAGCAGGCGTCCAGACCGCGTCCGGGTCGAACGGATCGGGGCAGAACAGCGGCCCGGCGCTACAGGGAAGCGTCTCAACGAATAGGGTGCCCGTGATTTCGTCGAAGTGGCCGGCGTACTGGAAGGTGAAGCGCGATCTGCCGATGCCCTTCAAAACGCCGCTCGCCTTGTCGAAGACGAAACCCAGACGGGTGGCCTTGAACGTACCTCTGCGCTCCCTTTCCCAGGTCCCCAGGCCCGTGCTGTACACGAGCGCGGCGCCCGGAAAACCGCCGAAGCTGTTCCCTTCGGCGCAAGCCAGCGTGCCATCCTCGTGAAAGGTGATCACCGTGGGCAGCGAGGTTCCATTGATTCCAGTCATCGCGGAGATGTCGGTGACCCAGTACCAGGTTCCCCAGGGTTGAGCTGGCGAGTCCGGCCGGTACCATTGTCCCGCGGGTTGCGCGCCCAGCGGCGCCACCACCAGGGTGAGAATCACGATCAGAAACAAGCGACGCATGTCATCCTCCTTTCAAGCTCACTGACCGTTGTCACCACACTCGACCCCTTCAGGGCGCAATGCCATAGATGGAAGATGAGTATTTTCTGAGTGTTGTCTTAACCCCCGCGGGGTGTGCTCCGCGAGAAGCGTTCTGGCTTGTCCCGGCGGCGGTTGAAGAGTGGCTTTTCGGAGAGTAAAATAATTGGGAAGCTGTTGTCCGAAACGAGGATAGAGTGACCAGGGTCGAGCCATCCTCTGGGGTGATCCTCCGGTTCGGGGAGTTCGAACTTGGCGTCAGCAATGCCGAGTTGCGCCGGGATGGTAAGTCGGTGAGGCTTCCCCCACAGCCTTTCGCAGTGCTCGTCCTCCTCGCCTCAAACCCCGGGCAGTTGCTGACGCGCCAAAAGATCCGCGAGTACCTCTGGGGCGAGAAGACCTTCGTCGACTTCGAGCTTGGCATCAACTACTGCCTGAACCAGATCCGCAAGGCGCTCGGCGACGATGTTCAGACTCCTCGCTACGTCGAAACCGTCCCCCGCCGCGGCTATCGCTTCATCGCACCGGTCGAGGCCGAGCACCCCCTTCCGGGTCGCACGTCGGCCGACACACCCTCCGTTGCCGTGCTGCCGTTCGCGAATCTCAGCGCGAACAGGCACGATCGATACTTCGGGGACGGGCTCGCGGACGGAATCATCACGGCGCTGACCCGTGTCGAGGGGCTGCGCGTGACGGCCCGCACCTCGTCGTTCGCCTTCCGTGACGCCCGGGAAGACGTGCGGGAGATCGGCGCGAGGCTGGGCGTGGGCACACTGCTGGAAGGCAGCGTCCAGCGGTCCCACAGTCGCGTACGCGTGTCCGCTCAGCTCGTGGACGTCAGCGACGGCTTCCACCTCTGGAGTGAGAGCTACGATCGTGACCTCATCGACGTCTTTGCCATCGAGGACGAAATTTCGCGCGCCATCGCGCACGCGCTCGAAGTCCGCCTCGCACCTTTGCATGCCGGGTGGGAGAGTGCGAACCTGGACGCATACAAAGCCTGGCTAAAGGCCCGCCACTACCAGCGCTACGAGAGTCTGGAAGCGTTGCCGAAGGCCCGCACGTGTCTCGATCAGGCGATCGCCCTCGATTCGCTGTTCCCGCAGCCCTACCTAGGCCTGGCCGACCTCTTGCTGGCTTCCGCCACCTTCGGCCTTCTCCGGCCGAACGAGGCGGCCACTGAGGGCCGGGCGGCAATCGGCAAGGCGTTGGAGATGGACGAGTCGATGGGTGAGGCTCACGCCTTATCCGGCGCGTTCCGGGCGTTGATGGACTTTGACTGGGAGGGAGCCGCCGCCGATTTCGACCGGGCGCTCGCGCTGGCACCTGCGTCCGAGCTGGCGCACAGGCTGCGGGCCACGTACTACCTAGTTCCCACGTGTCGCTTGAAGGAAGCCGAGCAAGAAATGGAACGGGCCCTCGAACTGGATCTCCTGTCGCCCATGGCACATGTCGAGCTCGTCAAGGTGCTTCTCTGGGCGCGCCGGTTCGACCGCGCGCAGGTCAAGGTGGAAGCCGCGCTCGAGCTGTGGCCGCAATCTGCGATTGTGCGATGGTTCTTTGGCGCGACGCGGTACTTCCAGGGCCACATCGAGGAAGCCATCACGCTTTGGCAGGAGATCACGCGGAAGGGCACACCCAGCCCGTCGGCCATCGCCCCGATCGGGATGGCGCTCGGGCGGGCCGGGCGGAAGGCCGAGGCGCGGGCTCTGCTCGCGAACCTGAAATCGGTCGCGCGCGACGGTTACGTACCGGCTCTGGATCGCGCAAAGATATATGCGGGTCTGGGGGAAACGGATACCTCGCTTCAGTGGGTGAGTCGCGCGATCGAGCAGCACGAGCCGGAGATCCTGGAGCTCCCCTCCAAGGCGATCTGGGACGGATTGCGCGACGACCCACGCTTCACCGAGCTGCTGCGCAAGATGCACCTGGCCTGACCTGGCCACTGGCACCGAGCCGAGGTCGGATCCGGCCGCGAAACCTTGCTTTCAGGACGAGGAGGCAGTCGAGATGAGCGATTGGTGCTTTCAACTCGCCTTGCGCGCGGCGGTGGCGAGGCCGAGGAGGGGAGCGAGGTAGGCGCCGGTGTAGCTCGCCGGTGCCATCGCGACCTGCTCGGGGGTGCCCTGCGCGACGATCTCGCCGCCGGCGTCGCCGCCCTCGGGGCCGAGGTCGATGACGTAATCCGCGGTCTTGATCACGTCGAGGTGGTGCTCGATCACGACCACGGTGTTGCCCCGTTCGACCAGGGTGTGGAGCACCGCGAGGAGCTTCCTGGTGTCGTCGAAGTGGAGGCCGGTGGTGGGCTCGTCGAGGATGTAGAGCGTGGCGCCGGTGGCGCGGCGGGCGAGTTCGCGGGAAAGCTTGATGCGCTGCGCCTCGCCGCCGGAGAGCGTGGTGGCGGACTGGCCGAGGGTGATGTACCCCAACCCGACGGACACGATGGTGTCGAGGATGCGGGCGATCTTGGGGTGGGCGGAGAACACCTCGCGTGCCTGCTCGACGGTGAGGTCGAGTACTTGGGCGATGTCGAGTCCCTTGTAGCGCACCTCGAGCGTCTCGCGGCCGTAGCGCCGGCCCTTGCACACCTCGCAGGTGACGTAGACGTCGGGGAGGAAGTGCATCTCGATCTTGATCTGGCCATCGCCGGCGCACGCCTCGCAGCGCCCGCCGCGGACGTTGAACGAGAAGCGGCCCGGCTGGTAGCCGCGCGAGCGCGCCTCGGGGGTCATCGCGAACAGCTCGCGGATCGGATCGAACACCTTGGTGTACGTTGCCGGGTTCGAGCGCGGCGTGCGGCCGATCGGCGACTGGTCGATGTCCACCACCTTGTCGATGAACTCGATCCCTTCGAGGCGCTGATACGCGCCGGGACGGTCGAGCGCCTTGTACAGCGAGCGGGCCGCGGCCTTGTAGAGGACCTCGTTGATGAGGGTGGACTTCCCGGAGCCCGACACGCCGGTCACACAGATCAAGGTGCCGAGCGGGAACGGCACGTCGATCCCTTTGAGGTTGTGCTCGCGGGCGCCGCGCACGACGAGGCGCTTGCCGCTGCCGCGCCGACGGCTCTGCGGCACCTCGATGGAGAGCTTCCCGGCGAGGTAGCGTCCGGTTAGGGAACGCGGCACGGTCAGGATGTGCGCCGGCGGGCCCTGCGCAACCACCTCGCCACCGTGGATGCCGGCGCCGGGGCCAAGGTCCACGATCCAGTCCGCCTCGCGCATCGTTTCCTCGTCGTGCTCGACCACCAGCACGGTGTTGCCAAGGTCGCGCATCCCGCGCAGCGTTTCGAGCAGCTTGCGGTTGTCGCGCTGGTGCAGCCCGATCGAGGGCTCGTCGAGGACGTAGAGCACGCCCATGAGCTTGGAGCCGATTTGCGTCGCGAGGCGAATCCGCTGCGCCTCACCGCCGGAAAGCGTGCCGGAGGTGCGGTCGAGCGTGAGGTAGTCGAGGCCGACGGCTGCCATGAAGCCGAGGCGATCCTGGACTTCCTTGAGGATTTTTGTCGCGATCGCCTGCTCACGCGGCGACAGCGCGAGGCTCGCGAACCAGACCAGCGCATCCTTGACCGCGAGCTTGACGACGTCGTGGATGTTGTGATCGCCGACGCGCACCGCGAGCGCCTCGCGACGCAGCCGCATGCCACCGCACGCCTGGCACGGGCGCATCGACATGAAGCGCTCGATTTCAAAGCGCGTGTCGGTGGAGGACGTCTCACGGTAACGCCGCTCGAGGTTGTGCACGAGCCCCTCGAAGCGGCCGCGGTACTCCCAGCGCGAGCGCTCGCCGACGAACGCGAAGTTGAGCTCGTTCTCGGTGCCGAACAGGATCGCTTGCCGCGCTTTCTCGGGAAGGGCACGCCACGGCTTGGTGAGTGAAAACCCCATCGCCTGGGACATGACCTGCAACTGGCGCCAGCGGAACGAGCGCCGCCCCTCCTGGATGCCGACCAGGGCGCCGGCGGCCAGCGACCGTTCCGGATCGGCGATGAGCTTGTCGGGATCCACCTCCTGCACGACGCCGAGGCCGGTGCAGGTTTGACACGCGCCCTGCGGTGAGTTGAACGAGAACAGGCGCGGGGAAAGCTCGGCGAGGGCGAACCCACAGTTCGGACAGGAGTGGCGCGAGGCGAGCACGAACTCCTCGCCGTGCGTCGGCGCGATCCGCACCACGCCCTCGCCGACCTTGAGCGCGGTCTCGAGCGAGTCCGCGAGGCGGTTGCCGAGGTCGCTTCTCACCTCGAGCCGATCCACCACCACCTCGATCGTGTGTTTGCGCTTCTTGTCGAGCTCGGGCGGGTTGCTTGCATCGAGGAGCTCGCCGTCGACCCGGGCGCGCACGAACCCCTCGCGCACCATCTGCTCGAACAGCTTTCTGTGCTCGCCCTTGCGGCTGGAGGCAAGCGGCGCGAGGAGAAGGAAACGGGTGCCGACCGGCATTGCGAGGATGCGGTCCACCATCTGCTGCGTCGTCTGGCCTTGGATCGGGATGCCGCAGTCAGGGCAAAACGCCTGGCCGATCGAGGCGTAGAGCAGGCGCAGGTAGTCGTAGATCTCGGTGACCGTCGCCACAGTGGAGCGCGGGTTCTTCGAAGTCGTCTTTTGCTCAATCGAGATTGCCGGCGAGAGCCCCTCGATCGTGTCGACGTCGGGTTTGTCCATCTGTTCGAGGAACTGGCGGGCGTACGCGGAGAGCGACTCGACGTAGCGCCGTTGACCTTCGGCGAAGAGGGTATCGAAGGCGAGCGTGGACTTGCCCGAGCCCGACACGCCGGTGATCACCACGAGGCGGTTGCGGGGGATGTCGAGATCGATGTTCTTGAGGTTGTGCTCGCGGGCGCCGCGGATCGAGATCGTGTCACGCATCGTGCACCCAAACCCGTCCTTTCCCCGCCGTGTTCCCTGGCCGATCGCCGCGCGCCGACTAGGGAAACCTCAATTTTACCGCGCCGTCGGCCCCCGGGGTACCCTGCCGTTCACCGCCCGGCGCCCGAGCCAGCTACCGGACCGCTTCGTGTTGCCGTCGAGTCGCCACTGCTCCTCCGGCCTCCAGGCTCTCTGGATGGCCGCGAGAGGCCCCTCATCGAGAAGCACGTCCCGAAATCTGCTGGGGAAGGACCCGATGGTCCGATCCTTCCACTCTTGCACTTGACCCCGGCGCCTTTCCCGCCTCTACTATGGCGAGTGATGCGGCTTGCACCCAGGGAGCGAGAAGCGTCATGACGCTTCGACTTGATCGGCGCCCTTCCGCCCACACCGGGTTGCGTTGGGCAGCCCTAACGCTGGCCGGCGTTCTCGGGATCGGCGCGGGCTCACCCCTTTTCGCTTTGGACAGCCACCGAGCCCCCAGCGAGTATGGCCATGATCTGTGGGGCGAGAGCGTGATCCAGGCGATCGTCCAGAGCCGTGACGGATACATCTGGATGGGCACCCAGCAGGGGCTGATGCGTTTTGACGGCTTGCGTTTCACCGTCTACGACCGGCACACGGTCCCCTTGATGCGCAGCAATAGTGTGCTGGCTCTCTGTGAAGACCGCGAGGGCGGACTCTGGCTGGGAATGGAAAGCGGCGGTGCGCTCCGGCTCAAGGAGGGCGCGTTCACGGCCTTGACCGTCCAGGACGGGCTTCCAGCCGAGCGCGTCACATGCCTGCTCGAGGATGCTCGCGGCGGGATCTGGATTGGCACCTCCGATGGGGGAGTCTGCCTCTACTCGAAAGGAAGGATCAGGCGTTACGGCCCCGCCGACGGTGTTCCCGGCAAGGCGATCTACGCGCTGGGACAGGACCAAGGTGGCCGCGTTTGGGTGGCCACCGGACGCGGCCTGGTGCGTCAGTCTAAGAACGGGTTCGAGCCCGTGGACCTCCCGGTCGAAGGGCAGAACTTCTACTACGCCTTCGCGGTGGGCGCCGGGGGGGACGTGTGGCTCGGGTCGTTGAAGGGCCTCTACCGGCTGCACGGTGGCCAGACGACGCGTTACACGAGTAGGGACGGCCTCTGCGATGACAACGTCCTGAGCCTCTTCTACGAGGCCTCCACCGACTGTCTCTGGGCCGGCACCGCTGGCGGGCTCAACCGGTTCAAGGAAGGCCGGATCGCGCGGTACACCTCGCACGACGGACTGTCGAACGACCACGTGGTTTCGTTAAGGGGCGACACGGAGGGCAGCCTCTGGATCGGCACGATGAGCGGCCTGAACCGCTTCAGGGACACAAAGTTCCTCACCATTGGGACGCCGCAGGGGCTTCCTTCCCAATACGTCCAATGCATTTCCCAGGCGGCCGACGGCGCGCTCTGGGTGGGCTTGGAGGACGGGGGCGCCGCGAGGATAACGGGAAGCCGGACGGAGCAGATCAGCCGGTCGCAGGGTCTTCCCGGCAAGTCGATCAATTCCATTCTCGCCGAGCCGGACGGAACGGTCTGGCTTGCCGCGGAGGGCGGCGGCCTGGCGCGCTGGAAAGACGGCCGGGTGACCCTGCCGTTCGCGCGGAACAAGCACGTCGCCGACTCCGAGATTCTCTGCCTGCTCGACGACGGCCTGGGGACCATTTGGGCAGGCGCCAGCATGGGGCTCCTTCGGATTCACGGTGCGGACGTGCAGTTCCTGACGACCAAGGACGGTCTTCATGGGCTTACGGTGTCCGCAGTCGCAGTCGATGGCAGCGGCGGTCTCTGGCTGGGAACGGACGGCGGCGGATTGAATCACTACAAGGAGGGGCGGTTCACGGCATATACCGTCCGGGACGGACTTGCCGACGACATCGTGAACGCGCTCTACAGGGACGCGTCGGACATCCTCTGGATCGGGACGTCCAGCGGCCTCAGCCGGCTCAAGGATGGCAGGTTCACCACCTACACGACGAGGGACGGCCTTTCCGACGACACCATCTACTCCATTCTGGAGGATGCCAGTGGCCGTCTATGGATGGGATGCGAGAAGGGCGTCTTCAGGGTGGACAAAGGGGTCCTGAACTCGAGGGCGAGCGGGCGAACCGACCCCATCCTCTGCGAATGCTACGACCGATTCGACGGCATGGGCGCGAGCCAGTGCAGCGGAGGCACACAACCCGCCGCATGGCGGGCGGCCGACGGTCTGCTCCACTTCGCCACCCCGAAGGGCGTTGCGACCATCGATCCTGCCTCGATCCTCCTGAACCTCCACCCACCCCCGGTGGTCATCGAGGCCGTGCTGGTGGACGGCAGGTCTCTGGAGCCTGGGCCGCCGGTCTCAATCGCCCCGGGGCGCCACCGCGTGGAATTCCACTACAGCGCCCTGAGCCTGGTGGCACCCGACAAGGTCCGCTTCCGGTTCATCCTGAAGGGGTTCGACAAGGACTGGGGGGAGGCCGGAACCCGGCGGGACGTTGCCTACACCAACCTCGGACCAGGGAAGTACCAGTTCAGCGTCATCGCGTGCAACAACGACGGCGTGTGGAACCGCGAAGGTGCGAACAGGGCCTTCGAGATCAAGCCCTTCTTCTATCAGACCACGCTCTTCTACGTCCTCTGCACGTTGGTAGTGGGAGGCCTTTCTGCGGGGTTGCACCGGTTTCAGCTTCGCCACGTCCTGACACGCAACGCAATCCTCAAGGAGCGCGCTCGGATTGCCGCTGAGATCCATGACACACTGGCACAGGTGCTTACGGGCATTCGGCTTCATCTGGCGAGGGCTGAGGACGTGATCCCGGGGGAAGCTGTCGAGGCCCGTTCCCACCTCGCCATTGCGCGAGAGCTCACGCGCACCTGCACCGAGGACACCCGCGTCGCCGTCGCCGCGCTGCGCCCCTATGTGCTGGCGGCCATGCCGTTCTCGGAGGCGCTGCATGACCTTGCCGAGACGCTCGCGGGCCCGGCCGGCATGGAGGTCACCTTCGAGGTCGCCGGAGACCAGCATCCTCTGTCCGAGGCGGTCGAGCATGAGCTGTGGCACATCACCCAAGAAGCGGTGACCAACGCGGCGCGCCACAGCCAAGGCCGGCACCTTCGGGTCTCCATCGCCTACGAACGCCGGCTTGTCCGCGTATGCGTCGCTGATGATGGCATCGGCATCGCGTCGCCGCCAGCGGCTAACTCCTCCGGCGCGTTCGGCCTCATCGGCCTTTACCAGCGGAACCGGCGACGGGGCTTGCGGGTGACGGTCGAGAGCCGGCCCAACCTGGGCACCAAGGTCTCCGCCGAAGCCCGCCTCGGCTGGTTTGCCGGACGTTCCCGGCTACGCGGGCGAGCGCGGGGGCCCAGGGACCTACGGGAGGCGACATGAGCCGCGCGCCGGCGATCCGCATCGTTATCGTCGAGGATCACCCCGTGGTACGAAAGGGACTCAGGGCGGTCCTGGGCGGGCAATCAGACATGACGGTGGTCGGAGAAGCGGCCAGCGCCGCGGAGGCAGTGGCACTCCTCGCGCGCGAGCCGGCGGACGTGGTCGTTCTCGATCTGCGCCTTCCCGATGCCTCCGGAACCGAGGGAATCGCCGCGCTCCTTGCGGCTCGGCCCGGCTCGCGCATCCTCGTGCTCTCGAGCTGGGGGCGCCCCGGGGACGTTCGCTCGGCCCTGGACGCGGGTGCGGCGGGGTACGTGGTGAAGGACGCGGCGGACGAGGAAGTCGTGGGAGCGGTCCGCAAGGTCGCGGCCGGCGGCGCCTTCGTCTCCCAGGCCGCGGCGAGGGCGTTGGCGGGAGAGGGTGATCTGGAACGCCTCACGGCCCGCGAGCAGCGCATCCTGGAACTCATGGCCGAGGGTCACGCCAACGAGGCCATTGCTCGGGCGCTCGACCTCTCGGTCGGGACCGTCAAGAACTACATACACGTCATCCTCCTCAAACTGCACGTCAAGGACCGCACCGCCGCCGTCGCGGTTGCGACCCGCAGCGGTCGGCTGAAGCCGCGTTAGCCCTGACGTCGTGCCCTAAGCAGGCCGGGCGGGTCGATGGCTCTGGGGCGTACCTGCGTCCTCTCGCGGTCTTCTTGTCTTCCAGTCGATCTCGCGGCACGTATCTCTAGATACATATCTCCAGCTACTTGTCCCGTTCGGCGCCGCCTCTCAGACTACGCCGCAAGATCAGGCGGAGTTGCCACTGGAAGAGAAAAACCACACCGGGGAGCCAGACGCGATGGTATCGAGCCCACGCCGAGGGGCATACGTCGCCGGCGGGGCATACGATTGCCAGGCGTCAGCTCGGCTTGGGCGGTCGCCGGCGCGGAAGGACGTCGAACGAAGAGCCGTGGATCGCCTCTGGCGGAGTGACGTGGATCCGGCCCGAATTGCACGACTCGGGTCGCGACGCCACCATCCGAAACCCGGCGCGCCAGTCGAACCTGGTCTCACGAGTACAAGAACGAAGCGCACCACAGTCGGCGGCAGCCACGATCAACTACCTGCCGCTCGTCGGACCCGCCGACCGGCACGAATCAGAGACGAATCGGCACGTCAGCCTGTTCTTTGCTGCTTCCACCCGTACCCCGGTGCTGCAAGTGTGAAGGCCTCCTGCGCCAGCCGACACTCTTGCGGGGTACTCGCAGCACACCGGCGCGGTTCGCGGCGGTCCGAGCGTGAGGCAAACGGCCTCAGCCGGCGCCCGAGGTAGGAAAGGATGCGGAACGTGAGACAGCGAACTACCTTTGCAGCGGTCGTCGTGGTCGTCGTGGTCGGCTTGGCGGTGCTTGCCGCCTCGCCAGGGTTCGCCGGCCTCCAGCAGGTCGTGGACAACAACGATACGGTTGTCCTCACGGGCAACGTCCACCAACTGGCACGGCCGGAATTCGACGCGGGAGCGGCACCGCTTGGGATGCCGATGGAGCGCATGATTCTCGCCCTCCGTCTGGCGCCCGAGAAGCAGGCGGCGTTGGATCAGCTCCTCGCCGAGCAGCAGGACCTCAACTCGGCGAACTTCCACCAGTGGCTCACCCCGGAGGATTTCGGCGAGCGGTTCGGGCCATCGCAGAGCGAGATCGATATGGTCACCGACTGGCTGACCTCCGAAGGGTTCGTCATCGAGGAGGTCGGCAAAAGCCGTACCTGGATCAACTTCAGTGGCGTGGTTGCGGACGTGGAGCGCGCGTTCCACACTCAGATCCGCGACTACTACGTGGACGGCGTGCTGCGGCACGGCAACGCTTGGGCGCCGGCAATTCCGCGTGCCCTGTCCAACGTAGTGGCTGGCGTCGTCTCGCTGCATAGCTTCCCTCGCCAGGCCATGAATACAGGCTTCCATCAGCTTTCAGCGACAGACGCCGCCGCCGCAGCCGTCAAGGGCCACGGAGTCCGCCCCGACTGGAGCGGCACCGCCAACGGCACCGCGGGTGTCTACACCAGCCCCAACGATTGGGCCACGATTTACGACGCCAACTCCACTTACAGCACCAATGGCACCGGCACAGGCGTGAAGATCGGCATCGTTGGCCGTACTAATCCGGGCACGACGAACTGGTCTACCTTCCGCAGCGTCCTGGGCCTGCCCGCGAACACCCCGACGATCATCGTCAACGGCACGAATCCCGGAGACCTGGGCGCGGGCGAGGACGGCGAGGCCGACCTCGACGCCGAATGGTCCGGCGGTGTCGCGAAGGGCGCAACGGTCGACTTCGTGGCCTCCAAGTCCACGAGCAGCACCGACGGCGTCGACCTCTCGGCGCAGTACATCGTCAACAACAACCTCACCGACGTGATGAGCACGAGCTTCGGCTCGTGCGAGGCGGATATGGGCTCGTCGGAGAACACCTTCTACAACAACCTCTGGTCGCAGGCGGCCTCGCAGGGCATCACGTCGTGCATCTCCACCGGTGACAGCGGTGCGGCCGGATGCGCTCCCAATGGCGGGAACTCCACGAGCGGCGCCGGGTACGCCGGCGTCAACGGCCTCGCATCCACACCGTACAACCTCGCGATCGGCGCTACCCAGTTGAGCACCTCCAGCAGCTACTGGAACGGCTCTGGCGCGGCGATCAGCTACATCCCAGAGACTCCGTGGAACGAGAGCGGATCGGTGAGCGGCGGCTCGGGCCTCTGGTCCACCAGCAGCGGCCCGTCCAGCACCTACGCCAAGCCTTCGTGGCAGGTGTGCACGGGCGTGCCGACCGCCAGTCACCGATATCTTCCCGACGTGTCCGTCGATGGGTCGGACATGTTCTTTGGCAACTACGGGATGCTCGTCTACACCCAGGGCGCGATGGCCACCACGGGCGGCACTTCGGCATCGTCGCCTTCCTTCGCCGGGGTAATGGCTCTCGTGGTGCAGAAGTACGGCCGCCAGGGCAACGCCAACGCGAAGCTCTACCCGCTAGGCAACGCCCAGTACAGCAGCGGCGGCCCGGCGGTCTTCCACGACATCACGTCGGGTAACAACAACGTTCCAGGCCTTACCGGCTTCACCGCAACTGCGGCGTGGGACGAAGTCTCGGGGCTCGGCACGCCAGACGTCACCGCGCTCGTGAACAACTGGTCCGGAAGCTCGACCACCTACAGCATCTCCGGCACGGTTTCGGGCGCCGTCACCTCCGGCGTGACGATCAACCTCACGGGTGCGTCCACGGCCAGCACCACGACCGGCACGGGCGGCACGTACACGTTCAGCGGTCTGACCAACGGCAGCTACACGGTGACGCCGAGCCTTTCCGGCTACACCTTCAGCCCCGCCAGCACTCCCGTGACCATCAGCAGCGCCAACGTCACCGGAATCAACTTCACCTCGACGGCCGTGCCGACCTACAGCATCTCGGGCACGGTGAGCGGCGCCGTCACCTCCGGCGTGACCATGAACCTCACCGGTGCGAAGACGGCGAGCACGACGACGGGCACGGGTGGCACCTACACATTCAGCGGTCTTGCCAACGGCAGCTACACGGTGACGCCGAGCCTTTCCGGCTACACCTTCAGCCCGACCAGCACTCCCGTGACCATCAGCAGCGCCAACGTCACAGGGATCAACTTCACCGCTTCCGGCGGGGGTGGCGGCGGCATCGTCAACGGCACCTTCGAGACCGGGAACCTCAGCGGCTGGACCAGCTCGGGCACCGCTTCGGTCATCGCCGGTGCAGCGCACTCAGGGAGCTATGGCGCGCAGCTCGGCTCCACCAGCCCGACCAACGGCGACAGCTCCATCGTGCAGACTTTCAGCGTACCCTCAACCGGGACCTCGTCGCTATCGTTCTGGTACAAGAACACCTGCCCCGACACGGTGACGTACGACTGGGCGACGGCCACGCTGAAGGACAACTCGACGAGCACGACCTCGACAGTCCTCGCCAAGACCTGCACGACAACGGGCACGTGGACGCAGAAGACATTCAGCCTATCAGCCAACGCGGGTCACAGCGTCACCTTGACGTTGACGAGCCACGACGACAACTACGCTGGGGACGCGACCTACACCTACTACGACGACGTCGTCATGACCACCACGACAGGGACGCCGGACTTTACGATCTCGGCATCGCCGACCACGGTCTCAGCCGTGCAGGGTGGGTCTGGTACAACCACCGTGACGACCGCGGTCTCGGGTGGCTTCAGCAACGCGATCGCGCTGTCGGCCACGGGGCTTCCGACCGGCGCCACGGCGACGTTTGCTCCGACCTCGATTGCGGCGCCTGGGTCGGGCAGCTCGACGTTGACGCTGACGGCGGGTTCCTCGACCACGGTCGGCACCTACACGGTGACGATCACCGGCACCGGCGGCGGCACCACGCACACCACGACCGTGAGCTTCACGGTCACCCCGAGCGGCGGTCCGACGACACTGTTCACCAACGGGTTCGAAAGTTCGTCGGGGTGGGCTTCGGCGCAGGTCTCGGGCACCGCTGGTGCGTGGAGCCTGGTCACCTCGGGGACGTATCCGACCTGCTCGCCACACGGCGGCTCCTACATGGCGAAGTTCAACTCCTACAACAGTGCGAGCGGCAGCCAGACCCGTTACTATCGGACCTCTGGGTTCGCGGTCTCCAGTTCCTACACCACGGTGAGCTTGAAGTTCTACATGTACCACGACACCGGATACTCGACCTACGCAGACAAGGTGCAGGTGCAGGTCTCCACCAACGGGACGAGTTGGACGAACGTTGGGACGGCGGTGGCGCGGTACAACGGGACGACGGGGTGGGCGCAAGCGAGCGTGGACCTGAGCGCGTACAAGGGCTCCTCGACGCTCTACATCGCCTTCCTGGGGATGAGCGCGTACGGAAACAACGAGTACCTCGACGACGTGACGGTTACGGCGCAATAGCGCCACGATCGCAGCTTTTCAACTAGGTGCAATCGGCCCGGGCCGCAAGGTCCGGGCCGAGCTTTTTCACGGCAGGAAACTATAGGAGAGATAGATCCGCATCGGTACCGGAACGCCGTTGCACGTCGCAGGCTGGTAGCGCCAGTTCGCCACCGCGCTTCGGAGTGGCGCGACCGGTGCCGATCCGTGCGCTTGGACCGGGGTGAGATCGTGCAACAGACCGTCTCTCCCCACCTCGGCGAGCAAGACCACGGTGGCGAACTGCCCACGCGCACTGGCGCTTGAAGTGCGCGGTGCCTCCCCCTTGACTATCAGCGTCGGCAAGGCCGGCTCGGCGCAGGCTGGCCACGACTCGGCCCCGGCCGGCGGTGCAACCGCGGGAAGCTCCGCTGCTCCGGCCGGAGCCAGCTCCGCGACCGTGGCTTCGATCGCGAGCTCGTTACCCTCCCAGCAGCGCAAGGTCTTGGGAAAGGTCTTGCTGCCGAGCGCGACCGCGCCTTCGAAGGTGAAGCGCGGCAGCGGCAGGGCGTAGCGCGCTTGGGCCAGCATCCCGGTGTCGCCGTCGAAGCACAGGTCATAGCTGCTGTCCTTTCGCACCGCGAGCTCGGTCAGCTTCGAGGTTCCGTAGGTTTCCCGCTGCCAGACCTCGCGTTCAGGCGAGACGGTGACGCAAAGTTGAGTCTTCGCACCCTCGAGGCGTTGCCACACCTCACGGAACGTGGCCTCGGGCGCGAGCGCAAGGTGTGAACCGAGATCGAAAAGACGCAGCACCTCGTCGAACTGGAAGGGCCGGTCCAGGGTGTTCCGCTTCCTCCATTGCCTTCCTTCCCACACGCCCACGGCCTCCGAATAACCGGGAAAGTCGAGCCGCACGGACCACCGGTCGGGCGCCGCAAAGACAAGCGTGTACTCGCCGTCTCGTGTGCCTGCGACCAGGCCGAGAACCCTGACGTGGGCGTGCAGGTGAAATGGCGGGGTGTCGGCCGAGCGCAGGCCCTCCACCAGCGTTGCTCGCGACAGGAGGGCAAGCCCGCGTTGCATGGCCTCGTCCGGTAGAGAGCTGGCACCCACCTGTGGCGCCAGCGCAATCGCCGCAAGCGCTACCCAGCGGGTGTGAGACCACCGGCCGCGGCGATTCCGAGTCATCTCGCGCCTCCTCGCTGCTTCGCCCAACAGTATCGTGCCAACGCCCGCAGCCGGCAATCCACCTGATGTGGGCGCGATCTACATGGCAGCGATCGAGCGCCTCCGCTGGACATGCAAACCGGCCCGGGGCGATCATCGCGTCATGCCGGAGCTGCCGGACATCGTCGTATACGTCGAGCGCCTGGCGGCGCGGACCGAGGGGACGGAATTGCAACATGTCCGGCTTGGCTCCCCGTTTCTGCTGCGGACCGTCGAGCCGCCCATCGCGGCCGCGCAAGGCGCCATCGTGCGAGCCGTGAGGAGGGTCGGAAAACGCATCGCCATCGAGCTCGATGGTGAGTTGTTCCTGGTCATTCACCTGATGATCGCGGGCCGCCTGCACTGGCGTGAGGTGGGCGCGCGGTTGCCCGGCAAGCTCGGCTTGGCGGCGTTCGACTTCACCGCCGGCACGCTGGTGCTCACCGAGGCCAGCCGCAAGCGGCGCGCGGCGCTTCACGTGATCCGAGGCGAGGCCGACCTGGCGGAGTTGGGCCGCGGTGGCTTGGAAGTGCTCCAGGCCGATCTTGTCGCCTTCCGCGCCGCGCTGCAGCGGGAGAACCACACACTCAAGCGTGCCCTCACGGATCCGCGCCTGCTCTCCGGTATCGGCAATGCCTACTCGGACGAGATCCTGCACCGTGCGCGGCTCTCCCCCGTGATGCTCACGAGCAAGCTGCGGGAAGAGGAGATCGAGCGTCTCTATGCCGCGATTCGCAGCACCCTCACCGAGTGGACCGACCGGCTGCGGGAGGAGGCGGGCGATGGGTTTCCCGAGCACGTCACGGCGTTCCGCGAGGGGATGGCGGTACACGGCCGCTACGGCAAGCCCTGCCCGGACTGCGGTGCGGCAGTGCAACGCATCGTGCAGGCCGAGAACGAATCCAACTACTGTCCGCACTGCCAGACCGGGGGCAAACTCCTTGCCGACCGAGCGCTCTCGCGCCTGCTCAAGGGCGACTGGCCGCGCACGCTCGAGGACCTCGAGGAGCGTCGCGAAGCCGGGCGTTCGTTGTTACACGGCTAGCGTACGCGGGGCCGGACGGGTCACCTTGCCGCGCGCGGCGGAGGCGAGCACGCCGACGGTGCACAGAAATGCGGTTGAGGGCACGTCCGGGCTCGGTTTTTGCCGAGGCGAAGGGCCGTTACAGAGGCACTTTACCGCAGGGTGAACTCGACCCGTGGGCCCTCTCCCGCGCCGGCGGCCTTGCCGCCCTCGGTGAGGAACACGCGGTTTGCCTCGACCTTACCGGTCGCGAGGATCGCCTCCTCCACCACCTTCGCCCGCGCGATGGCGAGCTGGCGCAGGTCATCGGGGGTCACCGGGATCGCGTCGCGCAGCCGCTGCGCCATTTCCTCGACCGATGGCGGAGCCGGCGTCGGCACCGGCGGTGGCGCCGCCTCACCTTTCTTGGGCGGCGGCGGAGGAGGCGGTGCGGCCGGCGGCGGGAACTTCTCGTCGTACGCGGCCTTGAGGATCGCCGCGTACTCATCGGGCGACACCGTCACCGCATCGGGCGAGGTCAGAGAGGGATCCTTGTCCCGCACCGCCCGCCACTTCGTGTCGCGCAGGAGTCGCTCGAGACGTTGCTGTTTGAGGGCGATGGTGTCGGCGCCCTCGTCCCATGTCCCAGCGATCTCGAGCGAAAGCCCTGGCCGCTCGTACAGAGCGCTCACGATCGGGTCGAGCCGCTTTGCCGCATCGACTGCGAGCGTGGTCTCGCCGGGCGCGAAGTCGAACCTCGAGAGCTGCTCCTCGTGGCCGCCGAAGAGTTTCGCGAGGAGCGTGAACGGCGAGGTGACGATCTTCCCGAGCGTGTTGAGGACCACGCGCCAGATCACCTTGCCGAGGTGGAAGTCGGGGTCGCCGAGGTTGCCGCTCACCGGAACGTCGAGGACGATCGTACCGTGCCGATCGCGCAGGAGCGCCACTGCAAGCTTGATCGGGAGCTTGACGGCGGTCGCGCTTTCGACCTTGTCGCCGAGCTCGAACTGCTCCATGGTGACGAGGTTCCTCGCGTCGAGCTTACGGCCCACCACGTTGTAGTGGAGATCGAGGTCGAGCTTCCCCTTGCGGATGAGGTAGCCGACGAACCTCGCCGCGTAGGGCCCGAACGTGGTGAGCTCGACGCCGCTGGAGCGAATGTTGAGGTCGGTGACCTGGTCCTCGATGAGAGGGTTGATCTTGCCCTCGACCTCGAACGGCGCATAGCCGTCCACCTTACCGCGCAGGTCGAGGTCAGCCCGCGCCGCCTCCGCCGACGAGAGACCGGCGATTGTGCCGTCGAGGCCCCCGATCGAGAGCGTCACGTTCGGCACGATGAGCCGATCGGTGAAGTCGAGACGTCCCTCCCGCACCCGGACCTTGCCGATGGCGATGCGGGCCGGCGCCGCAACGGGCGGAGGAGGCGCGCCCTGCACCGCCGCGCCGGCCGGCGTCTGCCCCGTCTTCATCACCTTGAGGATGTTGTTGCTGCCGTCGGCCTCGATGATCCAGCGCAGGAACGGCCGCGTCGCCTCAATGGTGCCAATCTTGAGCACGAATGGGTCGGACGAGAAGTCGATCGGCGCGAGGTTGAAAGAGGCGCCGCGCACGAGGTCCTCGCGGTAGGCTGCGTCGATTGAAGCAATGCCGTCGGCGCGCAGCGAGCCGCGATACGCGAAGGGGGACTCGCCGGGCACCGTGGCGAAGCGCAACGTGCCATGCGCTCCGAGCTTGCCCTCGGTGACGTAGAGGTCGGCGTACGGCTCGATGTACGGCGCGAGCGGGCGCAGCGCCAACTCGTCGGCCGCGATCGCAACCTCGCCGCGATCGAACGAGGAGGTCGTGCTGCCCTCGAGGTGCACGTGGCCGCTCTCGCTCCACACGAACGACGCCGTGAACGCCACCGGCGTCCCGGGTGTGGCGTCGTACCCCTTGACGTCGAGCGCGAGGTCCGAAAGGGTCAGCTCCACGGGGCGCGGCAGGGTGTGGTCCTCGAGGCGAATCGAGTAGCCCGCCACCGCGATCGGGCCGCAGGAAAAGTGCGGCGCCGGGCTCGCCGCGCCGGAGGGCGCGCGCGGTCCTGCCAGCTCCATCAGATCGATCTTCCCCTCCTGGTCGCGCCGCACCAGGACCGTGCCGCCGCGGGTCGTGACCGAGCCGATGCGGACGTTGCCAGCGAGCACGTCGATGTCGGCACCCGCCACCTCGAACAGCGGGATCCGAACCAGGCTCTCGTCGCTGCCGCGGCGGGTGACGTCGAGGCTCTCGATCTTCGCGCCGCCGTCGTGCAGCTTGAGCGTGTGTTCGTTCGGTAGCCAGGCCAGCTCGTAGGCGGCATGCGCCGAGAACCTTCCGTCGCGGATGCGCACCGGGACGCGATCGGCGTAGTACGGATCGTAGCGGGCGATCGCCACGTTGCCGAACGCAAGCGTGCCACTCGAGCGCAGCGGATCGAGCCCGAGCTCACCGCTCCAGGAGAACTCCTCGCCGGCGGCAGTCGTGCCCGCGAAGGTGTACGGGCTGCGCTGGTCGTGGCGGGTCGAGAACCCCTGGATGTCAATCGCGAACGGCCCGACCGAGGTCGAGAACGGTTCCTTGCGCGAGGCGTCGGAGAAATCGAGGCGCGCTTGCTCGATGCGTAGGCGGCCGATCCGGACGACCGTGGGCCGTTTCTTCGTCGTGGTCGGCGTCGCGGCGGCCGCCGCCTTGAGTCGCTCGATGATGTCGGCGAAGTTGAGCGAGCCGTCGGCGGCGATGGCGACCCGGACTACCGGCTTGGTGAGGGAGATCTCGCGAAACACCGTCTCCCCGGTGAGCAGGGAGATGATCTCCCAATCGACGAAGATCCTGTTCCAGCCCACGAAGGTCGCACCGTCCTTCTCGAGCACGCGCAGGTCCTCGACGCTCACCGACAACGTGTAGGGGTTGACGCGAATCCTGCCGACCGACACGGTGCGCCCGAGCATCTGCGACGCCTTCTTCACCAGCACGGACCGCACCACCGCAGGCGCGACGAAGAACCCGACGATGGAGAACACGATGAACGCGACGCCGAACGTCCACAGCGCGGCGCGCAGACGCGAGTACCGCTTCCCGGTCGAGTCTGAGCTCATGGGTCAAAACTAGCACAAACTCATGCACCTGGAGGTGGCCCCTGATGCGGACTCGGCGGCCTTTGGCAGCGAAATCGCATGAAGAGCGCGGCGGCGCTAGGGCCGTCTTGGCCCCACGCCAGTCCGGTGGGAGTCTATGGTGGCGAGGGTGCAGCTCGCTACTCGGCCGACACCTGCGGTGGCCCGCCCACCACGACGCGGAAGCCGGTGTACGCGGGGTCGGGCTTGGCCTGGCTGCGCGGGTCGGATGAGCGGTCCGCGCTGAGGCCCACCGGGACGCCGCGGCTGTCCTTGCCCACCGCCCACTCGGCGGCGTTGCCATCGAGGTCGAAGACCGGGTCGTCGCCGGCGCCCGGGAGGCTGCCCACCGGCAGGAGCAACGGCGCCGGACCGAGCTTGCCGAGCATCGTGACGAGGCGCGCCGCGTCGTCCGGGTTGGGCGTGTAGCCGGCCCAGTGGTCGAGGGTGTTGCCGGAGCCGCCTGCCGCGCCCCCCAGCTTGCGCGCCTCGTCCTCGGTGGGGAGGCGGAACGGCCGCCCGGTCTTGGCGGCCAGCCACGCCGCGTAGCCCTTCGCCCGGTCAAACGGGATTGCTGTGGCGGGCAGGTTCTCGCTGCCCGGTGCAACCTTCAGCCTCGCGTCGAACGCGGCGAACTGCGCCCTGGTGACTTCGAACCGGCCTACTTCAACGCCTGCGAACCGCACGGTCTCGGGGACGAGCAAGGCCTTTTCTTTGCGCCCGTACGCCTCGCCCACCTTTGCAGCCTTGGCGCGCTGAAGCAGGGTCGAGATCATCGAGCCATCCTTGACGCTCTCGTCGCTCGCTGGCGGCTTCCCGAACAGATAGCGATCGAACCACGCGAGGTCCTCCGCCAACTTGCGCCGTTGGTGGGCGATGTTGCGCGGGCTGTGCGGCTCACCGGGGAAGGTGACGAAGCGCACGGGCGCCTTGCCGATCTGCTGCAGGGCGCGGAACAGCGACCACGACTCGTGCGGCGGCACGTTGCGGTCCTCGGTGCCGGTGAACACGATCGTCGGCGTCGTCACCCGCGTCAGGCGGAAGAACGGCGATTTCTGCATGTACACGTCGGGCACCTCCCACGGCGTCCCGCCGAAGTAGTAGTTGTCGAACGATGCGCCGAAGTCAACGTTGGCCCAGTCCGAGAACCACTCGATGTCGGCCGCGCCTACAGATGCGGCCTTGTAACGGGTTGTCGTGGTGACCAGTGCCGCGGTGAGGATGCCGCCGTTCGACCATCCGGTGGCGCCGAGCCTGTCCGGATCGACAAGACCGCGGCGGATGAGCTCGTCGACTCCCGACTCGATGTCGGGCACCTCGAGCTCGTAGTAGTGGCCAGCGATCGACTCGACCCATTCGAGGCCGTAGCTCGAGCTGCCGTGGTAGTTAACCTGGAGCACGAACGCGCCGCGCTGGCGCCACAGGAGGATCGGCTCGGCCCAGCTCTGCGTCCAGGCGTCGTGGTCCGCCCCCGCCGGGCCGCCGTGGATGACGAGGACGAGTGGGGAGCGAGTGCCCTCCTTCCAGTCGAGCGGGTAGTGGAGCAGGCCCTCCACCTCGTCGCCGCGCGCGCCCTTCCAGTGCACGACGTCTACCCGGCCGGTCGGCTTGCCGTCATAGCCCGTGTTGAGCGTGGTGAGCTTGCGCTCCGCGACGGTGCGGTCGCCGTCGAGCCGTGCCCCGTACCACTGCTCCGGCGTGGTCGCGGTGGAGAAGCCGTAGACGAGCGCCTTGCCGTCGCGGGACAGCTCCCACGCCGTCAGGTTACGGGCGTGAGTCCCGGTGATGTCCGCGCGCCTCCAACCGGCTGCGGTCCGCGTCAGGCGTGCCGGGTGATTGCGCACGCCGTCCGCGAGCAGCGTGATCACGCCGTCGGCGGTGGGAGCGTAGCCGCGCCCCAGCCCGCGCTCCCAGCCGAGGTCCACCTTCTCCGCCTTGGCGGATGCGACGTCGAAGACGTGCAGCTCGGCAATCGCGGCGGTGCGGTACTTGGGGTGATGGCTGCGCTCGTTGACGAAGTAGAACGCCTTGCTATCGGGCGCCCAGCGCACCGCCTGGGGCCGCAGCATCCCGTCGGCGAAAAGACGGGTGCGCTCGCCGTTGGCGAGGTCGACGAGGTAGGTGGCCGGAGGCACGGTTTGGTCGTACTCGTACGACAGGCTCTGCTGCGCGGTGATCACGGCCCGGCGGCCGTCCGGGGAAACTTCGACAGAATCGATCCAATCCGTATTATCGGTCAGGCGCTTCGCCTTCCCCGTGTCGAGCGCCACAGTGAACAGCCGCACGGGCGGTTCGTGCGCGGCGTCGTCCACCACCGCGGAGGTGTCCTTCGCTTCCTTTCGTTCGCGCTCCCACTCGGAAGGCGAGTCCTGCGCCGCGACGGCGACGGTGGTGCCCTCGAGCCAGGCGAATGCCTTGGCCGCACGATCAGAGTGTGTGACGGGGAACGCCTCGCCACCGGCGAGTGCGATGGCCCAAAGCTGCGTTCGCCCCGCCTCGTCTTCACCCTTGGCGCCCGGCGCCTTGCGGGTCGAGAGGAACGCAAGGTGTTTACCGTCTGGGGAAAACGCCGGCGCCGAGACGGTGTCCTGCCCACGGGTGAGCTGTAGCGCCGTGCCGTCATTGAGGTGGGAGAGCCACAGGTTCGCCACCCGCTTCTCCTCGCCATCGACCTTCTCCACCGTGCTCTTCACCCATGCGGCGAGCGTTCCGTCGGGCGACACCGCCCAGCCCGTGGCTCGCTCCGCGAGCAGGATGTCGTCCGGGGTCCACACCTTGGGGTCGGAAGGCGAAGTGGCTCCCGCTTTTGCCATCGCAGTCATGATGGTGAGGAAGACCAGGGCAGCCGTGGCAAGCGATCGAGGCATAGGCATCGAAGTGGCTCCTTTCGATAGCGCGCCGGGCGCCCGCCTGACGCGAGCGCTCCGCGAGTGAAGGGTAGCAGCCACATTACCTCCTGCGGAGCCAGTGCGCGACGAAACCTCGGCTGCGCGCCCTCGTACACTCCAAGGGAGTGTCGCACCATCCCCAGGGAGGATCACGAGCATGATCGTAGGGACCAGGAACGTCGTTGTGGCCGTCCTGGCGCTGGTGGCGGTGGCCTGGGCGGGCCACAGCGCCGCGGCGCCGGGGTACTTTCGCTACCCTGACATCAACGGCAACCGCATCGTGTTTGCGGCCGAGGGAGACCTGTGGGTCGTGGCCGACACCGGCGGCATCGCGCGCCGCCTCACCACGCACCCCGGCACGGAGTACTTCCCCCGTTTCTCGCCTGACGGCACGAAGATCGCGTTCACCGGCGAGTACGACGGCAACCAGGATGTCTTCGTGATCCCGGCCGAGGGCGGCGAGCCGATCCGTCTCACTTGGCACCCGGGTCCTGACCAGGTCGTTGGCTGGACGCCTGACGGAAAGAAGGTCCTGTTCCGCAGCCGCGCGGAGAACCCGCAGGCCTGGGAGCTTTTCTCCGTGGGGCTCGACGGCTCAGACCCCGAGAAGCTACCGATCGGCTGGGCGGCGCGTATCGATATCGACCCCGACTCCGGGATGTGGGCGTTCAACCGGGTCACCTCCGAGGGCCGCACCTGGAAGCGCTACCGCGGCGGCACGGCGACCGACATTTGGGTCGGCCGCCCCGATCGCGCCGATTTCAAGAAGGTGGGCGAGTTCGCCGGTTCGCAGGAGTTCCCGATGTGGCATGCGGGACGCATTTACTTCCTGTGCGACGAAGGCGGCACCACCAACATCTGGTCGATGAAGCCCGACGGCTCCGAGCGTACGCGCCACACCGACTTCAAGGACTGGGACGCGCGCTGGCCGTCGATGAGCCGCGACGGGCGCATCGCCTTCACGCTCGGCGCCGACATCGAGGTGTTCAACGCCGCCGGCAACTCCGTCCGCAAGGTCAACGTTGACCTCCCCAGCGACGTCGCTCTCACCCGCGAGCGCTTCCCCGAAGCGGGAAAGACGGTCACCTCGTTCGACCTCGCGCCCAAGGGCGACCGGATCGCGGTCGTGACGCGCGGCGAGATCTTCACCATCCCGGTCAAGGACGGCCCGACCATGCCCGTGACGCACGGGTCGGGCGCGCGTGAGAGCTGGGCCAGCTTCTCGCCGGATGGCAAGCGCCTCGTCTACGTGACCGACGCGCCGAAGGAGGAGGAGATCCGCACGATCGATTCGTGGGGCCGGGGCGAGCCGAAGGTCGTCAAGCCCGCCGGCACGAGCGGGTACCATTACGCGCCTGTGTGGTCGCCCGACGGTAAGCTGATCGCCTACTCCGACCAAACCCAAACGCTCTACGTGTTACCCGCCGAAGGCGGCACCCCCAAGGTCGCCGATCACAGCGACCAGGCCCCGATCCGTGACTACACCTGGAGCTCGGATGGGCGCTGGCTCGCGTACTCGAAGAACGCGCGCACCGACTACTCCACGGTCTGCGTTTACGACACCAAGGACGGGACGGTGCACCGCGTAACCGGCGACTTCACCAACGACTACTCGCCGGCCTGGGATCCACAGGGCCGCTACCTCTATTTCCTTTCCAGCCGCGCTACCAACCCGGTACTCGATTCCAACGACGCCAACGTCATCGAGGCGAAGAACGGCGAGCCGTTCATGCTGCTGCTACGCAAGGACGTCACCAACCCGTTCGCGGCCACCAAGGGCTTGCCCGACGAGGAGAAGAAGGACGACAAGGCCAAGGACGAGAAGGCCAAGGCCGACGAGAAGAAGGGCGACGAGAAGAAGGGTGAGGGCAAAGAGGCCAAGAAGGACGACAAGGCCGAGAAGCCGCCGGAACCCGTGGAGATCGATTTTGACGGCTTGGCGGAGCGCTACGTCGAGTTGCCCAACGTGGACCGTGGACGCTACACGTACATGGGCGCCACGGCCAAGTTCGTGTATTTCCTCTCGTCCCCGATAAAGGGGATGGAGGAACAGCCGCCCCTGTTCGCGGAAGGCGAGCCTGACGCCACCCTTTTGAGCTATGACCTCGACAAGAAGAAGATGAAGCCGTTCACCGAGGGCGTCTCGACCTTCGCCATCGCCCCCAAGGCCGACAAGATCGCGGTGATGAAGAAGCGTGGCGATATCTTCGTGTTCGATGCTGGTGCGACCGCGGGCGATGCGAGTGATGCCAAGGTCTCGCTTGGCGGCGTGGTGGTGGAGCTCGATCCGCGCGAGGAATGGGCGCAGATCTTCCACGAAGCATGGCGCCAGGAGCGCGACTTCTACTGGGATGCCGGCATGGCCGGCCTCGACTGGAAGGCGATCGGCGCTCACTACGCGACGCTTTTGCCACGCGTGGCGAGCCGCAGCGACCTCAGCGACCTCATCGGCGAGATGATCGCCGAGCTCAACACGTCGCACACCTACATCTTCGGCGGCGACCCGGGGGTCCAGGTGGCGCACGTCTCCACCGGGTTGCTTGGCGCCGACGTCAAGCGCGACGGCGACGCGTACAAGGTTGTCCGCATCTACCGTGGCGACCCCGCCGATAACGTGCGCTCGCCGCTCGACGAACCCGGCGTGACCGTCGCCGAGGGCAGCTACATCCTCGCCGTCGATCACAAGCCGTTCGCCAAGGGCAAGCCGTTCTTTGCCGGGTTCGCGGACCTCGCTGACAAGGACGTCGTCCTCACCGTCAACACGAAGCCGGGCATGGAGGGCGCACGCGATGTCGTGGTCCGCCCGCTCGGGAACGACCGCGAGCTGCGCTACGCCGACTGGGTACGCCGCAACCGCGAGTACGTGGCGGCCAAGACCGGCGGCAAGATCGGCTACCTCCACCTCACCAACATGCAAGCCGACGGAATGACGGAGTTCAACACCTGGTACTACCCGCAACTCAGCAAAGAGGGAATGGTGATCGACGTGCGCTGGAACGGCGGAGGGTTCGTCTCCGAAATCATCCTCGAGCGGCTGCGGCGCAAGGTGGACGCGTTCGGACGCGCGCGCGGAGGCAACCTCACCACCTACCCGTACCGCACGTTGAACGGGCCGTTCGTCGTGATCACCAACCAGTTCGCGGGCTCCGACGGCGACATCTTCCCGGCCGCGGTGCAGATCGAGAAGCTCGCGCCGGTGATCGGCATGCGCTCGTGGGGCGGCGTGATCGGCATCAACGGCATCCGGCCGCTCGTGGACATGGGGCTCCTCACCCAGCCCGAAGGTGCCTGGAACGAGCCCAAGAAGGGGTGGACGATCGAGAACCACGGCGTTGACCCCGACATCGTCCTCGAGAACCTCCCGCAGGATCTCGCGAAGGGAACCGACGCACAGCTCGACCGGGCGATCGCCGAGGTGATGACGCTCCATGACCAGCGTCCTCCGACGAAGCCCAACTGGGCGCCGATCCGCGTGCGCACCCGCGACGCGTTCGGCAAGGAGCGGGCCAACCCGTAGGCGGCGGCTTGTACGACCGGCGACGACGACACGGCGAGGGGCGGGGTCAAACCGCCCCTCGGCGTGCTCCTGGGCTGGGAGACGAAGACAGCGACCAGGTCCGCGCGGCGATCACACATGGATCAGCCTGTACGCCGGTGGTAGAGGAGCGCGGTGTGGCGCAACCGGGAGTGGGCCTATCGCAAGGCGCGCGAACCGACACCAGCATTTGTAGGGGCGACCCGCCGGGTCGCCCGGGACGAGGCGGCGCCTCGCCCCTACATCAGGAACGCCGTAAGAGGTCCGCTGCCCGCTGCGCGGCTCCTGTCCTGCCGCGGGGTCAAGACACTAGCAATGAGCTTGAATTCGGATGAGGGGGTGAGGTCTTGGTAAACTCGCCCTGGCAGTGGAGAGAAAACGCGAGGCGTCCGATGACGGTCGTGCAGCCACCCACCAATGAGACGGACCGGATCGAGTGGGCGCTGCGTGAGCGCGTCAAGGAGCTGACGTGTCTGTATGGCATCGCCCGGGTGACGGCACGCTCCGACCTCGCGGTCGAGGTCGTGGTGCAGCAGGTGGTGGAGCTGCTGCCTCCGGCCTGGCAGTACCCGGAGATCGCGAGCGCCCGGATCGTGCTCGACGGCTGCGAGTACCCGTCGCTCGGATTTCGTGAGGCGGAGATCCGCCAGGTCGCTAGCATCATCGTCCGTGACCTACCGCGGGGTGCGGTCGAGGTCTATTACGCGGAGGAGCGGCCCACGGAGGCGGAGGGTGCGTTTCTCGCCGAGGAGCGCAGCCTGATCAACGAGGTGGCGCGCCAAATCGCGGTGCTGGTCGAGCAGCGCCAGGCGGAAGCCGAGCACAGCATGCTCGAGGACAAGCTGCGCCATGTCGATCGCCTCACCACGATCGGCAAGCTGGCGGCTGGGGTGGCCCATGAGATCAACGAGCCGCTCGGTGCGATCCTTGGGTATGCGCAACTCCAGCTCAAGAGCTTCGGGCTCCCTGACCAAACCGGCAAGGACCTCGAGCGCATCGTCAAGGCGGCGCTCCACGCCCGCGAGGTGGTCAAGAAGCTGCTCCTGTTTGCGCGCCAGGTACCGTCGGAGATGCGGCCCGTCGCGCTTGGGCAGGTGGTCAGAGACACGGTCTTCCTGCTCGAGGCGCCCTGCAAGCGCGCGGGCGTGCAGCTCATTTTGCGACTGACCAAGGACCTGCCCCAGGTCATGGGCGACCCCAGCCAGCTCCAACAAGTCGTGCTCAACCTCGGCATGAACGCGATCCAGGCGATGCCGCGCGGTGGCACGCTTCGCTTCGTCACCGACCAGAGCGGCGATGCCGTGCGCCTTGCCGTCGAGGACGGCGGGGAAGGGATGCCACCGGAGGTGGTTCGTCGCATTTTCGATCCGTTCTACACGACCAAGGATGTGGGCCACGGCACGGGTCTTGGGCTTTCCGTCGTGCACGGCATCGTGAGCGCGCACGGCGGCACGGTCCGCGCTGAAAGCGAGCCGGGGAAGGGCTCAAGGCTCGAGGTGCTGCTGCCCATCGCCCCGCAGGATCACGATGGCCGGACCTGAAGCGCGCGTCCTGGTGGTCGACGACTCCGAGGTGACCCTCGACTACCTCGGCAGGACGCTGCGGGGTTTCGGCTACGTGGTCCAGACCGCGCTCGCCGTGGCGCCGGCGCTTGAGCTGCTTGCGTCAGGCCGCTTCGACCTTGTGATCACCGACCTGCGCATGCCGGGCGCGAGCGGACTCGATTTGTTGCACCATGTGCGCGAAAAGCTGCCGACCACGGCGGTCATGATGATCACAGGGTATGCCTCCATCGAAGGGGCGGTGGAAGCGGTCAAGGCCGGAGCCGAGGATTACCTGGCCAAGCCGTTTACCGATGACGAGCTGCACGCCGCTGTGAAGCGTGCGCTGGCGCGAGTCGCCGCGGTACGCACCCGCGAAGGAGGCGCCGCGGCACGGCTCGGGCTGATCGGTGTTTCCGGGGTTATGGAACGCTTCTGTTCAGCGTTGGAAAGGTCGGTCGAGGGTGAGGCGCCGCTGCTCCTGCTCGGCGAGTCGGGTTCGGGCCGCTCGGCGGCCGCACGCGCGGTTGCACGAGCTCGTGGCGGTTTCAGCCGGCCACTCGTGACGATCGAGTGTGAGGACCTTGGTGGGTTCTCCCGCGCCGAAGCCAAGTCGCTGCTCGCGGACCACCCGGTTTGTTTCCGCGGGCTCGAGGCCGCCCCGCACGGGGCTCAGGCCAAGGTCCGCGAGGTCGTGGCTCGCGCCGCCCGCTCCCGCGCCGTCTTGATTGTTTGTGCTGGCATGGATCTGCCGCTGCTGGCTCGCGAGGGCGTCATCCGTCCCGACCTCTGGGAGACGCTCGCGAGTCCTCTCGTGGTGCCGCCGCTGCGCGAGCGGGGCGAGGACGTGCTACTGCTTGCCGAGCATTTTCTTGGCACACTCGCCCGTGAAATCGGCGGTCCGCCCGGACGCATCACGGCAGAAGCCAGCCGGGCGTTGCTGGCGTACCAATGGCCGGGGAACATCGTCGAGCTGCGGTCGGTAATCTCGGTGGCGATGGCAAGGACGCGCGGCGCGACCTTGGAGCTGGCCAGCCTCCCGCCGCGGATCGCCGCGGTTCCCGACCAGCCAGCGCAGCGAACCCTGGCTGAGGCCGAGTCCGAACACATCAAGAGGGTGCTCGACGTAGTCGGGGGAAACAAGACTCGTGCGGCCACGCTCCTCGGCATCGACCGCAAGACGCTGCGGACCAAACTCAAGGCGCTGGACCTGGCAACCGATCTGGACCGGTAAGGAAGCGAGCCCGGGGCCTGCGCCTCGGGCGCGTCGTCGGCAGCTCATACCTAGCTTCTAGAAGAGTGGCAGGTTGATGTCGAGCTGGGTCGTCCACTTCCAGGACCCGTTGATGCCCCGGTCGTTGAACCACACGGGTCCGGTGAGCAGCGAGATGTCCTTGGTGAAGAAGTAGTACATCCCGAACCCGCCGCCGCCGATCACGTTCTTGCCGGAGGCGTAGTCGGCCGCGAACACCCAGCGGCTGAACGAGTTTCCCTGGCAATCCGTGGTTGGGGCGAATCCGCGATCGAACGCCGCCATGAAGCCGGCGTTCTCCCGCTTGCCGTCGCTCGAGAGCAGGGCCGCCGAGTTCCCGACGTACGGCCCGACGCTGATCCGCCCGAGTCCGGCGAGCGACTTGCCGATCACGAGGTAGCCGACGTTCCAATCGGTGCGGGCGGGCCCGGAGGTCTTGATTCCCGCGTTGAAGATCCCCAACTCGATCGCCGGCTGGCCCTTGAACCACCCGTCCTCGGGCGACCCGACCTTGGCGTTGAAGACCCAGGGGTTGTTGGTGCCGCCGAAGTGGTCGACGCCGACTTCCATCTGAAGTCGCGACGACAGCGGCAGGCCGAGCTCCATGACCGTCAGGTCGGTTGGAAAGGAGCCGGGGCCTTCCTTGGCCGCATTGCCCACGGTGAAGTAGTCGTCCAGGCCGAGGTGAAACATCCCCGGCGGCTGGATGTCGAGGGTCATCGGCGTCCAGAACGTGGTCGTGGGCGTTGGACTCGCAACCCCCGCCACCGACGCGATTGCGAGCGCGCTGGCGGCGACAAGCTGGTGTCTCCGCATCTCGCGGTCCTCCCTGTGGCCGTGGTCGGATTGGCGCGTTCCGGCGGCTCGAGGCGAGCCGCCGGAACGCCGCACCGGTTACAAGGTCTCTTCGATGTAGGCGTGCTCGCCGTGGAGTGCCTCATCAAGGCCAATCTCCTCGGCCTGATCGGATACGCGGACCGGGGTGATCTTGTTGATGATCACCAGCATCAGGTAGCTGACCACGAACGCCCACGCCGACGAAATGAGCACCGCAACGAGCTGCTTGACGAAGAACATTGGGTTGCCGTGGAACAGGCCGTTGGTACCGTTCGGGTTGAAGGCGGTCGTGGCGAACAGGCCGAGCATCAGGATGCCGAGGAAGCCGCCCACTCCGTGCACGCCCCACACGTCGAGCGCGTCGTCCCACCCCACCTTGTTCTTGAGCTCGATGGCAAAGTAGCACACCACGCCAGCGACGATGCCGATGAGCACGGACGTCGCGGGTGAGACGTACCCCGCTGCCGGCGTCACGGTCGCGAGGCCAGCCACGGCGCCGGTCAGGAGGCCGACGAAGTGCGGCTTCTTGCTCAGCGTCCAGTCGACGAGCAGCCAGGCGATCGCGGCGAACGAAGCGGCAAGGTCGGTGTTGATAAACGCCACCGCGGTCGTTCCATCGACGCGGAACTCGCTGCCGGCGTTGAAGCCGTACCACCCGAACCACAGCAGGCCGGTGCCGAGTGCCACGAGCGGAATCGAATGTGGGCCACGGTCCGCCACCTTGCGCTTGCCGATGTAGATCACGGAAGCGAGCGCGGCGACGCCTGCGATGTTGTGCACCACGATGCCGCCGGCAAAGTCGAGCACGCCCCACTGCTGCAGGATGCCGCCGCCCCACACCATATGCACGAACGGGAAGTAGACGAGGAGCAGCCACCCGGTGAGGAACAGCATGTACGCCTTGAACGTGACCCGGTTGGTGAAGGCGCCGGTGATGAGCGCCGGGGTGATGATCGCGAACATCATCTGGTAGGCGACGAACACGAGCAACGGTATTGTGTCGTTGGACGACGCTGTGCTGAGCCCGATATTTTGCAGAAAAGCCGAGTGGAAGTTACCGATGATGCCGTGGAAATCGGTGCCGGCCCTCATGTCTCCCGAGAAGCACATCGAGTAGCCGCACAGCCACCACAAGACGTCCGTCCATCCCATCGAGACAAAGCTCTGAATCATGATCGCGAGGACGTTCTTGCGCCCCACGAGCCCGCCGTAGAAGAAGGCCAAGCCGGGGGTCATCAGCATGACGAGGCTGGCGCACACGAGCATGAATCCGGTGTTGCCGGTATCGAGGTGAAGCATCGCTTCCTCCTTAGGCTCCCCTCTGCTTGTCGCCGAGGGGGCGTCGCCGCCAGTTTCGGCACCGGCGCGCGCCCTCGAAGTCGCGCACCGACGCCACTCGCGGGTAACAATTCCCCGCAAATCGGGGAATGATGCCCCAGTTGTGCTTGTGAAATCAAGAGCCAAACGTGCCAACGCCGACGAACCGTTTCTGGTTCCAGGGGCGCACGCCGACCAACGGTCGAGGACCATCGGGACGGGCGCCCACTTCGTCCTCAGCTTGCTCAATACCAATTCACGTTCAAACGTCGCGTCTTTGTTGTCATCGCGAGGAGCCGCGCAGCGGCGACGTGGCGATCCCTGCCTCGGACGAGACTGCTTCGGCCCCTGACGGGGCCTCGCAGTGACACCCACCCCTGCGACCCGCATTCCTCGACGATAGAAAGCGAATGCGTATAAGGTATTTTTCTGGAGAGTGATTTATTGGTCTCGCTGGTCACCGCGGCCGCAACTGGCCTCCAGCGTGTCAGAAGAACGTGGCAACCACCGGGGCGTGATCGGAGGGCTTGTCACCCTTGCGCTCGTCGCGGTCGATCTCAACCGAAGTGCAGCGCGCGGCCAGCGCCGCGCTTGCGAAGTGGTGGTCGATGCGCAGCCCCCAGCCGCGGTGGAACGCGCCCATGCGGTAGTCCCACCACGTGAAGAGCCCGCTCTCGGGCGAGTGCAGCCGCAGCGTGTCGGCAAGACCCCACGCCATGAGTTCCCTCAGCACGGTCTTTTCCGGCTCCGAGAAGAGCGTCTGGCCGCGCCACGCCTCGGGGTCCCATACGTCGCGGTCCTCCGGGGCGATGTTGAAGTCACCACACAGCAACACCTCGGTACGCGGATCGAAAGCCGCGTCGAGAAACGCGCGCAGCCGGCGGAACCACACGAGCTTGAACGCGTACTTGTCGGAGTTGATCTCGCCGCCGTTCGGGCAGTAGAGGTTAACCACGCGGACGCCGCCGATGGTGGCGGCGAGCACGCGGCGCTCCGCATCCGGCGGGTCGTCAGGAAGGCCGCGCACGACCGCGGTGGCCTCCTCGTGCGAGAGGATCGCGACGCCGTTGTAGGTCTTCTGTCCAAACGTGATGGCGCGGTAGCCAATCGCGGCGAACTCGGCGACGGGGAAGTCCTCGTCCACGACCTTGATCTCCTGGAAGCAGGCG
Source organism: Thermoanaerobaculales bacterium (assembly GCA_044447965.1). Classification (GTDB taxonomy): domain Bacteria; phylum Acidobacteriota; class Thermoanaerobaculia; order Thermoanaerobaculales; family Thermoanaerobaculaceae; genus DATIYW01. The sequence goes on along the minus strand of JBIOGJ010000012.1, from coordinate 8,640 downwards.
ATGTCCGGCTGCCGGCGCTCGAGCCACGCGAGCACCCGCGGCAGCCGCGCCCTCACCGAGTTGACGTTCCAGGTGGCGATCCGCATTTCGATCTCTCGCGCCTCCATGGTAACCCCTGCGGGGCCGTGGCGCTGCGGGGCGGGTCGAGGGCGGTGCGGACCCCCAGGAAAGGGAATGGACGACCGGCTGAATCTGTCTTACCAATTGCGTAATCGCATGGAGGTGAGTGATGAGACCAAACCGCGCGGCGGCCCGCCTGACCGTGGCTCTAGGCTCGATCATCGTTTTGGGCCTGGCGTTGGCGAGTCCGGTCGTTGCCAGCGATGGTGTGATCGAGATCAACCAGGCGAAGGTGATCAAGGCCGGAGGCTTCCCGTTCACAATCAGCAAGTCAGGGAGCTACCGGCTGTCAAGCGATCTCGACGTCCGCTCTTTCCCCAGCCCGGAGAACGTTACGGCCATTTCCGTTACCACCGATGACGTCACGGTCGACCTCAACGGCTTCGCGATCATCGGACCCAGCTCGTGCACCGCGAGCGGCACGCCGACCAACGTGACCTGCTCCGTGCGCGGAACCGGCGACGGGATCAGCGTTACGTACGGCAAGGCGAACATCACCGTGCGTAACGGCTCCATCCACGGGCTCGGCAATGACGGCGTCGACGCCGCCGGAGGCGAAAACATGCTTGTGGACGAGCTCAAGGTGTACAGCATGGGCGGGCCGGGGATCGACATCGGGACCGGGATCGTCTCGCGTTGCACGGTGAAGCTGTGCTTTAACTCGGGGATTGGCGTCGACGGTTCCGGCATGGCCACGGGAAACGTGTCGAGCTACAACGGGAGCAACGGCATCTACCTCGCGTCGGGAACGGCTTCCTACAACATTTTACAGAACAACGGCGGCAATGGAATTCAGAACACCAGCTCCGGGGTGATCGCATTCAACTCGCTCTCGAACAACCAAGCCGGTCTGACGCTCGGCCCCAAGGTGGGGTACGTCGGCAACGTGATCTTGGGCAGCAGCGTGTTCGGTTCGCCGGTGCAGATCGGCCCGAACCTCTGCAACGGAAGCACGACGTGCCCATGACCAGGATCGGCGCGAAGCGTCGGCGAGCGGGTGTGGGCTACGCTCCGGCGCAGGAAGGCGAGCCGCGGCGATGAGCCCATCGAAGGCCGCGAGAGCCGCCGTGCGGTTCGGCGCGATCTTGGCTGCGGGCCTTTCCGTGGCCGGCGGCGCGTGGGCCGTCACGCCGCTTTCCAAGCTCCGCTATACGCCCGACATCAGCACGGTGCTGTCCGGAACCACGGTCGGCCCAGCCAATGTGGGCGAGGACAACCTCGCCGGGACGGTGAGCCTCGTCAACATCGGCACGATCCCGGATGGCGCCCACCTCGACGGCTACGCGGTGGCGCCCAACGGCGATCAACTCCTCTCGTTCGACACCGCACTCACGCTTGGCGCCACGACGTTCCAGCGCAACGACGTGATCCGGTACAACGGCTCGACCTATGCGCTCGAGTTCTCCGGTGGCGCCAACGGCGTCCCCGACGGTGTTGACATCAAGGACATTGCGCTGCACGGCACGAACCTGCTCCTTTCGTTCGACTCCGCGTTTGCGGCTGGAAGCACGACGTTCTATCCGGTCGACGTGGCGGAGTGGAACGGCTCGACCCTGACGAAGTTCCTCGACGGCGTCGCGGCGGGAGTTCCAGACGGGATGGCGATCGACGGGTTGCACCTGCTCCCGAACGGTCACCTGTTGCTCTCGTTCGACACCGCCGGCACGGTTGGCGGCCTGACGTTCAACCACGAGGACATCGCCGAGTACACGCCGGGCTCGCCCGGCACCTGGGAGTTCGCGTACGTGGGCGCCGCGGCGCAGCCGACAGGGTGGGGCGCAGCAGACCTTACCGCGTTCGATGCCACTGCCGGCAGCAACACCTTCGACGTCGCGCTGTCGCTCTCCGGACCGGCGGCACTGGCGACGATCACGGCCTTCGACTACACGATCTCGGTGACCGACCTCGGCCCGCAAGCGGCGACGGTGCTTTCCGTGAGCGACGCGCTGCCGGCGGGAGTGCTTTTCCAGGCGCTGACGGCCCCGGCGGGATGGAGCTGCTTGACGCCGGCAGTTGGTACGAACGGCACCGTGACGTGCACGAGCCCCACGCTCGCGCCGGGCTCGCCGCAGAACTTTGCGATCTCGGTCACCTCACCGGTCTCTCCGGGGTCGATCTCCGACACCGCCACGGTGACGACCAACCCAGTTGACACCAACCCGGCGAACAACTCCGCGACGGTGCATAGCACCGTGACGGCAGGGATCGAGACCACCTACGACGTGGCGATCGCGAAAACCGCGACGCCCAGCGTGGCAATGGGTGGGACGATCACCTACACGCTGGTGGCGACGAACAACGGACCGGGCACCGCGACCAACCTCACGGTCTCCGACCCGTTGCCGGCGGGCGTGCTGTTCCAATCGCTGGCTGCTCCGGCCGGATGGTCGTGCGGCACGCCGAGCGTCGGCGCCAACGGGACGATCTCGTGCACGCTCGCGAGCCTCGCCCAGGGCTCGCCGCAGACGTTCGTGATCGAGGCGACGGCGCCGAACAGCAACGTCACGGTGCAGAACACCGCGACCATCGCGACGGTCCCGGCCGACCAGAGTGCTGCCGACAATTCCTCGACCGCGCAGACGCAGGTCGGCCAGGTCGATGTGATCCCGCTCCTCGGCTCGACCGGAATCGCGGTGCTGATCCTCCTGCTCGCGTGGATCGGCTACGCCGTCGCGCGCCGCACGAGCTGAACGAACGTCTCCCTCGGACGGCGTCCGTAGTGTGGGTCGCTGCTACTCGAGGCCGTCGACCACCCAGACATCGCCGCCCTGCGGGCGGAAGCGGTCGAATAGCACCCAGTGGCCGTCGGGGGACCACACGGGGTAGTCGATGCGCACGTCCGGGTCGGAGAACTCGAACACGCGCTCGGGCGCTCCCGCCGTTAGCGGCGAGACCCACAGCACCTTATGTCCGACCACGTCCATCACGCGGCTGCCGTCCGGCGAGAGCGACATATGCGCGCCCCCCGCCACCTCGGCGGTGAGCTCGGGCTCGCCGCCATCGAGCGCGACCCGCATCGTTCGCGCCGTGCCCCCGCCCGGGCAGCGGAAGAGGATGCGGCGGCCGTCGGCGGTCCAGCGCAAGAAATGTCCCATCACGCCGACGTGCGTGAGCTCTCGCGCCTGGCTCCCGTCCGGGCGCATGACCCACACCTCGAGCCGCCCGTCGCGATCCGACTGGAACGCAATGAGGCGCCCGTCGGGCGAGTGGAACGGGTTGACCTCGATACAACCCTCGGGGCTCAACCGCCCGATGCGACCGGACGCGATCTCCACTGTCCAGATCCCGGGCGTTCCGGCTCGCGACGAGAAGAAGGCGAGGCGCTGGCCGTCGGGCGACCAGTTGGGCTGGTAGTCGCCGCCGCGGCCGCGGGTGAGCTGCCGCGTGCTTCCGTCCGCGAGCGAGTACAGCCACACGTTCATGTCGCCGCCGCGATCCGAGTTGAACGCGATCCAGTTTCCGTCGGGCGACCACGCGCCCCGGCTCTCCTCGCGCGTCGTCGCCACGACCTTCTCGGGCTCGCCGGCGACACGGCCGGAATCGGGCGCGACGGGGAGGCGCCAGAGGTCGGCGTTCTGCCGCAGGATCGCGACCGCAAGCCGACCCCCCGCCGGAGAGGCGGCCAGCTCGACGTCCTGACCGGCGCCGGTGGTTACCTGCTCTGGCGCGCCGTCGGGGCGCCCGTCGCCACCGACGGGGAGCCGCCAGACGTTGAACCCGCCGCCCCGGTTGGACGAGAAGTAGACGAACCTTCCGGAGGCGCTCCACACTGGGTTGAGGTCCTGGAAAAGGTCGTTGGTGAGCCAATGGAGCTGCCCCGATGTCACGTCGAGCACCCGGGCGTCGAGCCGTGTTCGCTCCGCGTTCTGGAACACGATGCGGCGCCGGTCGGGCGACCAGCGCGGGCGCAGGTGAGCCACTTCCTCGGACGTGTCGGTGCCTGCCTGCTGCGGGTTGCGGCCGTTGGCGTCGAGAAGCCAGATGCGGCGCGGCCCCGCCCACGAGGCATCGACGGCGATGCGCGTCCCGTCAGGCGAAAACGCAGGGTTGAACGCGTGCTCGGCGAGGCGCGTTGCACGTCCGCTGCCGAGATCGAGCGACCAGAGGTCGCCGTCGTCGAGCTGCCCGAACACGTCCCGCGGCTCCAGCTTGCGGTCCTCCTCGGGGGCGCGGACGAACACTATCGCGCGCCCGTCGGGGGACCAGCATGGTTGAATCGAGTCGAAGCGGCCGGTGGTCAGCGGCGTTGGATCACCGCCGGAAAGCGAGACGCGCATGAGCCGGCGCACGCCGCCCTGCTCGCTCACATAGACAAGCTCCCGCCCGTCGGGCGAGAAGGCAGGGAACTCCTCGATGCCCTCGCCGGAGGTGGCTTGCGTGAGCGTAGGCTGGAGCCGCGCCCGCGTCGGGGCGCTCGGCTTGCTCTTTGGCCTGCCGGGGATCATGCGACGGGCGGCCTGCGCGAGCCACCCCGGCGCGCGTGTTGCCGGGGGGGTGCGGCTCGCAACCCCAGCGGAGTCGCCGACATGCTCCGAGATCTGCCTGAGGAGCTTCGCCACCTGCGCGGCGTCAGCCGGTCGGTGGGCGCGATCTTTCTCGAGGCACTGGCGGATCAGGTCGCGCAGCTCGCCGGGCGTATCCGACGGGAGCGCCTTCCAGTCGGGTTCGCTGGAAACGATCGCGGCGAGGGTGTCGGGCACCGTGGCCGCGGCGAACGGGCTGCGTGTCGTGAGCATTTCGTAGAGGACACAACCGAACGCCCACATGTCGGCCCGCGCGTCGACGGGCAGGCCCCTCGCTTGCTCCGGGCTCATCGTCGCGGGGGTGCCGAGCAACATGCCGGCGCGCGTCGTCGGCACCGCCATCGTGCTGGCGGTCGCGGGCGAGCCCGGCTCGCTGCTCGCTTCGAGTGCCTTGGCGAGACGAAAGTCGAGAAGCTTGACCACGCCGCCGGGTGCCAGCTTGATGTTGAGCGGCTTGAGGTCGCGATGCACGATGCCGCGTTCGTGGGCGGCGGCGAGCGCCGTGGCGATCCTGCGCCCGATCGTCAGCACCTCGGCCACCGGTATCGGCCCCTGGTCGATGCGCTGCGCAAGCGTGGGACCGGGCACGTACTCGAGCACGAGGAAGCGCGTGCCCGCGCGCTCCTCGAGGCCATGGATCGCAGCGATGCCAGGGTGGTTGAGCGACGCGAGCAACCGCGCCTCCTGCTCGAAGCGAGCGATGTGCTCAGGGTCGGATGCCACGTCGGCGCGCAGCACCTTGATCGCCACCTCGCGGCCAAGCTTGCTGTCGCGCGCTCGAGAGACCTCACCCATGCCGCCGGTACCGAGATGCCCGAGCACCTCGTAGGCGCCGATACGATCACCGACGTTGATACTCAGGATGTCCTCCGCCCGCACTCATTCGGCCACGGCTGGGTGCCGCTGCGCCAGCTCAGCAAGCTACCGGTACTCGGCATCGTATCTCGGTCTCGCACCCGGATCGCAGGACCTGTCAACGTGGCTTACGGGTCTTTCCCTTGTCCGTGAGGCCGTGCCGCATGCGCCCGAGGGTGACGTTGAGGGGGTGGTCGCGGTGGAGGAAGGCAAGCACGGGCTTGCGCCGGCGGCCGATCTCGTCCTGCAGGCGTTTCAACACCGGGTGGAGCGGGTCGATGGCGAGGCCTCGCTGGATGGCGTCCACCGCCTTGCGGCGCGACCGCCCGGCAAGCCAGATCCTCGCCAGGTTGAGGTAGTGCTCCGAGTTGTAGAACTCCTTGTCGATGGCGAGCTGACAGAACTCTGCGCCATCCCTGATCTTGCCCTTGTGCAGCGCGAGGCACAGGCCATAGTAGGAGAGCGCAAGCGAAGGAAACTTGCCCTCGTGGCTCGCCGCGGCACGGTGGTACGCCTCGCCAAGGAAGATCAGGCCGCGCTCGTAGTCCTCCCCGCGCGCCGCCTCCACACCCAGGCGGACGAACTCAATCGGATCGTCGCTTCCGCTCTCACGGAGCACGACACGGGGGTCAAGGGTGTCCTTCGGCATAATGGGTCTCAATTTTCTTCGGCGGATCGTGGGGTGTCAAGTGCCTGGCGCACCGAACTCATGCCGGCGAGCCGGATCTTGGCACCACGTAGAGGAGGATCGCAAGGAAGTGCAGCGCGCTTCCCGCGAGGACAAAGAGGTGCCAGATCATGTGATGGTACGGCATTCGTTTCCACGCGAAGAAAACGACGCCGACGGTGTACGCCAGCCCACCCGCGGCGATGAGCATCAAGCCCGGGCGCGGCACGGCGTGAACGAGGGGCCTGGCGGCGACCACTACGAGCCAGCCCATCGCGAGGTAGAACACCACGGAGAGCACGCGCAGCCGACCGAGAGCCAGCGCCTTGAACACGATACCGGGGATCGCCATCGCCCACACCAGGCCGAACAGCGTCCACCCCCAGGCGCCGCGCAAACTCACCAGCGTGAACGGCGTGTAGGTGCCCGCGATCAACAGGTAGATTGCGGAGTGGTCGAGGACGCGGAACACGCGCTTGGCCCGCGGTTGAGGGAGGGCGTGGTAGAGCGTCGAGGCGGTGTACATCAACACCAAGGTGGTGCCGAAGATGCTGCAACTGACGATGTGCCAGGCGTTGCCATGCAGGCTGGCAGAGACCACCAGCACGACTAGCCCAGCGATCGACGCCAGCGCGCCCACACCGTGGGTGATGCTGTGGGCGATCTCCTCGCCGAGGGTGTAGCGCCTGGCGCCGGCGGTCGCACTCTCTGAGGCCATCGCAGTCGCTCCCATCAGCCGCAGCATACCCGAACGTGTTGACGCCGCTGCGACTCCGTCTTACTCTCCACGCGTACAGGGAGGGAAGAATGAGAACACTGACACATCTGGCTGTCGTGGCGGTGGCGCTGGGAAGCGTGGCGGCCCCAGCCCTGGCGCAGCTCGACCTACCGCGGCCGAGTCCCAAGGCCACCGTGGTGCAGACCGTCGGCGTGACCGACGTGACGATCGCGTACTGCCGTCCGAGCGTGCGAGGCAGGGTGATCTGGGGCGGGCTCGTGCCGTACGACCAGGTCTGGCGCACCGGCGCCAACGAGGCCACCACGATCACGTTCACCGACGAGGTGAGCATCGAGGGGACCGCGCTGCCGGCCGGTACGTACGGGCTGTTCACGATCCCGGGCAAGGATGAGTGGACCGTGATCTTCAACAAGGGCGCGAAACAATGGGGCGCGTACGACTACAAGCAAGCCGACGACGTGCTACGCGTCAAGGTCAAACCTCAGGCTGCGGCGTTCGCCGAGGTGATGACGCTCAGCTTCCCGGCGGTGGCGATCGACTCCGTCACCGTAGCGCTCAACTGGGAGAAGCTCGAGGTGCCGTTCACCGTCCACGTGGCAACCGTGCCCAAGGTCCTCGCGGCGGCGCGCAAGGCCGTGGCCGAGGCCAAGCCGGACGATTGGCGCACCCCGTACCGCGCCGCCGTGTTCTGCCTCGACAACAACGTTGGCCTCGACGAAGCGAAGGCGTGGATCGACAAGTCGGTTGCGATCAAGGAAACGATGGCCAACCTCAGCGCCAAGGCACGGCTGCTCGCGCTGCAAGGCCAGAAGGCGGACGCCATCGCGATGGCGAAGAAGGCCATCCAGGTTGGCAAGGCCGCCGATCCGAAGGCCGACACCTCGACCGTGGACAAGCTGATCGCCGACTGGGAAAAGAAGTAGAGCCTCCTGTAACAGTGCTTGGAAGCTTCCCGCGGTCGTCATTCCCGCGAAGGCGGGAATCCAGTAGCCACGCAAAGCTCTGGGTCCCCGCTTTCGCGGGGACGACAGCAAGGGGAGTGCTCTGCGAAGGGCGCGACTGAACGATTGGCGTTGGAGTTGGTGGTCTGCGGGTTATGACAAGACCGGCGCCGGTCGCGGCGGGGAGCCGCGGCCGGTCCATCGCTGGAGCGCGGAAGCGACGACGATCACGGCGAGGCAGCCGAGCACGTTGTACCAGAGGAACGACACGCGGGTGAGGGCGAAGCACGCGATCACGGCCGCCTCGGCGAGCAGCGCCGCCACGAACACCGCGGTGCCGCTCACCCGCTTGAGGTAGAAGCCGGTGAGGAAGATCCCCAGGATCGTGCCGTAAAACAGCGAGCCAAGGATGTTGACCGCCTCAATGAGTGAACCGAGGCGGTTCGCCACCTCGGCGAATCCCACCGCGAACGCACCCCAGACCACGGTTGCGAGGCGGGACACCGCGACGGTATGCCGCTCGCTCGCTCCGGGCCGGAGCAGGCGGCGGTAGACGTCGATCACGGTTGTGGATGCAAGGGCATTGAGCTCCGCGGAAGAGGCGGACATCGAGGCGGCAAATACCGCGGCCAGCAACAAGCCAAGCAGACCGGCCGGCAGCTTCGCCACGACGAAGCTGAGGAAGACGTAGTTCGTGTCGTTGCCGTCGTTGCGGCGATCGGTGGCGCGCATCAGCGCGATCGCCTCCGCTCGGACTGCGGCGGCATCGGCCGCGGCGGTACGGTAGCTCGCTTC
>JBIOGJ010000011.1:0-85269 GCA_044447965.1 Thermoanaerobaculales bacterium | reverse complement strand
CGATCAGCCGCGAGGACCTCATCGCCGCTGCCGAGGCAGTCATCAGCATCAAGGTGAGCGCGCGCCGCCCGGTGTGAGTGAGCGAGAAGCCTGTCGTCTAGATACCGAACGACCAGGAGCGGAGAGGGAATCAATCGACCGAATCACGAGGGCGACGAACTGGGGGGAGAGATGGACACGAAGCCAGATGAAGGCAAGAAGACAGTTCTGTTCCTTTGCACAGGTAACTCCTGCCGATCGCAGATGGCGGAGGCGTTCCTGCGCCACATGGCGGAAGAGCGGTTCGAGGTTCTGAGCGCGGGGCTCGACCCCGCGCCCGAGATTCATCCCGACGCCTTCCGGGTGATGGCCGAAAAGGGCCTCGACATGTCAGGTCAACGCCCAAAGACCGCCAAGGAGTATCTCGGGAGACGCACGGTCCACACCGTCATCATCGTATGCGACCGGGCGGCGCAGCGCTGCCCTACCACATGGCCCGGAGTGCTCGAGAGACTGCAGTGGCCGTTCGAGGACCCTGTGGCCTTCGAGGGCGACAAGGCCGCCCAACTCGCCAAGTTCCGCGAGGTCCGCGACCAGATCGAGCGTCGCATCCATGAGTGGCTCGACGCCGGAAAACCTGTGGCAGAGAACAAGGGATGAGCCGAGATCTGTCCGAGTCGTGCTGCGGGGCTGTCGAGACCCCCTCACTGCCGCCGCGATCGAATGTGACCCGAATGGTCGCCAGCGGACTTGCAGCGCTGGTGCTGTGGGTGGCGGTCTACCTGAGCCTCGCTCCACTCTCGCGTTGGATCACCTACGATCTTCTCCCGCTTCACACCGGGACAGCCCTCGCCTCCGCGGTCGAGTTCTTCGTGTTCGAGGCGCCGAAGGTTCTGCTGCTCCTCACCCTCGTGGTCTTCGGGGTGGGGGTCGTGCGTTCGTTCTTCACCCCAGAGCGCACAAGGCGGATCCTCGCGGGCAGCCGGGAGTCCGTTGGGAACGTGCTCGCCGCGCTGCTCGGCGTTGTCACGCCGTTCTGCTCGTGCTCCGCAGTGCCGCTGTTCATCGGATTCGTGACGACCGGCGTCCCTCTCGGGGTGACGTTCTCGTTCCTCGTCTCCGCGCCGATGGTCAACGAGGTCGCTCTCGTGCTGCTCTGGAGCCTGTTCGGCTGGAAGGTCGCCGCCGTGTACATGGCCACCGGTCTCGCCATTGCGATGGCCGCGGGGTGGGCGATCGGCCGGCTCCACATGGAGCGCCACGTCGAGCCCTGGGTGTACGAAGCCAAGGGAGGCGCAACCGGAAGCGATGGGAACCCGGCGGACTGGCCCGGGCGCGTGCGTTACGGCGCGGACGCGGTGCGCGAGATCGTCGGCAAGGTGTGGCCGTTCGTGCTCGCTGGGATCGCGGTCGGAGCCGCGATCCACGGCTGGGTGCCGACGAACTTCATGGCCTCGTTCATGGGCAAGGGGGCCTGGTGGGCCGTGCCGCTTGCCGTGCTGATCGGCATCCCGATGTACTCGAACGCGGCCGGCATCATCCCGATCGTCGAGGCGCTGCTCGAGAAGGGCGCCGCGCTCGGCACCGTGCTCGCATTCATGATGGCCGTGATCGGGCTCTCGCTGCCAGAGACGATCATCCTGCGCAAGGTGCTGCGGCCCCGCTTGATCGCGACGTTCATTGGTGTTGTGGGCGTCGGCATCTTGATCGTGGGCTACGTCTTCAACGTGCTCTTCTGACGAAAGGACGAAACCAATGAACTGTGGCATTCCCCTCGCCGCACTCCTCGTGCTGGTCGCCGCCGTCGGCCTCGCGTCACCGCCGGCCGCACCAGCGGGTGCCTCCGCGCCTCGCCCGCCAGTGACGGCGATCTCCCCCGCGGAGCTCGACGCCGCGCTCCAAGGACGGACCTGGGTGATCGTCGAGTTCGGCGGCGAGCACTGCATCCCTTGCCGCGCGATGCAGCCGATCCTCCAGGACCTCCAGGCGGCGCTCGGGGGCAAGGCGAAGGTCCACAACTTCTGGATTCAGGCGAACCCGGAGGTGGCGCGCCGCTTCAAGATCATGGTCATGCCGACCCAGGTCGTGTTCAACCAGAAAGGCGAAGAGGTGTTGCGCCACCAGGGCATCTTCCCGGCCGATGAGTTCCACGCCGCGCTCGCCAAGGCCGGTTTGCTCTGATGCAGGAGCTGCTTGCGCGCCTGGCCGACCACGCCACCTCGGCACCACCGCTGGTGACTTTGGCCCTTGTGTTCTTGGGCGGCGTGATCTCGTCGGCGAGCCCCTGTGTCCTGGCCGCGGTGCCGCTCGTTGTCGCGACGGTCGGCGGGACCACAACCTCCCGGGGACGCGCTGTGATGCTGTCGGTGTCGTTCGTGCTCGGGCTGGCCCTCTGCTTCACGGCGCTCGGCGCCGTTGCGGCGCTCACCGGCCGCCTCATCGGTGACATCGGCGCGTGGTGGAAGGTCATCCTCGGCGTCGTCCTCGTCGTGATGGGGTTGCACCTCTCAGGAGTGCTGCGACTGCCGCTCCCGGCGTTCGACGGGAAGCGCTTCCGCGGGGCAGGTCTCGCCGGGGCCTTCGGCCTCGGCGCGCTTACAGGCACGCTGTCCTCACCCTGTGCAACGCCGATCCTGGTCGTGGTGCTGTCGCTTGTTGCGTTTGAGAAGAGGGTCCTGTGGGGGACGGCGCTCCTTGCGACGTACTCCCTTGGTCACGTCGTCCTTCTCTTCGCTGCCGGCGCCGCCAGCGGTTTCGCCGCGGCGTACTTGGGCAGCCGCGCTGCAATCTGGGCACAGAGGATTCAACGCAGCCTCGGCGGGGTGATGTTGGCCATCGGAGCGTGGGTGCTCGTTCCGATGGCGATCAATGCGCTCGCGAAGTGAGTGCTTGAAGGGAGAAGCGAACGAATGGACACGACTATCACGAAGATCGAAGTCCTCGGACCTGGGTGCTCGCGCTGCCAGGAAACGTACCGCGTGGTACGCCACGTCGTGGAGGAGGCAGGGCTCACCTGTGAGGTGGTGAAGGTTGAGGCGTACCAACGTATGGCCGAACTCGGCGTGATGGCTACTCCCGCCGTCGCGATCGACGGCGGCGTTGTGGTCGCAGGACGGATCCCCAAGGCCGAGGAGATTAGGCAACTGCTCGGCGTCGCCTGAGCCGGCGCTTGCGCCGGCGGCGCCGCGCCCTTAGAGTTGAGCCGACAAGTCCGACTCGGGAGGGGGAGCGATGAAACGGAACCTCGTGGTGTGGGCCGTGATGCTCGTTCTGGCGTTGCCCGCAGCGGCGATGGAGCTCGCGGGCGTGACGCTGCCGGACGCGGTGACGGTCGGCGGCACCACTCTCAAGCTCAACGGCATGGGGGTGCGCAAGAAGCTGTGGATCAAGGTGTACGTCGGTGGGCTCTACCTCGCCGCCCCGAGCCACGACACGGTGGCGATCTTCGCCGCCGATGCGCCACGGCAGATGGTCATGCACTTCCTCTACAAGGAGGTGGACAAGGCCAAGCTCACCGGGGCGTGGCGCGAGGGGTTCGCCAACAACTCGGCCGCTTCGCTCCCGGTCCTGCAGGCGCGGCTCGACACCTTCTGCTCCTGGTGGCTATCGATGAAGAGCGGCGAGCGCGCGGTGATCACGTACGTCCCTGCCACCGGCACCCGTCTCGAGACCAACGGCAAGGAGCTCGGCACGATCCCGGGTAAGGATTTTGCCGACGCGCTGTTCCTCGTCTGGCTCGGCGACAAGCCGGCCGATGCCGGCCTCAAGGAGGGCATGCTCGGCAAGTAGCCACGGCTCGACCCGAATACTCGAGCCACGGCGTACGGCCTCCCGATGGCCTCATTCCCGACGGGATCGTTTCGCCCTCGACCGTGGGCTGAAGACTGGCTCCCCGCGGGCGGGTCGGCGAGCCGCCGCTCCAAACCGCGCGGCCTGCCGGTCGCTACTCCAGAGCAGGCGACTTGCCGGTGCCCCAACCACTCGGGCGACTCAGCGAGTCGCGTCGCGGGCGACTCGGCGAGTCGCCCCTACTTCTTCTTGAATTCTTCTTTGGGCGCCTTGCACTTCGGGCACACCGCCGGACGGCAACGGCCTTCCACCTCGGTCTTGCACGTGCCACACACCCATTTCGGCATCGCCTTCCTCCTCGCTCCCGTCTGCAGCAACCAACGCCGAAATGAGGATAGCGGCGCCGGCGTTAGTGCGGCAAGATGACGTGGCTGCTCGTCCTCGTTGGCCTCGCGGCGCTCTACCAGGCGGCGGTGATCGGCCTGGTGGCACTGGCGTGGCGAACCGCCCGCGTCCCCCCACGTCGGACCCCGGCCAGCCTCGGGTTCGCGTTCGACAACGTCGTGATTCCGACTGCCAACCAGCGGCGTCTAGCGGCGTGGCTCGTCCCGGGCGGAGAAGGCGTGCGCCCCGTCGTGATTCTTGTCCACGGCTGGGGCCGAACCCGCGAGCGAATGCTGCCGTACATCGAGATGCTCCACCCCGCCGGATTCCACCTCCTCGCGTTCGATGCGCGCCATCACGGCGCCTCGGATGCGGACGGCCACGGGTCGATGAAGAAGTTCTCCGAAGACATTCGAGCCGTGGTGGATTACCTCATCACCCGGCCGGAGGTGGACCAGAAGCGGATCGCGGTGCTCGGCCTGTCGATCGGCGGCAGCGCGGCGATCCATGCCGCCGGTCATGACCCGCGCATCCGTGCCGTGGTCACGGTCGGTTCGTTCGCCCACCCGCGTGACGCGATGCTGGCGATGGGCCTCGGGAATCCGGTCTTGGCCCCGGGCATGCCTCTCGCGTTCCGCCTCGCCGAGTGGCGGGTCGGCGCCTCCTTCGACGACCTCGCCCCCGAGCGCCACGCGATGCGGGTGGCGGGTCGCTTGCTCGTCATCCACGGGGAGGACGACCGCATCGTGCCGGTGGATCATCTCGAGCGGCTGACGCGGGCGTCCGGCGGCCGTGCCAACGGCTGGCGCATCGCTGGCCGCGGCCACTCCGATCCGCACCTCGAGCGTGGTTTCGCGCCGCGGCTGATCGCCTTCCTCACCGAGGCGCTGGCCATGCGACCGGCCAGCGCGCCCCGAGACGTGAAGGCCGGGGCAGCGTAGCCCCGGCCTCATCTCGCCCAGATCAACGGTAGCGACTAGCTGCAGCCGTGGACGGTGCCGCAGTTGCCGCACTTGTAGCAGGCGCCCGAGCGCACCATCATCATGCCGCAGGTCGGGCAAGGCGGCGCATCCGCTTGGTTGACGAACAACTGTGCCCCTTCCGACAACCCGAGTCCGGGCAACGTGGGCTGCTGCGGAGCGGGCAGGGCGGAGGGCCGGCTCTCCTCGGCGGGGAGCGGCTGTACTCCCACGGCGGCCTGCTGTTCGGGGTCGAGGAACTTTGCCGCCATCCAACGGAAGATGTAATCGATGATTGATTTTGCGTAAGGGATTTGCGGGTTGTTGGTCCACCCGGCAGGCTCGAAGCGTACGTGAGAGAACTTGTTGACGAGGAACTCCAGCGGCACGCCGTACTGCAAGGTGAGCGAGATCGCGGTAGCAAATGCGTCCATCACCCCGGAGAGCGTGGAGCCTTCCTTGGCCATGGTGATGAAGAGCTCGCCCGGCTTGCGGTCCTCGTAAAGACCGACGGTCACATAGCCCTCTTGGCCTTCGACCGAGAACTTGTGCGTGATCGCCACTCGCTCGTCGGGGAGCTTGCGCCGCACGGGCTGCAGCGCCGGCTCGACCGCCTTCTGACCCGCGGCAGCAAGCGGCTGGGAGCCTTTGCAGTTGTCGCGGTAGACCGCCACCGATTTCAACCCCAGCTTCCAGCCTTCGAGGAAGAGCTCCTCGATCTCCCCGGCCGGGGTGTGCTCGGGCACGTTGACGGTCTTGGAGATCGCCCCGGAGAGGAACGGTTGCACCGCGCCCATCATGCGGAGATGGCCGATGGCAGGGATGAAACGTACCCCCCCGACCGGCTTGAACGCGCAGTCGAACACCGCGAGGTGTTCTTCCTTGAGGCCGGTGGCTCTCTCGATGGTGCCTTTGCTCTCGAGGTGCTTGAGGATCTCCGTGCGGGTGGGCTCGTCGTAGCCCAGCTTGACGAGGGCACGGGAGACCGTTTGGTTGACGATCCTGATCGTCCCACCACCGACCAACCGCTTGAGCTTGACGAGCGCGAGGTCGGGTTCGACGCCGGTGGTGTCGCAGTCCATCATGAAGCCGATCGTTCCGGTGGGCGCCAGCACCGTCACTTGCGAGTTGCGGAACCCCCACTCGCTACCCACCGTGTACGCCTCCTCCCAGCAGTCGGTCGCGGCGCGGCGCAGCTCCGCGTCCACGCCCCGCGTCGGCAGGCGGTGCGCGGCGTCACGGTGCATACCGACCACCTCGAGCATCGGTTCGCGATTGGTGGCAAAGCCTTGAAATGCCCCCAGCCCCTGGGCGATGCGCGCCGACTGCAGGTAGGCCTCGCCGCACATCAGCGCGGTGACGGCCGCGGCGTACGCCCGGCCCTCGGGCGAATCGTACGGCAGACCCTCCGCCATCAGCAGGGCGCCGAGGTTGGCGTAGCCCAATCCGAGCGGTCGGAAGTCGTGCGAGTTGGCGGCGATGCGCGCGGTCGGATAGTGGGCGAAGTCGACGAGGATCTCCTGCGCCAGGATCGTCACGTCCACCGCATGACGGAACTGATCGGTGTCGAAACGACCGCCCTCGTCCACGAACCGGAGCAGGTTCAAGCTCGCGAGGTTGCACGCGGTGTCATCGAGAAACATGTATTCCGAGCACGGGTTGCTCGCGTTGATGCGGGCCGTGTTCTTGCAGGTGTGCCAGCGATTGATCGTGGTGTCATACTGGATCCCCGGATCGCCGCACACCCAGGCCGCCTCGGCCATCATGCGCATCAACTCGCGGGCGCGGTGGCGCCCCATCACGTCGCCGGTGGTGATGGCATGTGTCTCCCACCAGGCGTCGTCCTCCATCGCGCGCATGAACTCGTCGGTGACCCGCACCGAGTGGTTCGCGTTCTGGTACTGGATCGAGTCGTACGCGCCGCCCTCCTGATCGAAGCTGGCCGGGTAGCCGGCGGAGATGAGCACGTGCGCCTTCTTTTCCTCCTCCGCCTTGCAGCGGATGAACGGCACGATGTCAGGGTGGTCAACGTTGAGGATCACCATCTTGGCGGCGCGCCGCGTCTTGCCGCCCGACTTGATCACGCCCGCGAACGAGTCAAACCCGCGCATGAACGACACCGGTCCGGAGGCGGTGCCGCCACCGGCGAGCGACTCGCGTGCGGAGCGCAGCACGGACAGGTTCGAGCCGGTGCCGGAGCCGAATTTGAACAGCATCCCCTCGGTCTTGGCCAGGTCGAGAATCGACTCCATCGAGTCCTTCACCGAGTTGATAAAGCACGCCGAGCACTGCGGCCGTGCCTCGATGCCAACGTTGAACCACACCGGGGAGTTGAAGGAGACCATCTGGTGCAGCAACAGGTAGGTGAGCTCGTCCTCAAACGCGTTTGCCGAGGCTTCATCGGCAAAGTAGGCGCCTTGGCGGCCCCAGGCAGCGATGCTGCTCACCACACGCCCGATGAGTTGCCGCACCGAACACTCGCGCTCGGGCGCCCCGAGCTTCCCGTGAAAATACTTTTGCGCAACGATGTTGGTGGCAGTCTGCGACCATTCCGCGGGGACCTCGACATCGTCCTGCTCGAACACCACAGAACCGTCGTTGGCTGTGATACGGGCGGTGCGGCGTTCCCATTGCACTTCATCAAACGGGGGGTGCCCAGCGTGGGTGAATATGCGCCGCACGGAGACGCCGTGCGCCTCGGAGCGGAGAGAATTGGCGACCGCAAGCAATGATGGTTCCGCGGACATCCGAAGTCCCCCTTCCACAGAGTTCAAGTACTACTTGAACTATTCGAATCGAATCTAGAGCGCCCCTAGGGGCTTGTCAAGGGGCAGGGCGCAACAGGTTGGGGGGCTCCGCTTGAATTGCCCCAAGATCTTGTATTTGGCGCTTTTGGCGAACAATTCAATCTGCGACCCGAGATCGAGGCGACGTTGCGCGCTGCCAATGAAGCACACGGGCCGACACAACATGGGCGATTGGGACGGAGTCGCAGCACCATTTGTGACTCCACCAACATACCGCACGGACCTCGCGGCGATGCGGGGCGAACACTCCCGCCTCGACCCTCGTGCGCCTACCTCTCCTCACCCCAACGCGAGGTACAAAACAACAAGGGCGCGGAATCCCGCGCCCCTGACGCCGCCCCGATCGGACCAGCCTACTTGGCGACTCTCTCCTTGAGGGTCTTGCCCACCTTGAACGCCGGGTACGCGCGGGACGGGATGCGAATCGTCGCGCCCGTAGCGGGGTTGCGGCCCTGACGCGCGGAGCGCTTGCGGACCGAGAACCCGCCGAAGCCTGGCAGCGTCACCCGGCGACCACCGGAGAGCTCAACGGCGATCAGGCCCTTGTTCGCGTTGAAAAGCGCGTCCACGGCCTCGGCCGCCTTTGCCTGGGTGAGACCCGCCTTCTTGGCGAGCTTGGTGATCAACTCTGTCTTGTTCATCGATCCTCCTTGGTAGCTGACCTATTTGGCCAGCTTTTCCTTCATCGTCTTGCCGGCCTTGAAGGTGGCGTACTTCCGCGCCGAGATCGTGATGGTCTTGCCGGTGGCCGGGTTGCGTCCCTGCCGGGCCGACCTCTTCCGCGTCGCAAACGTGCCGAAGCCCGGGATGGTGACCTTGCGGCCGCCAACCAGTTCGACAGCGACGATGCCCTTGTGAGCGTTAAAGATCGCGTCCACCACGTCAGCAGACTTGGCGTGGGTGAGTCCGACCTTCTTCGCAAGTTTGACGGCCAACTCTGACTTGTTCATTCGTCTTCCTCCCTTATCGGTTGATTCTTGCAGTATTATTCGGATCATGCACCGAGTTTGTCAAGGGGGTTACGGGCTTTTCGCCCTTGCATTTGCCGTTTCGCTCGCCGCCACCGGAGTGTGCGCCGAGGGGCCGCCGGCAAAGCTCGATGGCGATAGCATTTCCGTCCACCTCCGTTCCTGGAGTCCCACACCCTTCGCTGACGTGGTGCTGGACAACCCCGACCTCGCGGCGTGCTTCCTGCTCGCGCAAGGGTGGTGGGCGAGTGCTGCACCACCCCAAACAAGTCCCCGCGAGGCTGACCTTGAAAAAGCGATCGCGGCGCAGTTGGAGGGCGTGAGCCAGCTCACGTCCCTCACCGACCTCGCAATCTACCTCGCCGGAAGCGAAAGCAACGCGGCCACGGCGGTGGGGCACGGAGACACCATCCTGGTTCTCACTCCCAAGGGCGACGGCGGAACGGTCACGGAACTGGCCCCCGCGATCGCGACGGCACGGCTGCTCGCCACCTATCAGTCGGCGCCGCCGGATCCGCGTTGCGGCGAGCCCCTGCTTGCTCTCGGTGAGGCGATCGCCAAGGCAGGCACGCTCGCCCTTGCCGAACTTCCCCCGTCCCTTCGCCCGGTCAAGTCCTGGGTGGAGGCCAAGGAAGTGCTGCCAGCGCTGACCGCACTGGTCAATGAATCGCTCGATGCCGATGCTTCTTGGTTGCAGCGCAAGGCAAGGCTCGCGGCGATGGGCCAGTTCGGTGGCGCCGGGCCTCACATCGCCAATGCCGCTGCGTTGGTGGTCGAGGCATTTGGCGACTCACCCCGCGCGCGCCGCGCTCCCCTTGACCTCCTCCTCGCATGGCAGGCCCACACGAACAAGGATTTCCCAAGCCTGCCACATGGGCTGCACCGCGCGCTCGCCAAGCCACTCGAAGCGGGCCTCCCCAAGGAAAAGGTAAAGAGCGAGCGAGCGGCCATCGCGGCGGACGCGCTCGCGCGGCGGGTGGCGAGCGGGACTGCCGAGCTCGGCGATGCCGGCAAGGACGTTCCCCAGCCGCTTCGCTTCCAGCTTGCGGCCAGCGCCCGCGCCATCGGCAACGCTGGCCTGTGCGCGTGGCTCACGGGCACCCCGTTCACGGCGATGCGCACGGGCTGCCGCAGCGAGGGCGAGGAAGGTGGGATCGTCTTCGCCCGTCCACGCATCGGGGCGGGGTTCGACGTGGTGTGGAGATCTGCAGGCGGGGATGAGGCACCGCTGCTGTCGTGGCCACGCTGGCTGCTCTTCCCTGCCGTGATCGCTTCTCGCGGAGAGTTGTGTTTCATCGACGCTCAAGGGCTGTGGCGCCTGCCCCTCGACGCGCACGCCGCGCCTCGACTCGCGCTGCGCGGCACTTTCCGTCACCTCGCCGTGTCGCCCGACGGCGCCGCGATCGCAGTTGCTCACTGGCCTGGAGGGCAGGTCGCCATCGTGCGTGACAGCGGCCCGGTGGAGCCCGCGATCAATGGCAAGGGTGGCCTGGTCTGGCTCGAACCTGACCTGCTGCTCGCCGCCGACGGGGAGAAGCTCAACCTGGTCTCGCTAAAGGGCGAGGTGCGTGCCGGCATCTTGCCGCTTCCCTGCTGCGACTCGCTGGTGGCGGGAAAGGCAGGCATCACCGCCGGGCTGAATCGTCCCTGCGAGCCCGGCCTCGTGCGCGTCCTCCTTCCCGAGCGCCGCGCCGTGCCGCTCGTGAAGCTGACCGAGCCGCCGATCGGCATCGTCGTTCTGCCCCAAGGCGACGTGGTGTTCGGCAGTGTTGAGGGGTTGTGGCGGTGGCGCGGTCAAGGCGAGCCGGTGCGAATCGGGTCTGGCCTCACACCTGGACCAGGCTAGCCGCCTTCCGCGAGCTCCTCGCGGAGCTTGAGGAACGAGGTGTAGCGGCGCGAGGACAGCCGCCCTGCCTCGAGTGCATCGCGCACCGCGCAGCCCTGTTCGTTGCCATGTCGGCAATCCGAGAAAGCACACCCCTGGACGATACGCCGCAGCTCGGGGAAGCACGCCTCGAGCGCCTCCGGCTTGAGATCCCAGAACCCGAACTCGCGAACGCCGGGGGTGTCAACCACGAATCCAGAACCTGGGAGCGGCAGTAGTTGCGCGGTGGTTGTGGTGTGCCGCCCTTTGCCCGTGGCCTCCGAGATCGAGCCCTCACGGAGCCGGTAGCCAGGCTGAATCGCGTTGAGCAAGGCGGACTTGCCCGCCCCGGAGGGGCCACAGAACAACGTCGTGTGACCGCCGAGGCGTCGCGTCAGGCAGCCGACGCCGCGGGAGGTACGCGCCGAGACCAGCATGATCTCGTACCCGGCGTCCTGGTAGTCGCCAATGAACGTATCGATTTCCGCGGTGCCTTGGTCGAGCTTGTTGAAGCACACGATCGGTGCGATGCCGGCGTGGTGACAGGCCACGAGCAGACGGTCGAGCAAGCGCGGGTTGGGTGCGGGGGCGAGTGCCGCCATCACCACGACGGCCTGATCGACGTTGGCCGCGACCACCTTGGCACGCCGCTCCCCAGGCGAACGGCGCGAGAGGGTGGTGATGCGCGGCTCCACCTCGGCGACCACCACACCCGGCGGCTTACCCTCGAGGAGGACTCGATCGCCCACCACGAGGCGAGTGTCCTCCACCGCTGCAGGCCAGCGCAGCTTGCGGCGGAACGGCACCACGAGCGACGACTCACCGACCTGGACCCGCACCAGGGGACCAAACATCGCGGTCACCACGCCGGAGGCTCGCTCCGTCACGGCGCCGAGTATAGACCACGGAGACGTACCTTTATGAGGAAAGTGGAAAGGGAAGCTGATACGCAAACGGCCCGCGCTGGACCACGAGCAAGAGCGAGGAACGGGTGTGCTCGCGAGCGAGGATCTTGTCGAGGTCGGCGATGGTGGCGATGCGCTGGCCGTTGACCTGGAGCAGCACGTCGCCCCGCGCCAGACCGGCCTCCTCGGCGGGACTCCCCGGCACTAGGCTGCGGACGACCACGCGGTTCGCCTGTTCCCCCACCCGCACGCCGACGAAGCGCGCGAGCACGAGTTCGCCGAGATTGTCGGGCGGACGGACCGCGCGCAGCGACACCTCGTGCACGCTGCCGCCTTCCGCCACCTTGAGCGTCACGCCATCGCCGGGCGCAAGCTGCGCAAGCAGCGTCGCGTAGTCGTCGCGGCTGGTCAGCGCACGGCCGCTTCCGGCCACGATTACCGCGCCTCGCTGCAGGCCGGCCGCGGCCGCGGGGGAATCCGCGAACACGTCGGTGACCTCGACGCCGGCGCCGCCCGAGGCCCGACGTCCCTCGCTCCGGCTCTTGACGAAGATGCCAAGCCAGGCCGCTTGCACCTGCCCATACCGTAGAAGGTCGTTGACCACGCGGCGGACCCGCTTGGCCGGGATCGCGAATCCGATCCCCTGGGCGTCGCCGATGATCGCGGTGTTGATGCCGATCAGTCGCCCGTCGAGATCCACGAGCGCGCCGCCCGAGTTGCCGGGGTTAATCGAGGCGTCGGTCTGCAGGAAGTCGGTGTAGACGCGATGCGTATTCGGCGAGGTGACGGTCCGGTCGCGAGCGGAGAGGACACCCACCGTCACGGTGTTCTCCAGGCCGAGCGGGTTCCCGATCGCGATCACGGTCTCGCCGATCATGAGGTCGTCCTGCGCCGCCAGCGGAAGATGGGGTGCGTTCTTCGCCGCCACGCGCAAGAGCGCAAGGTCTGCATCGGCATCGGAGCCGATGGCCTCGGCCTCCTGCTCCTTGCCATCGGCAAAGCGCACCTTGATCTCCGCCGCGCCTTCGATCACGTGCTCGTTGGTGACGATGAGTCCGTCCGCTGAAATCAACACCCCGGTCCCCAACGACTGCGAACTGAAGACCTGCGGATCGACGGGGCCAAATTCCGGAAAGAAGTCGTCGAAGATCGAGTGCCGCCGCGTGACGACTTGTCGAGCGGTGAGGTTGACAACCGCCGGCCGCACCCGTTCCACCACCTGCACCACCGGCGTGCGGCGCAGGCTCTGCGCCGCTGCCGGCGCAATCGAGACCACAGATAGCAGGACAACGCCCAAACGCTGCATCGCGTCCTCCCGGCTCCACCGCCGCCCAGCCCAAAGCGTACAACGTCCCGCGTCGCGGTGAAGTCCCCACCGACGCCTCACGAGTTTGGAAAGAAGCGCACGCGGCCCTAGCCTGGACTGTTCATGAGGTTTCTGCTGCGAGTGGTGATCTCACCGCTCTGGCGGTGGTGCGGGAGCGTTGGCGAGCGGTTGGCGAGGGCGCCGTTGAGTCCCCGCCCTCGCCCCCGCTTGCGGTTGGCTAAGCACGGGAGCCCGCGACTCGCACCCCACCCACGCCTCCGCGAGGTCTCGGCACTCGGACCCTGCGACGTATCGCAGAGGATACGACTCGGGTCCTCGCGCCTGCGTGCGCCCACCATAGCGGCAACCTCGCCACTCTCGCGACGAACCCCCACGAACAATCCAGGCTAAAATTGCAGGCGTGACGTGACTCGTCGCCGAGTTCCGGAGGGCACCCCATCGAAAGCGACGTGGGCGGGCGGCGAGCCCGCGAAGGGAACAGGCGCCATGGATCTACCAATCCGCGAGGTAGTACGTCCGGCCTCCGTACCCGAGGCCGTGGCGTACCTGCTTGCGCACCCGGAGGCGCAGCCAATCGCGGGCGGCACGGATCTCGTCGTGCAGCTCCGCGACCGGCGCCACCGTGCCGCCGAGCTCGTCGATCTCGGCGGCCTCGGCCTCGATTTCATCCGCGAGTGTGACGGCGTTCTCGACATCGGCGCCGCGGCGACCATGGACACCATCGCGGCCGACGCCCGGGTGCGGACGAGCTTCCCGGCGCTCGCGGCCGCGGCGGGCAAGGTCGGCGCCTGGCCGATCCAATGCCGCGCGACCTTGGGTGGCAACCTCGCCAACGCGTCGCCGGCGGCGGACACCGCCCCGCCCCTGCTCGTCGCCGACGCGCAGGTCATCCTCGCTTCGAACACGGGCAACTGGCGCGTGCCGCTGGACGGCTTTTTTCTTGGACCGGGACGAACCGCCATTGCGCCTGGTGTGCTCATCGAGGCGATCCGCCTCGAGCTGCCGCAGCCAAGCGACGGGCAGCGCGTGATCGAACGGTTCACCAAGGTCGGGCCGCGTCGCGAGCAGATCATTGCCGTCGCGAGCCTCGCCGGTCGAGCGGTGGTCGAGCGCGACGGCACGATCGCGAGCGTGCGCCTGGCACTCGGCTCGGTCGCTCCCACGCCGGTGCGGGCGCGCCTCGCCGAGGCGTGTCTGCTCGGTCGTCGTCTCGACGCTGCGGTTCGCCACGAGGCGATCGCAGCGCTCGAGCACGACATCGCGCCGATCGACGACGTGCGCGCACCGGCGCGCTACCGCCGCATCGCCGCCGCGGTCCTGCTCGACCGCTTCCTTCGCGAGGTGGCCGATGCCTGACTTCATTCGCGTTCGGTTGACGCTCAACGGGAAACCGCGCGAGTTCGTGGTGCCGGCCGGGCGCCGCCTCCTCGACCTGCTGCGCGACGATGCGGGCCTCACCGGCGCCAAGGAAGGGTGTGGCGCGGGGGAGTGCGGCGCCTGCACAGTGCTCCTCGATGGGCGCCCCGTCACCTCGTGCCTCGTGCTCGCGGCATCCGCGGACGGTCATGAGGTGGTGACCGTGGAGGGGCTCGCCGCGGCGTCGGGAGATCTTCACCCCTTCCAGGAAGCGCTCGTCGTGCACGGCGGCGTGCAGTGCGGGTTCTGCACCCCCGGCCTCGCCGTCACCGGTGCCGCGATCGTGGCACGAGGCGAGGCCGACCGCGAGGAGCACGCGCGGCTGCTGGCGGGCAACCTCTGCCGCTGCACCGGCTACGCCAAGGTCCTCGAAGCGCTCGAAGACGCCGTGGCCAAGGAGCACGCCGATGCCACCGCGTAGGCGCGTCCCGGACGCCGCGCCGGCTGTGCCGGAGGCAGGCCCTCTCGGTGGGCGGCACGAGCGCATCGATGCCCGCGCCAAGGTCGCCGGAAGCACGCGCTTCGTCGGCGATCTCACGCTTCCCGGCATGTTGCACGCCGCCCTCGCCACCGCGACGGTGGCATCCGCTCGCATCGTTCGGATCCGCGTCGACGCGGCGCGGGAGGCCGAGGACGTCGAGGCGGTCCTCACCGCCGCCGACATCCCCGGCGAGAACCTCGTCGGCGTGATCTTCCCCGATCAACAACTGCTCGTCACCGATCGGGTCCGCATGGTGGGCGATCGTCTTGCCGTAGTGGCGGCGCGCACGCCCGAGGCGGCGTGGCACGCCGCTGGGCTCGTATGTGCGGATGTCGAGCCACTGCCTGCCGTGCACGACGCGCGTGCCGCGCTGCGGCCCGACGCGGCCAAGGTGCATGACACCGGCAACCTCATCCGCACGTTCGTGGTGCGGCGCGGCGAAACCGCGCGCCGTCGCGCCGAGGTGGTGGTCCAGGCGGAGTACTACATCGGCGGGCAGGAGCACGCTTACCTCGAGCCGCAGGGTTGCCTCGCGATCCCGGAGGGCCGGGAGCGCATCACCATTGTGGCCTCCTGTCAGTGCCCGTTTTACGTGCAGCAGGCGGTGGCGCGCGTCCTCGCGCTGCCCCTGGCCGCGGTGCGGGTCGAGCAGGCACCGACTGGGGGCGGGTTCGGCGGCAAGGAGGACTACCCCTCGGAGCCGGCCGCGTGCGCGGCGCTGCTCGCCTGGCGGACGGGACGCCCGGTGCGCCTCCTGCTTCCACGTGAGCTCGACATGCAGGGCTCGACGAAGCGCCATGCAATGGTGGTGCGTCATCGCTGGGGGGCGGACTCGCGCGGCCGCCTGCAGTTCGCCGAGGTCGAGGCGGTCCTCGACGCCGGCGCCTACATCGGCATTTCCACCGTGGTGGGCGAGCGCGCCAACGTGTCGGCGATCGGGCCCTACCATGTGCCGGCCGTGCGGGTCGACACCCACGTGGTTTACACCAACAACCTCTTCGGTGGCGCGTTCCGCGGCTTTGGCGCGCCACAGGTGACCTGGGCGGCGGAAGCCACCATGGACAAGCTCGCCCGGCGGTGCGGCCTCGACCCACTCGAGTTTCGCCGCCGCAACCTCCTCGACGACCGCCGCCGCACCCTGTGCACCGGTCAGCGTCTCGCTCGTCCGGTGCTCGCGCGCGAGTGCCTCGACCGCGCCGCGGCGCTCGCCGGCTGGGACGAGCTCCACGCGCGAGCACACTCGCAGAGCGGACCGCAGCGCGAGGGCATGGGCATCGGCTTGGTCCTGTACGGCTGCAACCTCCACCACGGTGGGCAGCGGCTCGACCGCTCCTCCGCGGTGGTGATCCTGCAGGCCGACGGCTCGGTCGTGGTGCGTGTCGGGCTGACCGAGATGGGCCAGGGCAACCTCACGGCCTGTCGCACCGTCGCCGCGCAGGCGCTCGGCGTGAATCCTGCGGTCGTACAGGTCTGGCAGCCCGACACCACCACGGTCGCCGATTCCGGGCCGACGGTCGCCTCCCGCGGTGCGCACATGTCGGGGATGGCGATCCTCGACGCGGTCAAGCGGCTGTGCAAGAAGCTCAACCCGGTCGCGGCGGAGCTGCTCGCCTGCCGGCCTGCCGAGGTGGAGCTTGCGGGCGGGTACGCCCGTGTGCGGGGCGAGCCGGAGCACCGCGTGTCGATCGCGACGGTTGCCGGCGAGATGTCGGCGCGGCGTATCGAGGCGATCGCCACCGGCTGGCACCGCAGTCGGGCACGGCGGTTCGATCCCGCCACCGGCGTCGGGGCGCCGTACGAGTTCTACGCGATTGCCTGCCACATCGCCCGCGTCGAGGTGGACGCGGAACTCGGCCTGGTGCGGGTGCGCGAGGTCGCCGCGGCGCACGACGTCGGCACCGCGATCCACCGCGATGCGCTCGAGGGACAGATCCAAGGCGGCATCGTGCAGGGTATCGGCTGGGGCACCACCGAGGAGCTCAAGCTCGATCGCGGCCGCTTGATCAACCCCAACTTCACCGATTACTTGATCCCCACCGCAGCCGACGCGCCCACGATCAAGCTCGCGATCGTGGAGAGCGAGGGTGTGGGCGGACCGTTCGGCGCCAAGGGCGTCGGTGAGCCCTCGCTCATCCCCGCGGCTGTGGCGGTGCGCAACGCGGTGTGCGATGCGCTCGGGGTGGAGATCGATCGGCTGCCGCTCTCGCCGCCCACGATCGTGGCCGCGCTGGGAGCACGCCATCCGTTCGCCTGGGTGGCCGAGGAAGAACAGGTGGGAGCACATGCAGGTCTTGCGACGACTGCTCGAGATCGTTGACGGCGGTGACATCGCCGTCCTCGCCACCGTGGTTGCGGTGACCGGCTCGGCGCCGCGCCGGCCGGGGGCACGGATGCTGCTGTCCTCGGGCGGCGCCCGCGAGGGCACGGTGGGAGGCGGCGAGGTCGAAGCCGCAGCGCTCGCAGCCGCCGAGGAGATGCTCGCTGGCGGCAAGCCGGGTCGCGTTTTCGAGCTGCCCATTCACTGCGGGGGAAAGGTGACGCTCATGCTCGAGAAGTTTGCTCCGCCACAACGGGTGCTGGTGGTTGGCGCGGGCCATGTCGGCGCCGCGGTCGCCGCCGTGGCGGCGCAGGCCGGCTACCTCGTCACGGTGGCCTCGCCGAGCGGCGGCGAGGAGCTGCGCGGAATCCCAGGCATCGAGCCGGCCCGCGCTTCGGGACCGGAGTTTCTCGCACAGTGCGAGCATCCCAACGTGACCCACGTGATCGTCGCCACCGGCAACGGTGATGTCGACGGCGCCTGGGCGGTCGCCGCCCTGCTGAGCTCGTTCGCCACGGTTGGTGTGATCGGATCGCGGACCAAGGCGGCGGCGATTCGGCAAGCGGCAAGCAGCGCCGGTGTGCCCGAGGCGCGGATGCGCGTGTTCCGCTGCCCAGTGGGCCTCGATCTCGGCGCCGTGACCCCCGAGGAGATCGCAGTATCGATCGTCGCCGAGCTCGTGAAGCTCGACCGCACCGGCGAGGTGCCCGAGGGATGGCGGCGCACTTCGCAGGCGTGATCCTTGCCGGGGGCCGGGGCGAGCGCTACGGCGGCCCCAAGGCACTTGCCTGCCTCCCCGACGGCCGCACCTTCCTCGCCGCCTGTGCCGGCTGCTTCACCGCTGCGGGCGCCGAACCGATCGTGGCCACGCTTCCACCCGACATCGCTGTGCCGGCCGTTGCCCATCTCGTCACGATCACGTTGCCGAGCGCGGGTCTCGCGATGTACGACTCGTTGCGCCTTGGTTTGCAGCGCGCACTCGAGGATATCGGTTGGACCGCTGTGGTCTTGCTCCCGGTCGATCACCCCCTCGTTGGACCCGAAACGATCCGTGCGCTCGCCGCGGTCGCTGCGGAGGCCGCAATCCCCTCGTATCGTGGCAAGCACGGCCATCCCGTCCTGCTTTCCCGATCGTTGGCCGAAGGAATCGCCGGCGGTATCCTGACCGGCCCAACCTTGCGCGAGGTGCTCCGGGAGGCCGGCGCGGTCGACGTGGCAGTCGAGGATGCCGGCGTCACCGCAAACTGCAACACGCCGGAAGCACTCGCCGCCGCCCTGGCTGCCTCGCGCTGATTTCGCCGGCCATGTGAGGTGAGGTTCCCAACCGAGGCGAGCGTGCTAACGCTCGATTGCGAGGACGGAGATGTCGTCTGCGAAGCCGGCCTCGCCGCACCACGTCTCGAGCTGCCTGACGAGTGCCTCGACGCTCGCCTGCAGCGGCTCGCCGCGAGAGGCGTCGAGGACCTTCTGGAGGCGGTCAAACCCGAACTGCTCCTCGGCGCCGTTCTCCGCCTCAGGAATGCCGTCGGTGTAGAGGTAGACGCGGTCGCCGGGCGCGAGGGTCAGGACGTGGTCCGTGTAGGTCCCCTGCGCGAGGGAGACCGGGACGATCCCGATCGGGCGCCCCACGTGCTGGAGGCGCACCACCTGCCCGCCCTTCGGCACGTGGACCGGCCCCGGATGGCCGGCGCACACGTAGCGGAACTCGCCGCTTGCACAATCGAGGACGCCGTACACACAGGTGAAGTACTGCCTGGTCTCGGCGTCGAACGGAAACCGCTCGGAAAGCTGCGCCGCGACCTCGGCCGGTGGCACGATTTCCACGGCCGAGGAGCCGTTGGTGCCGCGCCGCACGAGTGGGCAGCCGTCGGTCATCCTCGAGAGGAGTCGGCTCACCGTCACCGACAGCAGTGCCGCGGGGACACCGTGACCGCTCACGTCCACGACGAATACGCCGACGTGCGAATCGTCGAGCGGCACGACGTTGAGCGTGTCGCCGGCGAGCTCGTCGCACGGCCGGTACTGCCACGCGAAACGCACGCCCGCCATCGCAGGCGCAGTGGCGGGCAGGAACGCCTTCTGGATGCGCGCGGCCGCCTCGAGGTCGCGCTTCATACGCGTGTTGGATGACGAGAGCCGCGTGTTGGCGGCCTCGAGCTCCTCGTTGCGGGCCGCGAGATCGATCTCGAGCGCGCGGATCTGCTCCACCGCCCGGTGGAGCGAGAGCTGCGTCTCGATGCGGGCCAGTGCCACCGGGAAGTTGATCGGCTTGGTAACGTAATCGTTGGCGCCGAGCTTGAGCGCTTGGACGACGTCTTCGCTTTCGCCTTTTGCGGTTGCCATGATGACGGGAAGCTCGGCGACCGACCACGTGTCGCGAATCCGGCGCAACGCTTCGAGCCCATCCATTACCGGCATCATGACGTCGAGAACCACGACGTCGAATTCGCGCGCGCCGATCAGGTCGAGCGCACGAGCGCCGTTCTCCGCCTCGGCCACCTCGTACCCGCGACGGCGCAGGCGGCGCCCGAGCACATCGCGGTTCTCCGCGTTATCGTCGACGATGAGCAGCGAGCCTGCGGTCTCGGTCACGGTGCGGTCCGCCCGTCGAGCAGTCGGCTGATCTTCTCGAGCAGCCGGGGGATGTCCACGGGCTTGGTGTCGTAGTCGTCGCACCCCGCTGCGAGCGCGCGGTCGCGGTCGCCGGACATCGCGTGGGCCGTCAGAGCGATGATCGGAATGTGCCCCGTGGTGGCGCCAGCGCGGATCAGCCGGGTCGCCTCCCAGCCGTCGATCACCGGCAGGCTCATGTCCATCAGGATGAGGTCCGGCCGCTCCCGGTCGGCCGCAGCCACGCCGTCCTGGCCGTCCACCGCCAGCACGACCTCGAACCCGCGACGCACCATCCGGCGCGAGAGCATGTCGCGGTTTAGTTCGTTGTCCTCGACGAGAAGGATCTTCGCCATGCTCTCCTCACCCGCCCGCGATGCGGCGCGGCTGCGCCGCCGCGAGGACCAGCTCGCACGCCTGGCGCAACGAATCGGCGGTGTCGTGGGCGCCCTTACGCAGGATGCGCGTCACCGTACCGTTGAGGCGCTCGCGGTCCGCCGTCGTCACGTCCTTGGCGGTGAGGACGACGACCGGGATCGCGCGCCATTGGGGGTTGGCGCGCAGCGTCTCGACGAACTCGAACCCGTCCATCTCCGGCATCATGAGATCGAGCAGGATCAGCGCCGGTGCCTTCTCGGCGACGGCCGCAAGGGCGGCGCGCCCGTGCTCCGCCTCGTGCACCTCCCAGCCATCGCGCACGAGGAAGCTGCGCAGGATCGCGCGGGCCTGCTCGTCGTCGTCGACCACCAGCACAGAGCGTCCCGCTCCCGCACCGCGGTGCCGCGCGAGGACCGCGGCAAGGCGCGTCCGATCGACCGGCTTGGTGAGGAAGTCCGAGGCGCCGAGGGCGAACGCCTTGCGCTCCGCGTCGAGGATGGTGAGCACGATGACCGGCACCTCCTCGAGCTCGGGGTCGGACTTGAGCGCCGCGAGCACGCTCCAGCCGTCCATGCCGGCCATCAAGAGGTCGAGCGTGATCGCGATCGGCTTGCGCTCCCGTGCGAGGCGCAGCCCTTCCTCGCCGCTCGCGGCCGTGAGGACCTCGATGCCCTCCTTGTCGAGGGAACGGCGGATGAGGTCGAGCGCCGCGGGGTCGTCGTCGATCGCCACGACCGTCGGTCGTCCCAGCGCGCCGCGCAGGGGCGCCGCCTCCGCGCGCGCCGGCGTCCGCTCGCGCCCCGCCGAGCCGGCCTTCACCGCGCCACCCTCGACGCTCGCCCGCATCCAGGCGGTGAACGTGCTGCCTTCCCCGGGGCGGCTCTCGACCTTCACGTCGCCGCCGAGCATCTGGCAGAACCGCCGCGTGATCGTGAGGCCGAGCCCGGTGCCGCCGTACTTGCGGCTCACCGTCGCGTCGGCCTGGGCGAACGCCTCAAAGATGCGCTCCATCTGCTCGGGCGTCATCCCCACGCCGGTGTCGCGCACGCTGAAGACCATCATCGGCTCGTCATCGAGGTCGCTCCTCGCCGCCGCGAGCGTCACGGTGCCCCGCTCGGTGAACTTCGCGGCGTTCGAGAGGAGGTTCAGCAGCACCTGGCGCACCTTGACGGCGTCGGAGCGCATCACGCCGATGTCGGTGGGGCAGGAGACCTCGAGCCGGTTGCCGCGCCGCGAGATCATCGGCTCGACCGCGACGCGGACATCGCTGACCAGGCCCGCGACGTCGAACGGCTCGGGATGCAGCTCCATCTTGCCTGCTTCGATCTTGGAGAGGTCGAGCACGTCGTTGATGAGCGAGAGCAAGTGTTTGCCCGCCCCCTGGATCTTCTTGAGGTCGGGAAGCAGCTCCTCGTGGCCGGCGTCCTCGGCCTCCTCCTGGAGCATCTCGCTGTAGCCGATGATCGCATTGAGGGGCGTGCGCAGCTCGTGGCTCATGTTGGCGAGGAACTGCGACTTCGCGCGATTGGCGGCCTCCGCCTCCTGGCGCGCGGCGAGCTGCTCGGTGAGATCGTGGTAGATCGCCATCACGCCCACGCATCGGCCGTCGACGAACACCGGCACCCCGGCCAGCTCGACGTCCACCGCGGAGCCGTCCTTGCGGCGGCGGCGGCCGATCCCGTGCACCGGCTGGCTCAACGCCTCCTGGGTATAGCTCACCGCCTCGCCGAGCGTCTCGCCGCTGTTGATCAGCTCATCGAGGTTGCGCCCGACTGCCTCCTCCTCGGTGAAGCCGAACAGCTTCTCGAACTCCGGGTTGCAGGAAGCGATGTTCTGCTCGAGGTCGAGCGTGATGATCGCCACCGGCGAGTTGAGCACGAGCTGCTCGAAGTACTGCTTCTCGCGTTGCGCCGAGGTGTACAGACGCGCGTTCTCGATCGCGATCGCCGCCTGTGGGGCAAACAGGTTGAGCAGGCGCAGGTCGTAGGCGGTGAACACGCGGGCCGGGTCCGTGTGGACGGTCGCGATCGTCCCGACGAGGCGGGCCCCAATGAGCAGCGGCGCCACCATGACCGCGTGCACGCTGACTTTGCCGTACTGGGGCGAGCGCCCGAGCCACTCCTGGTAATCCGCGATGATGAGCGGCTCGTGCGTCTCGGCGACGCGCCCCATCGCGCCTTCGCCGAGCGCCATCCGCGTGCCGGTCGATTCCTTGCCGATGTTGTGGTTAGCGACGATCTCGAGCTCGCCGTGCGTCTCGTCGAAGATCGCCAGCTCGCCACCCGAGGCGCCGAGCAGCTTCACCGCGCGTCCGAGCACGGCCTCGAGCAGGCGCGACAGCTCGAGCTCGGCGGAAAGATCGGCGAGGCTCGCGACGAGCGCCTCCTGCTCGTCCGCGCGGCGCCGCTCCGCCGCGAGGAGGCGCACGCGCCCGATCGCGATGCTCGCCTGCTGCGCGGCCGCCGCGAGGCCCTCGAAGTCCTCCTGGCCGAAGGCGGCGGTGCCGTTGCTCTGCACCACGAGCACCCCGGTCGCCTTGCCGTCCATGAGGAGCGGCACGTCGACCTCGGAGCCGCCTTGCAAGGTGGGAAGGTAGGTCGATTCCGTCGTCACGTCCGCGCTGTAGTGCAGCGTCGCGTCGAGCAGCGCCCGCTCGCTCAACCCCGCCCCGTGCGGCACCCGCCATCCCTTCGGCGCGTCTGGCCATCCCACGCTCGCGTGCAGGACGCGGTCGCCGCTCGGCTCCTCGACGAGGAACACGGCGACGAACTCGTAGCCGAGGCCCTCGTCGTGCAGTCCGCGCACCACGCTCTCGCACACGGCCGTCTCGTCACGCGCGGCGGCGATCTCGGCCGACAGGCGCAGCAACGCCGCCTGACGGCGCGCGAGGCGGCGATGATCGCGCAGTTCTGCGGCCGTCCTCTCGTCCCGTGGCGCCACCAATTCCCCCTTCCCGGCGCATGACCCAGGCTGTGCGCGGACACAGGACACGCCGCGCCAACCATCGACCCATGTTGCAGGCTGTTCGTCGCAACCAAACACCGCCGCGATTATTCCGAGCGCTCCCTCATCCCTTCACCCGCCGTCGCTCCCGCGCCCATGTCCTCATCCCCGAGCCCTGTCTTTCATCCCCGCGAAGGCGGGGATCCAGGGTCTTGCGATCGTTCCCACCTAGGCGGTACCCAATGCGGGGATCTCCGACGCCGGTTCGCGGGTTTACCATGGTGCTCAGGGATCTGACGCACCGTGGATGGCTGGACCGGGAAAACCCTGGGTGGATATCGCGTCGTACGGCTGCTTGGCGCCGGGGGCATGGGAGAGGTCTATGAGGCGGTAGATCTCCGGCTCGGCCGCCACGTGGCATTGAAGGTGCTCCCCGGTCGGATGGCTGCGGACCCGGAGCGCCTCCAGCGGTTCACCCGTGAGACTCGCGCGCTGGCCGCGCTCAACCACCCTGGGATCGTGACCATCTACTCGGTCGATGAGGCCGAAGGCGAGCACTTCTTCACCATGGAACTCGTGCAGGGGAAAACACTGGCGGAGTGCATACCCGCTGGGGGACTGGAGCTTGGGGCTCTGCTGGACCTGGCCGTTCTCCTCGCCGATGCGCTCGGCGCCGCGCACGAGTGTGGCATCGTGCACCGCGATCTCAAACCCTCCAACGTGATGGTGACCGGCGCCGGGCGGGTCAAGGTGCTGGACTTCGGCGTCGCCAAGTTGCGTCCCGGCACCGCTGCTCCAGGCGGTGACCTCGCGCCAACTGAGACTCCTACCGCGGACGGAATGCTCCTCGGCACGATGGCCTACATGTCACCAGAGCAGTTCACCGGAAAGCCGGTCGATGCGCGCAGCGATCTCTTCTCGCTCGGAGTCGTGCTGTACGAGATGGCCTGCGGGCGGCTGCCGTTCTCGGGACCCAACATCGCAGACCTGATGGCCCAAGTGCTGAACCAGACGCCAGCCTCGCTGCGCTCGTACAACCCGCGCCTCCCCGCAACGCTCGAGCGGCTGATCTTCCGCTGCGTCGAGAAGGACCCGGCGCACCGCCCGGCTTCCGCGGCCGAGGTGCGGGCTGAACTCGAGGCGCTCAGACACGCCACAACGGTCGGGGAGTCGGTCGCCAACGGCGCCGCGATGGTCACCCCCACGGTCGCGGTGCTCCCCTTTGCCGACATGAGCGCTGGGCACGACCAGGCGTACTTCTGCGACGGCATCGCCGAGGAGCTCATCAACGCCCTCGCGCACCTCGAGGGACTGCGGGTGACCTCCCGCACGTCGTCGTTTTCCTTCAAGGACAAGCTCGAAGACGTGCGCGAGATCGGCCGCAGGCTCGGAGTAAGCGCCGTGCTTGAAGGGAGCGTGCGCAGGGCGGGCGACCGCCTTCGCATCACGGTACAGCTCGTCAACGTCGCCGACGGTTACCATCTGTGGTCGGAGCGCTTCGACCGCAACGCCGATAACATCTTCGCGATCCAAGACGAGATTTCGCTCGGGGTCGTGGAGAAGCTGCGGGTAAATCTGGTCGGGGGCGAACAGGTGACCTTACCGCGCCGGCACGTCCCGAGCCAGGAGGCGTATCACCTGTTTCTCAAGGCACGGTACTTCCTGAACCGTCGCCAGCCGGGGGGTTTGCAGCGCGCCATCGAGCACTTCGAGAAGGCGATCGCGGCAGACCCTTCTTACGCGCTCCCCCACGTCGGGATCGCAGAGACCTTTGCTGTCCTGGGCCTGTGGGGTTACCTCCCCCCACGGGAGGCGTTTGGCAGAGCTCGAGCCGCCGCCGAGAGGGCTCTCGAGCTCGATGCGTCCCTCGCGGAGGCGCATGCGACCTTGGCCTCCATCCTTTACCTCCACTACTGGGAATGGACCGAGGGGGAGCGCCACTTCAAACTTGCCCAGCAACTCCCTCGCGCGGACTGGACCGGTTTGTTTGGCTTCGGAGTCTTCCACCTCGCGGCGGGCCGCACACGTGAGGCGATCGAGGTGGGGCGGCACTTGGTCGAGGCGGAACCGCTCTCGTCCATCGCGCACACCCAGGCCGCTGCGTTTCACATCGGCGTGGGCGAAATTTCCACCGGCGCGCTGCTGCTGGAGAAGGCGCTCGAGCTCGACCCCAACATGCCGATGGCGCTTTCTTGGATGGGGTTCTGTCGTGGCGTCCAGGGTCGCAACGATGAAGCCGCGAACCTCATGCACGCCGCGACCGCGCGGGGCCTGACGAGCGGCCCTGCCTTCCTGCCGGAGCTCCTCGTGCGGGCCGGCAAGCAAGACGCCGCCCGGGAAGCGGTCGCGGCGTCCGACGCACTTGCCGAGAAGGCGTACGTTTCGCCGCTTTGGCGGGCGCTCGCTCACGCCGCCGTGGGCGACCGCGACCGCGCCGTCGAGCTGTTGGGCCTGGCCGAGGCGGAGCGCTCGCCGAATTTCACCTTCCTCGTCATCGGGCCGGGATTTCGAATGCTCGCCCCCGTCTGGGTGCAGGAGTGGTTTGCCGACCGCGCTCCTCGGCTCGGGCTCGTCCGAGTGCCGGCTCAGAGCACGGTCGTTCCTGGTGGCCGGAAGAGCGAGTGAGATGCCCGCGAGCATCGCCAACCTCGGGCGCGGATTCACCAACACCTACCTGGTCCGCGACGCGGGCGCTGTTCTCATCGACCCCGGCGTGGCGTGGAGCGCTCGGGCCCTGGTGCGCAAGCTCACGCGAATCGAGAGCGATCTCAAGGGCCTTCGGCTGATCCTCGCGACGCATGGCCACTTCGATCACATCGGCGCGGCCGCATCCCTGCACGAGGCCACCGGGGCGCCGGTGGCGATCCACCGAGGGGACGCCGAGTGGCTGGCAACGGGTCAATGGGAATGGCCCCGCGGTGTCACGCGATGGGGGAAGATTCTCCGAACGATCCTCGCACCTTTCATGCACCGTCTGGGCGCCGTCCGCCCTCTCCAGCCCGACCTCGTGATCGAGGACGAGGGCCTGGACCTGGTTCCGTACGGGGTGCCAGGCAAGGTCGTGCACACCCCGGGCCACTCGCCGGGATCGATCTCGGTGCTCCTCGAGAGCGGGGAAGCGTTCGTAGGCGATCTCGCGATGAACGGCCTACCCCTCACGCTCAAGCCTGCCTTCGGGATCTTCGCCCACCAACCGGAGCTTGTTCCGGCGAGCTGGCGCCGGCTGCTCGATCTCGGCGCAAGGACCATCTACCCTGCGCACGGTCGGCCGTTCCCGGCCGAGGCCCTGCACCTCGCGTGACCGCGTCGCCGGCCGGGCCGGCGCAGTGCGTCGCGAACCTGCGCGCAGGTGCGGCGCTGCGTTCACTCCTGCTTTCTCTCGTCCGACCCGCGGCGGCCTATCGCCCGCAGCCACTCACTCTCTTGCGAACGGGGGAGCGAGAGGACTACTCCAGGCTTCCTCGCACTAGGACGCGGCAGGGGCGCCTCACGCGTTCGCTTCAGTGCTACAACCCCTCCGTTCGCGAGCGGCGCTAGCGCCAGTGTCAGCGCCGGGGCGACGAGTCGTGGCTCTGCGAAGAACCGTCGTTGCTCGGGCAGGCGACTTGCCGCCACCTGCCGCGGACGCTGCTGGCGCCGCAGTACGTCTTGCCGCTCGTGTTCGGGTCGTTGAGGTACGCAAGGATGCTCGCACAGCTCTCGTTGGGCCCCGGCACGACGCGACACACCCCGGTGAACGCTTCGTTGGCGAAGCAGCACGGCTCGACGGTGTTGGCGGATCGAGCGGTTCCCATCGACGCCAGCAGGATTGCACCAGCAAACAGCACCCGTATTCCGATCCGTCCGATTCGCGGCATCTCGCACCTCCGCGACCGCTCGCCCGTTGGCAGTCTGGGCGGTCCCGCACCAACCACCCCGGTTGAGAAAACAGCGCCGTCACTCACGATCTTCCCCGCGGCAGTGTGGCCCGCACCGTCGCCCTACCCGGTTACTCGCCGGTGGTGAAGAGTTGAGCGATCAGGTGCTTCTGCACCTTGCCGAGCGCGTTGCGCGGCAGCTCCGCGGTGAGCTTGATGGTCCGCGGCAGCTTGAAGTCCGCGAGGTGGCGCGCAGCGAAAGCGGTCAGCTCCTCGCCCAGGTCGCTCGCATCAAGAGCCGCTCCTGCCTTGGGGACGACGACGGCGACGATCCGCTGCCCCCACACCCGATCCGGGACACCCACAACGGCAACGTCTGCGACCCGTGGGTGGCGCCGCAGCACGTCCTCGATCTCGCGCGCCGAGATCTTGAACCCGCCGCTCTTGATGATGTCGACCGACTTGCGGCCGAGGATCGTCACGTAACCATCGGTGTCACGGCGGGCAACGTCACCGGTGAGGAACCAACCGTCACGAAACGTCGCGGCGGTCTCCTCGGGCCGACACCAGTAACCCTTCATCACGCCGTGGCCCTTGACCACGAGCTCGCCCACCTCACCGGGAGGGACGTCATCGCCGGCATCGTCGACGATCCGCACCTCGCAGCCCGGCGCCGGCTTTCCGACCGTCCCGGGGCGCCGCTCGCCGAGGTACGGATTCGTGAGCGTGAAGAGCGTTTCGCTCATCCCGTAACGCTCGAGGATCGCGTGACCCGTCGCCGCCTCGAACGCGCGGAAATCGTCGGCCGGAAGCGCAGCGCTGCCCGCAACGAACAGCCGCGCGCGGCGGAGCGGGACCGCCGCCTCGGGACAGCGCTCGATGTGCTCGAGGAGACGCACGTACATCGTCGGCACGCCAAAGAACACCGTTGCGCCATCGCGCTCGAACGCACCGACAATCGCGCTTGCCTCGAATCGCTCGTACAGCAGGAGCGTCGCGCCGTTCAAGAACGAGCCGAACGTGCCGAGGCACAGCCCGTGGACGTGGAACAGCGGCAGCGCGACAATCACCCGATCGTCCTCCCGAAACTGCCATAGACGCGTCAACGCGATCGTGTTCTCGACGACGTTGCGGTACGAAAGCTCGACACCCTTGCTCTTTCCCGTCGTGCCCGAGGTGTAGATGAGCATCGCGGTGTCGTCGGCGGCTGCGGGCGCCTGGTCCTCGAGAGGCTCGGCCGACGCGAGCGCGTCGAACGTCGTGCCGAGTGCGCCGGGTCCGATCGTAATCCGCGTCGACAGCCGGGGCAGCGGCCCGATCGCATCGAGAATCCGCTCGTTCTCGGATGCGGCGGTGACCAGCACGCCGACCGCGCCGGAATCGTGCAGGAGGTGGCCAGCTTCCTCTTCGCGGTAACGCGGGTTGATCGGCACATGGATCACCCCGAGTCGCCAGTGCGCGAGCAGCGCGACGACCACCTCAAGCCCGTTCTCCGCGAACACCGCGATGCGGTCGCCCCGCGAAATCCCCACCCTGACGAGCCCTGCCGCGTACCGGCGCGCCAATGAATCGACGTCGCGGTAGAGCCAGGTCTGACCGGCGAAGACCAGCGCCGTGTGCTCGGCGCGCTTGTGCAACTGGTCGAGCAGGCGGCCCTGGGGGTTGCTCATACCGCGCCCTCGCCAAGGAACTCGAGCCTCACCCGTGGGTCTCGCGCGAGCTCGGCGGCGGCGCCGCTGAGGGTGACGCGGCCTGACTCGAGCACATACGCGCGGTCCGCAAGGGCGAGCGCCTGCCGCACGTTTTGCTCGACGAGGAGGATCGTGACCCCCTGGTCACGGATCGCGCGCATCGCATCAAAGATAGCCCGGACCACGAGCGGCGCGAGACCGAGCGCCGGCTCATCGAGCATGAGCAGGCGCGGGCGCGACATCAGGCCACGGCCGATCGCGGCCATCTGCTGCTCGCCGCCGGAGAGCGTGCCGGCTTTCTGCCCGGCGCGGTCGCGCAAGATCGGGAACATCTCGAACACCCTCTCGATCGTCGCTCGCGCGTGCGGGCGTGCCACCCGCATGTAGGCGCCCAGCTCGAGGTTCTCGCGCACGGTCATCGCCGGCCAGAGCTGTCTCGACTCGGGGATCATCACCAGGCCGCGGGCAGCGAGACGGTGTGCGGGCAGAGCCGTGATGTCCTCGCCTTCGAACACGATGTTGCCGCGGCGCGGCGGGAGTAGCCCGGCGATGCACCGCAGCGCCGTCGTTTTGCCCGCGCCGTTGGCGCCGACCAGCGTGACGATCTCCCCCCTCTCGATGCGGAACGACGCGCCCCACAGCGCCTGCGCCGCGCCGTAGAACACGTCGATTTCCCTCACCTCGAGCATCAACCCTCCGTGATCGGGGCTTCGGAACCCAGGTACGCCTCGACCACCGCCGGGTCCTCGAGCACCGCGGCCGGCACGCCCTCAGCGATCTTGGTCCCGAAGTTGAGGACCATGATCCGGTCCGAGACGCCGACCACGGCGTGGACATGGTGCTCGATCATCAACACCGTCACTCCGGCGTCCCTGATCTCACGGATCAGCATCATCGCGCCGCGGATCTCGCCCTGGTTGAGGCCGCCCATCACCTCGTCGAGGCACAGCGCGGCCGGCTCGGTGGCGAGCGCGCGAGCGATCTCGAGACGCTTGAGGTCGCCGATCGTCAGGGTCCCGGCGAGCGCCCGCGCGCGCGGCGCCAAGCCCGTGCGGTCGAGGACCTCGCCGACGACCCGCGCGGCCGCCGCGCCGCGGCGTGCACCCGCCCCGAAGTGCGCGCCAATCGAGACGTTCTCCGCCACCGTCATGGCGCGGAACGGCCGCACGATCTGGTGCGTGCGCACGAGCCCGCGCCGCACGATCTCGTGGTTGGGACGGCCGTCGATGCGCTGCCCGGCGAAGCGGACCTCGCCCGAGGTTGGCCTGAGGGCACCGACCAGGCAGCCGAACAGCGTGGTCTTGCCGGCGCCGTTGGGTCCGATCACGCCGAAGATCTCCCCGCGCGCGACCTCGAAGTCGACGCCCGCGACGGCGAGCAACCCGCCGAAGCGCTTCTTCAACGCGCGGACGGAGAGCAGCGGCTCACTCGGCATCGGTCGCCCTCGCTGCCCGCGCGGCGGGTCGCAGCGCGGCGAGCACCCTTTGGCCGAGCCCGACCAGCCCCCCGGGCTCGAACAGGATGACCACGATGAGCAGCCCGCCGTAGATGAACAGGTATGAGTCGCGCAGCGCGGGCAGCTCGAGGAGCTTCAGTTGGATCGTGCTCACCACGAGCGCCCCCAGCACCGGCCCCACGACCGTGCCGATCCCGCCGACGATCGGCATCAGCACGATGTTGAGGCTGAACCGAAAGTCGAACACCCCGCCCGGCGCGATGTACTGGAAGTTGATCGCGTAGAGGCTGCCCGCGAGCGCGACCAGCGCGGCGGAGAGCGCGTGGGCCTTGAGCTTGAAGAGCGTCGAGTCGACTCCGAGCGCCTCGGCCGCGTCGACGTCCTGGCGGATCGCCGATAGCGCGCGCCCGAACGCGCTCTTGCGCACGAGCGCCGCAATCACAACCGTGGCGATCGCCAGCACCACCATCGCGAAGTAGTTGCGGTTGAAGTCGAACGATCCGGCGGGCATCCGCACCCCGCTCGACCCGCCGGTGAATGAGACGCTCGACGCGGCGACCCGTACCGCCTCGCCGACGCCGATCGTGGCGATCGTGAAGTACGGGCCGCGCAGGCGAAACCCGGGCAAGCCGATCGCGACGGAGAACACCGCCGCCAAGAGCGCACCGGGCAGAAGCGTGAGAAACGGATCGACGCCGCGCAGCGAGAGCAGCACGGTCGTGTAGGCGCCGATCCCGAGGAACGCGGCGTAACCGAGCGAGACCTGACCGGCGAACCCGCCGAGCAGGTTCCAGGCGGAGGCGAGGATCACGGCGAACGCGAGGTTCCACAGGTCGTTGAGCATCCCGCGAGCGAGGAACAACGGCGCCGCGAGCGCGACGAGCGCGGCCACCGCTCCGACCGCAAACCCCCAGCGCCTCATCGGCCGCCCCGCGCTCGCGAGGTGCGGGCGAACAGTCCCGTTAACCCTTGGGGAAGCGCGACCAGCGCCACGAACAGCAGCGCGAACGTGATCGCGTCCTGGAACGAGGTTGGGATCGTCGTGTAGACCGCGAGCCCGTTCTCGAGCGCGGCGAGCACGAGCGCACCGGCCGCCACGCCGGCGACGCTCTCCATCCCGCCGAGCACGATGATGCAAAACGACTTGAGCAGAAAGCTGCGGCCGAAGTCGGGGGTGAACGCGTAGAGCGTCGAAAGCATCCCACCGGCGACCCCCGCGAAGGCGCAGCCCAGTCCAAACGCGAGCGCCGAGATCATCTCCGCGTCAATGCCCGCGAGCATCGCCGCGTCGCGGTTCTCCGTCACCGCGCGGATCGCCTTGCCGATGTAGGTGGTGTGCAGCAGCACGATGAGGAAGAGCAACGATGCGCCGCTGGCACCAAACACGAGCAGCGACGGCACACCGACGCGGACGCCGAGCAGCGAAACCGACTTCATCGTGTACGAGGTCAAGATCGACTGCGTGTCGCCGCTCCAGATCAGGTAGGCGAGGTTCTGCAGCACGAGCCACACGCCGAACAGCAGCAGCAACGATCCAACCGTCGGTGTGCTGCCCCCGTGCGGTAGCCGTCGCACGACACCGCGGTACAGCGCCATGCCCAGCACGAGGAAGAGCGGCCCAACCAGGAAGAATGCGAGAAACGGATCAAGCCCGAGGCGGGTGAACAACGTGAGCGTGACGTACGCGCCCAGCATCATGATCCCGGCGTGCGCCAGGTTGATGATCCGCATCACGCCGTAGATCACGGCGAGGCCGTACGCCATCTCGGCGTAAAGGCCCGCCGCGAGCAGCGAGTTCACCACGACCGCGAGGGAAGAGGACATTTCGCAGGGATGATACCGAGTTGCAGTCGAATGAAGCCAGCCTCAGCCTCTGACTGGAGCAACCACAGACGGAAGCCGACCTTCCCCTCGGTTAAGTCTTCGGGATCGGCGCGATCGGGTCGCCGGTGCGGTCGGACTTCGGCCACACGAGATCGACCTTGTCCCCCGGCTTGTTCTGCGTCACGACGAACGGCAGGATCGCCTGGCCGGTGGCGCTGAACTTGAGCACGCCCGGGGCCAGGATCGAGCCTTTCAACTCCACGGTCGCGAGCGCCGCGCGGATCGCTTCCGGCTTCAGCGACCCCGCGTTGTGGATCGCCAGCGCCAGCGCGCGCACCGTCTCATACGCGCAGGCGTGATACCACTGCGGCGCGCTGCCGTTCGCGGCCTTCCACGTCGCGTTGAACGCCTTCACCTGCGGGTACGGCAGCAGGTCTGACCACCAGCCGCTGGCGAAGATGTAATCGGTGGCCGCGCCCAACGCCTTGCGCGCCGCCGCGTCGGCGCCGCGCGCGCCGTACGTCACCATCTGGTGGTAGAGCCCCATCTGCGTATACGTGCGCTGCATCGTGATGTAGTCCTCGAGGTGCGCGTCGGCCATGAACAGGTCGGCAGCAGCCGCCTGCACGCGTGTGAGCAGGGGCTTGAAGTCCGCCGCGTACAGCTCAAACGCCTCGTCGAGCACGACCGAGAACTCCTTCGGGTGCGCCTTGGCGAACTGCGTCACCCCCTTCTCGTAGTCCTTCCCGTGCTCGGTGTTCTCGTACACGAGCGCGATTTTCATGGGCGACTTCAGCTTGCCGGCCTTGATCAGGTCGTCGAGGAATTCCATTTGCGTCCCCGCCAGGTTCTCGACCGGCGAGAGCACGCCGAACACCCACTTGCTCCGGCCGTAGATGCTGGTCGCACCGGCGCCCCCCGAGATGTACGGCACGCCGTACCGCTCCGGCACCACGCTCTGCGCCTGCACGAGCTGCGAGCCGTACCCGCCGATCACCGCGTGGACCTTCTCCTGCGCAATGAGCTGTTCCACCAACTGTGCGCTCTTGGTCGGCTCCGAGGTGTCGTCGAGGAGGCGCAGCTCGATCTTCATCTTCGTGCCGCCGACGTCGATCCCGCCGGCGTCGTTGATCTCCTTGACCGCGAACTCGGTGGCGACCTTGTAGGCGCCGCCGATCTTGGACTCCTTGCCGGTGACCGGCAGCACGGCGCCGATCCGGATCACCCCGGCGTCGGCGACCGGCGCGGCAACGGCCGGACCGAACGGCGCCAGCAACGAGAGAACACCAACCACACACGCGATACGGCTTCGAAGCGGATGCATCACGACCTCCCCTGCACCGAGTGGGCGGACACCCGTCCGACGTTCCCACCACGGTGCGCTATCGCTCGAACACTGAACGCAAAACCGGCAACCGGGAGCACGCTATTCCAGTGCGCGAGCCGCACCACACCGCCCGCACTAGCCACGCGGTCGGCGTGTTGCTCGTCTCGCGGCACGTGCTAATTTCAGGACGTGAGCTCCACCCGGATCAGTCGCAATGTGAACGCGCCCCGCGCGATCGCCTACCGCGCGCTCCTCGATGCGCGCGCGGTCGCGACGTGGATGGTGCCGACCGGCATGACCAGCCACGTGCACGCGTTCGACGCCCGCGAAGGTGGCTCGTTCCGCATCTCGCTCACGTACGACGCGCCGACCGGGACCGGCAAGACGACCGCGCACACCGACACGTTCCACGGCCGCTTCGTCAAGCTCGCAACGAACGAGCAGGTTGTCGAAGTGGTCGAGTTCGAGACGACACATCCGGCGCTGCGCGGCGAGATGACGATCACGATCGCGCTCGCCGATGCAGACGGCGGCACCGATATCCTCGCCGTGCATGACGGCTTACCGCTCGGCCTCTCGACCGCCGACAACGAGGTCGGCTGGCGGTCCTCCCTCGCGAAACTCGCCGCGCTCGTCGAGGCGGGCTAGAACCCGCGC
The DNA here is from genome assembly GCA_044447965.1 of Thermoanaerobaculales bacterium. Lineage (GTDB taxonomy): Bacteria > Acidobacteriota > Thermoanaerobaculia > Thermoanaerobaculales > Thermoanaerobaculaceae > DATIYW01. The sequence goes on along the minus strand of JBIOGJ010000011.1, from coordinate 51,330 downwards.
GACCTACCTCGTGATCCGCGGATCGCCACTCGAATCGACGCGGCCCATCAACGTGGCCACCCTGCGAGCAGGCATCGGGGAACGGCCCCACCTCGTCGCCGCACCGAAGGTGAGAAGGTGATATCTGGTACCTATTAGGATGACGGCCTATTGTTGGCCCTCGGCAAGCTCGCCTCCGTGGTGCGCCACGAGGTGACGGGCAAGATCACCTCGTACTAGCGGTGGCGCTCGCGTGTTGGTGGGCCAAGCGCGCGCCGGCGGGGTTCAAAGGTGCCAACTCTACCTATCAACCTGGAATCGTTTTAGTTGGCAGGTCAGCCTAAGCTGCCTCGTGCCACACCGTTTGCGTGAATCTAATGTCCTCGATTCGCGGCGTCGTGAGCTGATGGCTTGTGCTAACCACTACGCTCCACGTGACCTCGAACGTGGATAGGCCGTCCGCCACGTGCCGCTCCGGGCCGGGGGCCTGGCTGAAGAACGACATAAGCGAACTGAGCTGAGAGCGCCCTTCTGGCCCCAGATCGGCCTGTCCGCCAGAAGCTAGAATGGTACTGAGAGTTGAGGCCTGGCTCGGTTTTGCCTGTGTGTCTAGTGCTTTCCATTGGTCGGCATAGTTGAAGGGGGTACTCGGTGAGTGCGTTAGAAGGCTGGTAGGAAGCACGGATCCCAAGGTCTGCTGCGTTGCAAAAGCCTTAGACTTAGCGATTATCGTGGTGACCCAAGTAACTCTCTGGCGGACTTTCTTCACGAAACGTGTACCACCGATGAACCACATGTTGCGTTCGCTTCTTTGAGCCCCGTCAGGAACTTTCTGCAACTCGCCGGCGTACGTCGCCGTGATGCTCTCGCCAACTCGCTCCTTGCGATAGAGGCAGTTCTTGTCGTCTTTTGTGAAGAAGAAGGCTGCCGCCTGTTCACTAAGCCCGGCCACAAACTCCTCACTTACCTCAGCGACAAGCGTATTGACCAAACCCCTCAGACTCTCAAGACTGTCGAGAACACGCACATTCTTGCAATCTGAGGTTCGATTGGCCACAGCGGCCCTTAACAGGGTGTCCCCTGAAACAAAAGCCACGCGACAGATCTTAGGTGTGACAGGCGAATCCCTCACAATCTGTAGGAAACTCTCAGCAACCAACGCGTCACGGAAGCCTTTCTCTCGCTCGCCCGGATCGAACGGCTCGCGCCTATATGCTGCAGCGAGCATCATATGTTCCCAGTCCACCTCGGCCACGCGGAGCTCAACAACGTTCAGGCCGGCTTTCTGAAGCTGCAGTTCCACTGCGTCGGCAACCAAGTGTTCGACGGCCTTCTCGGTGATGTTCAGGTTGTGGCCCAGTAACCGTTCCAGTTTTTGCACGTGAGGCAAAAGCTTGAGCGCTGCCGATAGCATCTGGTACTGGCGTTCGTGCCGTACGATGGCGGGCAGGTACCACAACATTGTGAGGTCAGCGTGGGCGGAATTCCCTCGGATCACCTCGCACGTCTCCTGGTTGAGGAGGTCACTGGCTGACCCGGTGTAGAGGACGCTCGTGTCAAAGACGACCCTCAGTTCCGGTTTCCCTTGTTTAGTTCTTGCGCCAGTCATACCAGAACTCCAGTCCTACCCACGGCCCTAGTCGGCTCCGTCGGCTTTCCCACGCCTATCGCGTCTGGGTGCCCGCGTCAAGAATACGCCTGGTGCCGCACAGGACCCAACCCGCAGGACCTGGTACAGGCGAACGTCGAATCGGGGACAGGTCAATGGCCTTCCGCCGTGCTGGTGGGACTAGCGCGCGCCGGGGTGGGTTAGCAATGGGAGGACCAGCGTAAGGACTGGTACCGCAACAGGGGGAAGGCCACTCGGGCCAGGCGGTGCGCAGAACCCTTGGGGCCGCCTATCACTAAGAAGGGGTCACACGTCCTCGCCGCTTTCCCCGCTCTCATCTCGATCCGCGAACGAAAGTCTCTGCGTGACCCTTGCCCGGCGTTCCACCCTCCGTCGTTCAGCCTGGAGCCATTTTTCCTTTTGCTCCGCGTCTTGATCGATGCCGAGACTCTCGTAATACTGTTGAGCCTTTGCCTTTTCGGTCCACGTCACCAGTCCGCTCACGTCCTTCCCCTGCTCGAGCTTCTCTATCTCCTGACGAATCTCATTCAGCCCGACGCGAAAGAACTCCTTTCGCGGATTGATCTTGTTCATTCTCATCGCAAGGAGCTGCTGATGAATCTTGTACTCCAGCGCTGGTGCGTTGTCAGTCTGGATCACCGCATGAATCTCAAAGTCGAACGGAACACTGGCGTTGCTGAGTTCGTCCACTCGTTCCTGTGCGGCTCTTCTCGTAAGCCCAACTTTGTAGACTCCCTCCCCGAAAGACCCAACATTGGAAATCGCGTAGATGTGACCCTTGCTGGTCTGTTGAGCAATGGTCAGTTCACGCCTCGTGGCATCTTCGAGTTTCTTTCGGAGCTCAGCCACTTCCCTTTCCGACTCCGCCTTCTGTCCCGCAGATGCCGCGGCGAAACGACTCTCTGCCTCCTCCATAGCACGACGTATCAGCTCCTTTTCCTTTGCCGCCTCGCGGAGCTGCCGTTGACGTTCCTGTTCTGCCTTTTGCCTATCGCGTTCCTGCTCCTTCAGATAACGCTGTTCTTCCCGGTCCCTTGCTGCCAGCTCTTGCACCACGACTGCCCACTTCAACTCGGCAAGCCTCGCATCGAGATATGCCGGCAGAATGCACGCATTCCTAAACGCACTGCCTTCCCGGTTGACAATGCTGAAACAATCCCGGATTCGCTGTTCAAGGACACCGTAGTTGTCGGACCGGGCACGCGACAAGGTCGCATCCACGCTGCCGTTGAAGGCGTGTATTATGAACTGAATCGCCGTGTTCCGCCGGCTCGCCTCAACATAGTTACACGTCGCCGCTTCCCCCTGCTCAACCATCCGCTTGGATTGCTCCCGTGCAGATGCGAGTGACTGGCCAGCGGCGTCGTAGCCATACTCCGCAGCAAGGTCGTCAAGGAGGCTATGAGTCGGGACCAGATATCGGTCTCCGTACCCGTCGATGATATTGCGCATGGCTTCCGCTGCATGCTCCAGTAGTTCCTTCTCACGCAAAGCGGCGTAGGCAGCGCCCCCGGTCTCCTCCGCCCGCTTCTCGGCCTCCGCCATGATTCTGCCGGCGTCGCGGATGGCCTGGTTGAGGCGCGCATCGGCTTGTTCGTGGATGTCTCTGACCTTCTCCTTCGCTGCCAGCCGTTCATTGGCCGCTGCAGCGCGTGCATCGTCCAGCAACCGCTGTGCCTCCGCCTGCAAGCCCATCGCCTCCTTCACTGCCTCAGCCAACAACCTTCTAGCGTCCCCTTCTGCATCAGCAAGATGTTGGAATCTTCGGAGTGGTTCAAGATCCTTGAAGGTTTTGGCAACCAATTCTTGGGCGGCTGCCTCCGCGTTTCGGGCCGCGGTCTCGTAATGCTCACGAACACCTTCCGCTTCGTGCGTAGAGGCCTCAAGTTGCTGATCAACCAGCTTCTGGGCAGCGCTGACTGCGGCCTGTGCCTCGCTGTAGACCCGAGTTGTCTCCGACTCAAAATGCAGACGGATACGGCCCGTCTCCTCCTTCAATGCGGCAAGCCTCTTCTCGAGGTTACGCTTGAGAAACAGGAGGACCGCGATGACGCCGAAACACAGCACAGCGATGATCGCAAGGGTATTAGTGATCATGACCGTCCCCCAGCCGCAGCGTTAGGGCTCTCAGGGAGGTTCATTCGGCCCTCCGCTGACTTCAGTTGTTCGCGCAGTTCGTGGACGTGCGCGAACAAGTCGTCCAGACTCATATCCTCGACCGAGGTTTGCACGATGTCAGCGGGTGTCAACGGGGTGATCGGTAGAAATGTCTCCTGCCCGCGTGAAGATTTGAAGTTGGCGCGGACCTGGCCAAATCGGCTAATCACGTCAAACGGGTTGAGATCATCCAAGGGGAGTCCGGCGAAGGTCGAGCGAGGCATTACCACTGACATCAGGGGGAGACGTGCGGACGCGGCTGTTGAAGAATCGAGCGAGTCCACCGATGCGGATACCAAAACCGTCTCCACCGGCAATAACGCAAACACCTCGCGAGCCACACGTAGGACGGAACCACAGAGATAGTCTCGATAGATCTGATGCCATCGTCCTCTGGGCATTGGTTTGACCGAGACCTTGCCGGTTGACGTGAGAGTCTTGCTTCCCTTTGGAATCACTTTGGCGCCGCTCAGCGAAATCGTGCACTCGATGAGTCTGGGGCTGTGCACAGTGAAGTCGAACGAAGAACCAAGCTCGGAAAGGTCAGTCAGCGGATTCAAGTCACGCAAGGCCTCCGCAAAGGCGTCGGGTTGTCTTGCGAGAACACGACGGGCCAGTCGTCGTGTCTTGTCCCATTGGACCAGTTCTTCGGCATAGGCCTGCGTTGTTTCTAGGAGGATCTCTTCATCGTGACGTCGACCCTGTTCAATCGCGGTATCGGAGCCTTGCCGTTTCTCAGGGTGCAGTACCAAGACAGCCTGCCTAGCCTTCAACTCGTGGTAGGAACCTCCTCGGGGGCGAGGCGGAGGCAATGAAGCCGCAAGGGCCACCCAATCCCACGCGTCAGGCTGCACCTTGTGAACTGACGAGAGTACCGCCAACTCGTGTTCGTGGTTTTCCACTTCGAGCCGGGCCTGTTCGATCGCTGAGAGCCTAGCTTGTTCTTTGGCTTGGCGCTCAGACTGACGAAGACGTTGTTGCGACTCACGTTCCTGCCGCCGTTTGGCGGCTTGGATGGCTCTGAGTGTTCCCCTGTTGCCCATTCGGGATGAGAAGGTCCCTTCCGACCTTGGGCCATAATACGCGGCCCCAAGGGCCGGTCAAAACGTCCGTGGTGTCGGCCACGAGCCGATGTGTGAGCAGGCCCTTGGCGGGTGCGGCGGCAACATGGCACAAAGCGAGGTTAGCTACTCGTCACAGGTCAATGGCGTCGCGGGCTGCCTGCAGCAGCAACGTGTCGGGGAGTCCCGCGCCAGGAACCTGCTGCACCGGTCGCAGCTCCATCGTGGGGCGCGGTGGCGATCCCGAATGAACCCAAGCCGCGGTGGCAACTTGGTCGCAACTGGATGAGAACATCAGTGTGTCCAATGAGCGTAACTGTTTGGAATGGTTGGCGCGCCGGGAGGGACTCGAACCCCCAACCACCTGATCCGAAGTCAGGTGCTCTATCCATTGAGCCACCGGCGCGCGCCGGAGCCATCTTGTACCATAATCTACGAGAGGTCGATGAGCGGCGCTCGCGTGCACCCCGGCAGGAGGTGGCTCCTGCTGGTTGACGCAAGTCAAAAGGTCCGTGGCGGGATCGCTACAGTTGGTCACGGACCGATCTTCCCTGGGAGGCGGGACGCCTCCCGCTGACGCGAGGAGGTGACGCGATGCGCCGATCACACCGCAACACGCTGCATGGAAGCATCGGTATCCTGGCCGGCACGGCCGTGATGCTCGCAGCCGCGGCAAGCGCGCGGGCGAGCACCCTGCCCGCGCTTTCCGAGCAGAGCGCCGGGTGCAACGAGTGCCACAAGCAGCAGACCCCGGCGATCGTCCAGCAGTGGGGCGACTCCAAGCACTTCCGCGCCAACGTCGGCTGCTTCGAATGCCATGGCGCGAAGGCCGGCTCGCCCGGAGCGTATGAGCACAACGGCAGCGTGATCCACACCATCGTTACTCCGGCCGAGTGCGCGCACTGCCACGAGGTCGAGGCGCGCGAGTTCCAGGCCAGCCGCCACGCCAAGGCCGCCGAGATCTTGGGCTCCCTCGACAACGTGCTCGCCGAGGTCGTCGAGGGCAACAAGGCGTTCTTCGGCGGCTCCGCGCTGCTCGCGAGCGGCTGCCAGCAATGCCATGGGGCGACGGTCAAGGTGGACGAGCACGGCCGGCCCACCCCGGCGACGTGGCCCAACACCGGCATGGGGCGCATCAACCTCGACGGCTCGCGCGGCTCGTGCTCCGCCTGCCACCAGCGCCACACTTTTTCCGCCGCGCAATCGCGCGTGCCCGACACGTGCGGCAAGTGCCACCTGGGCCCCGATCACCCGCAAAAGGAGATCTACGAGGAATCCAAGCACGGCATCTCGTATGCGGCCAACCGCGAGAGGATCAACATCGAGCGACCGAAGTGGGTGGTGGGCGAAGACTACGGCGTGGGCCCGACCTGCGCGACCTGCCACATGAGCGCGACCCCAGCGCAAGCCGTCACGCACAACGTCGGCGACCGCATCTCGTGGAACAACCGCCCGGAGGTCTCGATCCGCGCCGACCTCGCCGACGCCAAGCTCGGACTGCCGAGCCCGATCTCGTGGGAGAAGCGGCGCGCGAGCATGAAGGACGTGTGTGCCAACTGTCACGCGCCCGCGTTCGCGGAGAGCTTCTACACGCAGTACGACGGCTTGGTCGAGCTTTACAACGAGAAGTTCGGCAAGCCCGGCCTCGCGATCTTCGCCGCGTTGAAAAAGGGCGGCCTCGCCGGCGATACCCCGTTCGCGCAGCAGATCGACTGGACCTGGTTCGAGCTGTGGCACCACCAGGGCCGGCGGGCGCGCCACGGCGCCTCGATGCAAGGCCCGGACTACACGCACTGGCACGGCCTGTACGAGGTCGGCAAGGCTTTCTACTCCGAGTTCATCCCGCAGGCGCAGGAGCTCGTGCGCAGCGCCGTCGCAGCGGGTGGCGCCCAGGCTGAGGCGGCGAAGCAAGTCGGCAAGCTCATCGACGCCACGCTCGCGAGCGACAACCACCGCTGGTTCCTCGGTGAGATGAGCGCGGAGGAAAAGGCGGAGCGCGCCCGGCAGCGTGAGGAGTTCAGCAAGCGCTACGTCACCACTGGGCCGGAGAGCAAGCCCAAGCCGTAGACTCGCGCGCCGCTACACCCGCAGGTAGTCGGCCTGCCAGTCGCGCACGAGCCGCTTGATCGCCTTGCGATCCGTGATGTGCTCGGCGAGCACCTTGCGCGCCAGCTCCGGCAGCTCGGCATCGCCGGCAAACCGCAACGCGATGAGTTGGCCTAGGGTGAGCTCGCCGATACGCAGCTTGAGATCGGCAGGGAGCATGCGCTCGAGGCGAAGCCGCATCTCAAGTCGAATCACCCGGTCCTGCACGCGCAGCGCAAATTGGCGCGCGTAGAAGTACAGCAGGAGCAAGCCAACCGCCAAGAGCAGCGTGGCGACCGCCTCGATCGACGGGTGCCTGACGATGTGTGCCACCGCCCACGCCAGGTAGACGACGAGGATTCCACACAGCACGAAGTGGTACAGCGGCACGTAGCGCGCGTGATTCGCGAAGTTCTGCGCCTTTTCTTCGGCCATCGCCTTGGTCTCCTTGCGCCGAGACTACACCAGACCTCCCGGCGCGATGTCGCGATCTCGCGCGCTTCTCCACGCTCGCGCGATGAGCCTCAGACCCTCCGCCGCCAGCACTGCTACGGCACCAGTAACCGGGATTCGCATTCGCCCGTTGGCCACTACCAAGGACGCACCGGCCACGTAGGCGATCATCCCGGCGAGGAGCAGGAGTTCGGGCCAACGTCCGCGCCGCGCGAGACCGAAACCCCCGACGATCGCTGCAAGCCAAACTCCACAATCCCATGCCGCCTGCGCGACCACCAAAACGATCTCCGAGGTGCTGCGTATCGCAAAGGCGCCCGCGATAGTTGCCGACCCCCTTGCCGTCTCCCCGATCGAGCCCGTCGTTCTCTCGTCGCCCGGCCGACCGATCAGCCTGAGCAGGTTTCGCCGTTCACCTGCAAGTGCAAACTCCATCGCCGACAGCAGGGCCTCCCGGCCGGTGGCAAACGGGTGGGAGCGAAGCACAGCCCATCCCACACGGCGGAACGCTACGCTTCGGTTTTCGACGTCGCTTCCCGGACTTTGCCGAACCGCTTCTTGGACCACCCTCTGACTCGCTTCACGAAAGGACAGACCATCAACCGTTGCCTTGACCTTGGCGGCGGTCACTAAGCACAGGTTGTAGTCCATTGCATTGCTTGTCGACCAGACTCCCACACCGATTCCGTTTCGCAGGATCCACACACCCGGAAAGATGGAACTTACCAAGACGAAAGCCGCGACTCGTCGTGGCCCAAGCCGACGCGCAACGAGCAGCATCGCCGCAGGGGCGAACATGAGCGTCCCGACGGGACGCACGGCGGCCGCTGCGGTAAATGCGAGAGCGGAACCAATCGTGTTCCGCCAGTTCAAGGTCTGCGTCGAGAGCAACAGCCACGTTGCCACTGTGACCAGCGACGCAAAGAGAACGTCCGACATGATCATGTTGGCGTAGACGACATGACCGACGTCAACCGCCACAAGCGATGCAGCGATGAAGGACCATACCGGCTCCATGAGTGTTCTGGCGATGAGATAGACAAGAACCACAGTCGCGACGTCAAGCAGTACGCCGAGGCAGATCAACGCCGGAACAACGTCTCTCGTTAGAGAGCCCAGTAGCGCAATCACAAGGGGATACCCAGGCGTACGAAACACCTCGAACGTCACAGGGTTTTCGACCGACGCCGCGGCGGTGGCGGCGGTCCGGCCGAACATGCCCCGCTCTGCGAGGTTCCGCCCCAGTTCGAGGTAGATCCCCGAGTCCGGGGTGGCTACATGATCTTGCGCGAACTGGTGAAACGGGAAGAACGCGAGACGTAGGACCAATGAAAGGAGAATGAGCAGCAGGATGTGGAGCGACGCTCTCGAGGCTGTGGCAGGAACCCAGTCAGACCCTAACGGCCCCGGGTCACCTGCCTTCCTTCTCACTCTCTCGAGTAGCTGAGGTCCCGACGGCATTTCTCTGAGATCTTGACACGAATCGAGGGAACGGGCCCCTGCTAGCTGCATTACACCAACCTGGCGTTAGCCCGCATTATCCGTGGGGGTTCGTTGGGAGAGCGGCGAGATTGCCGATATGGTGGGCGCACGTAGGCGTGAGGACCCGAGTCGTATCCTCTGCGATACGTCGCACGGTTCGAACGCCGAGTACGCCCGCCAGAGCGGTGATATCGCCGCTCGCAGTAGAAGCCTCATGAATAATGCGGGCTAGAGCACCGAGGCGGCGCTAACGTGGTGCCCCTGCAAGGCGGACGTCACGGAGTCGTATCACCTGGCTGACGCGCTGCCGCGAGCAAGTCAAACCCGCAGGGTGACAAGCTCGATCTGATTGGGATCGTTGGTGCCGAGGCCGAGGCGGGCCGCCGTCTCGATGTGCTTGCTCTGGCGGGTCCTGTCCGGCAAACCGGCGGCCGCGCGCTTGTCCACGATCACCTTGCGGCAGACGGTGTCGAGCGCGACCGGATCGGTGGCGAAGTAGATCGCGTTCTCGTTCCAGATCCGCGAGCGATCGGATGGGCGCGGCCCACCTTCGAAGCATGCCCTGGTTGCATCGAGGATGATCACCGGTACCTTGGTGGTCGCGACGAAATGTTGGTACGCCTCGGAGATGAACGGGTCACACCCGTTGTCGTGGGCGGCGGCGTGATGATCGTAGCAACCGAACGCAATGTTCTTCAGGGCGAGCGTCACGCCCGACACGCCGTGGTCCTTGAGCAGCGGCAGGCTGACGGTCACGTCGGTGCGCTCCACTGGGATGCGGTCGATCGGCGCGATGCCCGTCGAGCCGTGGAGGGCGATCGTAGGGTGATACTCCCCGCCCGAAACGATCGCCTCGCCGTGCTTGCCGGTACCGAACTTGTAGGCGGTCGGCCCGAAGTGGTCTCGCCAGCGGTCCCACACGATGACATCGCCTGGCTTGACGCCGGCGGCGATGACGCCCGCGGCGACCGCCTCGGTCACCTCCGGCGCGGTGTAGAGGAGCGGGCGCCCGAGCAAGTTGATCTTCAGCCCCACCCGCATGCCGGGCTTGAAGTAATGCCGCCACGCTTGCTGCGGCGTCGCCGCACCCGAGAGCGCTATCAGGCCCTTGTCGAGCATCGCTGCGATCACCGTGACGTCGCGAGCTGTGCCTTGCCACACCCGCGCCGACTCGACGCGAACAACCCGCGCTTTGCGAGTGGCGGCAAACAGCGCTTTGGGGCGCAGCGCGGCAACCGCCACCGAGCCGAGCACCCCGAGGAGCAACCCGCGTCTGGTCAGGCCTCCATTGGGACTGCCCATGTCTCGTCCTTCCTCTCGATGCGCGCCCCAATCACGCGACTGTTTTCCTGCCCCGAGTAGTACGCAGCGCGAGCGCGCGGGTTGTCCTTTCGACGATGGTCCGGACTCGCGCGGTCGGGCGTCAAAGGCGCGCTGGCGGGTTGGCGAGCGTTGTAGCCCGGCTCCTTGGTACCGAAGGCTTCGCGGCTGGCGCATCGCGCATCGGCAGCGCGGTGCGGCGGATGCCGTCGTACGCCCACAGCGCGGACGCCACCGCGCCAGCGGTGGGCACGAGGCCGATCTCGCCCACGCCCTTAGCGCCATAGCCCCCAACCGGATCGGGGACCTCGACGAGGATCACGTCCACCGGCGGGGTGTCGGCGGCCTTCAAGATGCCGAGATCGGCCAGGCGCGTGCTCTCGAGCCGTCCCTCCACGCAGTGCAGCTCCTCGGAAAGCGCGTAGCCAAGCCCCATATGCACCGCGCCCTCGATCTGCTGCACGCAGGCGAGCGGGTTGATCGCGCGCCCCACGTCGTGCGCCGCCACCACCTTGGCAAGCCGGCCCGCATCGTCGAGGATCACGACCTGGGCCGCATAGCCGAACGTCATGTGCGTGACCGGGTTGTCCACCGCCGTGCCGGGAACCACGGTGAAATCGCACACGTACTCGCCGGGGTACTCGCGGCCGACCAACTTGGCAAGCGGCGTGTGCGTCAGATCATCGGCCAGCTTGCGCGCCGCACGCTGGCCCGCCATCGTGGCAAGCGCGGTGGCCCGCGAGGCCGTCGTCATGCCGCACAACACCGCGGGCTCCGAGCGCGCCGCCACCTCCATGAGGGAGGGATCGAGGCCGGTCTCTTCGGCCACCACCTGGCGCAGCACCGTGAACAATCCCTGACCCATCTCGGTGAAACCGGTGAGAACCTCGAGTTGCCCCCCCGGCAGCACGCGGATCAGCACCCGGCCGATGTCCGCCACGCCGTTGCCGATCCCGGTGTTCTTGATGCCGCACGCGAGGCCCGCGATCTTGGCCGATTTGAACACGTCCCGCACCGCTTCGAGCGTCTGCCGCGCGCCACACGAAGCGGTCATGATCTGTCCGGTCGCAAAGCGATCGCCGGGGGCGAGGATGTTGCGCTCGCGAATTTCATAGCGGTCGAGGCCGGCCCTCTCGGCGAGCATGTCCATGATCCCCTCGATCGCGAACCCCGCTTGGTTGGCGCCGAAGCCCCGCATCGCGCCTGAGGGCGGGTTGTTCGTGTAGACCGTCTTCGCCTCGACATCCACGTTGGGCACGCGGTAGGGACCGCAGGAGTGGCCGGCGGCGCGCTCGAGCACCTTCGCCCCCACCGAGGCGTACGCACCGGTGTCGCCGACGATGCGCGCGCGCACCGCGGTGAGGTGGCCCGCGGCATCGCACCCGGCGGTGTAGTCGAGGGTCAGCGGATGGCGCTTGGGGTGAAGCAGGATCGATTGCTCGCGCGTCAGCACCGTGCGTACGGGCCTACCGAGGACGACCGCCGCCAGCGCCGTTTGCGCCTGGACCGAGAGGTCCTCCTTGCCGCCGAACGCGCCGCCGTTGCTGACCAGTTCGACCGCGACGCGATCGAGCGGCAGCGCGAGCACGCTGGCGATTTGCGCCTGGTCGTCGTGCACGCCCTGGCCCTGGGAAAACACCTTGACGCCGTCGCCTGCCGGCATCGCGAGGCACGCCTCGGGCTCGAGGAAGGCATGCTCGACGCGCTGCGTGGTAAAGCGCTGCGAGACGACGTGCGCGGACGCCGCCAGCGCCGCGGCCACGTCGCCGCGGGAGAACGCGCAGACCTCGAGCAGGTTGCCACGCTCATGCAGCTTGGCGGCGTCCGGCTGGAGCGCCGCAAATGGGTCCGTGACCGGACGCATCACCTCGTACTCGACCGACACCGCCTTGGCCGCCTGCCGCGCGCGAAACTGCGAGTCCGCAACCACGAGCGCGAGCACGTCTCCAACGCAGCGCGTCACCTCACCGATCGCAACGAAGACGGGCCAGTCCTTGACCACGAGGCCAACGTGGCGCTCGCCCGGGACGTCCGCCGCCGTGAGCACCCTCACCACGCCGGGCATCGCGAGCGCCGGCCGCGGATCGAGCGAGACGACGCACGCGCGCGGATGCGCCGAGAGCACCATGGCGCCATGCAGCATCCCGTCGACCTTGAGATCGGCAACGTAGGGCTTTCCTCCCAACGCATGCTCGATCCCCTGGTAGCGCGGTGGCGACGAACCCACGCCGTTGCCGTGGCCGGACACGCCTGGAGTGGCGCTGGTTCTAGACCGACCATACGAGGTGCCAAAGTGGTCGTCCCGCCGCGGCTCGCCGCGGAGGGGCGAGCCGTCCCGCCACGCCTCGGCGGCGGAGGTAATTGCGTCCACGATCCGGTTGTAGCCGGTGCAACGGCAAAGATGGCCAGCGAGCGCCCGCTTCACTGCGTCACGGTCCGTGCCCTTGCCGCGGTCGAGCAGCGCGGCGGCACGCATCATGATGCCGGGCGTGCAGTAGCCGCACTGGATCGCCCCTTCCTGGACGAACGCCGCCGCGAGCAGGCGGCGTTGCGGCTCCGGCAGACCCTCGAGGGTCACGACGCGACGCCCCGCGACCTCCTCCGGCTCTTTCAGGCAGGCCAGGGCGGGGCGCCCATCCACCAGTATCGTGCAACCGCCACAGACGCCTTGCGGGGCACAGCCATCCTTCACCGAAACGATGCCGCACTCCTCGCGCAGGACCTCGAGGAAATGCATCCCCGGCTCGTAGCGCGCCGCAGTTTCCACGCCGTTGAGCACGAAGCTGACGGTCGGCATCGACTCCCTTCTCGCGGCGCCGTGGCGAGACCGCGCCGCTCCCCCCGCAACGCCATTCTAGGCTTTCTCGCTGCCCAGGGCCGGGCGCAGCGCAGCGAGAAGCGCCGCGACCGGATCGGCCACGGAGGCGACCTCGACGATCACGACCGCCGACATGGCGAGCTGCGCCAGGAAGACCGGAATGAGAACCGGCCGCACCGTCACCAGCGCGGCGGCGAGCCCGGGCTGGGCAAGTGCGCGCCGTACCGCCGGCATGTGGCCACCACCGCGCAGCTCTACCGGACCCAGCTCATCGAGGACGAGGACCGAACCTTTCCGGACCCGAGCGAGCGACCGGCGGGCGAAGGCAAATCCTGAGCGCGAGAAACGGAAAGGTGTGCCGTGCTCGCCTTGCGCATCGCCGACCTTGGTCGCGAGCGTCTGTTCCATGCCGGTGGCCACGTCGCGGACGCGGTAGCCGCTCTTGCCGACGTTGCCCCAGACCGGGATCTGGACGAACCCGGCGACTGCCACGTTGGCCTCCGACAAGGCGCGCGCCGTGGCGATCATCGCCGGCGTCTTGCCCGCGCCCGGGGACCCGGTCACCACCACCAGGAGCGGCACGGGTGGCAACGGCACGACGGGCAAGGCAAACGCTCGCTGGCCGCGCAGCGCGGCGGCGGCGGCGGCCTCATCGGCTACCCGGCCCGTGTGCGCGAGGAGGACTTCAGCCAGTCGCGGGAAGTGGCGCAAGCGCGGCCTGCGCCGCCGGTCGCGCACCGCGAGGGCGATCCACGCATCGCGCGCTGCCTCGCCGAGCTGCGGCAGGCAGTTGAGCGCCAGACTCAGCGCCAGGCCCAGCCGCGCCATTCCGGCCCGCGCGGCAACCGATCGGATCTTCTCGGCGTCAAGATGGCGAACGGCGATACCGGCCAGCAGCGCCAGCGTCAGCAGCCGCAGTACGACGGCAGCTCCCGCGGCGATTGCCCGCGCCGGTCCGGCAGCCCACGCGACCAGGAGGACGCTCGCCAGCGCCGCCACCGCGATCAACGCGAGCCGATGCGCCTGCCACGCAGTCCGCCACACCGTCGGCTCGATCACGCGCGCGGCAGCGAGCGCGGCCAGCAGCGCGAGCACGGGCCCTGCGGGGTGCGGCGCGAACGCGAGCCCGGCTGCGGCGAGCGCCAGCGCGAGCGCCACTCTCTTCATGCCGACCCCCGCAGCCGGCGTGCGACCCGGCCAGCCACTCGCCACGACCACGCGCCGACCGCGGCCCCGGCGCCTCCCGTCACAACGATCACGAGGGCCAGTAGCGCGCCGGCGGATAGCTTCGCAAGCCCGATCCTCGCGGCGACGGCCTGACTCGCCAGCGCCAGCGCCTTCACCGCGTCCGGCCCGGCGATCAGCCCTGCGCTGATCACCCGTTGCAGTGGGGTGGTGGCGAGGGCAAGCGCCCCACCGACGAGCGCCCCAACGAGCGAGCTGCGCGTTGCAGTCATCGCGAGCTCGACAACCATGGCCTCGGAGACGATCCCCACCACCGGACCCACGACTACCCCACCGAGGGTGAACACCTTGAGAAACGCCGCCACCACACCTGCCACCAGACAAATCCCGATGCGGGGCCGCAAACGCCTCACCGTCACCAGGCAGAGCACACCGACCGCCGCCATCACCAGCCCGGACAGCGGCAGTTGGGTCACCTTGAGCGCCGTGCCCAGGGTCGCCTCCGCGGCGCCCCACAAAGCGCCGAACAGCGCGGCATGGGTCCAATCGCGTGCGTCTCTCACGGTGAGACTCCACGGTCGATGACCGTGCCGCCCTCGATCGCGAGACGGCGATGGGCAAGGCCCGCAAGGTCGTCACGGTGCGTGGCGATGAGGTACGCCCGGCCACGCGCGGCGCGGCGGCCGATCAGCTCCGCAATCGCCGCAAGATCGGTCGGGTCGAGGCCCTGCGCAAGCTCGTCCACGAGCACGAGGGGCGGTTGCAGCACGTCGAGCGCGGCATGCACGAGACGCTGCCGCTCACCCCGCGAGAGCGTCCATGGCGCGCGCCCTGCCAGCGGCGCCAACCGGTGACGTTGCAGCACCCGCGATACGGTCGTGGCGTCCGCGCCGCTCAACGTCAGCTCTCCGGCGACGGTTTCGGCAAAGAGCTGCAGCTCGGCGACCGACAGCATCAGTGCGGTGCTCGGCGCCCTGCGCAGTGCTCCGGACCACCGCAACCCACCACCGGCCACGCTGTCGTGGCCCGCGAGGACGCGCAGCAGCGAAGACTTTCCGCTTCCGTTGGCGCCGTTGAGGATCACCACCTCGCCGGCGCGCACGCACAGGCTCACCCCGCGCAGGAGCGCGTGCTCGCCGCGTTCCACGGTGAGGTCGCGAGCTTCGAGCACCACCTCGCCGGTGCGGCCCGATGGCGGCGAAAGAACCGGTGGCGACGGCCTCGGACAAGGGGCCAGCGCACCCTCGTGGAGCTCCAGCCAGCGGTCCACAACGTTGCCGAGGCGCCACCCCGCCTGTTCGGCCAAGAGGATCGATCCCCCGATTGCCTTCACTTCTCCCAGCAGGCTCACAAGCGCTGCTGCGCCGTCGGCATCGAGGTGCGCAAGCGGCTCATCGAGCAGCACCGGGCGAGGTGCCGCCGCCAACGCCACCGCGAGCGCCACGCGCTGGCGCTCGCCCGAAGAGAGCGTGCCGATCCGCGCGTCGAGCAGCGCCCGCAGGCGCAAGGCGTCCACCGGCGCATCGCGGAGCGGCGCTGTGCCGTGGAGATGCTGTACGGCAGCGATCTCCTGCCGCGGCGTGCCAAGAAAGAGCTGCGCATCGGGACGGTCGAGGCAGGTGGCGAGCAGGTGAGCACGTTGGCCAGGGTCGAGCTCACCGATGTCGTCACCATCGAGGAGAACGGCGCCGCGCACTTCGGCAGCTCTCGCCCACGGGACCAAACCGGAAATCGCAGCCAGCAGCGTGGACTTGCCGCTCCCCGAGCGGCCGCACACGCCCACGGCCTCGCCCGGCCTGAGCGCCAGGCTCACGCCGCTGAGTACCGGCGCGGCCTGGCCGGGCAGCCGGACGTGCACGCCGTCGATCCGCAGCCCGCTGCCACTCATCGTGACGCCGACCGGTGCGGTATCGCTCCCATCGACCGGGGATGATAGCCCGATGAGGGCGACGCAGACCGGGCAAACCCACCACCGGTCGGGCCGCAGGTCGGCCGGGCGGAGACCGTACTAGTTGGTGGCGGCCACGGCGTGCGTCGCGCTCAACGCCAGAGAGCCTTGTTCCACCTTGGCGAACACGGTGTCGCCGTCGACGACCTCCCCGGCCAGCACCAGCCGGGCGAGGGGGTCCTGGACGAGGCGCTGGATGGTGCGCTTGAGCGGTCGTGCGCCGAAGTCCGGGTCGTAGCCCGCGCGAGCGAGAAGGTCGAGCGCGGCCTCGTCGGCGACCACCGTGATGTGGCGATCCGCGAGGAGCTGATTCAAGCGGGCGAGCTGGATCTTCACGATCGCCTTCATGTGCTCGGGAAGCAGCCGGTGGAAGACGAGCACCTCGTCGACGCGATTGAGGAACTCCGGCCGGAAGTGGCCTTTGAGCTCGCGCTGCACGAGCTCGAGCATCTTGGCCCGCTCGCCCTCGGAGAACTCGGCGATAACCCCCGAGGCAATGTTGGAGGTCATGATCACCACGACGTTGCGGAAGTCCACGGTCCGACCCTTGCCGTCGGTGAGGCGCCCGTCGTCAAGGATTTGCAGCAGGATGTTGAAGACGTCGGGGTGCGCCTTTTCCACCTCATCGAGCAGCACGACGGCGTAGGGCCGCCGCCGCACCGCCTCGGTGAGCTGGCCGCCCTCCTCGTACCCGACGTACCCGGGCGGGGCACCGATCATCCGAGCGACTGCGTGCTTCTCCATATACTCCGACATGTCGAGACGGATCATTGCCCGCTCGTCGTCGAAGAGGAACTCGGCAAGCGCGCGCGCAAGCTCGGTCTTGCCGACCCCGGTGGGGCCGAGAAAGAGGAACGAGCCCACCGGTCGGTTGGGGTCCTTGAGGCCTGCACGGGCCCGGCGCACGGCGGTCGCCATTGCGACGATCGCCTCGTCCTGGCCCACCACGCGTGCTCGCAGGCGCTCCTCCATCTGCAGCAGCTTGGCCTTCTCGCCCTCGAGGAGCTTCGACAACGGGATGCCGGTCCAGCGCGCTACGACCTCGGCGATCGCCTCCTCGGTGACCTCCTCGGCGAGCAGCGAGCCGTGCGCGGCCTGGTGCGCCTTGAGCGCCTCGGTGGCTTGCTCGAGCTCGTGGTTCAGTCGTGGCAGTTCGCCGTAGCGCAGTTGCGCGGCGCGCTCGAGATCGCCGTCGCGCTGTGCGCGCTCGGCCGCTTCGCGGGTCGCCTCGATCGACTCCTTGGCCTTGCGGATGGCGCCGATGAACTCCTTCTCGCGCTGCCAGGCGGCCTTCATACCGTCGATCTTTTCCTTGAGCTCGGCGAGCTCGCCCTCGATCTCGCCGAGGCGCTCACGCGAGCCCGGATCGCGCTCCTTGGCCAGCGCGCGCTTCTCGATCTCGAGCCGCAGTGCGGTGCGCTGCAGCTCGTCGATCTCGGTCGGCAGCGAGTCGATCTCGAGGCGCAGGCGCGAGGCCGCCTCGTCAACCAGGTCGATCGCCTTGTCGGGCAAGAAGCGATCGGTAATGTAGCGTGAGGAGAGCTGCGCGGCGGCGAGGATGGCGGCGTCCGTGATGCGCACCCCGTGGTGCACCTCGTACCGTTCCTTCAAGCCCCGCAGGATCGCGATGGTCTCCTCCACCGACGGCTCGCCCACGAGTACCGGCTGAAAACGTCGCTCAAGCGCGGCATCCTTCTCGATGTGCTTGCGGTACTCCGAGAGCGTCGTCGCGCCGATGCAGCGCAGCTCGCCGCGGGCAAGCGCGGGCTTGAGGAGGTTGGCCGCGTCCATCGCGCCCTCCGCGGCTCCCGCGCCCACCAGGGTGTGAATCTCGTCGATGAACAGGAGCACCTCGCCCGAGGAGTCCACGACCTCCTTGATCACCGCCTTGAGACGGTCCTCGAACTCGCCGCGGTACTTGGTGCCGGCGATCAGCGCGCCCATGTCAAGGGCAATCAGACGGCGGTTCTTGAGCAGCTCCGGGATATCGCCGCTCGCGATTCGCCCGGCCAGCCCTTCAGCGACTGCGGTCTTTCCTACTCCAGGCTCGCCAATGAGAACCGGGTTGTTCTTCGTACGACGGGTGAGGACCTGCATCACGCGACGAATCTCGTCGTCACGCCCGATCACGGGATCGAGCTTGCCTGCGCGCGCCATCTCGGTGAGGTCACGGCCGTATTTTTTCAGCGCTTCAAACTTCTCCTCCGGGTTTGCGTCGGTGATGCGGTGCGAGCCGCGCACCTCCTGGATGGCGCGCAACAGTGTGTCTTTGCTCACCCCAAAACGGGCGAGGATCTGGCCCGCCGAGGTGGTCGGAAAGCTGGCAAGCGCCAGGAGCAAATGCTCCACCGAGACATACTCGTCCTGGAACTGCGGCGCGAGCTTTGCTGCCGCCTCCACCACCTTGCGGAAGTCGCGCGAGGGCTGCGGCTCGGCGCCGCCCTGCGCGGAAGGGAGCCGATTGAGGGCGGCTTGTACCTCTTCCCGGACGCGCGGGAGGGGAACACCCACCTTGTCGAGCAGACGCGGCGCGAGTCCCTCCGCTTGGTCCAGCAGTGCCTCGAGCAGGTGGATGGGGATTACCTCCGGGTTGCCACGCTCGCCCGCGAGCACAGCCGCTTGCTGTAGCGCCTCGCCGGCCTTGATCGTGAAGTTGTTGTTGGAAGCCATGTTGCCACCTCGCGTTGGCAAAGATGAAGCACCGCCAACTCTACCAATTGTAGAATCTGAGTGTGTAATTGTCAAGTATTCAGTTGCGAAATCTTAGTGTGGTTCTATAAATCCAAACTGGCTGTGATCCGTTTTCTTGCGCGCGTCGAAGTTTGATCGACCTCCCCGCCACAACTGACGCGCCTTGGCGGCGCGGTTTTTCTCGGCGTCCCGTGTAGAATGCGGCAAAATTGCCATCGCCCCCGCACAGCGCGGCGACGAGCGGCCAACCCACGGAGGACGGACGCAATGAGCGAAAAGCCCTTCACTCCCTATGTGCCCGCCGATTCGACGCAGCGCGAATTCACCTTCCGGGCACTCATCCTCGGCCTCTTCATGTGCGTGATTCTCGGGGCCGCGAACGCGTACCTCGGGTTGAAGGCTGGCATGACCATCGCGGCGACCTATCCGGCCGCGGTCATCGGCATGGCCGTGTTGCGACTCATGAAGGGCTCCCTGCTCGAGGAGAACTTCGCCCGAACCGTCGGCTCGATCGGCGAGTCGGTCGCGGCCGGGGCGATCTTCACCATCCCCGCGTTCGTCATTCTCCGTCTCTGGACGTTCAACACGGTGACCGACTACCTCACGGCCAGCGCGCTGATGATCGTTGGCGGCATTCTAGGGATCATGTTCGTGACGATGCTGCGCCGCGTCATGGTCGAGGACCCCGAGCTCAAGTTCCCAGAGTCGGTGGCAGCATCCGAGATCCACAAGGCGGGTCAGCGCGGCGCCGAGGCCGCCGTCCAGTTGTTCAAGGCGATGGGCGTGGGTGCGGCGGTGCGCCTCCTCGACGCGCTCGGGATCTTCAGCTCCTCGAACGCCTTCACGATCGCCGTCGGCAAGGTCAAGGAGAGCCTGGTCCGGCTCGGATTGACGAAGAACGCCCCGGCGATCACGGCCGGAGGCGTCTCGAGCTTTGCGGCCCCGGCGGTCAGCCCTGCCTATATCGGCGTCGGCTACATCATCGGCCCGGAGCTGGGCGCCCTCAATTTCGCCGGAGGCTTGCTCGCCTGGGGGTTGTTCGTGCCGATGCTGGTCTTCTTCCTCGGCCCCAACATGATCGACTCGTACACGGTAGCGGCGGCCGGTGACCAGGCTGCCGCGTGGGGCAACATCGTCGGCGACCTCTACCGTTTCGTGGTCCGCCCGATGGCCGTTGGTGGCATGCTCGTCGGCGCCTGCTTCACGCTCTACCGCATGCGCAAGAACCTCTTCGCGGCGCTGAAGCGCGCGGTTGGCGACCTCAAGAAGTCTGCCGAGGCCCACGAGGCAACCAGCCGGATCGATCGCGACATCAACTTCAAGTTCGTCGTGTTTGGCATGATTACGGTCCTGATCCTGATGGTCGCGCTCTACTCCTACTTTACCAAAGCGATCGGACCGGCGGTGCTGGCCGCGATCGTCATGCTGATCACGGGGTTCTTCTTTGCCGCGGTGTCGGGGAACCTAGTCGGGATGATCGGCTCGTCGAACAACCCGCTCTCCGGCCTGACGCTGGCCACCACCATCGTCGCCGCTCTGACGATGGTGATCATCGGCTTCAAGGGCGTCGAGGGCGTGGCTGCGGTTCTCGGGGTGGCGGCCGTCGGTTGCGTCTCTGCAGCCGTCGCCGGCGAGATGCTGCAGGACCTCAAGGTCGGGCACATCCTTGGCGGCACACCGTGGAAGATGCAGGCCGGCGACCTCATCGGCGTCGTCGTGGCCGGCGCGCTGATGTTCTTCCCGCTCTACGTGTTGCACTTCGCCGACGTGAAGCTGTTCCCGGGCAACGGCGGGTTCGGCAGCCCGCGCCTACCCGCGCCGCAGGCCGGGTTGATGGCCGCCCTTTCGCAGGGAATCGTCGGGGGCGAGATGGCGTGGCCACTCGTGCTAGTCGGCATCTGCATGGGAATCTCGCTGATCCTGATCAAGGTCAAGAGCCCGATGCTGTTCTCGGTCGGCATGTACCTGCCGCTCGAGACCACCTTCGCCATCTTCGTCGGCGGTGTGATCCGCGGGGTCGTCGACCGGATGCGCGACAAGCGGGGCTACAACGAGGCGCAAAAGGCCCGTGTGGAGAATGCCGGCGTGCTGGCGGCCTCCGGTTTGATCGCTGGCGAGGCGCTGATGGGGCTCCTTGTGGCGGCGGTAGTGTTTTTCCATAACGGGTTCCCATCGATTACCTGGGCGGCGGCCGGCCCCGCCGCGATCCCGATCGCGGCCGTGCTTGTCGCCTACCTGATCTGGGTACCGCTCTCGAAGGCGGGGGCTCCCGACGAGCCGGCGCCGCCAACGGCGGTAATGTAGGCCGCGACAGAAGGGGAAAGACTTTGAGACTGGACTGCTGGCGGGCCACGATGCTTGGCTTGCGGCCCACGTTCCTGTACAGTCGGCCGCGATGAAGCCGCTCTCGATCGCCCACGTGTTGGAGAAGGCGAGCTTCGCTACCGGTTCCGTGGTGCAGATGTTTGAGGCGGCGCGCGGGCTCGCGGCGCGCGGTCAGCGTGTCCTGGTGGTCACCCGTCCCGCTGAGGAAATGGCGGAACGATGTGCTGCAGTGGGCGTCACTCACGTGGCGCTCCCGCTCTACAACGAGTTCGACGTGCTCTCAATGAGACGGCTCGCCCGCCTCGCGCGCCGCGAAGCGGTCGACGTCGTCCACGTTCACAAGGGCGCGGCCCATGCCGTTGCGTTGGGCGCGACCTGGTTCGGAGCTCGCTACGCACTGGTGGTCAACCGCGGCGTGTCGTTTCCGCTGGGGTTCTTCTCGGGGATCAAATATCGCTCACGCAAGGTCAACCGCATCGTGGTGGTGGCCGATTCGGTTCGCAAGGTCGTGATCAAGAGCGGCCGAGTGTTGCCCGCGCGCGTGGAAACGATCTACGCCGGGGTCGACGTCGACCGCTTCGATCCAACTTGGACCGACCCCGGCGTGGTCCGTCAGGAGTTCAGCATCCCGTTCTCGGCGCGAGTCGTCGGGCACGTCGGGATGCGCGACTGGAAGGGGTGGAAGGAACTGCTCAAGGCGTTCCCACTCGTGCGCCAGGACCACCCCGATGCGCACCTGCTGTTGGTTGCCTGCACTTCCGAAACCCAGCGCGCAGGCGTGCTTGACCTCGCTGCCGAGATGGGCCTGGCCGGCGCCGTGACCGCCACCATGGCGCGGCGTGACATGCCCAATGTGCTGGCGGCTTGCGACGTTGTCGTCGATCCGTCGTGGGCGGGTACCGGCATCACGGGAACGCTGCGTGAGGCGATGTCGCTTGGCAAGCCGGTGGTCGCCACCGCGGTGGCTGGCAACCCCGAGTTAGTTGAGGACGGCATCTCAGGCCTCCTCGTGCCGCCCCGCGAGGTGGAGACCCTCGCCGCCGCCATCTCGCGCCTGCTGCGCGACCGGGAGCTGGCCCAACGTCTGGGGGCAGCCGCCCGGGAGCGGATCCGACGTCATTTCTCGACCACCCTCCGCCTCGACCGTCTCGAGGAGCTGTACCGCAAGGTAGTCGAGGAAAGGCTCGCCCGCCTGGCCGCTAAACCGTAGCGATCGGCGCGGCGGCCAACTCCGTCCGCTAGAAGTGCTACGCCCGCAAGCAGGTGATCCAGATCTCACGCTTGCGCGGACCGTCGAGTTCGAGCAGGTAGACCGCCTGCCAACGACCGAGCGCGAGCTCGGCCGCCGCGACCGGTACGGTCACGGAGTGCCCCACCAGGGTCGAAAGGAAGTGGGCGTCGGAGTTTCCCTCGGTGTGTCGCCAGGCAACGCGCGGCAGCATTGCCTCGAGAGCGGCGATGATGTCCTCTCCAACCGCCGGGTCCGCATTCTCGTTGAGCAGAACGGCCGCGGTGGTGTGCGGCGCCGCCACGTGGCAGATCCCGTCACTCACGCCGGATGCGGCCACCGCTTCTTGCACGTAGCTCGTGATGTCCACAAGCTGCCGGTGCCGCTGTGAGGAAACCTCGATCACGTCCATGGGAAAGCCCTCCCCTCTGGCCAGTAGAGGAGCCGGTAGCCCTCGGCCAACAGCACGACGCGGTGCACATAGTCCCAGCTCTCGGGGATCTCGAGCGCTTCGACGAACTCCGGTCCGCCGCGGCGCCCGGTTCGTTCCCAGATCTCGCGCACGCGCCTTTCCCCAGCGTTGTAGCAGGCCAACGCCGCTTCCCACGACCCGTCGAACATTCCGCGCCAGCGCGCGAGCAGCATCGCACCGAGGGTGAGGTTGCGTCCCGCATCGAAGAGGTCGCCATGCGGTGCCACGCCAGCCATGTTCCGGGCCATCTCATCGCCCACCCCTGGCAATACTTGGGCAAGCCCAATCGCTCCCGCTTCCGAGCGGGCGCGCGCGTTCCAGGCCGACTCGTGGCGCACCAGGCCGGCGAGCACCCACGGTGGCACGCCGCTGCGTGCCGCCGCCGCTTCTAACTCGCGCCTCCACGGCAACGGCAGGTAGCGCTGGAGAAGATCTCGCGACAGCCCTTCCCATGGTCCCGAAAACAGTCGAGGCTCGCCGCGCACCAGGAGTGGAATGGCATCCAGAGGCGGCATTTCCGCCAGCGCCATCACTCCCAGCCACTCGGGACCGTTGACCCCAGCAGCCTCGATCTCGGCCCGCCAGGCGAACACGACATCGGCCACTCGCCCTGCCGTCACGAGATCGGACGCCCAGGCTGGCAGCGGCATTCGCGGCATCGGCTGCATCGAGAGAGAGACCGCGACGCCACTGCGGCGCAGCGTCTGTGCCGCCCACAACGCCGGCAGGTCGGGGAACCCACTCGCCGCCAGAGCTTCAAGGCGGCCTTGATCGCCGCGGGCCGCCGCGGCGCGGGCGGCCCAGAACGCCGCCAATCGCCGCAGGCGCGTACTGCGGCCCGGCCCTGCGGTGGGAAGCTCGCTTGATGGGTGTTGGCCGGTCGCCTGAAGATAAAGCCAGCGTCGGCACACCCACTCCCCACGTGGCTGGGTGCGCACCCCTAGCCGGTCGAGGAGCGGCTGCGCTTCGGCAAGGCGGCTCGTTTCGGTGAGCGCTTCCGCCAGCAGGAGATCGGCCCGATCCTGGAGCAGACTCCCAGCGGGTAGCAGCTTCTCGAGCCGTTGGGCGGCACGCAGCATGTCGGCAAAACGCCGCGCACGCTCGGGCGGCGTGGCAGCCCAAGCAAACTGCCGGTAGGCGTCGGTGCGCTCCGCCCAACACTCGGCGCACGACTCACCACCACGAGCAGCCCACGCCGCTGCCACCGTTGCGTGTCGCAGCCGCAAGGCGGCGCGCGCTGCGATCACGTATCCAGCCGCGCCACTATGCGCCGCCTCCTTGAGTGCCGTCTCCGGTTCACCGGCATCAAGCCACGCCTGCGCGCGGGCGGCCCGCTCGGCCGGAGTGAAGCGTACGGCGAGGCGCTGCAGATCTGCCGGTGGATAGAGAGCCGCGTACGCTTGCGGGTACCCAATCGCCAGCTCTCGGGCTGCCGCCACGCCGCGATCCCCATCGGCATCGGCAAGCACGGCCAAGAGGCGTGGCACCTCGTCGCGACGCAGCGCCTCGCGGTCAGGCAGTGCAAGAAGGGCCGCAGCCGCGTCTCCGCGCGTGGCGGACGCCTCGGCGGCACGGAGGCGGAGGTGGGCACGGTCTGAGGCTTGCAGCCATGGCGCCTGCGCTGCGATCAGCCACGACGGACCGGGGGATTGGGCGGCTGAGAGGGCATCCTCGAGGCGGTGGGCTGCGAGGTGGGCACGTCCTCCGCTCGGCCGGGCGAGGTTGAAACCCACCACGGCCGACTGGGGGGAGTGGGCCTCGCAAGCCAGCAAACCCCAAAGGAAGGCAGCGCGAGAGCGCTCGCTGTCACGCCCCTCGATCGCAACGCGCAAGAACGCCTTGGCAGCTTTGGTCGGGTTCCCTCGCACGGCCATTGCCTGGGCCAGCGACGGCACGGGTGCCTTCTCGCACGCCACCAAACAACCAGCGAAAAGGAGAACCCAGGCTTGGTGGCACAAGCTCCTAGAGGCCGAGGGCGTCCTGGTCGCCATCCGCGAGGATGCGCACCAATTCGTCGAAGAAGTAGTTGCTCTGCGCTCGCACCTCGCCGGGCACGCGCTGCTCGTACATTTCGCGTGATCGGTCTATATCTTCCTTGAGGCGGTGATATATGTCTCCACCGGTTTTGCCCGCCTGGACTGCCTGCTCGTTGTAGAGGCGAATTTCCGAAACGAGCAAGCGGGCAAACCGCTTCGCCTCCTCATGCCGGCGCTCCTCCTCAGGGGAGCGCACCGCGGGCGGCGCAGGGGGCGCCGGTGGAGGCGGGACCGCGACCGGTGCGATCGGTACTTTGAGCTGCATGGTGGCGCCGGCATCGGGAATCATGGCCGATTCAACCGGCGGCACGGTGGGCTGCTCCACCGGCAACGGCTCCTCGCCCATCGGGGCGAACACCGACTCAGCCTCGGCTGCAGCGCCAGCCGAGATGCTCAGATCGACGGGCTCCTGGAGCGCCGGCGTGGGCACCGTTGGCCTCACGTTCAGCGTTTCGAGCAGCAGCCCGGCGGTGAACGTCAAGGTCTGAACGATGGGACCAGCGAGACCAGCCTCGCCCTCGGCCGCGACCACTGCGCCAACGACCTTGCCGCGCAGCGACATCGGTACGAGTAGGAGTTTGGCATCCTGGGCGAACCATCCCGCGAGCACGGTATCGGCGCTCGAACGAACGACGATCGGCGTGCCAGCCGCAACTCGAGCCAGCGCCGGCGAATCCGCCAGCGCACCGCGCCAAGAACGAACGGGATCGCCAGCGGGGAAACCCGCGCCCGCCCATCCGCCGGCTTGCTCGTCGCGGAATACGAGGATCCCCCGCGCGCCGGAGAAGGGCGCCAATTGCCGGAGAAGCTCCTGGAGCACCTCCGACTGGGCGCGGCCGGCATCGAGTGCGCGCAAAATCTCGAGCGAGACCGTCGGCACCGCCACGGGCCTGGCCAACTCCTCGACGCGCGCCGACAGGGCCGTGAGCGGGAAGAGCGTCTCAAGGTCAGGTGGGATCACCACCCCAAGGTCGCCCGCGACCCTCGCCGCCAGCTCGCGAATCTGATTGGCCGCCGTCTCCAATCGGGCGCGCATCAAGGCTGCGGCGCCCTCCCGCAACTGCTCCAGTTCGGCAAGTATCGCCTGATGCTCATCCATGGTGCCTCCGTGCGGCCTAACCAGCTAAGCATTATCGGCACGCGGCGCGAAGGGTGTCAAGGAACACGGCGCGCTGCATTGACCGTGCTCACCCGGTTTGCTACACTTGCCGGTCTAGCACTCCCGCGCTTGCGCCCGCCCATCGTGGCGCGGCCAAACTGGCGCAGAGGGGGGGTGAATTGCGCGATGCCGACGATGGTCCACGTTCGGGACAACGAGTCGTTCGAGCAGGCTCTCCGCCGCTTCAAGCGGAAGTGTGAGAAGGCTGGAATTCTCTCTGAAATCAAGAAGCGTCAGCACTACGAGAAGCCCAGCGTCCGCCGCAAGCGCAAGCTGATCCAAGCGCGCAAGAAGCTCCTCCGCAAGCTGGCGCAGCAGCGGAAGGCAGGGCTGCTCTAAGCCCTACGTCTACGACCTTGACCCTCGCTTCCTTGGAGTTCGACCGGGTGTTGGACTTGGTCGCCTCGTTCGCGCGCAGCGAGCGGGGGCGCGCCCAGGTGCGAGCGACCCTTCCCAGCTTTGAACCGGGGGAAGGGTCGCAACGTTTCCGCTTGTCGGCGGCAATGCAGAGGCAGCTTGCGGCCAGCGGCCCGCTCAGCTTCGACGGACTTGATGCGGCCCGCCTGCTCGACGGAGCCGCGTCCGCCTTGGCCGAGGGTCCAGCTCTTGCCGAGTTGGTCACCCTCGTACGGCGGGTCGTCGAGATCCGTCAGCGCCTCGCATTGGCCCCGGAGCAGGAACTCTCCCGCCTGCAGCAGCTCCTGCCGGAGCTCGAGCCTCTCCTCTCGTTCTGCGAGATTCGCCTCGGTCCCGCCGGTGAGGTGCTCGATAGCGCGAGCCCAGCCCTGGCGCGCGCGCGCAGCGATCGCGAGCGCCACCGGCAAACGATCGTGGCGGAGGTGGAGGCGCTACGCCGCCAGCACCGCCAGGTCGAGGCGCCGTTCACGATCCGACGCGACCGCTACTGCATCCCCATTCCCGTTGCCGACCGCGCCGCGATTCCCGGCTTGGTGCTCGACGTCTCGTCATCGGGGGCAACGGCGTTCGTCGAGCCGTTCGCGGTGGTGGAGCTCAACAATGCGCTGGCGCAGGCCACCGCCCTCGCCAGGGCCGAAGAGGAACGGGTGCTCGCAGAGGTGGCGGTCGCGTTCGGCCGCCACCGTGAGGAGCTCCTCACCGCGGCGCACTGTCTCGCCGAGCTCGATGCCGCGCAGGCGCGGGTCCTGTTTGGGCGTTCGTGCCAGGGCACGCTCATCGAGCCCGGTGTGGGGGCGGAATTGAGGCTCATCGCGGCGCGCCACCCGCTGCTCGACCCGCAGCTCGCGGCCCTGCGGCTGGAGGTCCTCGGTGAGGCCGGAAGCACCCGTCCGGTCGTGCCGCTCGACCTCGTGTTTCCGCCCAAGGCGCGCCTCGTGCTCCTTTCAGGCCCCAACGCCGGAGGCAAGACCGTTGCCCTCAAGACGGTGGGACTCGTGGCCCTGATGGCCCAGACCGGCATTCCGGTGCTGGCCGAGGAGGGCAGCGCGCTTCCGGCGTTCGATCGCCTCTGGTGCCACATCGGCGACGAGCAAAACCTTCTCTCGGACCTCTCGACCTTTACCGGCGCGATGCAGGCCACGGCCACGCTGCTCGCTGATGCGGGCGCGAACACGCTCGTGCTCTACGACGAGCTCGGCTCCGGCACCGACCCGGAGGAAGGCGCGGCACTCGCCGCGGCCGTGCTCGAGGAGCTCGCGCAACGGGGATGCTGGACGCTCGCGTCCGCACATCTCATCACCGTAGCGGCGTATCTCGAGCGCGTTCCCGGCGCCGTCAACGCCGCCATGGGGTACGACGACGCGAGCAAGCGGCCGACCTATCGCCTCCAGCTCGGCGTCCCCGGACGCTCGCGCGGTCTCGCGATTGCAGCCTCGTGCGGCATCCCCGCACCGGTCATTGCGCATGCCCGCGGAATGCTCTCGCAGGCGTTCCTTGCCATCGATGGCTACCTCGCTGCCTTGCAGCAGGAACGCGAGCGACTTCAGGCCGAGCAGGAACGCCTCCGCGTCCTGCAAGGCGAGGCCGCCCAAGCGCGCCGCGATGCCACCGCCGAGGCCGAGAGGTTGCTCGCCGAGCGCGAGCGGCAGCAACGGCGCCTCGAGGAGGAGCGCGAGCAGCTTCGGCGCAGGGCCAGGGAACAACTTGCGGGCGCACTGGCCGAGCTCGAGGCGGCTCGCGCGCGGGGCGAGTTTCCCGGCAAGAAACGCCAGGCCGCGTTGCGTCACACCGCGCTGGCGCTGGATCACGAAGGTGGTGCTCCTTCGGCCGGCTCGGTGTCTCTTTCAACCGGTGCGACGGTGCGCCTGGCCGGCACGCACGCGCTAGGGACCGTCGCCCGGCTCGCCGGAGGGCTCGTCGAGGTGTTGGTCGGAGACAAGCGGCTGTGGGTGGAGGCCGCGAGCTGCGAGCCCGCCACCGCCGTTCCTGCCAGCAACGCCGCCGACACCGTGTCGACCTCGGCGGAAGGGTCAGCGACGGCCGAGCTCAAGCTCATCGGCATGGATCGCGTCGAGGCCCGCGAGGAACTCGAACGTTTTCTCGATCAGGCGCTCGTCTCCGGCCTGACCCACGTTCGGGTGGTCCACGGCCATGGCAGCGGCACCCTGCGCGCACTAGTGCGCGAGGTGTTGTCGCACCACCCGGGCGTGGCTCGCTACTCACACCCGCCACAGTTTCGCGGCGGGACTGGCGTCACCGAGGCGGAGCTGGAAGGATGACGGAAGCGGACAGGGAACACGGGACAGCGAACGGAAAAGCTCGCACGTGCGTCAGACCTGTCCCCTGGTTGGTCGAGGGGTGGCAATGAGCCAGTACGACCTTTCCCGCGCGGTGCTCGAACGCGTCCGCGAGGCCGCCGACATCGTGGCGGTGGTGGGCGAGCACCTCACCTTGAAGAAGTCAGGCCGCAACTACATGGGACTGTGCCCGTTCCACGGCGAGAAGACGCCTTCGTTTTCGGTTTCGCGGGAGAAGGGGACCTACTACTGCTTCGGCTGCAAACGTGGCGGCGACGTGATCGACTTCGTCATGGAGATCGAGCGTCTTCCGTTTGCAGA
The DNA here is from genome assembly GCA_044447965.1 of Thermoanaerobaculales bacterium. Taxonomy (GTDB): domain Bacteria; phylum Acidobacteriota; class Thermoanaerobaculia; order Thermoanaerobaculales; family Thermoanaerobaculaceae; genus DATIYW01. The sequence continues at coordinate 22,266 of JBIOGJ010000011.1, read as the reverse complement.
GGCAGTTGAACGCCTCGCGGACCACTTTGGCGTGTCGCTCCCCCCGGCCTCGCCGGAGGCCGGCCGGCGCAGAGGCGAGGAAGAACAGCTCGTTGCCGTCCTGGAAGCAGCCCAGGCCGAGTTTTCCCGCCACCTCGGCGAGGACCGCCCGCGAGCGTTCCTCGAGCGCCGCGGCGTCACCCTCGAGCAGGCAGCGGTGTTTGGCCTGGGCTATGCGCCGGCCGAGTGGCGCGGCCTCCTGGATCGCCTCCGCTCTCGTTTTCCGGAACGGGTCCTGCTCGACAGCGGCATCGCGGTGGCCGGTGAGGGCGGCAAGATGTGGGATCGCTTCCGCGACCGAGTCACGATCCCGATTCGGAACCCGCGCGGTCGGCTCATTGCGTTCGGCGGACGCACGCTCGGCGACGACCCGGCAAAATACCTCAATTCGCCCGAGACGAGCTTGTTTTCGAAGAGTCACGTTCTGTTTGCCCTCGACCGCGCCGCGCGTGCGTTCGCGCAGGCGGACCGCGCCATCGTCGTCGAGGGCTACTTCGACTGCCTCGCCCTGCATCTTGCCGGTTTCGCCGAAACCGTCGCTACCTTAGGGACTTCGCTTTCCGAACACCATGCCAAGGAGCTGGCCCGCCGCGCGCCTCAGGTAGTTGTGTGCTTCGACGGGGATGACGCCGGCCGCCGCGCGGCGGCAACCGCACTGCGGACCCTGCTCGGCGCGGCGCTTGAGATCAAGGTTCTGCTGTTGCCGCAGGGGCAAGACCCCGACGACGTCGTGCGGCGCGAGGGCGCCCAGGGGTTCCAGCGACGACTCGACGGCGCCCTTTCCGCGACGGAATTCCTCCTCACCGAGATGGGGGAATCACTCGTGGCCCGGCGGCGCAACCTCATAAGAGCACTTGAGATCGTCGATGCTTGTGCCGACCCGGTCAGGCGTTACTCGATGCGCGAAGCGCTCGCCCGCGGTGCCGGGGTGCCGCTCGAGCGGCTCAGCGAGGGGTCGAGCGCAACACGGCCGGCCGCCGTCGCAGCGGCGGAACTGCCGCCGGCGGGCGAAAAAGCCCTGCTACGCCTCCTGCTGCTCGACCTTCCGCTTGATCGCCGGGCCGACTTTCTCGCGGCGGTACCCCTGGAAGCGGTGGGGCACCTGTCCACCCGCACGATTCTCGCGGCGATGTTGCAAAGAGCCGCGCGGGGTGAGACCCTTGAAATTTCCGGCCTCACGTCCGACATTGAGGATGGTGAGGCGCGGCGAGTGATGGCCGCACTCGAGCACGAAGCGCCCTCTAGCGACGAGGAGCGCTTCCGGCTCACCATGAGGACACTTTGGGAAAAACATCGAAAAATGCGGCTCGCGGAGCTGTCCGTAGAGATAACACGAGCCGAACAACAAGGCGATCAGGAAAGACTGGCGCAACTCAAAAACGACTGGCAAACGCTGCTAAGGAAGCCCAGCCCCACGTGAGCGTTGCCCCAGCGAGGGAAGGGCGTGTCGGAGAGGTTCTCGCCCTGACCGTCGAGGAGAAGTACGTCGAGCTCGCCAGGCTACTCGGCTTGGGCCGCGAGCGCGGCTACGTCCTCGTCGACGAGATCCTCGAGGTGCTCCCGGAAGAGGTCGCATCGACCCCCGAGGAGCTTGACGAAATCTACCTGCGCTTCACCGAGAACGATATCGAGATCGTCGAAAGCCACGAGAAGCTTGCCATCGTTGAAGAAGAGGCACCGGGTGCCGAGCGACCGGAGCCGCAGGAGCCGGTTCCAGGCGCGACGCTGGTTGACCCGGCGATGCTCGAGAAGACCAACGACCCGGTTCGGATGTACCTGCGCGAGATGGGCACCGTCAAGCTTCTCGACCGCGGCGGTGAGGTTTCCATTGCACAGCGCATCGAGTCGGGCGAAGCGCAGGTATTCTGCGCACTCGCCTCCAGCCCGCCGATCCTCGAGCTGTTCTTGCGCGCCAACGAGATGGCCCGCCGCGATCGGCGCATGATGCGCGACATCCTTTCCGGTCTCAACGGGGAGCTCGACGAGCGCGGCACGCTGCGGGTGGGTGAGACGATGAAGCTGTTCGCGCGCATCCACGAGCTCGATGAGGCGACCAAGAATCTCAAGGAACGGCTGCGGCGCTGCAAGCGCGCAACGCGGCGCGCAGACGAGCTGCTGGCGCAGGTCGATGCGTTGGCGGGAAACATCTCGGTGCTGGTGCGCTCGACCGACTTCACGACCGCCACGCGTAACCGCCTGGTGCGCTTCCTCACCGAAGTGGAACGCCAATTCTCCATTCCGATCAATACCATCCGTAGAGACGAGGCAAAGCTCAAGACGGAGCGCAACGCGGAACGGCGCACTTTCTACCAGGAACGCATCAAGCGTTATCGCAAGGAGATGGGCACGATCGAGGTGCGGTTCTCCGTGCCGTACGGAGAGCTCAAGCGCGTCGTCGCTGAGGTGCGGCAAGGCGAGGAGGGGACCGACGATGCCAAGCAGGAGCTCATCGTCGCCAACCTTCGCCTCGTCGTATCGATCGCCAAGAAGTACACCAACCGAGGGCTGCAGTTCCTTGATCTGATTCAGGAAGGCAACATCGGCTTGATGAAGGCGGTCGACAAGTTCGAGTACCGCCGCGGCTACAAGTTCTCCACGTACGCGACGTGGTGGATCCGCCAGGCGATCACCCGGGCGATCGCCGACCAGGCCCGCACCATCCGCATTCCGGTACACATGATCGAAACGATCAACAAGCTGACCCGCACGCAGCGGCAACTCGTGCAGGAATTCGGCCGCGAGCCGACCGCCGAGGAGGTCGCCGAGAAGATGGAGATCCCGGTGGCCAAGGTGCGCAAGATCATGAAGATCGCCCAGGAGCCCATCTCTCTCGAAACGCCCATTGGCGAGGAGGAAGACTCCCACCTGGGCGATTTCGTCGAGGACCGCTCGGCGATCTCGCCGATCGACGCGGTCATCGCCGCCAGCCTCAAGACCCAGGCCGAGGGGGTCCTCCGTACGCTCACGCCCCGGGAGGCCGAGGTATTGCGGCGCCGCTTCGGCATTGGTGATGGCACCGAGCACACCCTCGAAGAAGTCGGCAAGGCCTTCAACGTCACCCGTGAACGCATCCGGCAGATCGAGTCCAAAGCGCTGCGGAAGCTCCGCCACCCCACGCGGGCCAAGCTGCTTAAGCCCTACCTCGACATGATCGGCTAGCGGATGCCCCGCGGATCAGCGGCCGGGGCCTCATCGGTACCTTGACCATCGCGGCGCCTGCTCTCTCCGGCGGCCGACTGCGGGCCACGGCTGGCTGACTCCGCGCTTGCGCCAAGTCTCAATCACGCCTAGAATTCGCCGCTGCTGGGTCCATAGCTCAGCGGTCAGAGCCGCCGGCTCATAACCGGTTGGTCCCAGGTTCGAATCCTGGTGGACCCACCCGGGTTTCGGGGAGATCGGCCGCGCGCATGTCAGCAGAGGACACGGCCAGGGGGCAGGAAGCGAGGTGATGGTGCGGGACCAAATCGCGGGGTACGTCGTGCTGCAGCGCCTGCTCGACCGCCGGAGCACGCTGCGGCGCGAGCGGGACACCGCGCCGGAGGCATTGACCAAGCTGCGAGGCCAGTTCAGCGCGCGCCAGGGTCAGTTGGATGCGCAACGAGGTCGCCGTGAGAACCTCGCCAAGGAACAGGCGGTCTTGCAGCAGGAATCCGAGGCTCTGCAAGAAGAGCGCGAACACTTCCGCAAGCAGAAAAGCCAAGTCACCAACATGAAGCAGCTCTCCGCGGTGGTCTCCGAGCTTGATCACGTCGAGTCCCAGCTCAAAGCCAAAGAGGACCGCCTGCTTGAGATCTTGCAGGAGCTCGAGGCGCTCGAGCGGGAGATTTCCACCTTGACCGAAGAGACTCCGGCGGAACGCGCAGCGCGCGAGCAGGCCGAAGCGACATGGGCCGATCGCCGCCAGGCCGCCGAGCAGGAGCTGCAGGAGGTCGACCGCGAGCTGCGAGTCGCGCAGAGTCATCTCGGCGAAGTGTCCATGGCGCGCTTCAAGAAACTGTGGGCGTCCCGCAAGCCAAGCGCAGTGGTGCCGATGGACGGGACCGCGTGCTCCTCCTGCCACGCCGACTTGCGTCCTTCGCTCGTGCAGGTGGTGCGTGCGGCGGAAGAGCTCGCATTCTGCGACCACTGCCGTCGCCTGCTGTACGACCCCGAGCAGTTTGCGACCCAGTGAAGACGAAGAGCGGGACGCGAGGGGCTGACCCTTCCGCCGTGCAATCGAAAGCCGGAGTGAAGCGAGCGGTGGGCTGGATTGACGGTGGGGCACGTGGCAACCCGGGCGAGGCAGGGTGCGGCATCGTGCTCGAATTCGGCAGCGGGTCTCAAGAGGAGCACACGCTTTACCTCGGCCGGACCACCAACAACGTGGCAGAGTATGCGGCGCTCCTGGCCCTGCTCGAGCGCGCCCACGCCCTCACGGTTACTGAGCTTGAGGTGCGCTCCGATTCGCTGCTCGTCGTCGAGCAGATGAACGGCGGCTACCGCGTCAGGGCACGCCACCTGCAGCCGCTCTGGCTACGTGCGAGGACGCTCGCGGCCGGCTTCCGCCGCTTTCACCTCACGCATGTGCCGCGCGGCGAGAACCACCTTGCCGACTCTCTTGCGAACCGCGCCATCGACACGCACGCCTCGACCCTACCTCGGCCAGAGGGGGTTGGGTGAGAAGCGCCCCCAGGGGCACCCCTTCTGTTTCGCTCGTTCCCGGCCACACCGACCCCCGATGCGACCGCAGCGGGCCCAAGGGGAGCACACGGTGAGCGTGGCGGAAAACCTCGCGCACGTGCGGGAGCGCATCGACGCCGCCTGTCGCCGTGTGGGCCGCGACCCCAAGGAAGTGCGGATCGTGGCCGTGAGCAAGACCCAGCCTGCACCCGCAGTCGGTGAGGCGATTGGCGCCGGGGTGGATGCAATTGGCGAGAACCGCGTCCAAGAGGCCGCCGCCAAGCGACCGAGCGTGCGCGGCTCCGCACCCTGGCACCTCGTCGGCCCGCTCCAACGCAACAAGGCCAAGGCGGCGCTCGAGCTGTTCGACCTCATCGAGACGATCGATCGCGCCGAACTGGCCGACCGCCTCGAGCTGCTTCTCGCTGCCCAGTCGCGGTCGTTCCCCGTATACCTCGAGGTCAACGTGGGCGGAGAGGCGCAAAAACCCGGCGTGATGCCGACCGCAGCCGCGGCGCTTGCGGCTCACGTGCATGAGCAATGTCCGCATTTGCACCTCGAGGGTTTGATGACGGTGCCGCCGTACGACCCCGACCCGGAACGGTCGCGCCCCTACTTTGCCGCCCTGCGCAAGCTCGCGACGATGCTCGCCTCACGCTATGGCATCCCCCGCCTTGAGTTGTCGATGGGCATGAGCGAGGATTATGAGGTCGCCGTCGAGGAAGGCGCGAGTTGGGTGCGGCTCGGCCGTGTGCTGTTCGGGCCACGCCGCTCCAGCTCGTGATGCTTGTCACCGCCCCATCCGCGCCGTACGCTACCCTCGCCGGAGCAGGAGGCCACAACGATGAGCCGCTTGACACCTCTCGAGATCCAACGCACGACCTTCCCGCGCAAGTTGAGAGGGCTAGACCCCGACTCGGTACGCGAGTTTCTTGGCAAGATTGCCGAGCAAATCGAGGAGGAAGCGCGCACTCGCGGCGAGCTGCGCGCCCAGCTGGCCGGCACGCAGCAGCAAATCGAGGAACTCCAGAAGCGGATCGAAACGCTCACCCAAGCGCTGCCCGCGGCACAGCGAACGGCAGAGACCACCCTGGCCAATGCCGCGGCACAAGCGCAGCGTGTCGTGACCGAAGCTGAGACACTGGCCGCCCGTATCGTCGACGACGCGGCACGCCGCGGCGAGAACATCGAGCTGCTCACCTCACAACTCCGCGGCCGACGACGCGCGGCGCGTGCCGATCTCAAACGTCTCGCCGAGCTGCTCGAAGGCGCCGCGCGTGACGATGAGGCGACCGAGGCTCGTGAGGCGGAGACGCCCACCGTGACCCTGCTCCGCCGCCGTCCCCGCGAGACCAAGGAAGAACGGTGACCGTTCGCGGCTTGGCCCCCGCCACTCACCTCGCCTGCCGCCAGCGACGGTTTGTCCCACGACAGCCATGAGCTTGCTCGTCGAGCATGCCGCGACTGTAGCGACCGCGCGCGGCACGGTGGCATTGGCGGGGGCACGACAATCAGCGCTGCAGTTGCTGCCTGGCGCGGTAGTGCGCTGCGAGGGCTCGACCATTGCTTTCGTCGGCGAACGACACGAGCACGATCGCCGCTTCTCGCCTCCCGACGAGTCCCTCGACGCCGGCGGCGGTTGCGTCATCCCCGGCTTCATCGATCCGCACACGCACTTGCCCTTTGCCGGCTTTCGTCAGGGCGAGTTCGACCGGCGCCTCGCCGGTGAAAGCTACGCGCAAATCGCCGCATCGGGCGGCGGAATCGTCGCGACGGTAGCAGCAACACGCCGCGCCGGCTTCGAGGAGCTCCTCGCCCTCACCCTCAAGCGCCTCGACCGCCAGCTCCTCACCGGGACGACCACCACCGAGGCCAAGTCAGGGTACGGCCTTGCCCTCGAAACCGAGCTCAAGCAGCTTCGTGTGCTTCGCGAGGCCGGCCGCCGCCACGCGGTCGAGGTCGTGCCTACCGCGATGCCGGCCCATGAAGTGCCGCCGGAGTGGCGCCACGATCCCGACGGCTATGTGGAGTTGGTCATCCGCGAGATCTACCCCGTAGTTGCGGCGGACCATCTCGCCGAGGGCGTCGACGTGTTTTGCGAGCAGGGCGTGTTCTCCCCGGAACAAACGCGGAGGCTCCTCGCCGATGCGCCTCGGCTGGGCTTCCGCATCCACCTCCACGCTGACGAGCTTTCCGACCTGGGCGGAGCTGCGCTCGCTGCGGAGGTGGGGGCGGCCTCAGCTTCGCACCTGCTCCACGTTTCCGAGGCCGGCATCGCGGCACTTGCCCGCAGCGGCGTGGTGGCCACGGTGTTGCCCGGTGTGTCGTTCTTCCTCCGCGATCGGTTCGCACCGGTGCGCAAGCTGATCGACGCCGGCGTAGCGGTCGCGCTCGCCACCGACTGCAACCCAGGCTCCTGCCACACCGAATCGATGCCGGCGATTCTCGCCCTGGCCTGCCTCGGCGCCGGCCTCTCGACCGAGGAGGCGCTCATCGCCGCCACCCTCAATGCGGCGGCCGTCCTCGGGCGGGCCGACAGGGTCGGCAGCATCGAAGCAGGCAAGCAGGCGGACCTTGTCGTGCTCGACGCCCCTTCGCCCAAGCACCTCGTCTACCACTTCGGCGTCAACCTGGTGCGTCACGTGGTCAAGGCCGGCCGCGTCGTGGTACGCGATGGCGCCATCGTGCACGCAAACGATTAGGATTTTTCCAGGTTCGCCAAGGAAGCGATGAGCGTCTTGCGGCCTGCACGATCAAAGTAGACCACGAGGCGGGTCTGCGCACCGCTCGCCTGGACCTGGAGGATGACGCCACGGCCGAACGTGGCGTGGCGGACTTTGAGACCCGGCCTCCAACCTTCGGGGTGCTTGACTGCGCCGGGCCCGGGGTGAGCGGACCCGGATGGGCCTCCCCACCCGGTCGCATCTCGTTTCGGTGTCGCGCCCCGGGATGGCGTTGGCAAGTGGGTGCGGAACGGGTCGCGTCCGGCAAACGCGGTGCGCTCGTCCACCAGCTCGCGGGGCACCTCAAGGAGAAATCGCGAGGGCTGGCCGGGGAGAAGCTGGCCGTTGACGCGACGCACCCGTGCCGTGGTGAGGAAGAGCCGGGTCTTGGCGCGCGTCATGCCGACGTACGCGAGGCGCCGCTCCTCCTCTTCATCGGCCTCGTTGCTGCCTTCCCGCCGGAGCGGCAACAGCCCTTCCTCCATGCCGACGAGGAACACCGCGTCAAACTCGAGCCCCTTGGCCGCGTGCAGGGTCGAGAGCTGCACCGCCTCACCGTCGCGTCGCTCGTCTGCATCGGTGAGCAGTGCAACCTCGTCGAGGAAGCCGGCGAGGTCGAGACCTCGCTCACCCGCCTCAGCGGCGGCAGCAACGAGCTGGTCGAGGTTGGCACGGCGGGCGCGATCCTCCTCGTCGTCGCTGACGTACTGGGCGACCAGGCCTGAGCGCTCAAGCAGCTCCCGCACCAGCGCCGCCGGCGCAACCACCGTCATCATGCCCTGCAGGGCATCCAAGAGCGTGAAGAAGCCCTCGAGCGACTGGCGTGCCCTCGGGGTGAGCCCCTCGGGCAGGCGGCGTGCCGCCTGAGCGAGCGAGACACCTTCCCGCGTGGCCGCCACCTCGAGGTGATCCATGGCTACTTGGCCGATCCCCCGCGCCGGCACGTGGATCGCGCGGCGAAAAGCAAGCGCATCGTCGGGCGCGACGAGAAGACGCAGGTAGGCAAGCGCGTCGCGAACCTCCTTGCGCTCCCAGAAACGCGTGCCACCCACCACGACGTACGGTAGCGCGCGCCGAACCAACTCCGCCTCGAAGCTGCGCGACTGGGCGTTGATGCGGAACAGTACGGCGACTCCGCCCGCCGGCAACGTGGTGCGCAGGCGCTCGATTTCATCGACGACGAAGCGGGCTTCGTCGGCCTCGTCGGCGGCGAGGTACACGGTCACCGGAACCCCACCGCCCGCGTGCGACGCGAGCCGCTTGGCACGGCGCCGTGCGTTGTGGGCAATGACCGCCGCCGCGGCTGCCAAGATCGGTTCCACGGAGCGGTAGTTACGCCCCAGCGTGACGATCCGCGCGCCCGGGTAGGTTTCCTCGAAGTTGAGGATGTTCTCGATCTCGGCGCCGCGCCAGCGGTAAATCGACTGGTCCTCGTCCCCCACCGCGGTGAGGTTGGGCCGCCGGCCACCGAGCAGCCAAACGAGGCGTGCCTGCGCGGCGTTGGTGTCCTGAAACTCGTCCACGAGCAGCCAGCGGAAGCGAGTGGCGAGTCCCTTGCGCAGCGCCTCCTGCTCCTCGAGCAAGCGAGCCGCGAGCAGCAGCATGTCGTCGAAATCCACCGCGCCCGCTTGCCGCAGCTCGTCCTGATAGGCAGCGTACAGGTCAGCGAGCAAGCGCTCGTGGGCGCCCCGAGCGCGCGTTGCGATCTGCTCGGCAGAGAGCAGCGCGTTCTTGGCCGCGGAGACCCGCGCGCGAGCCGCGCGCGGGGAGAGCTGCGACGACGGCACGCCCATCCGCTTGAGCAGGCGCTCGAAGAGCTGGCGTTGCTCGTCCTCGTCAGCAATGGCAAAGCGCTGCGGCAGCCCCACCTCATGCGGGTGCGCGCGGAGGAGCTGCAGCGCGAACCGGTGGAACGTCCCCACGAACCCACCCGCGAGCCGGTCACCAAGTAACCGTTCGACCCGCTCGACCATCTCGCGCGCCGCCTTGTTCGTGAAGGTCACGGCGAGCACCTCGTGTGAGCGCGCCATCGTCTGCGCGAGCAACCAGGCGATTCGATAGGTCAGCACGCGCGTCTTGCCGGAGCCCGCGCCGGCCACGACCAGCAGCGGCCCCTCGCCGTGCGTCACGGCCTGAACCTGGTCCTCGTCAAGCTGCGCAAGCAGCTTCTCGACGTTGCTCAATGCGCCTCCGCGAAGCGCGAATTGTACGCTCGCCTCCTCTTGGTGGCGCGGGCACCCTCGCCCGCGGTACTTGGGAGTGCGTCTCGGGCGACTCGGCGGGTCGCCGGCAGGGTGGTCAGGGTTCCGCGGCGGGGCGACTCGGCGAGTCGCCCCGAATCCGCCACGGCTGCCCACATCGTGGTGCAGGCGTCCATGCTTGCGACCTCGGGGCAGGGCGACTCAGCGAGTCGCTCCTACTCGACTGTCACCGATTTGGCGAGGTTGCGTGGCTGATCGACATCACACCCGCGCCGTACCGCTACCTCGTAGGCGAGCAGTTGCAGCGGCACGGCGGCGATAATCGGCAGCAACGGCCACGGCACCTCCGGGAGCGGGACAACCACCTCGGCAAGCTCCGCGAGGCGAGCATCGTGCGGGTCGCCAAAGACGTACACCGGCGCCTTGCGAGAATGCACCTCCTCGAGGTTGGAGCGCGTCTTTTCGGCCAGCTCGCCCTTCGGGCACAGCGCAATGACGGGGAACTGCTCGTCGAGCAGCGCGATCGGGCCATGCTTCATCTCCCCTGCGGGGTAGCCCTCTGCGTGCAGGTAGGAAATTTCCTTGAGCTTGAGCGCTCCTTCGAGCGCGAGTGGGTAGAGCACTCCGCGCGCAAGATAGAGCGCGTTGGCTGCGTGCTCCAGCGCTGCGGCGATGCCAAGAACCGCAGGGGCATGGGCGAGCATGGCGTCGAGATCGTACGGCAGCGCCCAGGCGCGTTCGAGCAGCGCTGCGGTCTCCACCCGATCCAGGTCGTTGGCGTCACGCCAAGCGAGGGCGAGAGCCAGCAGCGCTACGAGTTGCGTCGTAAACGCCTTCGTCGAGGCGACGCCGATCTCGGGTCCAGCGTGGGTCGGTAGGCGCCACGCCGCGAGGCGTTCCGCTAGCGCACCGCGCACGTTGCAAATCGTTGCCAGGGGCGCGCCCGCAGCCTGGGCGAGCCGCATTGCGGCGATGGTGTCGGCGGTCTCGCCGGACTGCGTGATCCCCACCACCAGCGTGCGCTCGTCGAGGAGCGGCTCGCGGTAGCGAAACTCCGAGGCGTACTCCACCTCGCAGGCGACTCGGGCGAGACGCTCGAGATAGAACTTGCCCACCAGTGCGGCGTGCCATGAGGTCCCACACGCGACCAAGCGCACGCTGTCGAAACGCCGCAGCACGTCCGCGCCGAGGCCGAGATGCGCGAGGGAGGGCTTCGCGGTATCGGGGAACAGCGCGTGCAGCGTCTCGGCCACCGCGCCGGGCTGCTCATTGATTTCCTTGAGCATGAAATGGCGGAAGCCGCCACGCTCCACCTCGCCGGGCTCCCAGTCGAGGGTCACGATCGGCCGCTCCACGGCAAGCCCAGCGGCATCGCGGATCTCGACCGAGCAGGCCGTCACCACCGCGACGTCGCCGTCCTCGAGGTGGATGCAGCGCCGCGTCAGCGCGACGACGGCCGCCGGGTCCGAGGCAACGATGTTCTCGCCCTCGCCGAGACCAACCACGAGCGGCGGCCCGTTGCGCAGTGCGATCACGCTGCCGGGATCCGAGCGGCTGATCGCCGCGACCGCGTACTGACCAACGAGGCGACCGCGCACTTCCCGCGCAGCGCGCCCGAGATCCGCACCGCCACGGGCGAGCAGGTGAGCGATCACCTCGGAGTCGGTGTCCGAGGAGAAGTGCACGCCGTCCGCCTCGAGCTCGCGCTTGAGCTCGCGGAAGTTTTCGATGATGCCGTTGTGGACCACCGCAACGCGGCCATCCTCGTCGGTATGGGGATGGGCGTTGCGCTCGATCGGCGCGCCGTGCGTGGCCCAGCGTGTGTGACCGAGCGCAAGGTGGCCACGAAATCCCGCGGCATACGCCTTCTCTGCGAGGTTGATGAGCTTGCCAGGGGCGCGGAGCACCTCGATTCGGTCGCCGGCGTGGACGGCCACACCGGCAGAGTCGTAGCCCCGGTACTCGAGGTGCCGGAGCGCCTCCAGCACGACCGGCACCGCCTCGCGCGGTCCAACATACCCAACGATTCCACACATGGCAGCTCCCTCATCGCGCCTACCGGGCCGAGAATGACCTGGCACGGCTCGCTCACCCGCCGCGACCAACGGCACGGCGATGAAGCGAGAACCGTGCCCAATTCTAGCGGTTCGGCACGCAGGAACGAAGGTTGCCTCGTGGTGCCACAAACACGCGGTGTGGTGATCATGCACTTGGAGGAAGATCCGCAAGGAAGACGGGGCAAACCCGCACAACCCACTGTGGTCCCCAATCACCAACGGAAACGGTGATGCTACCTCGCGTGCGACCTCGCTGGGTAGCTGGGCACGAGGCGAAGCGGCACGGTCGCGGCGCGCTCGTCGCTGACCGCCTCGAGCAACACCCGTCCCGCCATGTCGCGCGCCACCGGCAGCTCGAGCAGGTACAGGGTCGTGGCGGTCACGTCGGTCACGCGCGCACCACGCAACCGGGTACCTGGCCGCACCCCGGGACCGCAAAACAGCGCAAAACCGTCCGGTGCGTTGGCCGGAGAAACACGCCATCGCTCCGACCGACTGCCGAGATGAACCAAGCGCTCCCACTGCGAGGGTGGCGCCATGCCGTAGGGCGAGACCACGACCAGGAGGGTGTCCTCACCCCCCATGAGGCGCCAGAGGGTACGGAGCTGATCGTCGAGCAGACGCGCCGCCTGGCGCAGCACCTCCTCGGCTGGGCTGCGAGGATCCTCGGTTGTCCACCCCGGGCGCAGCCGCGCCGCCAAGTCCTGGTTCACCACCAGGGCCACGACCGGCGCCCGCTGCGCCTGTTGGAGCGCGCGGCTGACCGTCTCCGCCGCGGTGGCGAACGCGGTGCGCGTGTCACCAGCAAGAACGGGCTCGGAGCGCAATACGGGCTCGATGCCGGCGCGGAAATCCGCGTCGAGGGCGGTTTCAGGCTTGACTCCAACCCCGAGCGGTGCGGGGACGGACCATGCGGCGCCGTGCCAGTCTGGCCACCCTGCCACGCCCACGGTCATGCCCGATCCCTGCAGGATCTGCCAAAGCGGCGCGCGCAGCGGTGTAGGCGCCGGTGCATGCTCCCACCACTTCCAGGGCAACTGCTGGGGGCTTGGCCATGGCCCGGCAAGAAGGAGCGTGACTGGTTGATCAGTAAGCCAGGGGATGCGGTAGGCACTCTCGCCGAGCACACCGTGCACGGCGGGATTACACCCCGTCGCCAAGGAGGCCAGGGCAACCGATCGGATCTGTGGGCGAACTGCGCGGACCTGGCCCCAGGCGGCGAGGTCGCGGCGTGAGCGCAGGAACGGCATGTCGCCCCGGTCTACCGCGGGCAAGAGCCAGGGCAAGTCGGCGCCTTCCCAAGAAACGAACAGAACACGATGGGAACCGGCATAGTGCGGCAGCGCACCACTGGGGGAGGAAGGGTTTGGTGGCGACGTGCTCGCGAGCACCACCCACACGCCAACGACCAGCGCACCGGCTCCGCCAAGCGTGCTGGTTCGAAGGAAGCGCTGTCGCCGCCGACGGATGGCCAGGACGCACATGGCCAGCGCGAAGATTGTGATCAGCGAAGCCGCCACTGCCAGGGCATGGCGCGTCTCTGGGTCGAGGAGATCGCGGGTCTCCTGCCGGTTGTACCAGGCAGAGGTCGCTGCGACGAAACCAACGACCGCTGCGAGCCAACGCCACAGCCCCACTGAGAAGCCCGGCTTGCCAGCGAGATACGGCATCGGCACCGACGCGATTTCCGCCAAGACGAACAACGTGGCGCCGATCCAGAGTGCCGCCCAACTCACGAACGCCGCGAGGGCAAGGGCCAACTTGGGCCCGTCTAGTTGGGCCTGAGGCCAGAGCAGGAGTTGGAGCGGCGTCAGGATGACGCCGGCGAACACACCCGCCGCCAAGCAGTGGCCAAGGCGTCGCAGGTGACGCATAATGGCCATCGCATGATAGCGCGACGCGACCTCGCCGTGCAGGTTGCTGCCCGCGCCGGGCTTTCCCCTACCTGCTTTCGCCTCGTCCTCGCCACGTCCGAGAGGTTGGAAGCTACGCCGGGCCAGTTCGGCATGCTCGCCTGTTCTGGCGGCTTCGATCCGTTGTTACGGCGCGCTTTCTCCCTGGCTGGTGTGACGCGCACGGGCGCAGAAACGCGGGTGGAGCTGCTCGTCAAGGAGGTCGGCAAGGGCACGGCTTTGCTCCGGCGCGCCCCGCTCGGCGCGGAGCTGCGCTTGCTTGCTCCACTTGGCAACGGCTTCGACCTGACCGCACCAGACCTCCCGTTGGCGCTCGCAGCCGGTGGGATCGGACTGCCGCCAGTGCTCTTCGCTGCCGAGGTACTGGCGTCACGCGGGGTGCGCTTCGACTTCTACCTGGGCGCCAACAACGCCGCAGAGCTGCTCGAAGTGGAGCGCTGCCGCGCCGCCGCGGGAGCGGCCGGAGGGGGGCTCTTCCTGACCACCGACGATGGCAGCCGTGGTGAGGCGGGTTTCCTCACTGCTGCGCTCGCTCGTCGCCTCGCGGCGGGACATGCGTATGCCCGTGTGCTCGCCTGTGGCCCCAACGCGATGCTCGCGGCGCTTGCGCGCCTCGCGGCGCAGCACGGCATCGCCGCCGAGCTGTCGCTCGAGGAACCGATGGGATGCGGCGTGGGAGTGTGCCTCGGCTGCGTCGTGGAGCTCGCCGATGGCCACTACGTGCCCGCCTGCAAGGAGGGTCCCGTGTTTGCGGCCTCTCGCCTCGCCGAGCGGTGGTGGCTGTGAGCGTCAGCTTGGCGACGCGGGTGGGAAGCCTCGCCATTGGCAACCCGGTGATGGCCGCCTCCGGGACGTTCGGCTACGGCCTCGATCTCCTCGAATTCTGTCCTCCGGAACGACTCGGCGCGATCGTGAGCAAGGGACTTTCACCCAAACCACGGATCGGCAACCCCACCCCTCGCATCGTCGAAACCGCCGCCGGCATGATCAATGCGATCGGGCTGCAGAACATCGGCGTGGAGGCTTTTTGCACCGAGGCGCTGCCGCGGCTGCGCGAGCGCGGTGCAACCGTGGTGGTCAACGTGTTTGGCGAGCGCATGGACGAGTACGCGCTCGTCATCGACCGCCTCGAGCGCGAAGAGGGGGTTGCCGCCTACGAGCTCAACGTCTCGTGTCCCAACGTCACAGCCGGTGGGATGGAGTTTGGCCACGATCCCGTCCAGCTCGAGCGGCTGACCGCGTTGTGCCGCGCACGGACGACCCGACCGCTGTGGGTCAAGCTCTCACCCAACGCACCCGACCTCGTGGGCACCGCCCGCGCGGCGGTGGCCGGAGGCGCAGGGGCGCTCTCGCTCATCAACACGTTTCGAGCCATGGCGATCGACCCCGAGCGTCGCCGCCCCGTGCTCGCGACCATCTGCGGCGGCCTGTCGGGGCCCGCGATCAAGCCGCTCGCCCTGCGCATGGTATGGGAGGTGCACAAGGCGCTGCCGGAGGTGCCGCTGGTGGGGATCGGCGGCATCGAGACCGGTCGCGACGCCGTCGAGTTCCTCCTCGCCGGGGCAAGCGCCGTGCAGGTGGGGACCGCGACCTTTCGCGATCCTGCGGCGCCGCTACGCATCCTCGCCGAGATCGAGCAGTTTTGTACCGACCGCGCCGTCGCGGACATCGCGGAGCTGATCGGAGGGCTGCAATGGCAATCAGTCGCGCAGCCGCGTTGAAGCGACTCGCCGTCGCACTCGATCTTTCCGAGCGCGAAGCGATCGTACGCATGGCCCGCGTGCTGATTGGCCGCTGTGGCATGGTCAAGCTGGGTTTGGAAGCGTTCACCGCGCATGGCCCCGACCTCGTGCGCGAGGTTGGTGCGCTTGGCTTGCCGGTGTTTCTCGACCTCAAGCTCCACGACATTCCCAATACCGTCGAGCGCGCCACCCGCAACTGCGCTCGACTGGGCGTGGCGATGCTCACCGTGCACGCTTCCGGCGGTGAGGCGATGCTGCGTGCCGCGGTGGCAGGCGCCCAGGCCGACGCAGCCACGGGTGCGAAGCCGCCCCTCGTGCTCGCGGTGACCGTGCTCACGAGCCTCGATGACGCAACACTCGAAGCGCTCGGTGTGCCGGGCGGCGCCTCCGGGCGGGTGCGGGAATGGGCCGAGCTCGCCGCGCGGGCGGGCTGCGGTGGCGTCGTTTGTTCGCCCCTCGAAGCGGCGGCGCTGCGTGCGGCGCGCGGCCCCGACTTCCTGCTCGTCACGCCTGGGATTCGGCCTGCGGGCCGGGATGCTGCCGACCAACGCCGGGTTGCAACCCCTGCCGCGGCGCTGGCTGCCGGAGCCGATGTCCTGGTCGTGGGACGTCCGATTACCGCCGCACCTGACCCGGCTGCGGCTGCAGAGGCGATACTCGCCGAGTTGCTCGCACCGTGAATGACGCTTCCGCACCCCGCGATCGTAGCCTTTGACAGGGTTGCTAAGATAACGGTGGCCGCGGTGACTCTCGTCGCGGCCTTGCTATTGCGCGGTGAGAAAGAAGGCAACCATGGAGAAGAAGCATTACCGCGTCGTGATCCTCGGCTCCGGGCCGGCCGGCCTCACGGCGGCGCTGTACACCTCGCGGGCGGAGCTGGCACCGTTGGTGATCGACGGGATGCAGCCGGGTGGCCAGCTCACCATCACCACCGACGTCGAGAACTATCCCGGATTTCCGGAGGGGATCCTAGGGCCGGAGCTGATGAACCGCATGCGCTCTCAGGCGGAGCGCTTCGGCTCGACCACAATCTTCGATAGTGCCATGGAGGTGGACCTTTCCGCCCGGCCGTTTCGGGTCCGCACCGACGACCACGGGGACGTTACCGGCGACGCAATGATCATCGCAACGGGGGCCTCGGCAAAGCTCCTCGGCTTGCCGGCAGAGAAAGAGCTGCTCGGCTACGGCGTCTCCGCCTGCGCCACCTGCGATGGCTTCTTCTTCAAAGACAAAGAGATCATGGTGGTGGGCGGAGGCGACACGGCAATGGAGGAGGCCACCTACCTCACCCGCTTCGCGTCGAAGGTGACGGTGGTGCACCGGCGCGGCGAGCTGCGCGCCTCGCGCATCATGCAGGAGCGGGCCAAGGCGAACGCAAAGATTGCCTTCGCCTGGCACTCGCAGGTCGTCGACATCGTGGGTGCCCGGGAAGGCGGCGTCTCCGCCGTCGTGCTCGAGGACGTTCGCGATCAACAGCGGCGCACCTTCACAACCCAGGGCGTGTTCATGGCGATTGGGCATCAGCCCAACACCGAACTATTCGTCGGGCAGCTCGAAATGGACGCGGCCGGGTACCTCGTGACGCGACCGAACTCAACCGGTACGAGCGTGGAAGGTGTGTTCGCCTGCGGCGACGTGCAGGATCACGTTTTCCGGCAGGCGGTCACGGCGGCGGGCACCGGCTGCATGGCGGCGATCGAGGCCGAGCGTTTTCTCGCGGCGAGTGGCGCGTGAGGGCGTGGAATACCGAATGATTCGCACGGTTTTGGCTGAGAGGGGTAGGTGTGCCCCAGGAGGTTCTCTATGTTGACGATGACGGAAAAGGCCGCCGATAAGGTCCGTACCTTTGCCGAGCAGATGCCGGAGGCGAAGGGGAAGGACCTGCGTATCTTCATCCAGGGTGGCGGCTGCTCCGGCTTCCAGTACGGCTTCACGTTTGACGATCTCCAGGACGGCGATACGGTGGTCGAGTCGAGCGGTGTCCGAGTGCTCGTCGACCAGATGTCTGCGCAGTACCTCTCTGGCGCCACCGTTGATTTCATCGAAGACCTGCGTGGCGCCGGCTTCGTGGTCGAGAACCCCAACGCCGTCCGCTCCTGCGGTTGCGGTCACTCGTTTGCGGTGGAGTGAGCGGCGCGGAGTGAACTCGTGAGCTCGCGCCCCCTCGACGGACGGCACCGCGCCATCATTCGCCTCGGGCATCCGGCGCTGCGCCAGCCCGCACTCGAAGTGCCACCGGAGCGCTTCGGCACCCGGTTTCTGCGTGACCTCGGTCGCGACCTCGTACGCACCATGTTCGAGGACAGCGGCGTTGGCCTCGCCGCTCCGCAAATCGCGGTGGGGGTGCGGGCATTCGCCTACTACGTGCCAGGCGAGGGCGACCACGACGAGGTGCCACCGCGGGTGCTCGTGAACCCGGTGCTCACGCTGCTCGGCGAACCGATCGAGATGGGCTGGGAAGGCTGCCTTTCGATTCCTGGTCTGCGCGGGCTGGTCCCCCGGCACCCGGCGATACGGGTGGAGGCCGTCGACCCCGACGGCGCGCCGCTGCGGTTCGAGGCCACCGGTTTTCATGCCCGTGTCATCCAGCACGAGCACGATCACCTCGACGGCATCATGTTCGTCGACCGCATGCGTGAGTTGGGCTCGCTGATGTTCGAGGAGGAGTGGGAACAGTACGCCCACGATCGCGAGCTGCCGGTAGAGGTTTAGCGGACATCGCGCCGCGAACCCCCAACCAGGAAGAACGGTGAGCAGAAGAAACGGCCGGGGTGATCCCCGGCCGTTGTTCGATGTCGAGCTCTCGCGAAGGGCTACAGCATTTTGGCGTGTGGCGCCGGAGGGGCCGGAGCCGGTGCGACCGGGGGTACTGGCGGCAACGGTGGCGCCGGTGCGACGGGCGCAACGGGCCGCTCGTGCGAAATCTCCTCAACCCCCGTGCCGCCCCAGCCCTGTCGGTCGCGGAATAGGCCCATCTTGCGCGGCAGGGTGACTGTGATGCTGAGCTTCTTGTGGTTGCGGAGCAGCTCAACGGCGACGTGTTCACCGGGGTCGTAGGAACGCAGGATGCGCACGGTCTGTGCGGGTGTCGTAGGGACTCGACCGCCGATTGAGATGATCACGTCGCCGGCCTTGAGCTCGAGCGCGTCGTCCTTGGGAGCACGCACCACCAGCACCCCTTCCTTGGCGCCAAAATACTCGCCGAGGTCGGCGTTTAAGCCGACCAAATCGAGGTCGCACCATGACCGCAGCGCATCCAACGCACCGAGGTTCACCTCGATCTCTGGGAGGTCGGGAATCTCGACTTCGTGGCTCCCATTTGGCCCGGCGACACTGAACATTCTTACCCCCGGGCCGCCCAGCTTGCTCGCGGTAATCGTGGCGGTGTGGCTCTCGCTTCCCCTCCGGTAATCCACGGTCACCTTCTCGCTTTCCTTGAGGTCGCCGGCGAGCTCGATGAGCCGCGCGGCGGGCGCCGATTCATCCTCGTCGGCGTCCGTCTTGACGCCCGCCAGCGGCTGGCCGTTGAACTTCGTAATGATGTCGCCCACCCTCAAGCCGGCGTCCTCGGCGGGACCACCTGGCGTAAGCGCCTCGATCACCGCGCCGATGGAATCCGTGGCGGCGTCGCTCTCATGCTTGAGCACCACGCCAAGCCGCGGCCGATTGCCGAACAGCACCACCTTGCGTTGCGCCTTGGCCATTGCCTTGGCAGTGCCGGCTTCGAGCTTGGCCATCTGCCGTGCGGCGTCTCGCAGCGCTCGTTCCGCGTCGCGCATCTGGCGCTCCGCCTGACGCACCTGCTCCTCCGCTTGGCGCATCTGCTTCTCGGTGTCCTTGGCCATGTCCTTGGCGTCGCTCTCCTGGCCGAGCGCCGGAAAAGCGATGATGAGGAGGAGGGCCCCGAGCCCGGCAACGAAAGCGTTCTTTACCATGATTTGACTCCCTTCCTTTACAGTCCGACGTACGCGACTCGGGTGGCCTCGACGTTCACCAGCGCGTCGAGCAGACGCACCCGTTCCTGCCAGAGGGTGACCAGTTCGGGCGAGGTGAGGCTCTCGGCGCCCTTGCGTCCGAGTTGGGCATCGATGGAGGCAATGTGGTCTTCGAGGTCAACGATGGTGCCGGCCGCGCGACCACTGACGATCCGACCGCCTCCGTCGACCGACCGCAGCGCCCGCTCGAGGCGTTGCGACTGGCCAATCAGGGTCTTCACCTCGCGTGCGGTCTTGGCCTCGCGCCACGCTTCCAAGCCACCCTGCACTCCCACCACCAGGGTGACCATCGCCGCCATCGCCGCCACCAGCCAACCCGCCCGAGCCAAACGACGACGGCTCCGTTCCGCGACCACGCGCGAATGTGTCGCGGGCCACAGGTCTCGCTGCGGCCTCTCCATCGGTAACGCCGCGAGAGAAGCGCGCAGCTTCGCTAGGTGCGCCACCTCGGCGGCGCAGTCGGGGCAGGCGGAGGCGTGCGCCACATCGGCGGCCGGCGCCTCGCCGTCCCGTACCGCCAGCAACTGCTCTTCACTCAGGTGCATGGGCCCTCCCGAACGGCGGGGGAGAGAATGTCGCGCAAGCGCGCGTGGGCGCGAGCGAGCTGTGACTTGGAGAAGCTCGCAGTCTTTCCCACCATCGCCGCGATCTCCTCGTGGCTGTAGCCCTCGACGTCGTGCAACCACAGGACGGCTCGGGCGGTATCCGAAAGACCCGCTACGGCGGCTTGGAGGTCGACACGCTCGGCGGCGGTCTCAAGCGGCGTCACCCTCGCCAAGACGTCGTCCGACCCGTCTGCCAACTCGTCGGGAAGCGCATCCTCCGCAACCCGGGACGCTTGCTTGCGCAGGCGCTGCAGCGCCTTGCTCGCGGCGACCTTGCGCACCCAACCCGCCAGCGAGCCGTCGCCGCGAAACCGGCCGATGCTGCGCACGAGCTCGAGGAATGTGTCCTGCAACACGTCCTCGGCGTCATGACGGGTGCGGGTAAGCCGACGAGCGAGCGTGTACACTGGGGCTTCGAACGCGCGGTAGAGCGCTTCCAGCGCCGCCGCATCACCGCTCTTCGCGCGTGCGACCACCAGCTCGTCCACCGTCACCGCAAACGAATGTGCGCCCACCGACAGCATAGATGCCCCAGCGTGGGATACGGTCGCAGCCCCCGCGGGGTTTATCGCCCTCGCTCGCCATGCCTCGGGTGATGCCGGCATCCCTGCGAGCCATCCAGGAGTGTTCTCCCTCTCGATTTGGCGGCGGCCAACGGCTGGGCAAAGGGTGCGCGGGTCCACACCGGCAAAGATGCGCCGGCGCGTCGAACCGTCGCACCTTGCAGGTTGCGGCGTTTGACCGGGGCGCTCGGTCCGTGCATCATCCCGCAAAACTGCGCGGCCGGCCGCCGGCGCCGCAGACACGGAGAACCGATGGAAGCTACCGCGACGCCGAAGCCGCTGTCTCCCGCCTATCGCTGGGTCGTGCTCGCAATCATGAGCCTGATTTGCTTCGCCCAGTACTATATCTACGACTCGATCACCCCGCTGGGCCCGCTGATCAAGGACCAACTCGGCTTCTCAGGCGCTGAGTACGGGATGCTCTTCTCCGCCTATTCGGTCGCCAACGTCTTCCTCTTCATGCTTCTACTCGCCGGGGTGATGGTGGACAAGCTGGGGCTCAAGATCTCCGGCATCCTCTACGGATTCCTTTGCTTTCTCGGCGCGGCGCTGACCGCGTTGGGCGCGTGGAAGGGGCTGCCCGGGCTGCTCGGCGGCGGGTACCAATGGCTACACACAGCGTTCCTGCCGGCGTGGAGTCCAGAGCTCAAGATCATGCTCCTCGGACGAACGATCTACGGCGTCGGGGCGGAGTCGATCCTGGTGGTGAACAACAAGGTCCTGGCGCGCTGGTTCAAGGGCAAGGAGCTCGCGTTCGCCTACGGGATGAACCTCACCATCATGCGCCTGGGGACGTTCCTCGCGCTCAACATCCAGGCGCCCGCTGCGGGATGGTTTGGCCTGCGCGG
This sequence comes from Thermoanaerobaculales bacterium, assembly GCA_044447965.1. Lineage (GTDB taxonomy): Bacteria > Acidobacteriota > Thermoanaerobaculia > Thermoanaerobaculales > Thermoanaerobaculaceae > DATIYW01. The sequence goes on along the minus strand of JBIOGJ010000011.1, from coordinate 921 downwards.
GTCGCTCTGGTTTGCCGCGGCGATCATGGGGATCGGCTTTTCAACTTACTTCATCTACCTGTTGATGGAGCGTCTTGCCCGCGGGAGGTTCGGCGCGCCCGGCGTGATGGAAGGCGGCGGGATCGCCGTCGAGGAGAAGTTCGTGCTTCGCGAGGCGTTCTCGTTCGACGCCTCGTTTTGGTTCATCTCGCTGCTGTGCGTGACCTTCTACTCGGCGGTGTTCCCGTTCCAGTCGTATGCGCCCGACATCCTTGTCCAGAAGTTCGGCTACTCGGTGAACGCGGCCGGGCACTACACGTCGGCGCTGATTTTCGGCACGATGATCTTCACGCCCATCCTCGGCTGGTTTGTGGATCGCAAGGGCAAGCGCGCCACCATGATGATCTTCGGCTCCCTGCTGCTGGTCCCCTGTCACATTCTTCTTGGCTACACCCACTTCCCGCCGGTGGTGCCGATCTTCTTTGTCGGCGTCGCGCTCTCCCTGGTACCGGCGGCACTGTGGGCGGCAATCCCGATGATGGTGCCGGAGTCGCGCCTCGGCACTGCCTTCGGCGTGGTCGGCTACGTGCAGAACGTCGGACTGTTCCTCTTCCCCTACCTCGCCGGCAAGATCGCTGACGCCCACACGACGACGGTCAACGGCCAGCCGGTCGTCGACTACACCTCGACGATGCTGATGTTCGTCGGCCTCGGTATCGCGGGTTTCGTCTTCTCGCTGTTGCTCAAGGCCACCGACGCGCGCCGCAAGCAGGGCCTCTCGATCGAATCCGTGATGCTGCACTAAGCCCGGAAACCCCAGTTGGGTTCGTTGGGAGAGGGCGGAGATGCCGATGATGGCGGGCGAACGTAGGGGCGAGAACCGGAGCCGTACTGTGCAGTACGGCGGCACGGTTCGAGTCCCGAGTACGCCCGCCAGCGCGG